>JBFXAT010000032.1:0-44745 GCA_050183995.1 Vicinamibacterales bacterium
TCGGACGTCAGCCCCGTTTCGCCCGGGAGTTCTTCCTCAAGTACCAGGACCGCATTCTCTTCGGGAAGGACAGCTATCAGCCGGACGAGTATCCGTACTACTGGCGCGTGTTCGAAACAGACGACGAATATTTCGATTACTACCGCGACTATCACGCGTTCTGGAAGCTCTACGGGCTCGGCCTTCCCGACGCGGTGTTGAAGAAGCTCTACTACGGCAACGCGATCCGTATCACCCCTGGCTTCCCGCGGGCCGGGTTCCCCACGAACTGAACGGCCGGGCTCGGTCCTTGCACTCGGCAGCGGCATGACTCACTACCTCGTCACCGGCGGCGCGGGCTTCATCGGCTCCCACCTGTCAGAGGAACTGGTCCGCAGAGGCGCGCGCGTCCGCGTGGTCGACAACCTGAGCACCGGCAAGCGGCGCAATCTGGATCATCTGCCGGCGGTGGAGTTTCTCGAGGGCGATCTCGCCGACCCGGACACGTGTGCTCGCGCGGTCCAGGGCGTCGAGTACGTGCTCCACCAGGCGGCGATTCCGTCGGTGCCACGTTCGGTCAAGGATCCTGTCACCTCGCATCGATCCAACGTCGATGCGTCGCTCAACCTGCTGGTCGCCGCCCGCGATGCCGGCGTCCGCCGGGTCGTCTATGCCGGCTCCTCGTCTGCGTACGGCGACACGCCGACGCTGCCGAAGCGAGAGGACATGCCGCCGCGGCCGCAGTCGCCGTATGCGCTGCAGAAGCTGGTCGCCGAGCAATACTGCCAGCTGTTCACGACGCTCTACGGTCTCGAGACCGTCACGATTCGATACTTCAACGTGTTTGGACCACGGCAGGATCCGGGGTCTCCCTACTCCGGCGTGATTTCGCTCTTCTCGACGGCGCTGCTCGACGGCCGGTCGCCGATCGTCCACGGCGACGGCGAACAGACGCGTGACTTCACATACGTCGCCAACGTCGTCGACGGCGTCTTGCGCGCGTGCGAGGCGCCGGGCGCGGCCGGCGAGGTGATCAACGTCGCCACGGGCGGCCGGATCTCGCTCAATCAGCTGCTGCAGACGATGAACGCCATTATCGGGAGCAGCGTCGCGGCGACCTATGCGGAGCCGCGCGCGGGAGACGTGCGCGATTCCCAGGCCGATATCACGAAGGCGCGGAGGCTCCTCGGCTATACGCCAATCGTCGGGCTCGAAGAAGGGCTTCGTCGGACGGTCGACTGGTGCCGCGCCGAGAGCCCGCTGCTGGCGCGCTAGTCCGATGATCGGGACGTGGCCGCCCGGGAGGTGAGGGGCCGGCTCGGGCTGCGGTCCTTGATGGGGCCGCTTCCGTACCGCACGTCCGACGATCCCTTCGACGGCGTGGTGATGCTCTTCCTCGACATCAGTCGCGTGCCGCCGAGGATCAATTCGCGGCGAGCGAGGAACGCGTGCGAGTGATCGTCGACAGCTCGACCGACGATGCGGTCTTCACCGTGACGCCCGACCATATCGTCGACTCCTGGAACAGCGGCGCCCAACGGATGTTCGGGTACAACGAGCGGGAGATCGTCGGCCGTTCAGCGTGCCGAAGAGTACGCCAATAGCCCCTCCGGCAGTTGGCGACCGCTCGAGAGGATGAACGCCGCCGCATCGCACCGATCTCCACGACGGCCTAACCAGCCGTTCACGGCCTCGCATCGTCAGACCGACCTGCACCAGGCCCACTGCCATGCGGCGGCCGCTGTCTCGCGCGCAACTCGTCCAGCGCCGAGCAGATCGACTCGACGATCGAGGTCATGGTGTGGCAACCGCGTCCAATGGCGCTCGGCGACCTGAAGTTTTCGACAAGACCGCTGGTGACCGTCAACGGCGGTTGGCGTTTTGCGCGCCGACTGCCTGGACGGGGCAGCCGCCGGCGGTGGTCCTGGACGAGAGGTGCCGCCGCGACAAGCAGTTGCAGGCTCGAAGCCGAACGCGTCCGATCCGGTCGCCGTGTTGCCTTGGTCGTGACCGCTCGGGCTGCCGAGCAGTCCACGCGCGGGGCCCGACCTCCCACGTGTGTGGGCGGTAGCCCGAGCCCCTGGACGCGGGCCACGAGCGTCGGGGCTCTTGGGGGCCTCAGCGGAGGTGGGTGTGGGCGGGTGGCGGACCGGACTTTGCGCGGCACCGCTCGCCCTACCGCGGGGGCGAGTGGCTGCCTCAGCTTCGCCGCCGGCTGCTGACAAATTGCATACATTTGTCGGTTCCAGTTGGACATCTCTGTTGTAGAATCCCCCGCGAGAGGTAACCTCACTATGACGAGAACGCGCGTAGGGAACCGTGTTCAGGGTCTTGGGATCGGGTCCGTGGCGGCGCTGCTCCTGGCTGGGATGCCGCAGCAGGCACTTGCACAGCAGTCGCCGACGTTCACGAAGGATGTTGCGCCCATCCTTCAGAAGAGCTGCCAGAACTGTCACCGCCCGGGCGACGTGGGTCCCATGTCGCTGCGGACCTACGAGGAAGTGCGGCCCTGGGTCCGCTCGATCAAGCAGCGCGTGGTCGCTGGCGAGATGCCCCCCTATCGGTACGACAAGGTGGGCGTGCAGCAGTTGAAGTGGGACCTGCGCTTGAAGGAATCCGAGATCCAGACGATCGCGAACTGGGTCGACGCCGGCGCGCCGCAGGGCAACCTGGCCGACATGCCGCCGCAGCCGGTGTTCCCGGACGGCACCAAGTGGGCCTTCGAGGACACGCTCGGCCCGCCCGACTTGATCGTGCCGACCAAGCCGTACACGTTGCCCGCGCGCGGCGGTGACCGGTGGTGGCGTCCTATTCTCCCTATCGGCACCACGGTTGACCGCTGCATCAAGGCCCTGTCGGTCAAGCCGTCGCTGAAGGGGCGTCCCGGCACGCACCACGCCAACAGCGACTTGATGGTCCCGAACCAGGACACCGGCGATTACACGCTGCTCGAACGCGTCTCCGAATACGCGTCCGGTAAGGTCGGCGAGATGGTCCCCGAGGACGGCTGCCGCACGCTGCCGGCCAATTCGATGATCAAGTGGGACGTTCATTACTGGCCCTTCGGCGAAGAAGTGAAGGACGACGTCGTCGAGCTCGGCATCTGGCTGTATCCGCCGGACCACAAGGACAAGGCGAAGTACAAGCAGAACCTCAAGTCCTATTCGCTGAAGATGAAGGGCGGAGAGCTCGAGATCGCGCCAAACGGCACGGCGATGACGCAGGGCTTCCACTCGTTCAAGACTCCGGTCCGCATCGACGCCTTCCAGCCGCACGGGCACGCCCGCATGGTCGGCATGACGATGGAGATTTTCTATCCGGAGACCGGCAAGCTCGAGCTGGTCAGCTCCGTCTCGAACTGGACCAACCAGTGGCACACGGCGCACGTCTACGAGAACGACTACGCGCCGCTGCTGCCGAAGGGCGCCGTCCTGGTGTTGACCGGCTACTACGACAACACGGCGAACAACAAGGGCAACCCGGATCCGGATCAGTGGGTGGGCGACGGCAGCCGCACGGCGGACGAAATGTCGCACGCCTGGATCACCGTCACGCACCTGGACGACGAGGGCTATCAGCAGATCCTCGAAGACCGGCAGCGCCGCCTCGGAAAGGCGACGCAGGACCAGCAGCAGTAAGTACGGCAGTTAGCCAAGGATTGCTAGCGGCACGTATGGCATGAGCGAAGGAGCCTCTCGACCTGTCGAGAGGCTCCTTCCTTTTTATGCTTGGTGTCATCGATATCACGGAGGCATGAAGTGTTTGGACGATCGATAGTCGGCGGGCTCGTGGTGGCGTCGTTTCTGGGTGCTGCTGGGTTGAGTGCCCAGTTCAGGCCATTGACACCACAGGCCCCAAAAGGGAACCGCATTTCGCCGTTCTTCGACGGGTGGTACGCGAATCCGGACGGCTCGTTCACCCTGGCGTTCGGGTACACGAACCTGAACAAGGAGACGATCGAGATTCCGATCGGCCCTGACAACTTCATCACGCCGAAGGAATTCGATGGGATGCAGCCGACCGTCTTCGAGGTCCACGAAGGCGACGACGGCGGCAGCAACAACGCGGGCATCGTGCCCGTGCAGTCCGGTACGGTGAGCGGCGCCGGCCCCGCGGCCCCGCCCGCCCGCCGCGGTCGTGGCGACGGGTTCGGACCCAACATCAACCAGCACGACCGCGAGCGGGGTGCGTTCACGATCACGATCCCGAAGGACTTCAAGGGGGATGTCGTGTGGACCCTGAAGCACGGCGGCCAGACCTGGTCGGTGCCCGGGCGCACGAAACGGAACGAGTACATGCTCAGCTGGCCGATGGCCATGGGGTCGACGCCTCCACTCCTCAGCTTTCCACCGAGCACGGCAACGGGCCGCGGACCGATGGGCATCAAGTCGGAGGACAAGCAGGCGAAGGTCGGGGAGCCGATCGAGCTCACGGTGCACGTCAAGGACGACGCCGCGCACGAGAAGGAACCGATCACCATCAAGCGCGAAGAGCGTCCGTCGATCAACGTCTACTGGCTGAAGCACCAGGGGCCGGTCGGGGCCGAGGTGAAGTTCGAGCCGGCCAAGGACGGTGTGAAGGGGACCGAAGGCTCGTCCAGCACGAAGGCGACCTTTGCCCAGCCGGGTGAGTACGTCGTTCGCGCCCGGGTGGACGTGCACGGGAACGTCGACAGCTCGTATGCGGACCAGTGCTGCTGGAGCAACGGCTACGTCAAGGTCACGGTGGCGCGATAGAATCGAGGACGGATCGACACTTTCGTTGGAGGTGAAAGGGTTGCGTATCGTTGCCGGTTTCCTGGTGCTCCTTCTTGGGCTCGCCGCCGCGCCGATAGCGGGGCAGGCGAGCGCGGACGTCGACGCTGAGCAATTGGTCGCGTCCCTCAAGAGCAACTGGCCTGATCTGTACGCCAGGCTGGTCGCCATCGAGCGTGCGCAGGGCGTGTTTCTCGGCGCCCTGGCCCAGGGAAGGGACAAAGTCAAGGAGCCGGAGATCTATCGGCTCATGACCCGGCGCGTTACAGACCCCGCGTCGAGCGCGACTCCCGATCCCGAAGCGGAGAAGGGATACGCCGCGCTCGGCGCGCGTGCCGCGGAAGTGATTCGGCGCGCTCACGAGTTCCAGCGTGAAGTCTTGGCGGTCTACGCCAGTGTCGAGCCGGACGGGGTTCCGGACGCGCTCGACGCTGTCGTCGACCGGTATCTCAGCCGTCCCGACGTGTCGCTACCGGATACGCCCAAGGACATGGAGATTCTGTACGACCATCCGTACACGAGCTTCGTCGACGACCCGATCGATCCCAAGCGCGATCCGGCGTACACCACGCTGACGGGTGTTTTCTGGGCAGGGCATTGGTTCGAGCTCGCGGCGCTCGAACCATTCGAGATGTCCACCGAAACCGCGCAGCGGCAGAAGGATCTGAAGATCGTCGCCGATCGCTTTCTGAAGAAGCTCGCGAAGGGTAAGCTGCCGGAGTCCTTCCCGGAAGAGGTTCCCCTGGCTCCATCGATCGCGCCGGGGCTCGTCATGATCCATGAACGATCAGCCGCGATCCTCGACAACCTGAACATGATGAAGGACGTCATGGCCGAGACGTTGGCCAATCCGGCTGCGACCGACGTGCAGGCCCAGATGGACGGCATCGTGGCGTTGTTCACCGATCGCAAGGAACGGGTCGTCGAGGTCGACGACTGGATCACCGTCGCTCTCCGCCACAGCATCTTCGCGCAGGGTGGCCCTGCCCTCGGAACGATGACGCAGTCGGATCGAAACGGATCCGGGCACCTGCAGCACTCGAAGCGCGCGACGTCGATTCCGCCAGGCGGCATGCGTTAAGTCTGCCGGCCCGGTGCGGCGCGCTGCCTCGTACGAACGCGCCGCAGGCACGTCGCGCTCTCAGCCTATCGCTGCCACTGCGCCGCGACGGATCGCCGCGCTCTCTACTGCGCGGTGGAACGCGCGGCCCGTCAGTCCAGACACGTCTCCTACACACACTACCGGACACGGCAGCCGGTCCAGCTGCCGCGAGAAGCGGAGTCTCCACGGGCCCTGCGACGACTGGCGGGGGCCCAGGAAGAGAAGGTCCGCGCCGCAGCGCGCGAGCAGTCGCGGCAGCTCTCGCCCCTGCGCCCCGGTCGCGATGTCGACGCCCACGGGCGCGTCACCGCCGAACATCTCCTGAATGCGTGTCAGCGCCGCGCCGGGTCGAAGCGGCACATCCGATTGTGCCACCTCGCCGATCGTCCCATCGTCGAGCGGCGGCAAGACGGCGAGCGCCTGGACGCGCGCGCCGAAGCGCTGCGCGAACGCGGTGACCTGTGGGAGCAGCGCCTCGGGCCGATCGTCGAAGTCGACCAGGCAGGCGATCGTCTGAAGGCCGCGCCGGCTGTGGTCGATGCCGGTCAGGCAGCCTCCGGCCGTCCAGAGCGGGACGGTGCAGCGCTGCAGCAGCCGGGCGCGAATCGATCCGGCGAGGAACCGCTGCGGTTGAAGCCGCCCCGCATCCGGGGCGACGAGCAGGTCGTACGACGCAGCCGCGCAGAGATCGCTGATGGCCCGGCAGGGGTCGTTGGTCTCGACCAGGACACGGCGGCAGCGTGCGAGCTGTGCCGCCTCGGTGAAGAAGCGGTCGAGCGCGCGACGGGCTGCCAGCGCGTTGGCCCCTGGTCTTGCAGCATGCATGATCGTCAGATCGAGCTGCAGCACGTCCGCGAGCTGTGCAATGACACGGCTCGCGCGGACGCACGCGTCGGAGAAGTCCGTGGGGAAGAGCAGCCGGAGGTCCGGGGCGCTGCGCATCAGCATCGACAGTTCCTCAGTTGGTCTTGATGCCGGGCTGCCATCCCGCACGGCCGAGCAGGATTTCGCCCAGGCTCAGATGGGCGCCGCCATGCTTGCCGATCAGGACGGGGACGTTCGACCGTTCGATGACCTTCTCCGTCACGCTTCCGAGCAGAATCGACGCGGAACGGCTGCGTCCTCGCGTGCCGAGTGCGATGCAGTCCGCGCCCGACCGCTCCGCCTCGGCGATGATGGTGTGCGCGACGTCGCTGCCCTCGATCGCCGCGGCGATTGAGAAGTGGTGGCCGAGGCCGATGTCCGTGCTTCGCTCGACTGGCGTCCGGCGCGGCTCCACGTCCACGCCGTGGCAGTCCGCCTCGGCGAGCAGACGCCGCATCGCCTCCGCCTGCTGCGCTTCGTCCTCTTCGGCGCCGAACAGATCGGTCGACTCCGGCGTCGCCACATGGAGCGCCGTGCAGCGGGTGCCCGGAGCGCCCGCGGCGAGCTGCGTCACCCACTGCAAGGTCTCGAGGGCCGCGGACGAGAAGTCGACCGCGACCATCACGTGCGACAGGCGCGCAGGGTGGTGATTGGGGACGACGGCGACCGCGCAGGGCGCAACCATCGCCAGTCGCGAGCCGAGCTTCCGTCTCTTGCCTCCGATGACCGCCAGATCCGCCTGGAACTCGGTCACGTATGCCAACAGCCGGTCGGTGAGCGACCCCTGCAGGACGTCGCATTCCGTACGGGCCGCGATCTCCCTGAAGGGGACCGCAATGCGGTCCCGCATCTCACGGCGGACATCGGCCGCCGGCGCCTGCGTGTCCGCCACGTGGACGAACCGCACGTCCTTCGCGGCGCCCAGCCGCGCCAGGAGCGCGGCGTACGCAATCACGGGACAGTCGGCTCCAGGCGATCCGATTGCGACAACGATCTGATCGAAGCCAGCCATGGAATGCGCTCCTTATGCCGGAAGGGGATCGGCCGTGGAGTTGACGTGGATCCTGGACGGGCTCTCGGGTTCAGGGAGCGCGCCGAACTTCTTGTGGAAGATCAGGTAGATGAAGAGCGCGGAGAGGACGCCGGTGAGGAAATCGGTCAGCGGAACCATGACGGCGGTGTACGCCATCAACAGGCCGTGCGCCCGATCCGCCGCCCACACGTGCCGGATCTCGGCCGGCTTGACCATGTTCGTCGAGACCCAGAGCAGGATCCCGCCGATGCAGGCCATCGGGACGAGGTTGAGATAGCTGGCGAGGTAGTAGGCCATTGCGAGCTTCAGAGCAAACTTGAAGTACCCGGCGAGCGGCGTCACCGCTCCGGACTTGATGCTGGTCGCGGTGCGCGCGAGCGCGCCGGTGCACGGGAATCCGTTGATGAGAGGCGTGATCACCTGCACCATGCCTTGTCCCCAGAACTCCTTGTCCGGGTTGAAGGGGGTCTTCTTGTTCCCGGCCAGCCGATCGGCCATCGACGAGCAGAGCAGGCTCTCGACGGCCGACACGAAGACGATGGCGATGACGTAGTAGCTCATGTCCGCGAGGACGGCGCCGGTGAACTCGGGGAGGCGAGGCGGTGTGAAGACGAAGAAGTCGTTCGGGATCTCCCCGTAGCGATGCGCGATGAGCTCCAGGTTCGAACCGGCGAACGCCGTCGCGCCAAGCGCCGTTGCGGTGCCGAGGGCGATCAGCGGCGCCGGGATGAAGATCGAGATGCGCAGCAGGTACCGGGTCATCAGGAATGTCATGAGGCCGATCGCGAGGGCATAGACGTTGACCTGCGTGATGTTCCCAGCGATTCCGCCGAGGACGTTGAGCAGACCACCCCCTTCGACGCGGATGCCCAGCACGGCGTCGAGGTTGGTCAGCGCGATCGTGATTCCGATCCCGACGGTGAAGCCGACGACGATCGAGTTGGGTACGAGCTTGACGATGCGCCCCATCCCGGCGAGACCCATGATCATCAGGATGACGCCGGCGAGCAGCGAGCAGAAGATGAGGAAGCCGTGGTCGTACTTGGCCATCAATCCGGCGATGACCGGAATGAACGCCGCGGTGGGGCCGTAGACCTGGTACTTGGAACCGCCGAACGTGCGTCCCACGAGGCAGGCGACGGCGCCGGCGATGATGCCCTGCTCGGGGCGCATTCCCATGGCCATCGCGAATCCCATCGCCATCGGAATCGCGGTCATGGCCACGATCAGTCCGGCGCTGAAGTCACGGTAGACGATGGACTTCCAGGTGCGCCGGTCGAGATCCTCGAAGCGGTCGTCGAAGACGTGCAGGAACTGTTTCAGTCGGCTGAGTAGCATGACGAAATCACCTCTGAATCAGGCGTTCGATGGGACGACCGGCCGTGCACTGCAAGCGAATGCCTGCCGCGCTCAGTCGAACGATTGCCGGCATGAGTGATTGAGAGATGCCGACGTGGCATCGACATATCGGCAGACTAGTGCGGTCCTCTGCGGACGTGGCGCTATCTATCGGCGCTCTTTCGGATGACGAACGCGCCGAGCGGACAGGAGTCGATACGATGAGCGATTCGCTGTCGGCTATCTTTCGGATATCTAACGGCTACTGGAGTGAAATGACGTTCCGCGGAGCGCGGAGATCCGGCCACAATGGCGCATGCCCACGCGCTTGTCGGTCTTCGGTGTCCGCATTCCGGAGAATGCGATCAGCGGCAGCCGCGTGCTCCCCGTGGCGCTGGGGCTCATCGCGAGCCTCTGGGCGATCGAGTGGTACTTCCAACTCGACTTCTCGCTGGGGGTCTTCTATACGATTCCGGTCTTGATCGCGTCGACGGCGCTGACGCGCTGGCAGATCGTGCTCTTCGGTCTGTTCGCCGCGCTTGCGCGGGCGCCGTTCACCCCGGCCACGTCAGGACTCGAGGCGCTCCTCAAATACACGATGGCGAGCATCGCCTATGTCGGCACGGGCCTGCTCTTCGTGGAGATGAGCAACAACCGTCGGCGGCTGCTCGAGAGCCTGCGGCGGCTGCAGTTCGAGCAGAAGATGCGGCGTCGCGCCGAGGAGCAGTTGCGCGCGCTCGCGGAGAGTAGTCCGGCGGCGATTCTCACGCTCGGTGCAACCGGCGTGGTCCTGGCGGCGAACCGTGCGACGCACCAGATGCTGGGCTTTGCCCCCGGCACGCTGATCGGCATGTCGGTGGACGGCAACCTTCCGATGTTCGCGCACGCTCTGAAGGTCGCCTCGCACGATCGGCTGATTCGCACGTCGGTCACCGGATGGGCGCGGCGGATTGACGATCATCACTTCCCGATCCAAGCCTGGTTCTCGGTCTACGGCCAAGGCGACGAACGATGCCTCGCGGCCATCGTCGTCGACATGTCGGAGGAGGTTCGCGATCGAGAGCGGGAGAACTTTCAATATCTGCTCGACTACAACCAGCTGCTGGCGAGCGCGGTGTCGCACGAGATTCGCAACCTGTGCGCGGCGATCTCGGTGGTCTGCTCGAATCTCGGCGGGCAGCTCGACGTGCGCGGAAGGCCTGACTTCGAAGCGCTCGTGCGGCTCGTCAACGGCTTGATGGAGCTCGCCTCGTTCGAGCTCCGGAAGTCGGCTGCGGAGGAGGAGCGGGTCGCGGACGTCAACGCGGTGCTGGATCAACTGCGCGTGGTGATCGAGCCGGATTGGGACGAGGTCGATGGCGAGGTTGCGTGGGAGGTGCCGGACGATCTGCCCGCCGTGGCCGCCAACGCCCACGCGCTGCTCCAGATTTGCCTGAACCTGTGCCAGAACAGCCTGCGCGCGGTCGGGGGACGCGGCGAGCGCCGGCTCGTCGTCTCTGCGGCGGTCGAGGATCGAGACGTGGTCGTCACCTTCGCCGACAGCGGACCTGGCGTGGGGAACGCGTCCGCGCTGTTCCACCTGCATCCGGTTCCGTCCGATTCGGGGGGATCGGGACTCGGCTTGTATGTGTCGCGCGAGCTGGCGCGGAGCGTTGGCGGCGATTTGCGCTACGTGGGCAGCGCGGATGGCGCGCAGTTCCGACTGATCGTCCCGCTCGCGCGTCACGCCGCATCGGAGAATCGCCGTGCCAGCTAGTGCGAACCGCGCCATCCGGCTCTTCATGGTGGACGACCACGCGCTCTTCCGGGACAGCCTCGCGCGGCTGCTGTCGGCCGACGCGGAGTTCGAGCTCGTGGGCATCGAAGGAACGCCGGCAGGCGCGCTCGAGGCGCTGGCACGGGAAGACGTCGACGTGCTGCTGCTGGACTACATGCTGGGACAGGAGCCGGCAGGGCAGCTGGTGACCGAGTTGCGCGCCCGCGGGTTCAACGGCCGGATCCTGCTGGTTACGGCCGGACTGCCCGACCGCGAGGCCCTGCAGATGCTCGGCGCGGGTGTCGCGGGCATCTTCAACAAGCAACATGCGGCCGACGACTTGAAGCGCAGTATCCGCGAGGTGTTCGACGGGAAGGTACTGATCGAGGAGCACTACCTTCGGAAGCTGGTGCAGGTGGCGGTGGGGGATGACGCCCGACCGCTAAGACTGACCGAGCGGGAGCGGCAAATCCTGGGTTTCCTGATCGAAGGCCTGGGGAACAAAGAGATCGCCGCTGCGCTCAGCACGACGGAGGGCGTCGTCAAGTCGGCCCTGCAGGTGCTGTTCAACAAGACCGGCGTCAGAACCCGCAGTCAACTCGTGCGCGTCGCGCTCGAGCAGTTCCGGAACGAGCTGTAGCCCGCCAGGCCGGCAACCGCCGGCGTCATCTTTCGCGCCGTCCGCACGTCTCGTGTGCGGCGGCGTTCACCCTTCGAGCCAGTAAGCGCCACCGTCTCAGAACGTTGGCGCCGCGGTGCCGTGCGGCGGCGCGGGGGACCGTTCCTTGCCCCTTCGGCGCGCGACCAGGTGGACAGCCGCGCCTCGTGTTCCGGCGGTGCCTCGTTCCGCTCCTGGTGGAGGAGAAAGCTGATGTTGAAAATGTGTCTGCTCACGATCGTGCCCGTCCTGCTTCTTGCCGGGGCCGCCGCGGCCCAGACAGCACCGCCGCGCACTGACACCGCCTCGGCAAAGGCGGGGACCGTCGTCAATCTCAATACGGCCACGGCTGCCGACCTCGAGAAGCTGCCGGGCATCGGTGCCAAGACCGCGCAGCGGATTCTCGAGTACCGGCAGAAGAACGGTCCGTTCAAGAAGATCGAAGAGCTGATGAACGTCCAGGGCATCGGCGAGAAGAGCTTCCTGAAGCTGCGCCCGCAGCTCGCCGTGGGTGGTGGATCGCCGTCCGCGGGAACGCCGCAGTAGGAGGGGCGATGGCGGCGACTTCTTGCATCGAGCTGCTGTTCGCTGTCGGAGTCGCCGCCACGCTCGGCGCGGGGGCGACTCCGGGTCTGCTGACGGCAGCCGACGAGATACGCGCGGGTGGCGCAGCCCGACTCGTGGCGGCCCGCCTGCAGCAGGTTCGGCTGCGGGCGATCAGCCACGCGCGTGACACGGCCGTCCGGTTCACACAGACGCCTGCCGGGTTTGCCATGACGGTGTACGAAGACGGCAACGGGAACGGGGTGTTGTCGGCGGACATTGCGAGCGGGCTCGATCGATCGGTGGGCCCAGTGGAGCACCTCCACGATTCGTTCCCCGGCGTGGAGTTTGGTGCCTTGCCAGGCATTCCAGGCGCCGACGGCAGTACTCCGCCTGGAAACGATCCGGTTCGCCTTGGGTCGAGTGACGGCGTCACCTTCACGCCGGCGGGGACAGCCACTCCTGGGAGCCTGTACATCAGGGGACGTGGAACGGCGCAGTACGTCGTGCGGATCCTCGGTGAAACGGGCCGCACGAGGATTCTGAAATACAGCGTTCGAACACGGGCGTGGCTCGCCCCGTAAGCCGCGAGGAGCGCCGCGCCTGGTTGCGCCGACGTGTGGAGCCGCTGGAAGTCGCCTGCCGGATTCGTCCAGGCCACGCGGCCCGCGTGCTCGATATCTCGGCTGGAGGCGTCCTCGTGGAAATTCGCTGTCGACTGGCGCCGGGAGCGATCGTGGAAGTGCACCTGGAGTCGGCAGGCAAACGGATCTTCGCGCAGGCGTCGGTGGCGAGGTGCTGCGTGGCGCAAGTGCGGGCCGATCTCGTGCTGTATCACGGCGGACTGAGCTTCGACCGGGAAATTGCGTCGCTGTGAAGGCTGCGGGTCCGTGCCGATGGGCGTGGGAAGAGCACCCCCGGTGCCCGCGTTCGGGTGACGCGGACGCGCGCGTGGGCAGTTGCTACCCAGTATCGACGGGGTGAAATATCCGGGACTGGGTGGAAAGTGGCCAGAAATCGCGCCGCTGGACATTCGCGGCGTGTGGCACCGGCGTTGCGGATGGGCTCGCCGCTCGTATTCGTGCGAGCGACGGTCGATTGCCGGAGGACACATGTCACAACATACGCTGCGGCTCACGCCCAGGCGGCGGGATCCAAGACGCGGGCTGAGCGACGTGCTCGCCACTGTCGTTCGCACGCTGCATGCGCGGATGGATCCTGCCGCGACGCGGAGTGCGTTCGAGGAAGCGGTCTGTCGCCTGTTGTTGGCGAAGTCGGTCGCGCTTCGCGACGCCAGACCGCGGTGGCCTCACAGTCGGGCATCCGAGCGCGCCGGCGACTGCGCGGCGGTGGAGTTGCCGCAGGCCGGCGCATCTCCGCCGGCGGTCCTGGAAGCCACCAGTGACTCCGGCACGCCCTTCTCCGATTGGGATCTGCAGCTCCTGGACGATGCAGCGCAGGTTGGCGTGCTGGTGCTGGAGATCGAGCGCGGTCGTGGTGCGCCGGGCGGTCGAGCCGCCGCGGTTCCCGCCCGAAGCAAGCGTGACGGCGCCGCGCCGCTCATTGGATCGACGTCGGTCATGGCCTCGTTGCGATCGCGGATCGAGCGGGTCGCGAGCACTGACTTCACGGTGTTGCTCGAAGGGGAGAGCGGCGTCGGCAAGGAGCTCGTCGCGCACCAGATCCACGACCTCAGTCGCCGGCGCAACGGCCCGTTCGTCGCCATCAACTGTGCTGCGCTCGTGGAGACCCTCCTCGAGGCGGAGCTCTTCGGCATCGAGGACCGTACTGCCACAGGCGTGCGAGGGCGCCGGGGGAAGTTCGAGCACGCCGACGGTGGCACGCTGTTTCTGGACGAGGTGTCCGATCTCTCGCTGTCCGCGCAAGCGAAGCTCCTTCGTGCCATTCAGGATCTGGCGGTTGAGCGCGTGGGCGGCAACGGGTCTCAGCGCGTGGACATTCGGATTGTGGCGGCGACCAACCGGAGTCTGTCCGAGATGGTGCAGCGCAAGCTGTTTAGGGCCGACCTCTACTACCGTCTCGGCGGTGTGGACATTCGCGTGCCTCCTCTTCGCGAGCGGCGATCAGACGTGGCGGAGTTGACCGCCTATTTCCTGGAGCGGCACAGACACACGCGCACGCTCCGCGTGTCGGAGGCGGCGCGCCAGGCGCTCATGCTCTACGACTGGCCGGGCAACGTGCGTGAGCTGGAGCGGACGATCGAGCGGGCCATTGCGCTGGTGGAGGGGGACGTCATCGAGCTGGACGACCTGCCGCCAGCTGTCCGTGGGGATCATGCGCTCGTCCTCACGCCCTCACTCGAGCGGGGCGACACGCTTCGCGTGTGGGGTAGTCGCTACGCACGTCTGGTGCTCGATCGGTCTCGGGGCAACAAGCGGGAAGCGTCCCGCCGATTGGGTATCAGCTATCACACCCTCAACGCGTACTTGCGGTTGGTGCCGCCCGCCGCAGGCGGTGATGACGATGGCCGTGAGCAGTCGGCCGTGGAGGGCGAAGAAGGCGAGGTCGAGGAAGTGCCGGCAAGTATCTGAGGGTCGTGCGGGCCGGGAGCCCCCGGGAACATCACGTGGACGGGGCGGGGCAGCCACACGCTGTGAGGTCGCGCGTGCACCAAATGCCGTGTCGTCACGCGACACGGTCCGGAGTCGCTGGCTCCGGAGGGAGCACATCATGAGAGTCGTCGAGAGGTTGAAGTGTCCAAGGGCGAGGCGCGGGAGTGTCTGGGTGCTGCTCATCGTGGCTGGCGCGATCACGGGCAGCATGACGGTCATCGGCTGGTCTACGGAGCGTGGCAGCAATGTGCTGCAGCGTTCGAGGGTTCCGGGGGGGAGCCGATCGGTGCTGAATCGCGAGGTCGAGGCGGCGCGCCGCGAAGGCGTGCGCGGGGAGATTGGTGTGGCGAGCCGCGCGACGCACGCGGGATCTGGCGGTGCGCAACGAGGGGGAGCGGTCGTCGAAGCTGTCGCCGCTCAAGTCTCGCGCAGCGATCAGGCCGACCTCACCTTCGAGATCCGTCCGCTGGAGAACGGGGTTCAAGTGGTCGGCCGTCGCGGGCGGCTGGAGATTACCAAGAGCGTTCACCCGGGCGGCGAGTTCGAGCTGGAGCTCGCCGTTGCACGCGGCGACAAGGTCACGTTCGCCGTCAACTCGGAGTCGACGAGGGTCTCACGCGGCAAGACGAACGTGACGCTGCCCCACGGCACGCCGGACGAAGCCGCCGAGATGAAGATTCGGCGGCTGCTGGCCGATTCGCCAGCGGTCGCGCAGTTCCGCGCGGCAGCGGCCGCCCTGGTCGACACCGAGGACTCGTCCCCACCGGCCCTGGCCTTCGTCGTCTCTGACGCGGCGGTTGGTGCGCTGACCGGGGATGTTGGCGCCCCGGGACGCGTGGCCAAGCATCTGGGACGCAACGCGCGAGGCCGGGTGCGGCCGGCAGGCATGGCCGCGGACTGCTACACCGTCATGGAGACGAGGATGATGTTCGCCTCGAACGACTACCAACAGTGCTGGATCTCGACGATCTACAACTCGTTCTATCAGGGGATGTGCAGCTGGCGTTGGCTGTTACAGGTCGAGTCGTACTGGTTCTCCTTCATCAGCTGCTCGGGCATCAATTGGAGCTGACGATTATGCGACAACTCCTCGGAGTCCTCGGTGGGATGGTGGTCGGTCTGCTGTGTGCCGGCGTCTCCGCGGCGCTCCTGATTCCGGCATTGCCGGCACCCTGGAGATCGGAGGCCACGGTGTGGACCGTGGCGGCTGCAGTGATCGCGTTGTGCGTCGGCGCGGGCGTGGCCCTGGTGCGCCCTCGGCCGCGCTGAGAGACGTCCGTTTCGTCGCTGCGTTCCTTGACCGCGGGGGGTGCGCATAGTACCGTTTAGCAGTTTCGGTCACTGGCGCACCCCTCGATGGAACACACTGCTGCCGCACCCCTGAAGAAGACTCCACTACACGCGCGCCACCTGGCGTCCGGGGCCCGAATGGTCCCCTTCGGCGGGTGGGACATGCCCGTCGAGTACTCCGGCATCACGGCCGAACATATGGCCGTCCGGGAACGGGCCGGTCTGTTCGACGTCAGCCATATGGGCCAGATCGAGATCGCCGGCGCCAACGCGCTCGACGCAGTCCAGCGGATCTCGTGCAACGACGCATCGAAGCTCCAGGTTGGGCAGGCGCAGTACTCGGGCCTGCTGACGCCTGAGGCCACCTTCGTCGACGATCTGCTCGTCTACCGCCTCGGCGCCCAGCATTTCATGCTGGTGGTGAATGCGTCGCACATCGATCGCGACTACGACTACATCGCGCGAGGCATTGCGCCGGCGGGCGATGCCGTGGCGGTGAACGTGAGCGCGCGCTACGCGCTGATCGCCATCCAGGGCCCGCGTGCGCTGGAGATCCTGCAGCCGTTGACCGGCGTGGATCTGGCGTCGATGAAGTACTACTGGTTCGCGCACGGCGAGATCGCCGGGGTGCGCGGCACGGTGTCGCGCACGGGCTATACCGGCGAGGACGGCTTCGAGGTCTTCGTCCCGCCGCAGTCGGCCGATCGCGTGTGGCTGGCTCTCATGCAAGCGGGCGAGCCGGCCGGCCTGGTGCCCTGTGGCCTCGGCGCCAGGGACACGCTTCGCCTCGAAGCCGCGATGCGGCTGCACGGCAACGACATCGACGAGACCACGACCGTGCTCGAGGCCGATCTCGGATGGATCGTCGGCTGGAAGAAGGCCGATTTCGTCGGCGCCGACGTGCTGCGACGCCAGAAGGCGGAAGGCGTGCAGCGGAGGCTTGTGGGGTTCGAGATGATCGATCGCGGCATCGCGCGGCCGGGATACCCGATCTGGGTCGACGGAGCTTCGGTGGGCGCGGTCACGAGCGGCACGCAGACGCCGTTTCTGAAGAAGGCCATCGGGCTCGGCTACGTGCCTGCCGCACATGCCGCCCCAGGCACCGCGCTCGAGATCGAGATACGCGGCCGTCGAACGCGCGCGCAGGTCGTGCCGACGCCTTTCTACAAGAGGACAAAGTGATGACGTACCCGGCTGGATTCAGGTACACCAAGGACCACGAATGGATCGAGCTCTCCGGCGTCACCGGACGAGTCGGCATCACCGACTACGCGCAGCAGCAGCTCGGCGACGTCGTCTACATCGACCTGCCGGAGGTCGGCAGCACGGTCGTGGCGGGCCAGTCGTTCGGGACCATCGAGTCGGTCAAGGCGGTTTCGGAGCTCTACGCGCCGGTCTCCGGTGAGGTCGTCGAGATCAACGCCGCGCTGAAGGACAAGCCCGAGGCGATCAACAGCGACCCGCACGGGAGCTGGATGGTCGCGCTGAAGCTTTCTCAGCCCGGCGAAGCCGACACGCTGCTGGACGCCGCGCAGTACAGCGAACTGGTGAAATGAGCATTCTCGATCGGGACGTGTTCCAGTCGCGGCATATCGGTCCCGATGCCGACGACACCAAGGCGATGCTGGAGGTCGTCGATGCCCCGTCGGTCGACGCCCTCATCGACGAGGCGATTCCCGCTCGCATCCGGCTGACGCGGTCGCTCGACCTCCCTCCGGGAATGGCCGAGCACCGCTTCCATCGCGAGCTGCGCGACGTGGCCTCGCGCAATCAGCTGTTCCGTTCGTACATCGGGCTGGGCTACTCAGAGTGCATCACCCCTAGCGTCATTCTTCGCAACGTGCTGGAGAACCCGGGGTGGTACACGCCGTACACGCCGTACCAGGCCGAAATCGCGCAGGGTCGTCTCGAGGCGCTGCTCAACTTCCAGACAATGGTCACCGAGCTCACCGGCATGCAGATCGCCACGGCGTCGCTGCTGGATGAAGCAACCGCGGCGGCCGAAGCGATGACGCTGCTGCATCGTGCGCAGTCGCGCCGGATCGAGGCGGCGGCCGCGCCGCCCCAGTTCTTCGTCGCCGACAGCTGCTTTCCGCAGACCATCGAAGTGCTTCGCCTGCGGGCCGAGCCGCTCGGCATCGAGCTGGTCGTCGGCCCCATGGCCTCGGCGACCCTGGGGGAACGGGTTTTCGGCGCCCTGGTGCAGTCTCCAGACGAGGCCGGGCTGGTGCACGACCTGCGGCCGCTCATCGCCGAGTGCCGTCGCGCCGGCGTCCTCGTCGCGGTCGCGACGGATCTCCTCAGCCTCACGCTCCTCACGCCGCCAGGCGAGATGGGGGCAGACGTCGTGCTCGGCAACAGCCAGCGTTTCGGGGTTCCGATCGGCTATGGCGGACCGCACGCGGCCTTCTTCGCGACGCTCGAGAAGCACGTCCGGCAGGCGCCCGGCCGCATCATCGGCGTCTCGGTCGACGTGCACGGGAATACGGCGTATCGCATGGCTCTTCAGACGCGCGAGCAGCACATCCGGCGCGAGAAGGCCACGTCCAACATCTGCACCGCCCAGGCGCTCCTGGCGAACATCGCGGGGCTGTACGCCGTCTATCACGGCCCGAAGGGGCTGACCGCCATCGCGAATCGCGTGCACGGTCTGGCGGCGCTGCTTGCCGCGCGCCTCGAAGCCCTGGGGCTGGAGCAACGCAACGCCCACTACTTCGACACCCTTCGCGTGGCAGGTGCCGACTCCGGTCGCGTACGCCAGGCGGCGGAGTCCGCCCGCGTCAATCTGCGATACCGCGACGATGGCTCGATCAACATCGCGCTGGACGAGGCGACGGATCTCTCGGACGTGGAAGCGCTGGTCGCGATCTTCGAGCAGGTCGGGACACCGAAGGCATCGTCCGCATCCGCCGCTGAGGAGATTCGTACGAACTACCCTGGGGACCTTGCTCGGACGTCGGCGTTCCTGACGCACCCGGTCTTCAACCGGCATCACTCCGAGACCGAGATGATGCGCTACATTCGCGGGCTGGAGCGCAAGGACATCGGGCTCGATACGTCGATGATTCCGCTCGGCTCCTGCACGATGAAGCTGAACGCGGCCGCCGAGATGCTGCCGATCACGTGGCCGGAGTTCTCCAGACCGCACCCATTCGTGCCGGTCGAGCAGGCAGCCGGCTACCAGCAGGTCTTCAGCGAGCTCGAGACCGCCCTCGCGCGCATCACCGGGCTCGCCGCGGTTTCGCTGCAACCGAACTCCGGGGCGCAGGGCGAATACGCCGGCCTGATGGTCATCCGCGCATACCATCACGATCGCGGCGACGTCTCTCGCGATGTCGTGCTCATCCCGGCCTCGGCGCATGGCACGAATCCCGCCAGCGCCGTCCTCGCGGGCATGCGCGTCGTCGTGGTCGCCAGCACGAAGGACGGAAACATCGATGTCGGCGATCTCGAGGCGAAGGCCGAAGCGAACAAGGACCGGCTCTCGGCGCTGATGGTCACGTATCCGTCGACGCATGGCGTATTCGAGGAGAGTATCCAGGACATCTGCCGCATCGTGCACGAGCGCGGCGGGCAGGTGTACATGGACGGCGCGAACATGAACGCGCAGGTCGGCCTGACGAGTCCGGCGGTGATCGGCGCGGATGTCTGCCACCTGAACCTGCACAAGACCTTCTCGATTCCGCACGGGGGCGGCGGGCCGGGCATGGGGCCGATCGCCGTGGCGGCCCATCTCGCACCGTACCTTCCGGGTCATCCGCTCGTGAAGACCGGCGGGGCGCGTGCGATCCGCGCGCTGGCGGCGGCGCCGTGGAGCAGCGCGAGCATCCTCCTGATTTCCTACGCCTACATCCGCATGCTTGGCGCGGACGGAATGACGAATGCCACGCGCTACGCCATTCTCAACGCCAACTACATCAAGTCGCGGCTGGAGGGGCACTACCCGGTGCTGTACGCGCGGGAGAACGGCCGCGTGGCGCACGAGATGATCTTCGACCTGCGCCCCTTGAAGCAGGCGAGCGGGATCGACGAGACCGACGTCGCCAAGCGGCTCATGGACTACGGGTTCCACGCGCCCACGGTGTCGTTCCCGGTTGCCGGCACGTTGATGATCGAGCCGACGGAGAGCGAGCCGAAGGAGGAGCTGGATCGTTTCTGCGACGCGATGATCGCCATTCGTCAGGAGATCCAGGACGTCATCGACGGTAAGGCCGATCCGAAGGACAACGTCCTGAAGAACGCACCGCACACGGCCGCCGCTGTTTCAGCCGACGAGTGGCCGCATCGCTACTCGCGGCAGCAGGCGGCATTCCCCCTGCCGTTCGTCAGAGCCAGAAAGTTCTGGCCGACCGTCGGGCGGATCGACAACCCGTACGGCGACCGCAACCTGATGTGTGCGTGTCCGCCGGTCGAGGAGTTCGTCGAGGTCTAGTCAGCGGACGGCCGCCGCGCCATCTCCGGCGCGGCGCGCTGCCGCCGCCATCTCCGCGGCCTTTCGGCGAAACGCGGCCAGCAGTCTGTGCGTCACGGCGCCAGGAGTACCCGCGCCGATTGTGCGATCGTCGACCCGGACGATCGGCACGAGCTCGCGCGTCGTGCTCGTGAGGAACGCCTCGTCTGCGCCGAACAGGTCTTCATCCCTCAGAATCTGCTCGCGCACCGGCACACCTTCGTCGGCACCGATCTCGAAGACGAATTCCCGCGTCAATCCGCCGAGGAGCCCGGCGCTGAGCGGCGGCGTCAGGACCTCGCCTCCACGAACCAGGAAAAGATTGGCCGTCGTGCATTCGGCGAGCTCACCGAGATAATTGCGCATCACCCCTTCGAACGCCCCGCGCTTGTACGCCTCCTGCATGGCCAGTGCATTGTTCAGGAGATTGTTCGACTTGATGATCGGGTTCACCGAGCCAGGGTGATTGCGGACGATGCCGACGAGCGCGACGGTGACCCCGCGCTCGTATGCCTCAGCCGGCGCGTCGACGTGCGGTTTGGCGATGATCACCACCGTGGGTGCCGGACAGGCTGTCGGGTCGTAGCTGAGCTCCCCGACGCCGCGCGTCACCAGGATCCGGAGGTAGGCTTCCCGGCCGTCGGCGCCGAGGCCGGCCGCGTCCATCGTGGCGCGCAGCCGCGCGGCCATTTCGCCGTCGTCCAGCGGGACCGCAAGCGCGATCATCGAGGCCGACGCGCGCAGGCGCCGCATGTGCCGGTCGAAGAGGAACGGCTCACCATCGTACGTGCGCAGCGTCTCGTAGACCCCTTCGCCGTATAGGAATCCGTGGTCCAGCACGCTGACCGCGGCGTGTTCCTGATCGACGATGCGGCCGTTGACGTTCACCATGAGGCTCATGAGTGGAGCGTACTGCCTGTGCTATTCTGCGTGCAACTTCGACAATGCGCGTGCTGACGGCAGGACAGATGCGCGAGGCTGATCGCCGGACGATCGACGACATCGGGATTTCTTCGATCGTCCTGATGGAGAACGCGGGTCGGCAGGTGGTGGCCGCCATGGAGGCGGTGCACGGCGACCTTCGCGAGCATGCCGTCGCGGTCTTGTGCGGACGCGGCAACAACGGAGGGGACGGTTTCGTTGTCGCGCGAACGCTCCTGCAGCGCGGGGTCGACGTATCGGTCTTCTTGATCGGTACGGTCAGCGAGGTGCGGGGAGACGCCCGCACGAATCTGGAGATCCTCGGTCGCTTGGGCGTGTCGGTGGTCGAAATCGCCAACGCGCAGGACTGGGAGCTGCATTCCTCCGAGGTGTCCGACTCCACGATCATCGTCGACGCGATTTTCGGGACCGGCCTCAATACGCCGCTCGCGGGACTGCTCGAGACTGTCGTCGCGGACGTCAATGGCTCCGGCGTCCCGGTCGTGTCGATTGACCTGCCGTCCGGTCTGTCGGCCGACAGCCACGAGCCGATCGGCGATTCCATTCACGCAAACGTGACGATCGCCTTGGCGGCGCCGAAACTGCCGCTCGTGCTCCCGCCCGCGGAATTGCGCGCCGGAGACATCGTGATCGCCGACATCGGCATCCCTTCCGAGATCATCGACGGGGTCGCCGGCCCCAGGATCGAGTTGATGACGCGCGCCGGGACGCGCGAACTGCTGCAGCCCCGCACCGCGGACAGCCACAAGGGAGACTACGGGCACGTGCTGCTCGTCGCGGGCTCGCTGGGGAAGACCGGAGCCGCGCACCTCGCGGCGAGCGGCGCGCTCCGTTCGGGCGCCGGGCTCGTCACGGTGGCGGTGCCGTCCGGATCCCTGGCGATCGTGGCGGCGATGGGCGCGGAGTACATGACGGAGCCGATCGACGAGACGCCCGATGGGCTGGACCCCGACGCGGTCGAGCAGATCCTCGAGCAGGCCCGCGACGTGATCGCGATCGGTCCTGGCCTTGGGCGGGGAAGCGGCACCCGTGCGTTCGTCCGTGCACTGGTCGACCGCGCGACGCAACCGCTGGTCGTGGACGCTGATGGCCTCAACGCGTTTGCGGGAGAGCCGGAACGGCTCGCCGGCCGCGAGGGGCGTGACGTCATCATCACGCCGCACCCGGGCGAGATGGCCCGGCTCGTCGGTGTTTCCGTCGAGGACGTGCAGGCGAACAGGCTGACGGTCGCGCGCGAATTCGCGTCGGCCCACCATGTCTATGTGATCCTGAAAGGGCACCGCACTGTGATCGCGACGCCCAGCGGCACGGTGTTCATCAATCCGACCGGCAACCCAGGCATGGCGACGGGCGGGACCGGCGACGTGCTCACCGGGATGCTTGCCGCGTGGCTGGCGCAGTTGCTCGACGCGGAGGCCGCGTGCAGGCTCGCCGTATACCTCCATGGCATGGCGGGCGACTTGGCGGAGGCGGATGAGGGCGAGGTGGCGATGACCGCGGGCGACGTCGCCGGACACATTGGCGACGCGATCACCGAGCTGACGGCGAAGAAGGCCGTCGAGTCGTGATCCGCAAGACCGGCTCCGAGGTGGAGACGGCGGCAGCCGGTCGCGAGCTCGCCTCCGGTCTGGGACCTGATTCAGTGGTGCTGCTGGAGGGCGACCTGGGAGCAGGGAAGACCGCCTTCGTTCGCGGACTGGCCGAAGGGCTGGGCCTGAGCGCGGACGCGGTGACTTCACCCACCTTCACACTGATCCAGGAGTACCGAGGCGGAAGACTCCCGCTCTACCACGTGGATCTCTACAGGCTCAGTCCTCCCGAGGTGGACGACCTCGGCCTGGACGATCTCGTCGCGGAAGGAGGCGTGGTCGCGGTGGAATGGCCTGACCGCTGGCGCCGCGCCCCGCGCGATGCGGTCCGCGTGACGGTCGCGATCGCCGGCGACACGGACCGGACGATCACGATCGGAGAGCCCTGACGGGCTACTCCGACCGGTAGTTGGGTGCTTCCTTCGTGATCGCCACGTCGTGGACGTGGCTCTCCCGGAATCCCGCCGGTGTGATCCGGATGATCTGCGCCTTGCGCTGAAGCTCCGGGATGTTGGGCGTGCCGCAGTAGCCCATTCCGGCTCTCAGCCCTCCCACCAACTGGTGGATCATCGCTGCCACGGAGCCCTTGTGGGCGACGCGGCCTTCGATGCCTTCCGGCACCAGCTTCTCTCCGGCGCCGGAAGTGCTCTCGAGGTCGAAGTCGTCCTGGAAGTAGCGGTCGCGGCTGCCTCGGCGCATCGCTCCGATGGAGCCCATGCCGCGGTACTCCTTGAAGCTCCGGCCCTGATACAGAATCATCTCGCCGGGACTCTCGTCGGTGCCGGCGAAGAGATTCCCGATCATCGTGCAGGAGGCGCCGACGGCGAGCGCCTTCGTGATGTCTCCAGAAAATCGGATGCCGCCGTCGGCGATCACCGGGATGTCGTGCTGGGCGGCCGCGCGCGCGCAGTCCATGACCGCGGAGATCATCGGCACGCCGATGCCCGCGACCACGCGGGTCGTGCAGATGGAGCCCGCGCCGATCCCGACCTTCACGGCGTCGACGCCCTGATCGATCAAGGCCTGCGTCCCGGCCGCGGTCGCGACGTTGCCGGCGACGAGCTCGACGCCCGGAAATTGGCGGCGAATCCGCGCGACCATGTCGAGCACGCCCTGCGAATGGCCGTGTGCGGTGTCGATGACGAGCACGTCGACGTTGGCGGCGACCAGTGCCGAGGCACGCTCGACGGTGTCCTTGGCGATGCCGATGGCCGCGCCACACCGGAGGCGTCCCAGCTCGTCCTTCGACGCGTTCGGGTACTTGACCGCCTTCTGGATGTCCTTGACCGTGATCAGCCCCTTCAGGCGGAAGTTGTGGTCGACGACGAGCAACTTCTCGACCTTGTGGCGGTGAAGGATCTCACGCGCGGCGTCGAGCGTCGTGCCGACGGGAACCGTGATGAGGTTCTCGCTGGTCATGATGTCCGAGATCGGGCGCTGCAGGTTGGTTTCGAAGCGGAGATCGCGGTTCGTCAGGATGCCGACGAGTCGTCCTTCCTTGCTGCCGTCTTCGGTGATCGGCACGCCGGAGATGCGGTACTTGCGCATCAGGTCGAGCGCCTCGAAGATCCGGTGGGCGGGGGAGAGCGTGATGGGGTCGACGATCATCCCGCTTTCCGATCGCTTGACCCTGTCCACCTCGGACGCCTGGTCCTCGATCGACAGGTTCTTGTGAATCACGCCGAGACCGCCCTGCTGGGCCATCGCGATGGCGAGGCGGGACTCGGTGACCGTGTCCATGGCGGCGCTGACCAGCGGCACGTTGAGCCTGATGTTGCGTGTGAGCCGCGTGCTGACGTCCACCTGATACGGCAGCACGGTGGAGTGCTGCGGCACGAGGAGGATGTCATCGAAGGTGAGCGCGGTGGCGAAGCCGGCGTCAACCGATGACAAGAGGTCTGGCGCTTCGATTCTGATGGTCATAGGTCCGGATGCAGAAAAGGCCGACGGGTGTCGGCCTTGGGAAACGCGTATTCGCGCGACGCGCCGCACCCCGCGATCGACAACGGTCGATGGGGAAGCGATGGTGCGGTTGGATCAAGCGGCGGCGCCATGGCACTTCTTGTACTTCTTGCCGCTGCCGCACGGGCACGGATCGTTCCGGCCGACCTTTGGCTCGTCCCTGCGTACCGTCTTCACGGCGGCATCGTCTCCACCCACACGGGCGGGTTGCGGCGCCCGCGGCTGCGGAGCGGGGGACGGTGAGGCGTGGGCTGTCGGACCGAAGATCGGCGGCGGACCGAACGCGCTCGGCGCGGCGGCCGGGTCGTTGGTGATGAGCGGCGGTCGCGGCGGTTGCGGACGCGGAGGAGCCACGGCCTGCGCCTCTCCAGGCGTCACGGGGCGGATGCGCCAGAGATAGCTGACGATTTCGCCGTCGATGCGCTCCTTCATCGCCTGGAACATCTCGAAGCTTTCCTTCTTGTATTCCACGAGCGGGTCGCGCTGTCCGTACCCTCGAAGCCCGATGCCTTCCTTCAGGTGATCGAGGCTGTAGAGGTGGTCCTTCCACTGCGTGTCCACCACCTGGAGCATGATGTCGCGCTCGACCCGCTGCAGGATATCGCGCCCGATGATCTGTTCCTTCTCGGTGTAGGCCGCTTGAATCACGGCCCACAAGGCGTCACGAATCTCGTCGGCTGTCTTGTCCGCGAAATCGAGCGATTCCGTGTCGATGGCGAACGTGTCCTCGACCTCACGTCGCAGGGCGTCGAGATCCCACTGTTCGAGATCGGCCTCGGCGGACGCGTACGTTTCCACGAGCGCGTCAAGCGTGTCTTCGGCGAGCCCGACGAGATACTCGCGGGTGTCGACCACGGTGTCTTCGTCGACGCGGATCCGGCCGTCGAGGATCTCACGGCGCAGCGCGTAGATGCTCTCGCGCTGCTTGTTCATCACATCGTCGTACTCGAGGAGGTGCTTGCGGACCGAGAAGTTCTGCGCTTCGACCTGCTTCTGCGCACGCTCGATGGCACGTGTCACCATGCCGTGCTCGATTGGAACGCCGTCTTCCATGCCCAGCTTCTGCATCAGGCCGGAGATGCGATCGGATCCGAAGATCCGCATCAGATCGTCCTGCAGCGAGAGATAGAAGCGGGACGAGCCGGGGTCTCCCTGGCGCCCCGCGCGGCCGCGCAGCTGGTTGTCGATCCGGCGCGACTCGTGTCGCTCGGTGCCGACGATGTGCAGTCCGCCGATGCGAACCACCTCGTCGTGCTCGACGTCGGTGATGCCCTTGAAGTGATTGAAGATGCGCTCGTACTCGGACTTCGGGACGCGATAGAAGCCGTCGAGATGGTAGTAGTAGACGAACTGCTCGTCGTCGACGAAGCGCTCCTGGCCCTTGGGCAGCCGCTCGGCGATCTGTTCCGCGAGGCACTGCTGACGGGCCATGAACTCGGCGTTGCCCCCGAGCAGGATGTCGGTGCCGCGGCCCGCCATGTTCGTGGCAATCGTGACCGACCCGAGGCGGCCCGCCTGCGCAACGAACTCCGCTTCCTGCGCGTGGTATTTCGCGTTCAGCACCACGTGCTTCTCGGCGCCGGCGCCCGTGGTCGTGCCGCGCTTCAGGCCGCGGCGGTCGAGCATGCCTGACAGCTTCTCCGACTTCTCGATCGAGACCGTGCCGACCAGCACGGGACGGCCCTTCTCGTGCGCTTCGAGGATGTCGGTGACGATCGCGTCCCACTTCTCCTGTTCGGTCCGGTAGACCTGATCGGGATATTCGGCGCGGCCCAGCGGACGATTGGGCGGGATGACGATGACGTCGAGCTTGTAGATCTTGGCGAACTCCTCGGCCTCGGTGTCGGCGGTGCCCGTCATGCCGGAGAGCTTCTTGTACTTGCGGAAGTAGTTCTGGAAGGTGACGGTCGCGAGCGTCTGGTTCTCGCGCTCGATCTTGACCTTCTCCTTCGCCTCGACGGCCTGGTGGAGGCCATCGCTCCAGCGGCGGCCCGGCATCAGACGCCCGGTGAACTCGTCGACGATGACGACTTCGCCGTCCTTCACCATGTAGTCGACATCGCGCTTGAAGATCACATGGGCACGAAGCGCCTGGTCGACGTGGTGCTTGACGTGGGCATTCTCGAGGTCGTAGATGTGCCCGCCGTTCAGACGCCCGATTAGCATCTGTTCGGCCTTGGCCATGCCGCTCTCGGTGAGCGTCACCGTCTTGTGCTTCTCGTCGACGATGTAGTCGCCGGTGGCCTCGATGGCCTCGCGCTCTTCGGCCTTGGTATCGCCGCGGATGACCGCTCCAGGCTTCAGGCGCGGAATGATGCGATCGACTTCGTAGTAGAGATCGGTCGATGCCTCCGCGGGGCCGGAAATGATGAGCGGCGTGCGAGCTTCGTCGATCAGGATGCTGTCGACTTCGTCCACGATCGCGAAGTGGTGACCTCGCTGCACGTACTGCGCGAGATCGAACTTCATGTTGTCGCGGAGGTAGTCGAAGCCGAACTCGTTGTTGGTGCCGTAGGTGATGTCGGCTGCGTAGGCGACCTGCCGCTCGGCGTCGTTCAGCTCGTGTTGGATCACGCCGACGGTCATGCCGAGGAACCGGTAGATCCGGCCCATCCATTCCGAGTCCCGCCGGGCCAGGTAGTCGTTGACGGTGACGACATGGACGCCCTTGCCTTCGAGCGCGTTCAGATACGCCGGCAGCGTCGCGACGAGCGTCTTGCCTTCACCGGTCTTCATCTCGGCGATGCGACCCTGGTGCAGCACCGTGCCGCCGATCAGCTGGACGTCGAAGTGCCGCATGTTGAGCACGCGGCGACCGGCTTCACGGACCACCGCGAAGACCTCGGGCAGGAGATCGTCGAGCGTCTCACCGTTGGCCAGACGCGTGCGGAACTCCCCGGTCTTGCCGCGGAGCGCCTCGTCCGACAAGCCTTGAATGGATGGCTCGAAGGCGTTGATCTGCGCCACGACAGGGCGCAGCTTCTTCAGGTCGCGTTCGTTCTGGGTGCCGATGACCTTGGCGAGGAGTGTCTGGAGCATCTACAGCGCGGATCCGCCCGTGGGTATCCAGAGATTGTAACAGAAGGGGGAGTGGTTGCGGCCTCGGTCTCGCCTGCCGGAAGGCCGGAAACGCGGACCGCGGAACCGGCCCGCGCGCCTCAGCGGACGGCGGGCTGGGTGAGGAGCTGCAGCGGATCCAGCAGCTTCCCGTTCGCGAGGATCTCGTAGTGGAGGTGGCTCGCGGTCGAGCGGCCGGTGGAGCCGACGTAGCCGATGATGTCCCCGCGCTTGACCGGCTGTCCGACGATCACGGCGAACTGGCTCAAGTGACCGTACCGGGTCGTGATGTCGAAGTCGTGCCGCAGCACGATCAGGTTGCCGTAATCGCCGGTGTAGGAGGCCGCGGCGACGCGCCCATCCGCGGTCGCGAACACCGGCTGACCCTTCGGCGTCGAGATGTCGAGGCCCTGATGGAATCCCGGCTCGCCGGTGAACGGATCGGAGCGGCCTCCGAAGCGACCCGTGAGCCACCCGTGTGCCGGCCAGATGGACGGCGTGGCCGCCGCCAGCGCTTCCTGGTTCTCGACGTCCCGGCGCACGTTGCGCAGCCGGCCCTCGAGAGCCTGGAGCAGGCTCTTGAGCACGCCGAAGGTGTCCTCCGGCGACAGCAGGGAGGTGGAGAGCACGCTCGGTGAGATCGGGGCGTTGGGCTGAGCCGTGCCGCCCACCGCCCGGGCCTTCACGACCGCCGGCAGCTTCGCCATGGCGCGTGCCTGCGCCGGCTCCAGTGTCGATCGGGCGCCGAGCTCATTGATGACGTTTTCGAGCGACTGGATCTGGGTGGCCAATTCGCCGGTGGTCTCGCGGTAGTTCCCGTTCTCGGCCTGAAGTGCCGTGTTGCTCGACTTCAGCTGCTGAATTTCAAGCCCCGCGCTCCACTTGGCGCCCAGCCCGATGAGGATGGGCGTCATGAGCACGCCGCATACGACCGCGGTTGCGGCCCGAAGGCTCACAGTGATCCGGCGGACGACGCCCGTGGATCGGTCAGCGATGAGAACGGTGTAACGGCGAGAAAACATTACCCTCTCTTTGGCGACTGGCGGATGGCTTGCGAGTGAGCTTTGGAATTCGCTGGCGGCTCAACCGTGCCCAAGGCGTCTTCGCACTGTATCACACGGGTTTTTTTCCGCGGAAGCGAAAACTGCCTATTAGGCGAATGTGAGGCGAATATCTACTGAAAAGCTCAACATTTTCTGCTCTGGATGAAACGATCACCGTGGGAGACGGAACTGAATGGCCTCGGAGAGGTGATCGGCTTCGATCCGATCGCTCTCGCCTAGGTCCGCGATGGTGCGAGCCACCCGGCGGACCCGATCGAACCCCCGCGCCGTCAGCCCCAGGCGGTCGGCCGCGGCGGAGAGCAGCCGGACGCCCGCACGGTCGAGCGCGCAGATCCGGCGCGTCTCGGCCGGCGTCAACATCCCGTTGATCGCGCCGCCTCGCTCCCTCTGACGAGCCCGCGCCGCGACCACGCGGCGGCGCACAGGCGCTGACGCCTCACCTCCACCGGCCTCTCCGAGAAGGTCGGGTGGCACGCGTGGCACCTCGACTCCGAGGTCGAGTCGATCGCGCAGCGGCCCCGAGAGCTGGCCCACGTACCGTGCAACCTGCAGAGGCGAGCAGCGGCACTCGCGGGTCGCGTCTCCCGCGAATCCGCACGGACAGGGGTTGGCCGCCCCGACGAGGATGAACCGGGCGGGAAAGGTGGCGGTCCGCGCCGCTCGGGTCACCGTGACCACGCCTTCTTCGAGCGGTTGTCGCAGCACCTCGAGCGCGTGGCGGCCGAACTCGAACATCTCGTCCAGGAACAGCACCCCGGTGTGGGCGAGGCTCACCTCCCCGGGGCGCGGATGGAGTCCTCCGCCTGTCAGCGCCACGGCCGTGACCGTGTGGTGCGGGGCGCGAAACGGACGCACCGCCAGCAAACCACTTCCGGCGGGCAGGAGACCCGCCACCGAGTGAATGGCGGTGGCGGCCAGCGCCTCGTCGAACGTGGGGGGTGGCAGGATGCCGGCCATTCTCCGCGCCATCATGGTCTTGCCCGCTCCCGGCGGACCCGTCATGAGCAGGTTGTGTCCTCCTGCCGCGGCGATCTCGATCGCCCGCCGCGCCAACAGCTGGCCGGCGACGTCGGCAAGGTCGGGATATTCGAACGGAGGCGCGGCCGGCGTCGGTGGAATCGGCGCTGGCTTGCGGTCTCCGCGAAGGGCTTCGACGGCGTCGGCCAGGGAATCCACCGGGATCACGCCGCTCGGAAGCACGACGGCGGCTTCGCCTGCGTTCGGCGCCGGAAGCACCAGCCTCCTGGCGCCTTCGCGCCGTGCCGTCACCGCCACGGGCAGAACACCCCGGGTGGGCTGGATCGATCCGTCGAGTGAGAGCTCGCCCACGATGACGGTGTCGGCCACCGCATCCGGACGGATGGTGCCCTGGGCCGCGAGGATCCCGACCGCGATCGGCAGGTCGAGCGCGGCCCCGACCTTCCGCACGTCGGCCGGCGCGAGGTTGACCGTGATGCGATGCGCCGGAAATTCGAAGCCGCTGTTGCGAATGGCGCTGCGCACGCGGTCTCGGCTCTCACGGATGCTGGCGTCGGGGAGGCCCACCACGGTGAACATCGGTAGGCCGAAGGAGACATCGACCTCGATCTGCACCGGGCAGGCTTCGACGCCGACGAGCGCCGCCGTACGGATCGTCGCCAGCACCCTCTCGACCCGTGCAAGCGCACGCCCACGTCGTCAGATCTGACGATGCAATCAGTTAGGGAAGGGGACCGGCCGGAGGCGGCAAAAAGCGCCGCCACGGCCAGGACGGGTGTGTGTAGAACGTGATCAGTTCGCGCGCTGAGCGGTGTAAATCGTCAGCGTCTCGCCAGCCCGGATGCGGGTGCCGCGCAAGTGGTTCCAGGTCTTCAAGGAGGCAATCGACGTGTTGTGCGTGCGGGCGATGGAGCCCAGCGTGTCGCCGCGTCTCACGCGGTAGGCGATCTTGACCCGCCCGCCATTTCCGGTAACGGCCACGGCCCGCACGACGTCATTCGATCGGGCGGAGGCAGGCGCAGCGGAAGACGTGTCGGCGCGTGCGGTCATGAGCACCGATGTCTCGTGAGGCACCATGAGCTGCTGTCCGACGGTGATGCGAGACTTGAGGCTCAGGTAATTTGCCGCAGCAAGGTCTGCGCGGTTGACGCGGAGCTTCCGGGCCACGGTCGCGAGCGTGTCGCCCTTCCTGACGGTGTACCACCGCAGCGCCGCGAGATCCGTGGGCGAGGCTCCTACGAGCTTGGCCTTCACCACGTCGCCCGTACCGACGGGCACCTTCAAGGCGTACGCCTGAGCGCGAATCGGAGTCGTCCAACGGCGGAGCTCAGGGTTCAGAGCCTGGATGCTGGAGACGTTCGTATCGGTCCATTCGGCGATGCGTCGCAGATCCACTGGCTTTTCGAGCGTGACGGTTTCGAACGTGTAGGGTGCCTCCGGCTCGAACTCGAAGCCGTACTCGGCCGGGTTTCTGGCGATGACAATCGCCGCCAGAATCATCGGCACGTAGTCGCGGGTCTCCCGCGGGAGCAGCTTCGGGTTGGCGGCGAGCGACCAGAAATCGTCGAGCCCGGACGCCTTGATGGCCCGCTGCATGCGTCCAGGACCGCCGTTGTACGACGCGAGCGCGAGGTGCCAGTCGCCGTCGAACAGCCGGGACAGCGTGTTCAGGTACTTGGCCGCAGCAATCGTGGCCTTCTCGGGGTCGGAACGCTCGTCGATATACCAGTCCTGTCGCAGACCGTTCTCGAGGCCGGTCCCGCGCACGAACTGCCAGACGCCCTTGGCCTGCGCTCGCGAGAGCGCGTTGGGCTTGAACGCGCTTTCCACGAGCGGCACATACGCGAGATCGAGCGGCAGCCCCTCGGCCCGGAAGACGTTCTGAATCATCGGGAGATACCGGCTCCCTCGCTTCATGCCTTCCTGCAGGAAGTCGTGCAGGCGCCCCTGGAACAGCTCGATGAAGGACTGCACCCGCTGGTTGAGCGGGATGGGAAGACCTTCATCGCTGGTGACCGGCTGTCCCGTGCCGTACTCCGCGTCCGAGGGCGCCAGCGTCGCGGACATCGCCAGGAGCTCGTCGATCGAGGCCGGCTCGTATTGCTTCTCGGTGAACCCGTCGCCCTCGGCGAGCGCCTTCACCTCGTAGGTGCTGATCCGGTCGACCAGCCGATCGAACTGCTCGCGAATGCGTGGTTCTGTACGCCCGCCGAATGGCGACTCAATCAGGACGTTCAGCGCACGGTCGAACTCGATTCGTGCCCGCTCGACGTGTCCGGCGTCGAGCTCGTGCCGGCCGGCCTCGAAGTGCCTGTCGGACTCCGCGAGCAGGGTGCCGACGGCGTCAGGATTGGGCAGTTGCGGGAGAGCGGGAGCAGCTTCGTGAAGAGGAACCGGCGACGGCTGAACGGCGGCGGTGTGCGGGGCCTTTCGGACCGTCGATCCGCAGGCGGCCACGAGCGGCAGCAGCGAAAGGATAGTCAGGTACCGCGTCGAAGGTCGAATCATCGGGCGCTCCGAAATCGCGCCCGCGACGGCGGGCGCATCGTAAGTCGCCCCCTACTTGCGGGGGCTCCGGTGGCTCTGAGGCGGTCTGACGAACGGCCGCCCGGTCACTGTAGCGGAGGGCGAAGCCCCCGCCTGACGCAAGCATCGGCTTGCGTCCACGGCTGAGGCATCCTATCACCAGCGGGTCACACGGTCAACAATAAGTCCAATTGGCTCAGCACGAAGCGGCTGGCTAGCCCTTCCATGGCGCAACGACGAAGACACGATGCGCCTCGCCGAGATCGCGAGCGGAGGGTGTGATGATGGCGCGCTCTGAGACGAGGATCGTGCGTCGATCGCGCAGCGCCACGCGGACGTCCTCTTCGCAGACGAAGTCGAGCGCTGGAGCCGACGACGCTGCTGGAACAGGTGCAGATTCGTGAAGCGGCGGTGTCGGCGTTTCGGTTGCAGCGGGAGCGAGCGGTACTGCGGACGCGGGTGGACCAGGCGATGGCGTCGCCGGCACGACAGCCTGCTGCGCCGGCGTTGTGAAACCGCGTGCACCGAGGAACTGGTCGATCCGGCTGTTCAGCGCCTCGGCCGAGATTCCCGGCGCCGGGCGGTCCGAACGCGTCTGGACACGCGGCGCGGCAGCACCCGCGGCACGCTCGAAGCGGTTGGGAACGAACGTGACCTCGTAGGCAAGGCGCTTGATGTTGAGCAGGTGCCGCGGCGAGATGTTGTCCGACGTGATGTTGCCGCCGTAGCCGCCGCAGCCGAGGGTCATGGCCGGGTCGAGGCCCGAGGACAGCCCGATCGACCCGAAGGTGGTGGGGGAGTTGACGACAATGCGGAACGCCGGCTTCTTCAAGCCGAACTCGAGCACGACCCGCTCGTCCTGGGAGTGGATCGACATCGTGTGACCCATGCCGCCGTAGCGCAGGATCTCCTTGCAGCGCTCGCAGCCCTCGCGCCAGCTCGGGACCACATAGAACGACAGCACCGGGCAGAGCTTCTCGATCGACAGCGGATAGTCCCGTCCGACGCCGTCCAGGGAAGCGATGAGCACGCGGGTGCCGTCTGGCGCGCTGATGCCGCACGCGTTGGCGATGAAGGCGGCCGGCTTGCCGACCAGTGCCGGATTGGGCAGCCGTTGCGGCGTCACAAGAACGGCGGCGAGTTTCGCGGCCTCGTCCTTCGAGAGGAAGTACGCTCCCTGCGCCGTGAACTCGCGCCGGACATCCTCGGCGATCGGCTCGTCGACGACCACGGAGTTCTCCGACGAGCAGAGCACGCCGTTGTCGAACGTCTTGCCGGTGATGATGTCGCGGACCGCCTTGCGTGTGTCGGCTGTCCGTTCGATATAGGCCGGAGCATTGCCGGGGCCGACGCCGTAGGCGGGCTTGCCTGCGCTGTAGGCGGCTCGCACGAGTCCCATGCCGCCGGTCGCGAGGATTACGGCCACCTCGCGCCTGCGCATCAACTCCTGTGTCCCCTCGAGGGTGACGGTCGACATCCAATTGACGGCGCCGGCCGGTGCCCCGGCGCGCCGCGCGGCGTCATCCAGCACTTCAGCGACGCGAGTGATGCAGTTCACCGCCGACGGGTGCGGGCTGATGACGATGGAGCACCGCGCCTTGAGCGAAATCAGCACCTTGTAGATGGCGGTCGAGGTCGGGTTGGTCGACGGGACGATTGCCGCGACGACGCCGAACGGCTCGGCAATTTCGACGACCCGCTTCTCGGGGTGCCGCGCCACGACGCCGACGGTGCGCATCGGCCGGATGAACTCGTAGACCTTCTGCGAGGCGAAGAGGTTTTTTTGGACCTTGTCTTCGTAGACACCGAACCCGGTTTCGTCAGCCGCCAGGCGCGCGAACACCTCGGCGTGGGCGGTGGCGGCCTCCGCCACCGCGGCAACGATGGCGTCGATCTGCTCCTGGCTGCACTCGGCGAGGTCAGCCGCGGCGGCCTTGGCGCGACGTGCGGCTGCCCGAGCCTCCGCGATGGAGACGAGATCGCGATCGTTGTCCTTTGGGGAGGGCGCGGCAGGAGCGGCCATGACCGCCTACGAGCTCTTTGGCAGCAACCGCTCGACTTCCGCGTGCGGGCGGGGGATGACGTGTACGGCCACCAGTTCGCCCACGCGCCTGGCGGCGGCAGCACCCGCGTCCGTTGATGCCTTGACCGCCCCGACGTCGCCGCGCACCATGACGGTCACGTACCCGGCTCCGATGTATTCCTTGCCGATGAGCGAGACGTTCGCCGTCTTCACCATCGCGTCGGCTGCTTCGACAGCACCGATCAGCCCCTTCGTTTCGACCAGCCCGAGAGCCTCCTGCGCCACGAGTTCTCCTCGCGCGGAACTGTAACACACGGGCCGGCTGGATTGCGTCCGCCGTGGCAGATCCGCTACGATGCCGCATCCCTCTCACGCGAGTTCTCGAAGCATGAAGATTTCAGAGCACGTGCGTCTGTCCGTCGTCTCCGCGGCGCTCCTGGTACTGCTTGCGGCGGCTGGATGCGGTGGTCCCGCGCCTGCCGGCCCACCCGTCGCCACGCCATCGGTCGTCCTCAGCCACGAGCGCGCTCCCGCCGCGAGCCCGCTCCAGATCACCTATCGGTTCGTGGTGGCACCCGACGCGACCTTCGACGACGACTATCGGGTCTTCGTCCATATCGTCGACATGGACGACGAGCTGATGTGGAACGATGACCACGAGCCGCCGGTGCCGACGTCGCAGTGGAAGCCAGGGCAGACGATCGAATACACGCGCACGATCTTCGTGCCGGTGTTCCCGTACGTCGGTGACGCGTCGATCCAAATCGGCCTGCACTCGCTGAAGAACCAGAAGCGGCTGCCGCTCGCGGGCGAAGATGCCGGGCAGTTGTCGTATCGGGTGGCGCGTTTGCAGCTGCTGCCGCAGACCGACAATCTCTTCACGGTCTTCAAGGACGGCTGGCATCCGGCCGAGGTCGCGGGGCACGACGCCGCGATCGAATGGCAGTGGACGAAGCAGCAGGCGACCCTCGCGTTCAAGAATCCGAAGAAGGACGCGGTGTTCTATCTCGAGCTCGACAGCCCTGGGGCCAACCTGCATCCGGCGCAGCAGGTGACGGTCAGCCTCGGCGGGCAGTCGGTGGAGTCGTTCACCGTGACTCCCGATGCCGACCGCGAGCTGCGGACGATCCGTCTTCCAGCGTCCCAAATGGGAGAGAGCGATCTCTCGGAGCTTCAGATCGCCGTGGCGCCGACGTTCGTCCCGGCTGTCGTCACCGCGGGCACGAGCAAGGATCCGCGGGAGCTCGGCGTCCGCGTCTTCCACGCGTTCGTCGATCCTCGATAGCCCACGGCTCGCTCGTTCTCAAACCCGGTGCGACCGTCGGACGGATTCGATCCGTCGGACGGTCCCCCGATCGCACCGGGCCCCGCAATCGGCCGCACCTTCTGGAACGACAGCCGCGCTGCCGCTTGGAGTTGATATACTCTGAGCAGCTAATGTCCACGCCTGCAATTCGTTGCAGACTTTCCGGGGACTTCTGATCGGTGGAGTTCCACTGCCGCCTCGCCTCTGCGTCCGGCGAGATCGTCGAGGGCGTGTACGCGGCCGACTCCGAGTCGCGGCTACGGCACGAGCTCGAGGAGAAGGGGCTCGTTGTCTTGTCGCTGCGGGTGCGGGGGGCAGTCGCCTGGCTTCCTACGGGTCTGCCGCGCCGGACGAAGGTGCCCACGCGAGAGTTCCTGATCTTCAACCAGGAGCTGGCCACGCTGCTTCGCGCGGGCATGCCGCTCGTGCAGTCGCTCGATCTGCTGCGCGGACGCGTGGCCTCACCGTTGTTTCGCCGGATGCTGGACGATGTCCACCAGCGCGTCCGTGGCGGGACGGCGCTGTCCGACGCGTTCGCCGCACACGGAGACATGCTGTCGAGCGTGTACACCGCCTCGCTCGTCGCGGGCGAGCGAAGCGGGAACCTTGACGCCATGCTGCGCCGCTTCGTCGAGTACACACGGGTGGTGGAGACGCTGAAGCGGAAGACAGTGTCCGCGCTGGTCTACCCGGCCATCCTCGTGACGCTCTCCGTCGCCCTCGTCTCGATCATCGTCCTGCGCGTCGTCCCGGCGTTCTCGGACTTCTACAGTTCGTTCGACGCCGAGCTGCCTCTGGCGACCCGGGTCATCGTGGCGGTGTCGAACGGGGTGCGCGCGCACGCGCTCCTCCTGAGCGTCGCCGTCGCGGCGACGTGCACGGTGCTGGTCGTCTGGTTCCGCCAGCCAGGACAAAAGGCGCGGTTCGATCGGCTGCTGCTGAGGCTGCCGTTCATCGGCGACATCGCGGCGAAGTTCGGGACGTCGCAGATGGCGCGGACGTTGGCCACGCTGCTGGGAGGTGGGCTGCCGCTCGTGCACGCCCTCACGATTGCGGCGCGGTCGGTGGGGAACCAGCACATTGGACGGGAGCTTGACGTCGTGACGGAACGGGTGCGCGAGGGCGCGTCGTTCGCCTCCGCGCTCGAGGCGCGCCGCGTGTTTCCCGATGTCGCGGTGAAGATGGCCGAAGTCGGCGAATCGACCGGGGCCCTGCAGGACATGCTCAACACGGTCGCCGACTTCTACGACGAAGAGATCTCGACGGCGATGGAGCGGTTCGTCACGCTGGTGGAGCCCGTGCTCCTGGTGGTGATGGGAATCGTGATCGCGGCGCTGCTGCTCGCGCTCTACATGCCGTTGTTTCAGCTCAGCTCGGTGCTCGCGGGATAGCGGGCGCGGGCGAGCAGGGAAGGCACCGGGCCGATGGCCGACGTGAACGCACCGTTGCAGTTGGAAGCCGAGAGCGGCGAGCTCGGTCATGACGAGCGGGTCGCCGAACTGGCGCAGGCGCGCCGGCTGGCGGAACGCTACCGGATCGAGTTCGTCGACATGGAGACGTTCCGGATCGATCAGGAGCTCTTCCGATCGATTCCGGCGGATCTCATGCTCCGCTACGGCTTCGTGCCCTACCGCCGCGACGGCCGCGTCCTCTCCATCGTCGTCTCGGACCCGACCGACCTGCCGATGATCGACGAGCTCGGCGTGCTCCTGTCGACCCCGATCAAGATCGCCGTCGGGCCGCGGTCGGCCATCGCGTCGATTCTGAAGAAGAGCGAGAGCTCTCAGCGCGTGCTGGAGGACGCGACCGAGGGCTTCCAGTTCCAGCTGCTGAAAGAGGAAGAGGCCGGCGAGGACAACCTGACGGTCGAGCGGCTGACGAGTGACATCAGCCCGATCATCCGGCTCATCGACTCCACGATCTTCACGGCGATCCAGCGTCGGGCGAGCGACATCCACATCGAGACGCAGGACGACGCGGTGCACGTGAAGTACCGGATCGACGGCGTCCTCCAGCCCGCGATGCGGCCGATCGCCAAGCAGTTCCACAGCCCGATCATCTCGCGCATCAAGGTCATGGCCGAGCTCGACATCGCCGAGAAGCGGGTGCCGCAGGACGGACGATTCAAGCTGCGCGTGCCGGGGAAGACCATCGACTTCCGCGTGTCGATCATGCCGAGCGTGCACGGCGAGGACGCGGTCATCCGTATCCTCGACAAGGAATCGATCAGCGAGCAGTTCACGGAGCTGCGGCTCGACATTCTCGGTTTCCCGGAGCACGAGCTCCGCCGGTTCAGGAAGTACATCGCCGAGCCGTACGGCATGGTGCTCGTGACCGGTCCGACCGGCAGCGGGAAGACGACGACGCTCTATGCGGCGCTGTCGGAGATCAGAACCGTCGAGGACAAGATCATCACGATCGAAGATCCGGTCGAATATCAGCTCAAGGGCATCACGCAGATTCCGATCAACGAGAAGAAGGGGCTGACGTTCGCGCGGGGGCTGCGATCGATCCTGCGCCACGATCCCGACAAGATCATGGTCGGCGAGATTCGCGACAGCGAAACCGCGCAGATCGCGATCAACTCCGCGCTGACCGGCCACCTGGTGTTCACGACCGTCCACGCCAACAACGTGTTCGACGTCCTGGGCCGCTTCCTGAACATGGGCGTCGAGGCCTATCAGTTCGTGTCCGCCCTGAACTGCGTGCTGGCGCAGCGGCTCGTCCGCATCAGCTGCCTGCACTGCAAGCGGCCTGCGCAGGTGACGGCGGCGATGCTGTCCGAATCAGGGCTGGACCCGGCGCTCGAGCGGACGCACACCTTCTATGAAGGCGTGGGCTGCATCGAATGCAACGGGACCGGGTACAAGGGACGGTTCGCGATCTGCGAGCTGCTCGACCTGACCGACCGCATCCGTGAGCTGATTCTGGAGAAGCGCCCCATCTCCGAGATCAAGAAGGCCGCGCGCGAGGAAGGGATGCGCTTCCTCAGGGAATCGGCGGTGGAACGGGTCATGGACGGATTGACCACGCTTCGCGAGATCAACAAGGTGACGTTCGTCGAATGAGCCCGTTCAGCTTTTCTCTCCATGCGGCGTCCGCACCGATGTCTGCCGTCGAGGTTGCCGCCGGCGCGGTGTCCGGGGCGACCTTCGAGTGGCGGGGAGGACGCGCGCTGGCGATCGCGCACGCCGTCGAACCACTGCCAGAGCGTGCGGTGCAGCCCGCGTTGAACGGGGTGAACCTGCTGGAGCGCGAGGTGGTCGTCGGAGCGATCGGGCGCGTGCTCGAGCGGATCGGGAAGCCTCGCCGAATCGGGTTGATCCTGGAGGATCCAGTCGCCAGGATTTCGCTCGTCAAGCTGCAGCAGGTTCCGGCGCGTGCGGCCGACCTCGACCAGATTATCAGGTTCCAGGTGCGCAAGGCTGCGCCGTTCCCGATCGAGGACGCACAGGTCAGCTACGTGCCGGCGCTGCGCTCGGAGGAAGGCCAGGAGTTCGTGGTCACGCTCGCGAGACGCGACGTCGTCGTCGAGTACGAGTCGGCGTGCGGCGACGCCGGCGCCCACGCCGGCATCGTGGATCTCTCGACGCTGAACGTGGTGAACGCGGCGATCGCGAGCGGCGCGGCGCCGGCCGGCGACTGGTTGCTGGTGAACGTGTCGGCCGACTGGGCATCGATGGCGGTGCTGCGCGGGTCGTCGATCATGTTCTTCCGGACCCGCGGCGCCGACGGTGAGGGCACACTCGAGGATCTCGTGCACCAGACGGCGATGTACTACGAGGATCGGCTTGAAGGAGCGGGGCTGGCTCGGGCGCTGGTGTGCGCCGCGCCTGGCGGTGCGGTCGATGCCTTGGTCCGTGGCCTTGCTGGCCGTGTGAGCGTCCCTCTCGAGATCGTCGACCCGGCCGGCGCAGTCGTGCTGGCGGAGCCGGTGGCAGCGACCCGCGATCTGATGCACACGCTCACGCCGCTCGCGGGTATGGTGCTTCGCGACAGGGAGGCCGCCGCGTGATCAAGGCCAATCTCGCCACGCGCCCCTTCTACAACGACCGCGCGGTTCGCCTCTGGCTCGTCCTGGCGGCCGTCGTCGTGGCGGCGGCGACGGTGTTCAACGTGAGCCAGGTCTTGCGCTATTCGTCGAGCAACACGGAGCTCGAGGTTCAGGCCGCTGGCGAGGAATCGCGCGCGGCTGACGTGCGCGCGCGGGCGTTGCGACTGCGCAACAGTGTCGACGCCACGCAGGTCGACGCCGTGTCGGTCGACGCGCGACAGGCCAACGAGCTCATCGATCGGCGTACGTTCTCGTGGACGGAGCTCTTGAACCGGTTCGAACGCACCCTGCCGGACGACGTTCGGATCACGGCCGTGCGGCCATCGGTGGATCGCGAGCGCAACGTCCTCGTGTCGATCAACGTGCTGGCGAAGAGCGTCGAAGCGATCAACCAGTTCATGGAGAACCTCGACGCGACTGGATCCTTCGTCGATCTGCGGTCCAGCCAGGAGCGCGCCACCGATGACGGTCAGATCGAGTCTTCGCTGCAATCGATCTACAGGCCGACGGAAGCCAGCGGCGCGAGCGCCGGCGCCGCGCCGGCAACGGAGCGCGTCCGATGAGCGCATTCACTCGCCGTGTCCTGATCGAGCACCGAAGGGCGCTGGTTCCGATCGTCCTCTGTGCGATCTTGAACCTGCTGGCCTACGGCGTCATCGTCCGCCCACTCGCCGCCGTCTCCGCAGGCGCGGCCGATCGAGCGGCCGCGGCCGCCGCAGCGCTCCGGTCGGCCCAGAGCGAGCTGGCTGCCGCCGAAGCGCTCGTGCAGGGGAAGGCGCGTGCAGACGAGGAGCTGGACGCCTTCTACAAGAAGGTGCTCCCGGCCGATCTGACGTCGGCGCGCCGTATGACCTACGCCGGTCTGCCGGCCCTGGCCAGGCGCACCGGCGTTCAGTACGAGGCGAGGAGCACGGACATCGCGCCGGAGCGCGACAGCCCGCTGGTGCGGATGACGATCCGGATGACGCTGCAGGGACGCTACTCGGATATTCGGCAGTTCATCTATCAGCTCGAGAGCGCCCCGGAATTCGTCATCATCGACGACGTGGTCCTTCAGGAAGGTGAGGGGGACGGCCTGCGGCTGACGGTCGATCTGTCGACCTACTATCGAACGAGGAGCGATGGCTCCTGATCGCCGTCGGCTGGTTCTCCTGGTCAGCATTCTCATCGTCGTGTCGCTGGTTGGCGCGTATCAGTACTGGCCGGGTGCGTCGCCAGCGGGCGGTGGTGTCCCGGCGCGCGGTGCGGCCGGGCAGGGCGGCGCCGTGCCCGCGCTTGAGGCTCCTGACGTCCGCCTGCGCGTGCTCAACGAGCGACGGCCGGCTCCGGAGGCGGTCGAAAGGAACCCGTTTCGCTACGGATCCACGCGGAGACCGGCACGTGAGGCCCCGGCGCCGCGACCGATGACGCGCGATGACGCTCCGCCGCCCGTGGAAACGCCGAGCGGGCCGCCAGCCGTGCCGCCGATCGCGATGCGCTTCATTGGACTGGTCGAGGCGACCGAGCACGAGGATCGGATCGCGATCCTGAGCGACGGGCGGGGCATTTATCGGGGACGGGAAGGCGATATCATCGAGGGCCGGTATCGCATTCTGCGGATCGGCGGAGAGTCGGTCGACATGGCCTACCTGGATGGCCGAGGCCGCCAGACGATCCGGCTGTCGGGATCGTGACGCCGATCAACAGGACATCGGGGGGGCAGTGAGGAGACGTCTCAAGCAGATCGCCGCGCTGATGGTGACGACCCTGATTCTGGCGGGCTGCGCCGCCGGCCGGTCGTTCCGGCAGGGCAACGCCGCGACACGTGCCGGCGATCTCGACCAGGCGGTGGCCTATTACAGGGCGGCCGCACAGGCCGATCCGGACAATCCCAACTACAAGATTGCGCTGGAGCGCGCCCTCCAAGCCGCGTCGCGCGCGCATTTCGACCGCGCCAAGGAGTTCGAGGACGCCGATCAGTTGGAGGCCGCTCGAAGCGAATACGAGCTCGCGTCCGAGTACGACCCGGCCAACCGGCAGGCGGCCGCGAAGGTGATCGCGCTGGATCAGGCCATTCGCGCACGCGTCGAGGCCGCGCGGCCGCGGCCGCAGATCGAACAGCTGCGCGAACGTGCGCGCGCCAGCGCCGCCGAACCGCTGTTGAACCCGGCATCGCGCGAACCGCTCCGGCTGAATTTCCGCAACGCGAACATTCGCGACATTCTCGACTCGCTGGGCGGCGCCAGCGGGATCAACATCACCTACGACCCCCAGGTTCCACAGACGCCTGCCACGATTCAGCTGGACGGCGTGACGCTCGAGCAGGCGCTCCAGCAGATCATGTCGGTCAACCAGCTGTCGTACAAGGTCACGAGCGAACGCTCGATTCTCGTCTTTCCCGACAACGCCCAGAAGCACGCACAGTACGACGAGCAGGTGGTGCAGACCTTTTACGTCTCGCACGCCGACGTGACGGAGTTGACGCAGCTGCTCAGCTCGCTGATCCGGCTCCCGAGCATGGCCGTGCAGCCGGCAATTCAGTTCAACAAGGCCTCCAACACCATCACCGTGCGCGGCACCGCATCGGTCGTGCAGATCATCGAGCGGATCATCGCGCAGAACGACAAGGCGCGCGCCGAGATCATGTTCGACGTCGAGATCCTCGAAGTGAACCGGCTGCGCGCCAAGCAGTACGGCCTGAATCTCTCCGAATACGCGCTGGGAGGCGTGCTGTCGCCGGAGGTATCCCCAGGGGCGACGACGACCGGGACCGGCACGGGAACCGGCACCGGCACGGGCACGGGCACGACGACTACGACGACCGGCCGGTCGACGTCTCCGTCGGCGGTCGTGTCCCCACCCCCGTTCAACCTGAACACGATCTCCCGCGGATTCACGACGGCGGACTTCTACCTCGCCGTTCCGACGGCGGTCGTCCGGGCGCTCGAAAGCGATACCCAGACCAAGCTCGTCGCGAAGCCGCAGCTCCGGGGCGCTGAAGGGAACAAGCTGACGCTCAACCTGGGCGACGAGATCCCGATCGTCTCCACCAGCTACACGCCCATCGCGACCGGCGGCGTCGGGGTCAACCCGCTCAATTCGTTTCAGTTGAAACCGGTTGGCATCAACATCGACATCACGCCGGTTCGCGTGACGCTCGAGGGCGACATCCTCATCGACATGAACGTCGAGAGCAGCTCGCGCGGAAGCGACGTCAACGTGGCCGGAACGAACTACCCGTCCTTCGGATCGAGGAAGGTGGGCACGCGGCTGCGTCTTCGGGACGGCGAATCGAATCTGCTCGCGGGCCTGTTGCGCGAGGATGAGCGAAAGTCGCTGAATGGGTTTCCCGGCGCGATTCGAGTACCGCTGCTGCGCCAGCTGTTTTCGAACAACAGCGAGACGATCGGCCAGACGGATATCGTGATGCTGCTCACCCCGCACATCCTGCGGGCGCCGGAGATCACCGAAGCGGACCTGCAGCCGATCTACATCGGCTCCCAGGGCAACCTTGCGATTGGCGGGCCGCCGCCGCTGATCGCGCCGCAGGGTGATGCCGGCGGCACGGATGCCGCCCCGCCGGCGACGCCCGGCGCCTCGGCGCCGAGACCACCGGCCGCCGCTCCCGGGGCGCCGCCGACCGGCCAGCCGACTGCGCCTGCAGGCACGATCCTGACGACGCCGCCTGGCACGACGCCGGTCCCGGGCACCATCCTGGTGCCGGCCCCGTCAAGCGCACCTGCGCCGTCGAGTACCCCCGCACCGGATGCATCGGCATCTGCCGCCGCGCCGGCGCCCGCTTCTGCGTTGCCTCCTGCGTCGAGCGGTGACGCCTCGGCCGCGTCGAGCGGCGCTCCAGGGTCGCCTGGCGTCGGCGCGGCGCAAGTGATCCTCACGCCGCCCGGGACGGCCTTCCGTGTTGGCGGCGGCCCGTACACCGTTCCGATCTCGATCACGAACGTGTCACGCCTCTCGACCATCACGCTGACGCTGACCTTCGATCCCGAGATGCTGCGCGTGCGCGCGGTGAACGAGGGAAGCTTCATGCGCATGGGAGGCGCCAACGCGGCATTCACCCAGCAGGCGGCGCCTGGACGGGTCGACCTGACGATTACCCGCTCGGCTGACGCGACTGGCGCGACGGGGACGGGGCTCCTGGGCGCGGTCCTGTTCGATGCCGTCGTGCCCGGCAGCACGTCGATTTCGGTCAGCGGTACGGCAACAGGTCCCGGCGGCACGCCGATGGGGCTCCAGTTCAGGCCGGTGACGATCACCATTCAGCCATGACGCGTCACCGCAACGCGGGCGGCTACACGTTCATCGAGCTGCTCGTCGTCTCGGCCATCGTGATGCTGCTCGCGTCTGCGGTGATGCCGCTGGCCAGGGTCACGGCCACGCGCAATCGGGAGGCAGAGCTGCGCCGGTCGCTCCGCGAGATCCGCACCGCCATCGACCGGTATAAGGACGCCGCCGACGCTCAGCAGATCGCCTCGCTCGAGATGAAGGTCGGCAGCGAAGGTTATCCGGCCGATCTGCAGGTGCTCGTGGACGGCGTGGCCATGCAGGGCGACGCCAGTGGACGCAAGCTGAAGTTCCTGCGTCGCATTCCTATCGATCCGATGACGCGATCGGTCGAGTGGGGCCTACGCTCGTATCAGGACGATCCCGACGCCTCTCGGTGGGGCGGCCAGAACGTGTTCGATGTCTACACCAGATTCGACGGCACGGCGCTCGATGGCACGAAGTACCGCGACTGGTAGGGCTCGATCGGCCCGCGGGTTCACCATCATCGAGCTGATGGTCGTGATCTCCATCATCGTCGTCCTGGCGACGATCGCGATGGTGCAGTACCGGCAGAGCGTGATCTTCGCGCGCGAATCGGTCTTGAAGGACGATCTCTTCAAGATGCGCGAAGCGATCGACCA
>JBFXAT010000033.1:0-43402 GCA_050183995.1 Vicinamibacterales bacterium
GCGTGCGCCGCGAGATCGTGCAGCTCGCCCAGCGCTTTCGGGTGCCCATCATCGAGGACGAGACGTACCGTGAGCTGTCGTTCGGATCGGGTGTGCCTCCGTCACTCTACGAGCTCGACGAAGACCGGGAGGTGGTGATTCGGGTGTGCAGCTTCTCCAAAGTGCTCGCGCCTGGCCTTCGTCTGGGCTGGATCAATGCGGCCAGGCCCATCGTGGAGCAGTTGACGCTGATGAAGCAGCAGAGCGAGCCGCACACCAACAACCTCGCGCAGTTGACCGTCGCCAGACTCATCGAGAGCGGAGCGTTCGATCGACACCTCGGGACGCTCAGAACAGAGCACCGCCGGCGGCGAGACAGCATGGTCAGGGCGCTCGCCCGGTACGCGCCGCCCGGAGCGTTACGGCTCACGGCGCCCGCTGGCGGGCTGTTCCTCTGGTGCCGCCTGGCTCCGCACTTCAGCGCCGCGGTGGTTCAGCAGCACGCGCTTCAGCGCGACGTCTCCATCGTCACCGGCAGCCCCTTCTACGCGGACGGCGGCGGCTCGCGCGAGCTCCGGCTGTGTTTCGCCGCCAATGATCCGGAGGTCGGCGGCAGAGCGGCGCGGATCGTCGCGGAGAGCATTGCGGCGACCGCCGATCGGGGAGATACGCCGGCGGTGTCGCGCCTCGTCTGATGTCGCGCGGGAGTCCCGCGGGCCGAAAAAACCGCTGGCTTTCGGACCGGGACAGGCGGAGACTTTCGCATGCCCCAGCCGACGGTGAACCTCTGGCGGGATCAGCAGCACGCAACGCAATATCTGGTGCGGGCCGACAGCGTTCCACATCGCGCAGAAGGGGAGGCGGCTCTCCTGGAGTGGATGCCTCGGCCGCTGCGTCGGGTTCTCGATCTGGGCAGCGGCGACGGTCGCCTCCTTCGGCTCATCATCCGCGGCTGTGCGCCGGCCGAGTCGGTGGCGCTGGACTTCTCGGTCGCGATGCTCGAGCGGCTGCGCGCGCGTTTCGACGCGCAGCCGTCGGTCCGCATCGTCTCGCACGATCTCGACCACCCCTTGCCGGTCGAGCTCGGCGAATTCGACGCCATCGTCTCGAGTTTTGCCATTCATCATCTCGTCCACGCGCGCAAGCGTGCACTCTACGCAGAGATCCACGAGCGGCTCCGGCCGGGCGGCGTGTTTTGCAACTTGGAGCACGTATCGTCACCGACCGCCGCTCTGCACCAGCAGTTCCTTGGCCTGCTCGACGTCGCTCCTGGCGACGAGGATCCGTCGAACAAACTGCTCGACATGCAGACACAGCTCGATTGGCTCCGCGAGATTGGATTCGGCGACGTCGATTGCCACTGGAAATGGCGCGAGCTGGCGCTGCTGGCCGGCCGCCGCGCCTGACCTGGGGGGCTTCTCACTTTTCCTTTCTCACTCCTCACCCCTCACTCCTTCCTCCGTTCTAGAACCACGCGCGCACGCCAGCCACCAGCTGCGTATGTGCGGATGGGTCGCCGGCGGTCCTGGCGAAATCAGCCGTGCCGCCGTAGCTGCGGTTCAATGCGACCCCGATGTATGGCGCGAGCTCGCGTCGCACGAGATACCGCAGTCGGACGCCCGCTTCTGTCGTGCTAAGACCCGCGCCTACACCGCGCTCAACATCGGCGCGCGAGCCGAGCTCCATCCTGCCCATCGGCTGGACGATCAGGCGGTTGGTCAGCCGCAGGTCGTATTCGGCTTCGAAGCGTCCAAGGATGCGTCCGCCGGCGCCGACGTAGACGGTCGCTTCGACCTCGAACCAGTACGGTGCCAGGCCTTGGAGTCCCAGGGCGGCCCACGTGCGCGACGGCCCTGGGCCGACGTCTTGCCGGACTCCTGCGACCGCGTCCCACCACCGGAACAGCCGACGGCCGTAGAGCAGGTGCGCCTGGGCCGTCTCGAATCGAGACCCTGAGGCTCGTGCATCGGCGCGGAACCAGAGTCGATCGAGGTCGCCGCCGTACCAGCCCGTCAGATCGGCATCGACACCGCGCGCACCCGCGCGCCCGGCCTGCCATTCGAGGCGGTCGAGAAGCACGAACGCGTGGGGCGTGGAATCGTGGGCAGCATGATGCGAGCCGACGTCTGGAAACGCGGCGCGGCGATCTTCGTCGGTGAGACGAGGAATGAACGGGGGTAGCTCGGCAGCCGGCGCCGCGCGTTCGGACTGTTCCTCCTGACCGCTGGTGTGTGCCGCGTGAGGATCGGTCCCGTGACCCGCGTGAGGATCGGCAGTCTGCCGTGCCGGAGGATCTGGCGTCTGGCCGCCCTGGGCCCCGTCGTGCGTCTGCGCCAAGGTCGCCGAAGACGAGACCACGAGAAGCACGACTCCAACGAGCAGGGCATGGACGACGGCGAGGCGGACGACGGCGAGATCGCGGATGCGCGTACGGGTGAAGGTGATCGCATGAAGGCGAGCAGCGGACGTCATTCCTCCACCCGCACTTCCCGCATCATGCCGGATTCCATGTGGAAGAGCAGATGGCAGTGGAAGGCCCACCGCCCCAGCGCGTCCGCCGTGACCCGGTACGACCGTCGCGTTCCCGGCGGCATGTCGATCGTGTGTTTGCGGACGCCGAACTCGCCGTCCGCGGATTCCAGATCGCTCCACATCCCGTGCAGATGGATCGGGTGCGTCATCATCGAGTCGTTGACGAGGACGATGCGGAGGCGTTCGCCGTAAGTGAAGCGAAGCGGCTCTGCGTCGGAGAACTTGAGGCCGTTGAACGACCAGACGAAGCGCTGCATGTGTCCGGTCAGGTGCAGTTCGACCGTGCGTCCCGGCGGACGTCCGTCGGGATCGTCGAAGAGGCTGTGGAGATCGGCGTAGGTCAGCACGCGCCGGCCGTTGTTCCGCAGTCCGATCCCGGGGTCGTCGAGTCGCGGGGTCGGGGCGCTGGTCTGCATGTCGATCAGCGGATTGTGCCGCTCGCTGGAGGGGTGCTGCAGCGTCGCCGCCGATGTCCCCGCATCATGATCACCATGCTCGGAGACCTGCGGAGCCGATGTGTCCGGCATCTGGTGCCCGGCGTGAGGATCGTCAGCGGGGCTCGTGGACGGCTGGTGACCGCCGTGGCCCGCATGCCCGGGCCCGCCGTGTCCCATGTCGGCCATCGTCAGCACCGGCCGTACGTCGAGCTCTGGGACCGGCGCCCGTAGTCCTTCCCGGACAGCAAGCGTGCCCGCCGCGAAACCGGTCCGGTCGAACGACTGCGCGAAGATCGTGAAGGCGTCCTGTCCTGTGGGCTCGACGATGACGTCGTATGTCTCGGCGGCCGCGATCCGGAACTCGTCGACACTCACGGGGTGCACGTGCTGGCCGTCTGCGGCGACGACGGTCATCGTCAGGCCCGGAATCCTGACGTCGAAGTAGGTCATGGCCGACCCGTTGATGAAGCGGAGACGCAGGCGCTCGCCGCGGCGGAAGAGTCCGGTCCAGTTGCCGGCCGGAGGCGTGCCGTTGATCAGGTACGTGTAGGTGGAGCCCGACACGTCGGACAGGTCGGTCGGGTTCATGCGCATCTCGCCCCACGCGCGGCGCTCCTCGAGCGTCGAACGCAGCCCGTGGGTGCGGGCGTCGCGGATGAAGTCGCCGACAGTGCGCTGCCGCCAGTTGTAGTAGTCGGACTGCTTCTTGAGCTTCGCGAAGATCCGCTCCGGATGCTCATCGGTCCAGTCGTTGAGCATGACCACGTGTTCGCGGTCGTACGCGAACGGCTCAGGGTTGCGTGGCTCGATGACGAGCGGACCGTAGATGCCGCGCTGCTCAGTGAAGCCGGAGTGGCTGTGATACCAGTAGGTGCCGGCCTGCCGCACGCGAAAGCGGTACACATACGTCTCGCCAGGCGGGATCCCGCGGAAGCTCAGGCCCGGCACGCCGTCCATGTTGGCCGGCAGCAGGATGCCGTGCCAGTGAACGGATGCGTCCTGGTCGAGCGCGTTCGCGACACGTACCGTGACCGTGTCCCCTTCGGTCCAGCGGAGCGTAGGTCCGGGCAACGAGCCGTTCACCGTGAAAGCGGTTCGAGGAGCGCCGGTGATGTTCAGCGGCGTCTCGCCGATGCGCAAGTCGAAGTCGGACCCGCTGAGAGTCGTCCAGTCCGCACGGCGGTTGATCTCCGCGGCCGCACCGCCGCGCCAGAAGCCGGCGCTCACGGCTGCGCCGCCGATGGCGAGCCCCTTGACGAACGTGCGCCGCGACATCGTGTTCGATCGCCGGATGGGATTCCGTGTGTTCAGAGACATTGGTGCATCGATCCTTCGGGTTCCGGAACGTTCCTCATGTGAAGCGGACGAGGCGGCTCCGCCGCCTGGCAGACGTGCGCCGCCGCATGGAGCCGCCGCTGCATGCGGCGCCGGTGCGTGCGTCGCCGCTGTGCTGCAGCAGCGCCGGCCGCCGGCGGTACGCGTACGTGATCCCCGGCCGCGGAGGTGCCGCGGCGGAGTCACGCGTGGGAACGTTTCAGATCCGGAGGACGAGCGGAAGGTGAGCCGTGAGGAGCGGCGACGTTGTGGCTCGGTATCGAACGGGGAACGCCCTGTTCGGGGCACCGGCGCTGGCGGGAGCCGCGGCTGCCTCCGCCATCAAGCGAATATCGCCGCCGGTTGCGCGCTGCCGCTGGCGATCGACGATCGTGGACGCGTTCGCGACGGTGTTCGGGCACGCATCGCACGACGTGAGGACACCGTCCCCGACGGACGACTCAACCATCGTCGCCGGCATGGCGGGCGCCGAGCCCCCGTGTTGGTGCACGTGTGCGGTCGGCTGAGGAGTGGTCGGCGCGCGGCCGTCGGTATGGTGGCCGTGCGCCATCGCATGTGCGCCGTGTGCGGGCTGAAGCGTCTCGTCTCCACCTCGCCGAGATGCACCATCGTGCAGGCACAGCACCTCGCAAAGGGCGGCCGTCGGTGCGGACGCCAGCAGCGCGAACAGGAGAACCAACGCGGTGAGACGGGTGTTCGGAGCGCGCACGATACTGGATTCAGTATAGCCGGTGCGACACGAGTGGCCCGGTGGCTGGGGAACTAGAAGCGCGACGCGCGGATCCACGTGTCCGAGCGAGACCAGCTCGTCCGCAAATCTTCGTCCACGTCGGTCGTGTTCTTTTTCTGCGCCGCCAGCGCCTGTTGGAGGCCCAGCAGCGACCAGCCGTTGTGCGGATGGTCGACGAGCTCATCGCGGTAGGCGCGCTCCGCCTCCTCGAACCGCTGCGCCTCGAGCAGTGCCGCACCGAGCCAATGTGCGGCGTGGAAGGGAAGCGGTTCCGGTTCGTCGTAGGTGAGCCCGTTCTGCAGCGTGACGGCGGATTGCAGTGCGGCGATGGCTCCGGGCAGATCGCCCCGCGTCCGGAGGATCTCACCCTTGAGGATGCCCCCGACGATGCCGAGGAGGTTCTTGGCGGTGTGGACGCGGACCATGGCCGTGGATGTCTCGGCGGTGCGTCGTACCCGGTCGAGGAAGACCTGCGCGAAGTCCACCTCGCCTTGACGCAGATGAGCGTAGCCGCGGGCGAAGTCCCAGAGCGCGCCCTGGATCTCTCCCTTCGGCCTGGTTGACACGTCGAGCACCTCGTCGAAGCGGCCGAAGCGGACGAGCGTCAGCACCTGAAACGAGCTGTCGCCGGTCAGCTTCGCGTAGTCCTTGGCGGCGCGCATCGCGATCGCGCCCTGGCCGTCCATCGACGCCGCGTAGAGCAGCATGTGCAGGTTGTGTTCGGGGTAGATCGCGAAGCCCTCGCCGACCGCCGCCTTGAGGTCGGAATGCCAGGCGTCGAGATTCGCGCGGACCGAATCGCCCCACCGGCCCACCTCGTTCCATGTGTGCGACGGCATGTGATTGATGTGGCTGGCTCCGGGGATCGAGTTGCCGAGGAATTCGGCGCAGCGCTCGGCGCGCGCCGGGACAGTCGTCGACTCCGTCGCGTGAACGTACAGGTGACACGCACCCGGGTGGCGCAGATCCTTCGCGAGAATGCCCTCGAGGACGTGATGCAGCCGTTGGACGTTGGGGTCGTTCACGTCGCGCGATCCGCGGCGCGGCTCCAACAGGAAGAGCGCGTCGGCGTACAGCGTGGCGAGGTCGAGGTCATCCGCGTGGGCGTCCGAGATCTTGCGCATCGCCTCGGCGTATGCACGGTCCTGCTCGACGCGCGTGTTCGGGTCGAAGTGCTCGACGTATCGAACCGACAACGCGTCGATCAACTCGCGCTCGAGCGGCGAGGCATGTGCCGCCGCGAGCGCCTTTGCCTTCTGCACGGCGGCGTACGCGTGCGGCGCCTCTTCGTCGCTCATGGGTGCGTTCAGGTAGGAGCCCCAGGCCCAGGCCTCGCCCCAGTAGCAGATGGCGCACTCCGGATCGCGCTTCCAGGCCTCGCGAAACGAGCGTACCGCCTCCGGCTTGGCGAAGGACCACATCATCTGGAAGCCTTGATTGAAGAAGGCTTGCGCTTCAGGGTTGGCCGATGAGATGGGCCGCACGAAGGTGCCGAGTCCGCGCTTGAAGATCTCGATTGGCTGCGTGTACCGGTCGTAGAGGGAGGGCGGCGCCTGTGCCCAGAGCGAGGCGGCGAAACCGATCGTGAACGTCGACAACAGCCAGAATCGGGTGCGAGCGGGAATGGACATCACGCGCCTCGGTGAAAGTGGACTCGAGGCGGCTATCTTCGCATGGAGGTCGAGCGGCCGAACATCGATCGGACGGTCCGAACCGATCGGGTGGTCCGGACTCGATCGGGCGGGGAACATCGAGCGCGCGGCCGTGCGGCCGGATACAAGGGGCGCTGGCTCGGCCGCAGCGCTGCGTTGCCTCAGTGGCCCCGGTTCACACGTGGAGCCCGTTGGCACCTGGGCGGTGGCCTACAATGGTCACAGGTGCCAACTCTCTTCGGGATGTCGTTGTTCGTCCTGGTCGCGGCCCTGCTCGGGGCTCTGGGAGTGGTGTTGCTCATCGCGGCGCTCGTGTCGCTCAAGCGCGCGCGACCGCTCGGGTTCACGCTGCGGACGCTCACCGGGCTGCTGTTCCTCGCGTCGGGCGCGCTCGCTGGCGCGATCGGCGTCGGCATGAACGGCTACCGGGCGTTCACGCGCGAGGATCTGGCGGCGCGGATTGTTGTCACGCCGCTGGGACGGCAGCACTTTGCGGCGACCATGCACATTCCCAATCGTCCAGAGGAGACCTACGTGCTCTCCGGAGACGAGATCTACGTGGACGCTCGCATCCTCAAGTGGAAGCCGGTCGCGAACATGTTCGGGCTCCATACGGCCTACGAGCTCGACCGCATCGCGGGCCGATACGACGACATCGACCAGGAGCGCACCGCCAATCGCACGATCTACTCGCTGGCCCCAGATCGGGAAGTCGATCTCTTCGGGTTGCGCCGACGGTACACGTTCCTCGAGCCGCTCCTCGACGCCGAGTACGGCTCGGGGACGTTCGTCCCGGTTACGAAGCAAACAGCGTTCGAGGTGCTGGTTTCCACGAGCGGATTGCTCATCCGCGAACGCGCGCTGCTGCGAGACGATTGACGAGGCGCGAGCTTCTCAGCTCGCGGTCAGGATGCGGGTGAACGCGCACACGAATCGTCTCCCGGCCGCGGCGAGGCTGGCGACCCCGTCCCGTACGAGGCCTTGCCGTGCGCAGATAAATGCCTGCTGAACGTGCGGCGCGTTCTTCGCGCTCGAATCTGATCGCGAAGTCAACGGGTGCGTGACCCGGGTGTGACCCTCTATGACGGACGGCCCGCCTGGTGCTGGCCCAGCCGGAATGCCGACACTGTGCGATCAGTGGCTTGCGGTCTGTGGATTGGAGATGGTGGCGAGGGACAGAATCGAACTGTCGACACTACGATTTTCAGTCGTGGAACGCGCCATTTTCAACAACTTGCAGGCGCACCGCCAATCCACCGAAACGCCTAGATTTCCCAACGTTTAGCCCCTACAATCATCCTCAACCGTTTTCACGTCACTTCGATTGAAGTGGGACCACGGTGGGACCACGGATGGACACTACGATGCGAACAGAGGGCAGGCGCGGCCGTGGTCCCACGATGGTCCCAAAGGACGATCCGACCACGCGGATCACCAACGACCAATCCGTGACACGGCTCCGGCCGCAAGCAGCGCCGTACCTGGTGCGTGACAGCAAAGTGCCCGGGCTCGAGCTGCGCGTGGCAGTCGACGGGACGAAAACCTGGAGTCTGCGCTACCGCGTGAACGGCGAGCGGCGCCGATTGAAGCTCGGGATCTACGGTCCTGATCGCCTGACGCTCTCGAAGGCACGCGAGCAGGCAAATCGGGAGCTGCGGAAGGTCGACGGCGGGACCGACCCGCAAGCCGTCCGACAGGCGCAGCGAGAAGCCGCGAAGCGGGCGAAGCAGGACAGCATCGACGCGCTCGCCGACGACTACATCACGCGGCACGCGAAGCCGACGAAACGCACGTGGCGGGCCGATCAAGGGCTGTTGAAGAACAAGATCCGGCCGCGATGGAAGGGGCGCCCGGTGTCATCCATCACCCGGCGCGATTGCCTGGAGCTGGTGCAGGCCATCGCGGACAAGGGCGCGCCGATCGTCGCGAACCGCGTCGCGGCGCTGTTGTCGCGGCTCTTCCGGTTCGCTGTGGACCACGAGATCATCACGGTCAATCCGGCGCAGCACCTACCGAAGCCGGGCACTGAACGCGCGGCCAAGCCGGAAGGCGAGAGCCAGCCGAAGCCGTACGACGAGGACGAGATCCGCGCCATCTGGACCGCGACCGAGGCGCTCGACAAGGCGCCACGGGCGATCTACCGGCTCGGGCTGCTCACCGGACAACGACCGAGCGAGATCAGCGATCTGGAGTGGCGTGAGCTGGACGGTTCCTGGTGGACGATTCCCGGGCGCCGGGCGAAGAACGGCCGCGAGCATCGCGTGTTTCTCACGCCGCTGGCGCTGGCGCAGTTGAAGGACGTCCCGCGCCTGGACGATGAGCCGCACGTGTTCGCCCGCTACCGCGGCAAGCGCCAGCTCGCGACCATCAACGCGACGGTGTTCGCGGGCGTCCGACGTCGACAGAACCCGCGGCACGCCATGCGGGATACCGTGGCCACCGGGTTGGCCGCGGCCGGCGTCGCGATCGAGGACATCGCCAAAGTGCTGAATCACACCTACGGCCCGCGCGTCACCGCGGGCTACAACGCGTACGCGTACGACCGGGAAAAGCGGCTGGCGATGGGGAAGTGGGAGCGGCGGATCCGGTCGATCCTTGAACTGGCCAAGGCCGAGCAGGACGAGAAGGTCGTCGCGATTGCCGGATAGAATCACGCTCGGCGGCTAAGGGGACGCCCGAATGTCGGTTCCGCACCGGCTGCCGCCGATCCCGTTTCCTTGCGGACTGCCCCGCGGAGGCAGCCATGCTCGTGTTCGGGCTCTCGCCTGACCAGGCGCACGAACTCGCGGCTCATTTGTCGCCGATCCTCCAAGATGAGCTGCTCTATGCTGCCATCGCGCAGATCGATCACGCGTACTGGAACGCTCTGATGGAGCGCAGCCGACCTGCGAGAGACAGTCAAGCCGCGGAAGCCGAGCGGCGGCGCTTTCGTGCTGTGGCAACGTCCGCAACGGAACTGCTGTTCGCGCTGAACGACACCAGACCAGTGTTTGGCACCGAGGGGATCGACTTCGACGCGTTACAGGAAACCTTGCTTCGCGTGGCCGCGTCGGCCAGCATACACTCGGCGCCCGCAGACAGACCGCGGCACCGCCCGGCTCTCGCGTGGCGTGACGAACTCGTGGCGGCCGTCTGCGCGCCGTACCCTGAAGAGACTACGATCGCTACGATCGCCGCGACGGTCGAATTGTTGCTCGGCTGGCTGAGCGCAGACGTGCAGGACGTGCGAAGCATCGTCGTCGATGCTCGCCGGCGGCGACCAGAGCCTCACGGCACCGTGACGTTGACGCGCCCTATCCGTCCTGGCTTTCAGGCGGCCACACGTGCAGACCGTCAGGCCGCGGCCGAGGCCATCGGACGGGCGCTCCGGGCTCGACCTCAAGTAGACGAAGAGTCCTGATAGTGGCGTAACTCGCCGTCGCCAGTCGAGTATTCCTTTCCACCTTCCGCGCTCAGCGCCGCACACTGCGGCTCATGCGCACCCCATCCACCGCACCAGCCCTCACACGGTACATCTCGCCGCGCGCCCTGATGGACGCCACGGGGCTGTCCGAGGCCACCCTGTGGCGGCTACGACGCCGCGGCGAGCTACCAGAGCCCGTGCGCCTATCACCGGGCCGCGTCGCATGGCCCGAAGATGTGATCACCCGCTGGCTCGAAGGGCGAGCGGGGGGCCGATGACCGCGGCAGACATTGCCCTGCGCGATCTAGCGGACGAGGATGCGCTCTTGCGCGAGCGCGTTACCCACCTCGAGGAACTACTCGAGATCTACCGCGAGATGGCCCAGCAGGGTATCCACGCGATGTCACGGCTGATCGCGGAACGTGACGCGGCGCGGCGGCAACTGCAATTGCTTCGGGGCGAGTTCTCTGGGCTCAGAGCGCAGAGAACCGAACTGGACACGGTAGTTCGGGTAAGTTCCTGCGTCACACCCGCCGAGGACGCCTCGTGTCTCTGAGAGCATCCGACATCTTCCCGACCGCGACATCGCTCGGGGATGGCGTGCCACGGACGTTCCGACGCGTCGATGACGGGCACTATCGCTTCGCGTTGCAGGAACTCGGGATCGAGTTCGGCGTCGATCGGCTCCGGCGGAAGTTCGATGAGCTCGTCGGAGAGCTGACCGTCCGGTGCGAGCTTGCCGGCGCGCGCACGCCAGCGGATGGCGTGTTGCACGTCGCAGACTTCAACCTCTCCAACCTGAGGGACCGCGAGGCCCGCGCGCGCTACCTCGCCGGCCGGGCGAACGCCAAGGATCTCGACTGGGCAGGGCTCCTCGAGGAGTTCGTCCAGCGCGTCTTCAGGGCCGAGCGCGCCGGGCAACCGGCCGTGTCGTTGCGGACGTTGCCTCGCCCTGCGCCCGACGAGACCGTCGTGGTTGATGGCCTCCCGCTCATCGATCGCCACCCGATGATCCTGTTTGGGGACGGCGGCTCTTCGAAGTCCTACCTGGCCCTATATCTCGCCGGACGGCTGGCACAGCAGGGCATCCGGACGGCCGTCTTTGATTGGGAACTGGTTGGCGAGGACCAGCGCGATCGCCTCGAACGCCTGTTCGGTTCGCAGATGCCCGACGTGCTCTACGTGCGCTGCACGCGGCCGCTCGTTCACGAGGCCGAGCGGTTGCGCCGCATCGTGCGCGATGAGGAGATCGGCTACACAGTCTACGACTCCATCGGCTTTGCCTGCGACGGGCCACCCGAGGCCGCCGAAGTGGCCGGGCGCTACTTCCAGGCGGTGCGCCAGATCGGGCCTGGCTCGCTGCACGTGGCACACGTGAGCCGGGCCGAAGGGGCCGACCAGAAGCCGTTCGGCTCGACGTTTTGGCACAACGGCGCCCGCTCAAGCTGGAACATCAAACTGTCCGAGTCGCACCCAGGTTCGAACCAGATCACCGTCGGGCTCTATCACCGCAAGTGCAACCTGGGCGGCATCCGGCCGCCAGTGGGCTTCCAGTTCACCTTTGAGGCTGAGCGCACCATCATTAGCCGCGTCAACGTGGCGGACGTGTCCGACCTGGCCGGACACCTGTCCGTCCGCCAACGGATGGCGCACCTGCTCAGCCGAGGCGCGATGAGTGCCGAACTGGTGGCTTCTGAGATCGAGGCCGATGTCGAAACCGTGAAGCGGACCGCTCGCCGCTACAAGGCCCAGTTCACCGTGCTACCCGGCGGCACGCTCGCCCTGCTCGAAAGGCGGAGCGCGTGAGCCGGACACAGTGTCCGGACATCCCGGACGGACTGTCCGTGCAGGCGGCGGCGGACACACTCTCTCTCTATAGAGAGTGTCCGTCCGCCTGTCCGTCCGCCTTCAGAGGCATCAGCGCTACATCAAAAGGTAGTGGTCGTGATCGACGAGTTCGATCGTCAACACCGTGCGTCGGTTTCGAGGCGTGCTCTCGTATTCGCCCGCGGCGGATGCCGAAGGTTCCGGAGGCCATTCCTGCTGCGCGGGTGAAGACGGCGCGTGGCTCACGCAGTTCGCGAACGGCTCCCAGGGGGAGGGGGGGACGTGGCGCGTAGGCTGGCGACCCGCCAAGAAGCCGTCCAGGCCCTTGGGCTGCGCTCCGTCCGTGCGTTGGAGCGGTTGCTCGAGAAGGGCGCCCCAGGCCCGAGGCCGGGCAAGCCAGGCAGCCGGCGGTACGACGTGGCCGCAATCGCCGCGTGGCGCGAGCAGCGCGCCGCTCAGACCCGACCAACGGTCGACCTCTCGGCTGCGCGGGCGCGGTTGGCGGTCACGCAGGAGCGACTCGCCGCCCTGAAGGTGCGCGAGCTGCGCGGGCTCCTGATTCGCCGTCTGGAGGCTGCCGCGGCGCTCACGGCCATCATCGCCGCGGCGCGTGCCTCACTGCTCGCGGTGCCTCGCCGAGCCGTCCTGGCTGGCCTACCACGCGAGCACGAGCCGCTCGTGCGGCAACTCGTCACCGACGCGCTGCGCGAGCTGTCGGAAACGCGGACGCTCGACGCGCTCTCGACGCGGGCGGAGGCCGCCGACGTGTGAGCGGCGCCCTCTCCGCCCTGCTCGCGGACGTCATGCCGACATGGGCGCCGCCGCCGGACCTCACCGTGTCTCAGTGGGCGGAGCAGTATCGCCGCTTGCCCGTGACATCGGCATCGCGCGGGGCGCGCTGGAGCAACCAGACCGCGCCCTACCTGACCGAGCTGCAGAACGTCATGCAGGCCGCCGACGTGCGGCGCGTGGTGATCATGGGCGCCAGTCAGACCGGGAAATCAGAAGCGCTCCGCAACGCGCTCGGCTTCTGGGTCGATGTCGATCCATCAGTCGTGCTCTACGTGCTGCCCAGCTTTGACGACGCGAAGCGCGTGAGCCGTGGCCCGCTCGCCGATATGGTTCGCTCGACGCCGCGGCTGCGCGCCCTGGTGCGCGGCCGGCGCGTGTCCCGAACCAGTCACGAGGCCGAATCCACATTGTTGGAAAAGCAGTTCCCCGGCGGCGCGGTGATTCTCGCCGGCAGTGGCACGCCAAACAGCTTCGCCGGCATCTCGGCGCGGCGCGTGATCGCCGACGAGTTCGAGCGCTTCGCCGAGCTCGAGGAGGGCGCACCCGATGTCCTCCTGATGAACCGCGCGGCGACCTTCTACGACGGCATCGGGATCTTCATCAGCTCGCCGCTACTCGCCGACGGGCCGATCCACTCGCAGTTCCACACGACGGACCAACGGCGCTATCACGTGCCGTGCCTGGCCTGTGGGCACGAGGACTGGATCGCCTGGTCCGACCCGGCGCACTTCTCCGTCACGTACGAGGACCGTCGCCCCGAGACGGCGCGCCTGGTGTGTCCCGCGTGCGGCGCCGACCATGACGAGCCGGCGCGACGCACGATGGTCACCCGCGGCGAGTGGCGCCCCACTGTCGAGCCGATCGACCGATCGGCTCGCGGGTATCACGTGCCCGCTATGATCTCGACGCTCGGCGACGTCACCCTCTGCCGCCTGGTCGAGAAGTGGCTCGCCGCTCGGGCGAGTGGTCCGGCCGCGCTGATGTCCTTCGTGACCACGACGCTTGCCGAGCCGTGGGAGGACCGCGGCGCCCGGCAGCAACCACACGCGCTGCTGTCCCGCCTTGAAGACTTCAGCGCCGATGTCCCGGCCGGTGTGCTCGCGCTCACGGCTGGCGTCGACGTCCAGATCGACCGGTTCGTCGTGTCCGTGTTCGGCTGGGGCCGTGGCGGTGAGTCGTGGGTGATCGACCATCATGAAATCCCAGGCGACCCGACGCGCCCCGAAGTGCACGCGGCGCTCCTGGCCGTCCTCGACGAGCCTTACCGCACGGCGGCCGGCGACGCGCGCTCCATCCTGGCCGCCGCTATCGACTCCGGGTATCTGCCGGAGCGTGTCGCCTATCCCCTCGCCGCTCGCCGCCCGCGTCGCTTGTTCGCGGTCAAAGGCATCGGCTCCAAGTTCGGCGAGCCCTCGATCCTGAAGTTCGAGCCGCGACGCCCACCGGCGCTGCTCAACGTCGACGGCCTGAAGCTCGAGACCGCGCTCGGTCTGGAGATGGCTGGACCGGGCCCGGGCTATCTGCACCTGTCGCGCCGCGTCTGTGACGAGGACTACCTCGCGCAGCTCTTGGCCGAGCATCGCGAAACGCGTCGTAAGGGCGGTGTCGCCACGCTCGTATGGGTGGAGGATCGCGCCGAGAACCATGCGCTCGACTGTGCCGTGTACGCCCGGGCTGCACTGCGCCTGCTGGCCCGCATCAGCGTCGCCCGGTCTGATGATGCGCTGCTCACGCGCTTGGCGATGGCGTCATGAGACCCGAGATCCGATCGGTCGATTACCGCAAGGCGAAGACCGCGGCACTGCAGCCACTCGCCGCTGCCGGCGATGAGGCGGCGCGGCAGGAGCTCGCACGCCGTGGCGATCCGGTGATCGCCGCCTTCGACCTGACGGTACTCGACTATCGAGCGCTGCGTGCGCTGGTGCTCGCCTGGCGGGACGGGGTGACAACCGCGGACCGAGCCGACAACTTCAGCCGCGCCCAGCGCGCGCAGTTGGAGCTCGAGGCGCGGCACCGCGCTGATCTGGCCCTCTGGACGCGCGGCCAAGGCGAGCGGCCCCGAGACCTACCGCAACCCCCGTGGCTTGCGCCGCGGGCTCCACGCTGCCGTCCGTGGCGTCGCCCGGCCGGTTCGACGCTCTATCCGGCCGCTGCGGAGCGGCCGTCCGATGACGCCGCCGTTGAGTCCTGGCGCCGCGTCTACGACGCACAACGCGGCCGGCGAGCCGCAGAGAGTGAGTGAGACACGATGATCGACCAGATCCGATCCCTGTTCAGTCGTTGGGCACCCACCGCGCCGCCTGGGAACGCGGCGCCAGCTGTTCACCGCATCGTTGCCAGGGCGCGCCCCGCCTACGAAGGTGCCTCGACGGCCCCACGCGCCGCCAGCATGCAGGACACGAACCTCGGGGCCAACGTCGCCACAATGAGCGCGCCGACGTTGCGGACCCGCTGCCGCGACGCCTACCGCAATGACTCCTGGGCCCGGGCGATGGTCGATACCCTCGTCGACGACGTGATCGGCTGGGGGATCAAGCCGCTTTCGCGTGCGCAGGACGAGCCGTTCCGGCAAGCCGTACAGGCCTTGTGGGAGGACTGGTCCGCGGTGGCCGACGCCGACGGGATGCTCGACATGGCCGGTCTCCAGGCGGCCGCATTTCGAGAGATGGTAACGGGCGGGGAGTGCTTCATCCGCCTACGTCGCCGGCAGCCCGGGGACGGATTGCCGGTCCCGCTGCAACTGCAGGTGCTCCCGGCGGAGATCTGCCCGGCCGAGTACACACAGCGCGCGCCCGGCTCAGGGAACGAGATCCGGGCTGGCATCGAGTACGACCAGATCGGCCGGCGCGTCGCGTACTGGATGCGGGAGGCTGACCCGGGTGATGACTTTTCGCTGGCGTCTGCACTCGGCGCGACCCTCATGCATCGTGTCCCGGTGGAGCTCGTGCTGCATCTCTTCGATCCCACCCGCCCCGGACAGCGGCGGGGCGTGCCGTGGTTGGCCCCGGCGCTGGTGCGCCTCCACGAACTCGACAAGTACAGCGATGCGACGCTGCTCCGGTTGCAGATCGCGTCCATGTTCGCCGTGTTCTTGAAGCGCGACGCACCGCCAACCGACCTCGACGCGATCAACACGCTCACGGGGCAGCCGGTGGAAGACGCCACCGCGCCCGCGATCGAGATGCAGGCGGGGACGGCACAAGAGCTGAATCCTGGCGAGGACGTGACGTTCTCGGACCCGCCGGACCCGCCCGCCGGCTTCGAGCAGTTCGTCCGACACGAACTGCGCGCCGCCGGCGCCGCTCTCGGCGTACCGCTGGAGGCGTTCACGCACGACTGGGGCGCGACGAATGATCGCCTCGCCCGCGTTGTGCTGAACCAGTACCGTCGCCGAGTGCATCGCATCCTATGGGCGCTTGTCGTCCCGCAGTTCCTGCGGCCGCTCTGGATGACATGGTTCGATCTGGCGCTGGCGGCGGGCAAGCTGCCGTCGACCACCACGCCCCGACCCGAGCGCGTGGCCTTCGCGCCGCACGCGCACGCCTACGTTCATCCTGTGCAGGACGTGCAGAGCTACCGAGAGGCGATCCGGTCCGGCCTGACGTCGCGGGCTGCGGCCGTCGCCGAGACCGGCGAGGACGTCGAAGTGATCGATGCGCAGAACGCGGCCGACAACACACGGGCAGACAGCTTGAAGCTTCAGTACGACAGCGACGGGCGCCAGTCGAAAGGGGGTGCGCGATGACGCAACGGGAGTTCCTGATTCGAGGCCGATTGGTCCGGCTTGGGCTAGAAGGCCTCGCCGACGTCGTGCTTGCCAGTGAGATGGCGTGGGAGGACGTCAAAGCCATGGCCGTATTCGCCGCGCTCGCGATTGACGAGGCGAAGGCTGGCCGCGTGCCGGTGGCGGCCATGAATGCGCTGGCTCATGACAGCACGGTGCCCGATGCCGTCTACCACCAGTTGTACGAATTGATCACGCTCGCAATCACCGACGCCTCGGCGCAGATTCCGCCGAACGGGCGCCTCCACTGAAAGGACACGGCAGATGGCAGTTCAGACCGATGCTCTGAAGGAACTTCGTGCCGCCAGAGACGCGGCGAGCAAACTCACCACGTTCGAGCGCACACTACGCGATCGCGAAGCAGCGCTCGTCGCCGAACGGGACCGCGTCAAGTACGCCAGGCCGCCGAGGGACGAAGTGATCAGCAACGCGCACCGTCTCATCGACAGGGCGGGCGCCGAGTACCACCACAGGCACGCGGACGCCTTTGTCACTGCAGTCGCCGGCGCAATCGAACTGCGACACTCGCCCGATCGTGACGTGCGGGTGCCGCCACAGCTCCCCGTGATCGAGTCCCTATCCTTCGAGGCGCTTTGTGTGTTCGTGCCCGACCTGGTGAAACAGCGCTTCGAGCACATCATTCGCGAGTATCGCGCCGACATCTTCGGCCTGCCGCAGGCGGAGCGCGAACAGACGCTCGCACGCCTCGACGTGGAGATCGCCGCGGTCCGTGACCAGCACACCCAACTCGTCGACGGGGCGCGCGAGGCGGGGCTCGAGCTGGCCCTGTTGCCGGTGGTCCGCGAAGCCCGCGAGACGGAAGCTCGTGACCGCGAGCGGCAGGAAGAGATCGCCCGCCAACGGCTGGCGGTCCGCGCATGACGTCGCTGACGACGACGGCCGAGCCGTCTGGCCGGCGCCGCCTGTTGAGGGCGCGCTGGCGAAGCCCGAAGCTGGGGCAGTCCGCTCCCCGACCACGCGAGCCGGAGACCCTGACATGCAAGAGCAGGACGACGATCGACGCGAGCCACTCGAAGAAGCAGAGCGCGGACTGAGCGAGTACCTCGCCGAGCCGAGCGCCGCGGCCGCCAGCGGTAATGCCCGCGGGCTCTGGCTCGACGATCGTCGCCGGCATCGCGTGTGCCGTGTCTGTGCGCAGCCGTTCGAGATCTCAAACGAGGAACTCGTCTTCCTCCAAGGCGTGGCCCTGCGACGGCAAGGGCGCGATTGGTATCTGCCGCGGACCTGCACGCCGTGCCGGATGTTTGCCAGGCGGGAGCGGTTCGCTGCAGTAGACGACGGCCGCGATTCGTCGCTGATCTGCGTCGCCTGCGGCGAGCCGTTCATCTTCGAGGCGGGCGAGAAGCGCTACTACGCCGAGAGGGGATACGCCAGGCCGCGGCGATGCCATCAGTGTCGCCACAGGACTGGTCGGCGATAGACTTTCGTGGCATGGGCTACTCCAACCAGACACTCGAGCAGAGTCACGACCTGGATTGGCTTGTCGAGGCTCGCAACCGCATTCAGTCGCTGATGCTGCGCCTCCTGCATCATTGGGAAAGCCTAGCGAGTTGGAGGCGTCAGGCTGCATTGGCCGCCGCGTTTTCGCTCTGGAGGGCTGTGTTTCTTCTCGTCAGAGATCCTGAACAGAGTCTCGATCGCGTGGACGTCGCCGCGAAGAAGTTTCTTGAGAGAGTGGTCAGGACGAACGCGGTGACCTTTGCCGACGATCTCAGGACACGCTCATGGAGCAGCGTTTATTACGTCGAAAACGCGATGCACCGGATTGCCGAACTGACGAAACACGAGTTCCTCGCCTTTCAAGGTTCACCGAGTGGCACCGTTCGGGACGGATGGAACGAGGCTTTCGAACAACTCGATCGTGCGATCCCTGGAGGCACAGCGCCCCCACTTCAGGGCGATGGGACGAACTCGTGAACTTTCGGCCATGAATGCCGTGCAGCTCGCAAAAGCGCCTATAGGGGGGGACGTTCAACGGCGGCGCAGCGGTGCGGCTGGCGCGAGATCGACGCCGAGGTGCAGCCCGGCGCACGCGAGGACGCGCTGTGGTTCGCGCTCGGGGCGAACCGAACCAACGGCAAGAACATGACGGCCGCCGACAAGCGCCACGCGATCGTCATGGCGCTGCAGACGTGGCCGGAACGGAGCCAAGTGCAGATCGCCGAACAGATCGGATGCACCCGCGAGTGGGTCGGCCAGGTGAGACGCAGCATGGAAGTGACTTCCACCGTGCCAGTTCCAGCCCGCGTCACCGGCAAAGACGGCAAGAGCTACACGGCTGGGCCGATGATTGACAGTCGGTGTATATCGGTGTAATGTCTGACGTCACGATGAGCCCAAAGGAAATGACAACGATTCGGATCGCGCCGGAACTGCTCGACGCCATGCGCCAATTGAAAGACGGCGAAGGCATTCCGATGGCCGTGCAGGTGGACCGGGCGTTGCGCGAATGGCTGCCGAAGCGTGGGATCGTCGTGAAGGCGGAACGCAAGCGGGTAGCCGCCCGCAAGCGTTCCTGAGTCGCAGACAGTCGTCTATCCCGACTGCCGGACCTGCTGCGTAGTGTAGCAGCCCCGCCAGTCGGCTCGAAGCGCCAGAGGCGCAAGGAGCCGTCCCATGTCGAAGAAGAAGTCCACCCAGCCGCCGATCGAAGAGACCATCCGGGAGTATGCCCAGCAGCGGATCGACGCCGCGGTGTCGTTCCATGAGATTGTGGGCTCCGGTGAGCTGGGCCTCGACGCCCTTGCCGAGGAACTGCTCGACCGCGACCGGGAAGCCGGTGCGAACTGTGATCGAGTCGACCACAACGACGACGAAAGACTCCGCGAGGCGCTGCCCGAGGCACTCCAGGAGATGTTCCGTCGGTATGTCGACGCGGTTGAGGGAATGCAGGTCTACTACGCCGAGGCCGGTTACATGCTCGGCCTCGAGGTCGCCGCCGCTCTGAAAGCAGGTGCGCGATGAAGGCGCCGGCAACGCGTCGGCGGACCACGCGCGCGCGCGTGGATGATCCCGTAGGCGAGGGTCTAGCCTACCTGCGGCGGCGCCATCTCGGGGCCTACCAGGCGATCGGCCCGATCGTGTTCAACGCGCTGGACGGCCTCTATCGCGAATGCGGCCGACGACGTGAGGCGCCGAACGTCACCGCCCTGCGTCGACGGCTCGCCTTCATCGTGGCACGCGAAGGATTCCCGATGCCGAAAGCGGGTGGGCGATGAAGGCGCGACGTCGAATCGCCCGAAGCCCGTGGTTGCGCCGGACCTGGAGCGGGCGATCGCGGATCTCCGGTGGCTGCACACGGAGCACTTCGGCGCGTTCGACGTGATCAACGGCGTGATTCAGGATCTCATGTCCGAGTTTCACCGGAAGACGCGGTGACGCAGCCCGAGCAGCTGTGGCAGGTCCGCGCACGGCAGTCGTGGTGGACCTGCGAGCTGCACTTCATCAGCGAGTCGTGGGGCTGGATGGTCTGGATCTACCGGGACGGCTCGAAGTTCGGCGGACACCGGACGCTGCTCCGGGCGGACGCCGAGGAGTGGGCCGCCGAGATTCGTCGAGACGTGATTGAAGGCGAAGGACGCGAGGGGCTGTGACGAGCGGCGCGGGACCGTGCCGCTCGCGGGCCTCCATCGCATCAACGGCGGGACCACGGCGGGACCACGGCGGGACCACGGCGCGTTGTTCGACTTGGGCGAATCGCTGTAAGTGATTGATTCTAAATGGTGGCGAGGGACAGAATCGAACTGTCGACACTACGATTTTCAGTCGTATGCTCTACCAACTGAGCTACCTCGCCACGCTGGACATGCGTGCGGCCTTCAGCCAGGACGGGAAGACCGTGAAGAGACAGGCATCATAACACGCGGGCCGGCGGGCGAACATCCGCGCTGGCCGCACGACCGCGCACCTCCCGTCAGCGGAGCATCCCGCCGCGTCGCCGCCCGTCGCGTCGCCGCGCCAGGTCGCCCCTTGCGCCGCCGCCCACGCTACCTTACTTGGGCCGCCGTGCTGGGTGACCGCGCTAGGTCGTCGCCGCGGCCGGGGCGTCCATCCCCGCCCACAGGTTCATCGTCGACAGCTCGGTGCGGCCGCACGCCTTCAGGTAGCAGAACAGCTGCGTCCTGTACGCCGCGTGCCCGCCGAGTACCGTGCCGATGATGAACGGACCGACCTTCGTGCGCCGGCCGAACAGCTCGACGTCGGCGCGGAACTTCTCGTCCGGCACGTTCGCGAGCAGCGCCTCGTATTCGCCGGCCTGCGCCGCGATCGCCGCGGCGGTCTCGGTGAGCCCTTTTCCTTCGAGCGTTGCGGACCTAGCCACCCAGTCCGCCTGGTCGAAGCTGCCAGCCAGCGCCGACTTCACGAGAACCGGACCCATGAACGCCATGTACTTCAGCAGCTCCAGCGTACTGCGCTGCTTTTCGGTCGGACGATAGTCGACCATGGCCGGCTCGATCTTGGTGATGAGGTGGTTCAGGATGTGAACTTCCTTCTTCAGGGCGTCGATCAATTCGGACGTCGTGATGATCATGTGCCGCATGCCTCTCTGTGTGCGCTGGTGCTATCCGGCGGCTGGCCGCGTGACTTGACCCTTAACCGCAGACCGTCGGCAAGCGGGGAAGCGGCCGGTCCGCCTCGCCCCGCCCCGAATCCCCAGACTTGCTTGAACCGACTCGACTCTCGTTCAGACCCGACCCGACTTCGGCTTGCTCAGACCGCCGCGACCTCGGCATCGCGCGTGAGTCCGAGCTCTTTGCGCACGCGCTCCTCGATGGCCTTGAAAACCGCCGGATTATCCTTCAAGAACTGCTTGGCGTTCTCGCGACCCTGACCGAGCCGCTCCCCGCCGTAGGCGAACCAGGCGCCGCTCTTCTCGACGATCCGCCGCTCGACGCCGAGATCCAGCAGATCGCCCGTGCGGGAGATCCCCTCGCCGTACATCACGTCGAACTCCGCCTCCCGGAACGGCGGCGCCACCTTGTTCTTCACCACCTTCACGCGCGTCCGGCCGCCGACGACCGCGTCGCCGTCCTTGATGCTCGCGATCCGCCGAATGTCCATGCGGACCGACGCGTAGAACTTGAGCGCGCGCCCGCCGGTCGTCGTTTCGGGATTGCCGAACATGACGCCGATCTTCTCGCGCAGCTGGTTGATGAAGATCAGACAGGTTCGCGACTTCGACACCGCGCCGGTGAGCTTCCTCAGCGCCTGCGACATCAGGCGGGCCTGCAGGCCCATCTGCGCTTCGCCCATCTCGCCTTCGATCTCGGCCTTCGGCACCAGCGCCGCCACCGAGTCGACCACCACCACGTCGACGCCGTTGGAGCGGATGAGCACCTCGACGATCTCCAGCGCCTGTTCGCCGTTGTCGGGCTGCGACACCAGCAGGTTCTCGACGTCGACACCCAGCTTCTGCGCATAGCTGGCGTCGAGCGCATGCTCCGCGTCCACGAAGGCGGCCATGCCGCCCAGCTTCTGCGCTTCGGCGATCACCTGGAGCGCGAGCGTGGTCTTGCCCGATGACTCCGGCCCGAAGATCTCGATGACCCGCCCGCGCGGCACGCCGCCGACGCCGAGCGCGTAGTCGATGCTGATCGCCCCGGTCGGAATGGCATCGATCGGCTGGATCGCGCCCTTCTGACCGAGCCGCATGATCGAGCCTTTCCCGAACTGCTTCTCGATCTGGCCAACGGCCAGATCCACCGCTTTGAGCCGTTCCTTGTCCTGGCGATCGTCGCGGTCGTTTCTGTCGACTGGCGGCATGCTGATTCCTCTGGTCTCTGGCGCCACTCGAAGGCGCCGGCTGGCCGGCGTCGCCGGACGTGCTCCCTGACGTGGCCCCGTGGCGGCAGGAGCCGGTAATGAAAGCGGGGCCATTCTAGAAATGTGCCGAGCGAAAGTCAAGCGTGAATGGACCTGGAATAGACATATTAATCACTGATAAATAAGAACTTGTTCGAATCATTCGACTTTCGCCTCTCGGCCCTCGCCTCGCAGAATCTGCGATGATGAGGTGCTCCATGCCTAGCCCTCTCGGCCACCTGCTGGCCGGCCTCGCCGTCGGCTGGTCGCTCGACTCCACCCCGCGGCGCGCACGCACCCCAGCGCGCGCCGAACGGCCCGCCCTCGGGTGGCCGGGGCTGACGCCCCTGGCGCTCGGCTGCGCCGCCGCGGCCGCGTTGCCGGACGCCGATCTGCTGCTCCCGATCGCGCATCGAACCGTCACGCACAGCCTCACGGCAACGTTCGTTCTTCTGATTATCGTGGCCGGCGTGACAAGGTGGGTCACTGGGCGCGCCCGCTGGCGCATCGCCGCGGCGATTGCCGCCGCTCACGCAACCCACATCCTGATGGACTGGCTTGGCGCCGACCCGTTCCCGCCCGCCGGACTGCAGATGTTCTGGCCCTTCGACAGCCGCTTCGTCATTGCCCCCGTGGAGCTCTTTCCCGGCGTGGAGCGGAACTTCTCGAAGCCCGAAGTGATCACCTCGAACGTCTACGCGGCGGTGATCGAGCTGGCGCTCATGGGCCCGGTCGCCTGGATGGCCTGGCGGCTGCGGGATCGTCGCTCGCGCTCCGACGCGTCAGGCGTACACGTGGAAGCCGCGCCCTGACTTGCGGCCCAGGTGTCCGGCCGCCACCATCCGCCGCAGAAGGGGACAGGGCCGGTACTTCGGATCCCCCAGCCCCTCGTGCAGCACCGTGAGGATCGCCAGGCAGACGTCGAGGCCGATGAAGTCGGCCAGGGTGAGTGGGCCCATGGGATGGTTCAGGCCCCCTTTCATCACCGCGTCGATCGCGTCCGGCGTGCCCACGCCTTCCATCACGGCGAAGAACGCCTCGTTCAGCATCGGCATCAGGATGCGGTTGGCGATGAACCCAGGGTAGTCCGCTGCCTCGACTCCCTTCTTGCCGAGCCGCTGGCACAGTTCGAACGCCGTCTGCATGGTCGCCTCGGCCGTCGCCTGCCCGCGAATCAGCTCGACGAGCGTCATGAGCGGCACGGGGTTCATGAAGTGCATGCCCAGCACCTGCTCGGGCCGCGACGTCGCCGCGCCGATCAGCGTGATCGAGATCGATGAGGTGTTCGAGGCGAGCACGACCTCCGGCCGTACGATCGCGTCGAGACGCGCGAACAGCGCACGCTTGGCCTCGGCCTGTTCGACGATGGCCTCGACGACGAAGTCCGCGTCGGCAACGGCCTCAAGGCTCGGCTGCAGGGACACGCGGCTCAGCGTCGCATCGCGGTCTGCCGCCGTGAGCGTTCCCTTCTCGACGAACTTCGCCAGGCTGCGCTCGATCGTCGACCGCGCGCGCTCGAGCGTGGGCAATGCGACGTCGATCAGCCGGACGTCGTAGCCCGCTTGCGCGAAGACCTGCGCGATGCCGTTGCCCATCGTGCCGGCGCCGATCACGCCGACGACCGCGATCATCGATCCCGTCCCATCGTCAGCCGGAGGCAACATCACGGGATCATCTCGACGGCGAGCGCCACGCCGTTGCCGCCGCCCAGGCACAGCGTCGCGATGCCCCGCCGCAGTCCACGCTGACGAAGCGCATGCAGCAGCGTCGTCAGCACCCGTGCGCCGCTCGCGCCGATCGCGTGTCCCAGAGCCACGGCCCCGCCGTTCACGTTCACGCGGGCCTCGTCGAGCCCAAGCTCGCGAAGGACGGCGATGGCCTGCACCGCAAACGCTTCGTTGAGCTCGAGGAGATCGACATCGTCCAGCGACCATCCGATCTTCGACAACAGCGTTCGCACGGCCTGAACCGGCGTCATGAGCACGAACGCGGGCGCCAACCCGCTCGTGGCCTGCCCGACGATGCGCGCCAGTGGCGAGAGCTGAAGCTCCTTCGCCTTGTCCGCCGACATCACGACCAGTGCCGCGGCGCCGTCGTTCACCGGAGGCGCGTTGCCGGCCGTCACCGTTCCGTCCTTCTTGAACGCCGGCTTCAGCGCCCGCAGCGATTCCGGTGTCGCATCGGGACGGATGGACTCGTCGTGCCGGAACGTCACAGGCTCGCCGTGCCGCTGGGGCACCGCCACGGGGAGGATCTCGGCGTCGAAGGCGCCGGTGTCGGTCGCGTGTGCGGCCCGTCGATGGCTGCGCACGGCATAGGCATCCTGCGCATCGCGGGCGATCGAATAGTGCGACGCGACGACCTCGCCGGCGTTGCCCATGTGATGATGCTCGAAGGCGCACCAGAGCCCGTCCTGGACCATAGAGTCGAGAAACGGCGCGTCACCCATGCGCGCCCCTTCGCGCGCCTTCGGCATCAGATAGGGGCAGTTGCTCATCGACTCCATGCCGCCTGCGACCGCCACGTCGATGTCAGCGGTGGCGATCCCTTGGGCGGCGAGCATCACCGCCTTGAGCCCGGAGCCGCACACCTTGTTCACGGTCAGCGCCGCCACGCGGTCGCTCAACTGTCCCCGGAGGGCGGCCTGCCGCGCAGGGTTCTGTCCCAGTCCAGCCGAGACCACGTTACCCATGATGCATTCGTCGACCAGCGCCGGATCGACCCTCGCGCGCCGCACCGCTTCGGCCACCACCAGGGCTCCTAGTTGAGGAGCGCTGAAGTCCTTCAGGCTGCCGAGGAACTTGCCCGTCGGCGTGCGAACGGCGCTCACGATGACGACGTCGCGCATGGCGAAATGTCGATCAGCCTCGCAGCCGGATTTCGCGAATCTGCTCCGCGCCGAGCAGCGCCTGCATGCGTGGGAGGATGAGGGGAGTGGCGCGCATGACCGCCGAGGCCCAGTGTGGCGTCTGCGCCTCGACGAGCAGGACGCCCCCTTCGAGCCTGACGTGGCTGACGCGCGCCATGTTCGGCCCGACAGACGTGCGCCAGGCGAAGTCGACCTTCCCGGCGCTCAGGGGGGCGGGTCGCAGCAGATCGGCGAGCGCCCGCGGGACGAACTGGGTGAGAGGCTGCATCGCGTGAGCGCCGACGATCTTATCATTCGGCATGCACCTCATCCTGGCGTCGGCGTCGCCGCGGCGCGCCGACCTGTTGCGCGCGGCCGGCTTCGCCTTCGAGGTGCGTGCCGTCGAGGTGGACGAACGCGTGCTCGACGGAGAGGAGCCTCGGGAATACGTCACGCGCCTGGCGATCGCCAAGGCCGCCCGCGCTCTCGAGATGGTGGGGCCCGGCCCTGGTGAGCCTCGCCGCCGGCGCGGCTCGGCCGAGGCCGGACGGAGCCGGTCGCGAGGGACCCCGGTAGGGAGCCTCGACGTCCTAATCATTGGCGCGGACACGGCGGTCGTCGTCGACGCGGAAATCCTCGGAAAACCGGTCGACCAGGCTGACGCGGAGCGGATGATCCGGCGGCTCTCCGGACGCACGCACGAGGTGCTGACGGGCGTCTCCGTGCAGACCGGGTCGGTCCGCGCCGTGGGCGTCGACGAGACGCGCGTGTTCGTCGATCGCCTGGACGAAGAGCAGATCGTCTGGTACGTCGGAAGCGGCGAGGGTCTCGACAAGGCGGGCGCCTACGCCATTCAGGGCCTGGCGTCCCGATTTATCCGGCGCATCGAGGGTTCGTACAGTAACGTGGTCGGGCTGCCGATCGCGCTCGTCGACACCCTCATCCGCGACGTGCTCGGCGGCTCACGCATCCTTGCATCGGCCAGGTAGTCGAGCTATTCTGAAGGCGTTCCGATCCCGGAAGTCCTTATGGCACATCGATATATAAAATTAGGTATCACGGCGGTGGTCCTGGTCCTGGCCTTCAGCGGGATGTTGTGGTCGACCCTGCGCGAGGGGACCGAGTACTACAAGCATGTCGACGAAGTGATGACGCACCAGGACGAGTGGCAGGGCAAGCACCTGCAGCTCCATGGGTTCGTGGTCACGAATTCGATCCTCGTCAAGCCCGACACGTTGGAGTACCGATTCAAGGTGCACAGCAACGGTCAGGTGGTGGATGCCACGTATCGTGGCGTGGTTCCCGACACGTTCAAGGATCGTCCCGGCGAAGAAGCCGAGGTCGTGCTGAAGGGGCAGTTGACGGAGGGCGGATTCCACGTCGATGCGAACGGCATCATGGCGAAGTGCCCCTCCAAGTACGAGGCGGCGAAGAAAGTCGGGTAGATGGCTTCGCTCGGTTCGTTCCTCCTCCTCGCGAGCTTCGTCGTCTGTGCATACGCGGCCGTGATCTCGGTCGCCGGCGCACGGCGGCGATCGCGGTCGCTCGTCGAGAGCGGAGTCGGCGCGTTCTACCTGGTCTGCGCGCTCATGGTGGCGGCCTCGGCCGTCATGGTGCACGCGTTCCTGACCAACGACTTCTCGATCAAGTACGTCGCACACTACTCGGACCGCGTGCAGCCGCTGTTCTACAAGATCACCTCGTACTGGGGTGGTCTCGACGGCTCGATCATGTTCTGGGTGTTCCTGCTGTCGGTGTTCGGGTCGATCGCGGTCTACGTGAACCGCGAGCGCTACCGCGAGCTGATCCCGTATGTCGTCGCGACGATATCCGTGGTGCAGATGTTCTTCCTGTACCTGATGGTGGTGCACAAGAATCCGTTCACCACGTTCCTGACCACCGTTCCGGCGGATGGGGAGGGGCTCAATCCGCTCCTCCAGAACTACTGGATGGCGATCCATCCGCCGTCGCTCTATACCGGCTTCGTCGGCATGACGATCCCGTTCGCCTTCTGCATCGCGGCGCTCGCCACCGGACATCTCGACGATGCGTGGCTGCGGGCCGTGCGCCGCTGGACGATGTTCAGCTGGTTGTTCCTGACCTTCGGCCTCACGCTCGGCATGATCTGGGCCTACGAAGAGCTCGGCTGGGGCGGTTACTGGGCCTGGGATCCGGTGGAGAACGCCGGCCTGCTCCCGTGGTTCACCGCGACGGCGTTCCTGCATTCGGTGATGGTGCAGGAGCGGCGCAGCATGCTGCGCATCTGGAACGTCTCGCTCGTCATCGTCACGTTCTTCCTGACGATCTTCGGCACGTTCATGACGCGTTCGGGCGTCGTGCAGTCGGTTCACGCCTTCGGGGAAGACCGCGTGCTGGCATGGCTCTTCACCGGCTTCATGGTGGTGATCCTGACCTTCAGCTTCGGCCTGGTGATCTACCGGATGCCGCTGCTGCGCGCCCGCAACGAGCTCGACTCGTGGCTCTCGCGCGAAGCGGCGTTCATGGTCAACAACTGGATTCTGCTGTTCTCGGCGTTCTTCGTCCTTTTCGCGACGATGTTCCCGACGCTGAGCGAGGCGGTCACCGGTACGCGCATCACCGTCGCGAGCCCCTTCTACAACAAGTGGATGGCGCCGATCGGGCTCATCCTGCTGTTCCTCACCGGCATCGGGCCGCTGCTGGCATGGCGCAAGTCGACGACGAAGAACCTGGTCGATCAGTTCGCGGTTCCGGTGTCTCTCGGTCTGCTCACGGGCGCGGTGGTCTGGCTGGCGGGGCTGCACCTGTGGTCCTCGGGCCTCTGCTTCGCGCTCTCGGGTATGGTGTTCGGCACCATCGCGCAGGAGTTCTGGCGAGGGGCGCGGATCCGCAAGAAGAACACGGGGACCGACCTTTTCACCGCACTCGTCGGTCTCGTCGGCCGCAACAAGCGGCGCTACGGCGGCTATATCGTCCACCTCGGCATCGTTCTGATGTTCCTCGGCTTTGCCGGCGGGTCGTACAAGCTGGAAGACCAGGTTCTGCTGAAGCTCGGGCAATCCGCGAGTCTTGGCTCCTGGGCGTTCCGCAACGACGGTATCAAGCTGAACGACGACGGCCAGAAGCAGATGACGACGGCGTACATCGCGGTCGTCAAGGACGGCAAGCAGGTCGACACGTTGTATCCGGCGCGCTGGGTGTTTCACGGTCACGAGGGCTCGCCCACGACCGAGGTCGCGATTCGACGCGGCTTCTGGGAGGACCTCTATGTCGTGCTGCCGGCGACCGATCCGACGATGACAGCGGCGCAGACGGCAACGCTGCAGCTGTTCGTGAATCCGCTCGTGAACTGGATCTGGCTCGGGTTCGGCGTCATCGCGTTCGGCACCGGGATCGCCTTGCTGCCCGAGCGCGCCTACTCGTTCGCGCTGGCGAAGAATTCGTCCGACCTGGCCGGGGCGACGGCGACGCTGCTGATGTTCGGCCTGGTGCTCTTTCCCGCGTCGGTGCGCGCGCAGGGTGCACACGACCCGAGCACGCAGAACGCGCCGACCAACGCGACGTCCCCGCTCGAAAAGGAGATGCGCCGCGAGATGGTCTGCATCTGCGGCGATTGCGCGAAGTATCCGCTGTCGGAGTGCACGTGCAGCAAGGCCGCCGAGATGCGAGCCGAACTGGCCCAGCAGGTGGCGCTCGGCAAGGACCGCAACGAGATTCGTGCGTGGGTCGTCGAGCGCTACGGAAGCCAGGAGCCGCTCGGCGCCCCGATCGATGAAGGCTTCAATCGACTCGCGTGGCTGCTGCCGTGGTCAGTGGGCATCGGCGCAGCGGCGGCTGTCGGGTTCGTCACCCTCCGGTGGTCACGTCACCCTCGGGAGGAGGCGCCGCAGGCACCCGCCGATGTCGATCCCGAGCTGACCGAGCGCCTCGACGATGAGCTCAGAAACCTCGACTGAGCGTGTCCGGCTGATGCCGGATCTCCCCGACGCCTCCAACAAGCCCGTGATGCACCCCTGGCAGTTCTTCGTGCTCGCCGGCTTGGGGTGTGCGACCGCAGCGACCTTCCTTGCGCGGGGACAGGGCATCCTCGCCGTGCTCCTGCTCTCGGTCTTGATGGCCGCGGCGGCACTGGTCGGCATCGCGGCGTTGCGCACCATCCGCCCGCTCCTTTCCGGAGCGGACGATCGCGGCGGGGCGCTGGGACACCGCGCGCGAGCGGCCCTCGAGCGTGAAAAAGGTCTGGCGTTGCGCTCGATCAAGGACCTCGAGTTCGACCGCGCGATGGGCAAGGTGTCGGAGGAGGACTTTCGTGAGATGGCGGCCCGGCTCCGTGCCCGCGCCGCGCGCATCATGAAGCAGCTCGACGCGGGAAGCGGCTATCGCGCGCAGATCGAGCGGGATCTGGTCGCGAGGCTCGGGGCGGGCACCGGGGAGACGGCTGCCGGCGTCGAGCCGCGCCCGTCGTCGCGATCGTGTTCGGCGTGCGGAACCGCCAACGATCCGGACGCGCGCTTCTGCAAGTCGTGCGGGGGAAAGTTGTCGTGATCAGGACAGGATCCGCCGCGGCCCTCGTGCTTGGGGTGGTGCTCGCCATCATGTCCGGCGCCGCCCCGCAGGCGCAGTTCCAGATGCCAGACCCGCGGCAGATGTCCGGCATTCCGCGGCCAGTCGATGATCTGCCCGCAGGCGGCCTCTCCGTGCGCCTGATTCGGGGTGACCTCTCCAACAACATCGTCGGCCACCCGGTGGATCTGAGCGTCGGTGGCGACGTGCGTACGGCCAATACCGATGAGAGCGGCCGAGCGGAGTTCAGGGGTGTTCCGCCCGGAGCGCCGGTCCGCGCCAGCGCCACGGTCGATGGTGAACGGCTCGAATCGCAGGAGTTCCCGATGCCGGCGCAGGGCGGCATTCGCCTGCTGCTGGTAGCCACCGATCCCGAGCGGGAGAGGCAGGCAGCGGCCGAAGCGGCGGCGCCGGCGGTGAAAGGGCAGGTTGTGATCGGCGGCGACTCGCGCATCATCGTCGAGCCGATCGAAGACACCGTGCTCGTCTACTACGTGCTGGACATCATGAACGAGGCGCGGGCGCCGGTCGTGCCGCAGACCCCGTTCACGTTCACTTTGCAGGACGAAGCGGTGGGGACCGCCGTCGTCCAGGGTTCGTCGCCGCTGGCAAGCAACAACGGCCGGGAGGTGACCGTGGCCGGTCCGTTCCCGACGGGACAGACAGCGGTGCAGGTGGCCGCGGAGTATCCGGTCGTGGACGGCAGCGTGGTCATCTCGCAGGCGTTCCCGGCGATGTTGCAGGAGCCGGTGGTGATCGCCAAGAAGATCGGCGAGATGCGACTAGCGTCACCGCAGATCGACCGCATGCAGGAATCGGTGGCGGAAGGCACGCCTGTCGTCGTTGGCATCGGCAAGGCGCTGGCGGCCGGCCAACCCTTGACGGTCACGATTGCCGGGCTGCCACATCACAGCAGCGCGCCGCGGACGATCACGCTCGTGCTGACCGGCATCGTCATCTTGGCTGGCGCATGGCTCGCGATGCGTCCGGCGGGCGGCTCCCCCGATGACACCGCTCGGCGCCGGCAGTTGGTGGCGCGGCGCGAGAAGCTGCTGCAGGAGCTGGTGCGGCTCGAGAACGATCGCCGGAAGGGCCGCGTCGATGCCGCGCGCTACCCGGTGCGCCGCGAGGAGCTCGTGCAGTCGCTCGAGCAGGTCTACGGCGAGCTGGACGACGACGAGACCGGACCGGAGCCCGCGAGCCGGGCTGCCTGACGTCGACGCCTTCGTTCCCACATGCCTCCCGACATCCGAGCAGTCGCGGGCCGGACATCTTCGGTCGACCTTGACTTCACCAGCGTGCAGGTGAGCGATCTGTCGAGGCACTACGGCCGCCGCAAGGCGGTTTCGCGTGTGTCCACGACGCTGCACGCCGGCGACATTCTCGGGTTGCTCGGCCCGAACGGGGCGGGGAAGTCGACGCTGCTGGGCATGTTGGCCACGCTGGTCGCCCCGACGACAGGAACGATTCACTACGGCGATGTCGCCGCCGCGCGGGGCGGCGAGGACATCCGTCGGCGCATCGGCGTGCTCGCGCACGAACTGCACCTGTACCCGGAGCTCACGGCTCGGCAGAATCTCCAGTTCTTCGCTCGCTTGTATGGGCTCGACGCCGGCGCGCCGGTGGCCGCGGCGCTGGCGTCGGCCGGGCTCGCGGACCGCGCGGACGATCCGGTGAGCTCCTTTTCGCGCGGCATGCGGCAGCGGCTGGCGCTCGAGCGGTCGCTGCTGCACGCTCCGCGGCTGCTGCTGCTCGACGAGCCATTCACCGGTCTCGACGATCGGGCGGTCGGCATCGTCGCCGATCGTCTTCGGGAGACGGCCCGCGCCGGTGCGATCGTCGTCCTGGCGACGCACGACCTGGATGTCGCCGATGGCCTGATTACCCGGATGGCGATCGTGCGCGGCGGCCGGCTGCTCTGCGACGTGGCGGCGGTCGGCCCGATTCGGGCGCAGTACCGTGCCACGGTGGGGGTGGCGTGAACGTCCTCCGCGTGGCGTGGCTGGTCCTCCGAAAGGACTTCGCGATCGAGCTGCGCAGCTACGAGATCCTCTCGACGACGCTGTTCTTCTCGGTCGCCTGCGTCGCGATCTTCTCGTTCGCGTTCGTGAAGGAGGGGCAGGCGGTCGTCGACGCTGCGGCGGGAATCCTGTGGATCGCGATTGCGTTCTCGGGCACCCTGGCGCTCGGGAGGACCTTCGAGCGGGAACGGTATGGCGAAACGCTCAAGGCGCTGCTCATGGCGCCTGCGCCGCGCCCGGCGATCTATCTCGGCAAGCTGCTGGGGATCGTCGCGCTGCTGCTCGCGGCAGAGGTGCTGCTGGTGCCGATGGTCGCCTTCCTGTTCAACGCACCGTTCTTCGCGCGCCCGCTGCACCTGGTGGCGCTGCTCGGCCTGGGCACCATCGGGTATGCCGCCGTCGGAACCCTGTTCGCGGCCATGCTGATCCGCGCCCGCACGCGCGACGTGATGCTGCCGATCCTGCTGTATCCGATTACCATACCGGTGATCATCGCCGGCGTGCGGGGCACCTCGGCGCTGCTGACGTCGCCGCCGGACGAACCGATGGCGACACTCTGGATCGGGATGTTGGCGTTCTTCGACGTGGTGTTCGTGACGCTGTCGCTGTGGACGTTCGAGCCGCTCATGACCGACTAGCGCGCCGGCCCCGCGCCGAGCAGCGCACATTTTTCACTTTTCCCTTTTCGATCAGCCTGTGCAACGTTAGAAGGCAGAGATGTCAAAGAAACTCTTCGTGCCGGTGTTGTTCATCACGGCGCTGATGTTCGCCTACTCGCCGATCGCGATCGCGAACGCTCCTTACGAGTCGACGATGCGGCTCGTGCAGAAGATCTTCTACTACCACCTGCCGGCCTGGATGGCGCTTGGTGTCACGGTGACCGTCTGCACGATCGCGAGCGCCGTGCACCTGTTCACCGGGTCTGCGAAGGCGGACCGCATCGCCGTGGCTGCCGCGGAGGTGACGGTCGTCTTCGGCCTCTTCGGGCTGGTGAGCGGATCGCTCTGGGGCCGCAAGGCGTGGGGCGTCTGGTGGCAATGGGACGCCCGGCTCACGATGGCGTTCCTGCTGGAGCTGATCTTCTTCGGCTATCTGCTCGTCCGCGCCTACGGTGGGCCTGGATCGGAGAAGCTCGCCTCGGCGATGGGCATCTTCGGCGGCGCGACGGCGCCGTTCGTCTACAAGTCGGTGGACTGGTGGCGCACCGTGCACCCGAAGACGTCGGTCATGACGACGCTCGGCGAGACGTCGCCCGAGATGTGGGCGGTCGTCTGGTTCTGCGCGCTCACCCTTCTTCTGTTCATGGGGCTGCTGCTGGCGGCGCGGATCCGCCTCGAAGAGCAACGCGCAGCCCTGGATCGTCTCTACCTGGCAGCCGAGGATTGATCATGATTCGACGAATGTGGATGGCGCTGTTGCTCGTGCTGGCCGGCGCGCCGGCGTTCGCCCAGCCGCAGGGCTCGCCCGATGGCTTCGTGCCGCTGCAGTCGCTGCCGCCCGGCGAAGAGATGCCGGGGGCGCCGTTCGTGGTGGCGGCGTACGCGTTCTTCCTTCTGCTGATGCTGTTCTATCTGTGGACGATCTGGAACCGCCTCGGCAAGGTGGAGCGGGAGATTCGCGAACTGGAGCGCCGGCAGGGCGGCGCCGCCCGGTGACAGCGGGTCATTTCATCTTCATCCCGGCGGTCCTGCTCGTCGGTCTGGTGATCGGCTGGATCCTCGGTTCGCGCGCCGCGCGCGACGCGTACGCGGCCGAGTTGAGGCGGCGCGAGGAGCGAGCGGCCAGGAAGGAAGGCCGAACGGGCGTCAGCGACCGGCCGGCAGCCGGCGGATGAGCGCCTCTGGGAGGCCGGCGTTGCCCATCTTGGCCTGCGTGACCGGAATCGAGTACTCCACCCGATAGAACTCCACGGCCGCCGCCACGGTATCGACGATGGCGTACGCGGCCCGCGCGTCGCCGTCACGCGGCTGACCCACCGAGCCGGGATTCACCATGTAGCGCACGTCCGGTTTGAGGAGCAGCGGCGCCGACGGCCGTACGATCGATCCCAGCGATCGGCCGGCCAAGCTGAAGGCGAGCGCCACGTGCGTGTGTCCGTAGAGGCACAGCGGACGCACGGCGGCGTCTATCGCTCGTCGCGCGTCGAGCTCGTCGAACACATACTCGTCTTCGTCCACCGGCGACCCGTGGCAGATCTGGATGCCATCGTCCACGACGAGCGGCCCCGGGGGCAGGTGGACGAGCCATTCGCGCCGATCGGCCGTCAGCTCGTTGAGCGTCCACTCGGCGGCAATCCGTGCGCTCTGGTTGAAGCCGTCGGCCTGGTGCAGGCCGAACGCGATCTTGTCGTGATTGCCGCGCACGAGCGCCGCCGGGGCGAGCTCGCGGATGCGATCGATCACGCCGTTCGGATCGGGCCCATAGCCGACGATGTCGCCGAGCACCAGCGCGCGCTCCCACCCGTGCCGCTGCGCGTCGCGCAGGCAGGCGTCGAGGGCCTCGAGATTCGCATGAACGTCCGTGATGGCGAGATAGCGCATGGCGATGGTGTCGGTCGGAGCGTGCGTGCTATGGGCTGACGTGATGAACGATTTCTTCGACGATGGCCGGAATGCTGGCACGGTCCGCGTCGATGCGGTACTCGGCGTCCTCGTAGGCGGCGCGGCGGAGGAGGAAGAGGCGCTCGAACTCGGCGCGATCGGCGGCGAGCGGCCGACGGCCGTCCGGCGGAATGCGTGCGATGAGACGGGTGAGCGGTGCGTCGAGCCACACGGTCGCGCCGTCACCCTTGATGAGCGCGCGATTGGTCGGATCGACGAAGGTGCCGCCGCCGGTCGCCACGACGACGTGCCGGGTCGGCAGCTGCTCGAGGAGCACGGCGCGCTCGGCGGCCCTGAAGTAGGGTTCGCCGTGGCGCGCGAAGATCGAGGCGACGCTCAGGCGCTCGCGCTGCTCGATCAGCTCGTCGACGTCGAGAGCGCGCCAGCCGAGGCGACGGGCCAGTGCACGGGCGACGGAGCTCTTTCCCGCGCCCATGAATCCGACCAGATAGATCTTGTCCCTGGTCACGCGATCAGGCGCTGGAGCGTGTCGAAGAAGCCCGGATACGAGATGACGACCGCGTCGGAGCCCTCGATGCGTGAAGGGCCCCTCGCCGCGAGCGCGGCGATCGCGAACGCCATCGCCATCCGGTGGTCGCCGCCGGCATCGGCGACGCCGCCGAGAGGGGCTCCGCTCCCGCGAATGGTGTAGCCGTCGGGATGCTCATCGGCGTCGATGCCGAGATTGCGAAAGCCGGTGACGAGGGTGCTGATCCGGTCGCTTTCCTTCACGCGAAGCTCGTTGGCGCCGTGTACGGTCACCCGGCCGCCATGTGCGGCGAGCGCCGCGATGGCCGGGAGCTCGTCGATCAGGCCGGGAACGTCGTCCGCGCCGATGTCGAGGGCTCCCGGGCGTTCCCCTCTGACGACAATGGTGCCGAGCGGCTCGCCGGCGGCGATCGACTCGGGGAAGACGTCGACACGCGCGCCGAAGCGGCGCAGCACGTCGATCAGCGCGACGCGCGAAGGGTTGAGCCCGACCTGCTCGATGACGATCTCGGAGCCCGGCAGCGAGGCGGCTGCGACCATCCAGAAGGCGGCGGAGGAGAAATCCCCGGGAATGGGCAACGTCTGACCCGTGCCGCGCTGCCCTCCTTCGACCGATACCGTGCGGCCATCCACCTGGACCTGAAACCCGAAGGCGGCGAGCGCGCGCTCCGTGTGATCGCGTGTGTGCGCCGGCTCGGTGACCGACGTCGTTCCGGCCGCATGCAGCCCGGCGAGGAGGACGGCGCTCTTTACCTGCGCGCTCGGCACCGCCGGCGCGAACGCCACGGGCCGGAGCGTCACGCCGTGGATCACCAGCGGTGCATGCCCGTCGGTCGCCTCGATCCGCGCACCCATCAGGGAGAGCGGTTCGATGACGCGCCGCATCGGCCGGCGCGAGAGCGACTGGTCGCCGATCACCGTGGTGGTGAAGGGCTGAGCCGCGAGGATCCCCGACAACATCCGCATCGTGGTCCCCGAGTTGCCCGCGTCGAGCGGCGCGGCCGGCGCGCGAAATCCGTAGAGGCCACGGCCGTCGATCGTGACCGTCTGCTGGCGTTCGGCGATCGGTACGCCGAGGCCTCGCAGGCAGGCGAGCGTCGACTGGCAGTCAGCCCCTGGAGCATAATTGGTCAATTCGGAGCGCCCTTCCGAGAGGGCGGCGATGAGCGCGTACCGGTGGGAGATCGACTTGTCGCCCGGTACGGTCAGCCGCCCCTGCACGCGCTTCGCAGGGGTGATCGTCGCGGTCGTGGCCAGAGACATTCCGCCGATCTTACGACACTCGGCTTGACATACAGCAACGGATGGGTTGGTATTCGGTCCTCGCGATATGGCGACAAAAGGTCCCCTCAGCGTCCGACTGGAGTTCAGCAGCGCGTTCGAAATGCTCGATTTCGTCGAGGTCGTCAGCGATCACATCTGCAAGGACATCGGGCTCGATGACGATGCGATCCACTGGGTGAGCGTCGCCGTCCGTGAGTCGGTCGCGAATGCGATCAAGCACGGCAACCAGAACGACGCCGGCAAGAAGGTCTTCGTTGCGTTCGACGGCGCGTTCGACGGGATCCCCGAACTGTGCATCCTGGTGCGGGATCAGGGTGACGGGTTCGACCCCGGCGATGTCGCAGACCCCCTCGCCCCTGAGAACATCCTGAAGGGCAGCGGCCGCGGTATCTTCCTGATGCGCAACTTCATGGACGAGGTCGTCCTCCGGCGCGTGCCAGAGGGCGGCATGGAGGTGCGCATGGTCAAGCGTCTGCTGCCGGCCGGCACCCGCGATCTCAGCGCATAGTCGATGGCACGCAACCCCCTGTGGCTGACGACGGCCGTGGAGGCCGTGGTGCGGGCCGGCGAGGTCATGGCCGCCCGTCTCGGAACCGACGTGCGCGTCGACAAGAAGGGCGCGATCGATCTGGTCACGGAGGTCGACCTGGCGATCGAGCGCGAATTTCGCGCGCTCGTGGCCGGGCGCTTTCCCGATCATGGGGTGCTCGGGGAGGAGCTGGACGACGCGGCGAGCGCGCACACGCCGCCCGACGGACCGTGCTGGGTCTTCGACCCGATCGACGGTACGACGAATTTCACGCACGGCCTGCCGATATTCTGTGCGTCGCTCGCGCTCGAGATCGACGGCATCGCCGAAGTGGCGGCCGTCTACGACCCGACGCGACAGGAGCTGTTCACCGCCGAGCGCGGCGGCGGCGCCTACTTGAACGGGCGTCCGATCCGCGTGTCGAGCGCAGACGGGCTGATCGACTCCCTGCTCGTCACCGGCTTTCCCTACGACGTGCATTCGCGGATCCAGGAGATCGTCGGTCTCTTCGCGGCGTTCGTCGGGCGGGCGCGGGCCGTGCGACGCCTCGGCTCGGCGGCGATCGATCTCTGCTACGTTGCGGCCGGGCGCATGGACGGCTTCTGGGAGCGGGACCTCAAGCCGTGGGACATCGCCGCCGGCGGGCTGCTGGTCAGCGAGGCCGGGGGGCGGATCACCGGGTTCGGCGGCACCCCGTTCCAGTCGCGCCAGCGGGACGTCGTGGCGAGCAACGGACGGATCCACGACGAGATGCTCCAGGTCATCGCCGGTCCCCGCCCGGTCGTGTCCCTGTAACCGCCGGCCGGAATCAGTGTCGATCAAAACGGACGACGTGATATCAACGAGAGACACCCACGTCCCACGCGCAGGAGAATCCTCAGAAAATCGCATGCGGGCGTGGCATCGCTCGTGCTTCGACTCGGTACTGCTGGCCTCGAGCCAGTTCACAGGTGCACGCGCGACGGGAGCATCAGGCTTCCGTCAGACGAGGAGTGTCATGCGTCGACTTTCTCTTGTTGCCGGACTACTGGTTCTCATCTCTGGGGTGCTCGCACCTTCCACGGGCTACGCCCAGCAATCGTTGAACCTGCTCATCGGCGGATTCGTACCCGACAGCGAAGACGCCCGTTCCAGGAGCGGTGGCCGGAGCGACGATGTGCTGGTCAACAACCTGAACTTTCTCGCGTTCGATCTCGGGCGCTTCAAGGGGCTGACCTACGGCGCCGAATACCTGGTGGGCATCGGCGACTGGCTCGAGGGCGGCCTCGGTGTCAGCCTGTACACCCAGAGCGTGCCGAGCGTCTATGCCGACTACGTGAAGGACAACGGCGCGGACATCAATCAGGACCTGCGTCTGCGCATGGTGCCCTTCACGGCGACCGTGCGCTTCCTGCCGCTCGGACGCGGTGGGGTGATCGAGCCCTACGTCGGCGCCGGCGCGGCGATCATCAATTGGCGCTACAGCGAGAGCGGCGAGTTCATCGACTTCAGCGACGGCAGCACGTTCCGCGAGAGCTACGTAGCCAAGGGGACGTCCACCGGCCCCACCATCCTCGGCGGGCTGCGCATTCCGGTCGGCACGGGTGGATTCGGCTTCGAAGCGCGGTGGCAGAACGCCGAAGGCGATCTGCCTCGCGACCTCGAGTTCTCAGGGGACAAGATCGACCTGGGCGGCTGGAACTACCTGGCCACCATTCGCGTCGGCTTCTGATCGCGCGCCGGTTTCCGATCGTCAGGCGCCCTGGCCGTCACGCTCGTTCGAGCGGGCGGCCAGGCGCCGAATCAGCGACAGCAGCATCTGCTTGTCGACGGGTTCGACCAGGTATACGTCCGCTCCTCCCAGTTCGAGACCGTGCAGCTGATCGAGCGGCGTCGTGAACGTCGCGGATGTCTGCGCGACCCGCACACCCTCCCATCGGTAGTCGCTTCGAATCTGGCGGCACACGTCGATGCCGCTCATGTCTGGCAGGTTCACGTCGAGCAGAACCACGTCGGGGCGCAGTCGCTCGACCAGCGTGAGCGCCTGCCGTCCCGTCGTTGCCTCGTGCACGTCGAATCCAGCCTCGCGTAGCAGTGCCGTGCGCGCGAACCTCATCGGTTCGTGGTCGTCGACGTTCAAGACGCAGACGACGCGGCGTTCAGTGGCGTGGGGCGTCACGGCGGATCGGCGGCGGCGAGTGCCAGTCGAGCTGGAGGCCGGGCGGGAAATGCATCGGACGGTCGCGTACGAGACGGTAGTATATGCCTACGATTGCCTCTCTTCGAAGGGATTGATGATGGCCGACGCGCAGATCGCAAACATCCTGGAAACACACGGGCGACAGATTGTCGATGAATGGGTCGCCGGACTCCGCAGCGGGCCTGGCTCTCGGCGGGACCTGATCTCGGATGCCGAAGTCGATCGTCAGGCCCGCGAGCTCTTCACGGCGCTGCTGGCCGCATTGAAGGCCGGAGGCGCCGATATCGGTGGGGCCGGGTGGGGTTCCGTGCGAGAGCTCCTCGGCCGCATCTCGAAGTCGCGGGCCCTCCAGGGATTCGGACCGAGCGACACGGCGATGTTCGTGATGTCACTGAAAGAGCCGGTGTTCGCCGCCATCCGGCGGACGGTACAGGACGCAGGCGATCTCGCCGACGCGACATGGGCGGCATCGACGCTGATCGACCGCCTCGGCCTGTACACGACCGAGGCATTCCAGAAGAGCCGGGAAGAGGTCATCGCGCGGCAGCAGCAGGAGATGATGGAGCTGTCGACGCCGGTGGTCACGCTCTGGGAGGGCATCCTCGCCCTGCCGCTGATCGGCACGCTCGACAGCAGCCGGACCCAGGTCGTGATGGAGAGCCTGCTGCAGCGCATCGTCGACTCGGCCGCGTCGATCGCCATCCTCGACATCACCGGCGTGCCCACCGTCGACACACTCGTCGCGCAGCACCTGCTCAAGACGATAGCCGCGGCTCGTCTGATGGGCGCCGACTGCATCATCAGCGGGATCAGGCCTCAAATCGCGCAGACCATCGTCCATCTGGGCGTCGACCTGAACACCGTGACGACGAAGGCGTCGCTGGCGGACGCGTTCGCCGTGGCGCTCAAGCGCGTGGGATTGTCTGTGACGTCGACGCACGTCGGCCGGGCCGCCGCCGCGATCGATCCTTTCGAGCCCTCGGCTCGGGGCTGACATGGACCGCATCCCGATTCTCAAGTTCGGCGAGTTCCTGCTCGTCTCGATCCAGGTGGACATGCATGACCGCCTGGCTCTGCAGCTTCAGGAGGACCTGACCGACCGCATTGCCGAGACGAGCGCTCGCGGCGTGTTGATCGACATTTCGGCGCTGGAAATGGTTGATTCGTTCATCGGACGCATGCTCGGCAACATCGCCGCCATGTCGCGGGTGCTCGACGCGCAGACTGTCGTGGTAGGCATGCGGCCCGCCGTGGCGATCACGCTGGTGGAGCTGGGGATGTCGCTGCCCGGGGTCCGGACAGCCCTGAACGTGGAGAAGGGCATGGAACTGCTGGGCCCGGCCCTCCGATGACACATCGCCCCGGTAACCCGTTGCCGGTCGAAACCGACGAGCACGTGGTGCGGGTACGGCAGGCGGTCCGCGCGGTCGCGGTGGAACTGGGCTTCAGCCTCGTCGAGCAGACCAAGGTGGTCACGGCCGCCAGCGAGCTCGCGCGGAATGCGATCCAGCACGGCGGCGGCGGGCAGGCCTGGATCGAGGCCCTTCACGACGGCTCGCGCCGAGGGCTGCGGCTGACCGTCGAAGACAGTGGTCCTGGAATTGCTGACATCAACCAGGCAATGAAAGACGGCTTCTCGACCGGCGGCGGGCTCGGGCTGGGACTCTCCGGGTCGCGGCGATTGTCGAACGAGTTCGAGATCACGTCGTCTCCAGGCCAGGGCACCCGGGTGGTCATCGTCCGATGGAAATAGCCGCCTTTCATCGCTGTCTTGCGGTCACCGACACCAGCGAGGCGGCCGCCGTTCGATTTGCGGGGCGCGAGCTCGCCGATGCGGTGGGCTTCGACGAGGAGGACAGCTATCGGGTTGGCCTGGTCGCCACCGAGCTGGCCACCAACCTCGTCAAGCACGCAAAGCGCGGAGAGGTGCTGCTGCGGATCCTGGACCGGGACGAGAAAGCGGCCATCGAGTTGATCGCGATCGATCAGGCCCACGGCATCGGCGACGTGTCCGGTGCGCTGGCCGACGGGTACTCGACGGCCGGGAGTCCGGGCACCGGACTGGGCGCGGTGCGCCGTCTTTCCGAGGTGTTCGAGATCCATTCGACGCCCGGGCGCGGGACGATCGTCCTCGCACGCCTCGGTCGCCACCGCCGCTGGCGGGAATCCGGCGGCGTGCTCACGTTCGCCGGGGTCTCGGTGCCGATGCACGGAGAGGACGTGTGCGGGGATCGGTGGGCGTTCGCCTCCGCCGAGCTCCAGGCGCGCGTGGCGGTCGGAGACGGATTGGGGCACGGCCAGCATGCGGCAGACGCCGCGACGGCGGCGATCACTGCCCTCGACCCCGCTCCGTCCCGAGGCATCGCGGATGATCTGCGGGCCATGCACGAGGCGGCCCGTCACACACGCGGTGCGGCCGCCGCGATGGCGGAGATCGTTCCGGCACTCGGCATCGTTCGGTTCGGCGGTGTGGGCAACGTCGGGGCGGGCATTCTTGCCGGCGACACCATTCGCCACACGGTGTCGCACCCCGGCATCCTGGGCCACCACGCGGCCGCCATGCGGGAGTACACCTATCCCTGGGACGAGCACTGCCTGCTCGTCATGTTCTCCGACGGCCTGATTTCACACTGGTCGTTGAAGGATCTGCCGGGCATCGGTCAGCGCCACCCCGCGGTGATTGCGGCGGCGTTGTACCGAGACTTCAGCCGGAGGCGCGACGACGTCACGGTCGTGGTGGGACGGGCGCGCCGGTGACGCGCGTTGCCAGCCAGCAGAACGATGCGGGAGCGACGATGAATGGACGGCTGTTGTCCCTGCCGCTCCGAGACGAGCCGGACATCGTCTCGGCTCGTCAGCGCGCGCGTGAGGTGGCGGCCGCGCTCGGCTTCGACCGGACCGAACAGACGCGCATCGCCACAGCGGTGTCCGAGCTTGCGCGAAACGCGTTTCAGTACGGCGGCGGCGGCACGATCACCTACGCGCTCGAGGGAGCCGTCGCTCCGCAGCTGTTGGTCATGGTCGTGGCGGACCGGGGTTCGGGGATCGCGGACCCCGACCGCGTCCTGTCTGGTGGCTACCGCTCCGAGAGCGGCATGGGGCTCGGGCTCGTGGGCACGCGCCGGCTCATGGATCATTTCGCGCTCGCCTCGACGTCGGCTGGGACCACGGTCACCATCAAGAAGCTGCTTCCGAAACGCGCCCGCTTCTTCGCTCCGGCGGAGGTCGCCGCGCTGGCCGCGCGGCTCGATCGGCAGTCTCCCAGGAGTCCGGTCGAAGAGGTTCAGCAGCAGAACCAGGAGCTCCTGCGGACGCTGGACGAGCTGCGCGTTCGTCAGGAAGAGCTCGAGCGCGTGAACCGTGAGCTCCAGGACACCAACCGGGGCGTGGTCGCGCTGTATGCGGAGCTCGACGAGCGGGCCGATCACTTGCGGCGGGCCGACGAGCTCAAGACGAAGTTCCTGTCCAACATGACGCACGAGTTCAGGACGCCGGTGAACTCGATTCTCGCACTCACCAACCTGCTCGCGGAACGCATCGGATCGGAGCCCGATCAGAAGGACGAGGTCTTCTACATCCGGAAGTCGGCGCAGCAGCTCTCGGACCTGGTGAACGACCTGCTCGACATCGCGAAGGTCGAGGCCGGGAAGATTGAAATCAGGCCCGCGCCGTTCGAGATCCCGGCGCTGTTCGGGGCGTTGCGCGGCATGCTGCGCCCGCTCCTCGTCAATCCGGCCCTGAACCTCGTCTTCGAGGAGGTCGACGGGCTGCTGCCGATGTACTCCGACGAGAGCAAGGTGTCGCAGATTCTCCGCAACTTCATCTCGAACGCGCTCAAGTACACCGAGCGCGGTGAAGTCCGCGTGAGTGCGACACTGAACGACGCGCGAGACGCGATCACCTTTTCCGTCGCGGATACCGGCATCGGCATTCCTGAAGCCGACATCCCGCGCGTCTTCGACGAATTCGTCCAGATCGACAACCCCCTGCAGCGGCGATCGAAGGGAACCGGTCTCGGCCTTCCGTTGTCGAAGCGCCTTGCGGAGCTGCTCGGCGGCGAGATCGCCGTGCAGAGCACGCTCGGCCTGGGATCGGTCTTCTCGGTGACGCTTCCCCTCCTGTATCGCGACGCTATCAGCGCCGCGCCGGTGAGGGTCGAGCCCGGACGGCTGCCGATACTCGTCGTCGAGGACAGCGACGAGGACATGCTGCTCTACGAGCGCGCGTTCATGGGGTCGCGGTTCCAGATCGTGCCGGCGCGATCCGCGGCCGCCGCGTCGACGGCGCTCGGCGTTCTGCGACCTGCCGCGATGATCCTGGACCTGCGCCTCCAGGGCGAGGACTCCTGGGACGTGATCGCGCGGCTGAAGCGCGACGAGGAGACGCGGCGGATTCCGCTGCTGGTCATTTCAACGGTCGACGATCGCCAGAAGGGCTTCGCCCTCGGCGCGGACGCGTATCTGGTGAAGCCGGTCGATCGCGGCGTGCTCCTGACCGCGCTCGAGACCGTCACGGCGCCCGAGCGATCGATGCGTGTCCTGTCGATCGACGACGAGGAGACGTTTCGGTTCATCATCGGAGAGATGCTCGCCGAGCCCGGCTGCGAGTTCAGGTCC
>JBFXAT010000034.1:0-42919 GCA_050183995.1 Vicinamibacterales bacterium
CTCGCCGTACGTCTCGCAGTCGATCACCGAGTTCTGGCACCGGTGGCACATTTCCCTGTCGACCTGGCTGCGCGACTATCTGTACGTCCCGCTCGGCGGCAGCCACAAGGGGCCGACGCGCACGTACCTGAACCTCCTCCTGGTGATGCTGCTCGGCGGACTCTGGCACGGTGCGGCCTGGAACTTCGTCGTCTGGGGCGGCTGGCACGGAGCGCTCCTGGCGTTCGAGCGCGTGCAAGGAAGACGCGCCGTCTACGAGGGCGCGCCAGCGCCGCTGCGCGTCGCAGTCACGTTCGCGCTGGTCCTGATTGGCTGGGTCTTCTTCCGCGCGTCGAGCCTCTCAGCGGCCGCCGACTATCTCGCGGCGATGGCAGGGCTCGGGGGCGGTGACGCGCGAAGCGCGCTGACGAGGGCCCTGCTCTGGCAGCCCTCCTACGTGCTGACGATGACAGTGGCCGCAGCCGTCACCTGGGGCTGTCCACAGACGTGGGACTGGACGCGCACGCTGACGCCCGCTCGCGCCGTCACCGCGCTCGCGCTCTTCGTCGCCGCGTCGGCCGTGCTGATGACACAGTCCTACAACCCGTTCATCTATTTCATCTTCTGAACATGAGCGAAAGCCTGCCAGACGGAACGATGCCGACACGCGAGGAGGTCGCGCAGCGCGAAGTCGGTCACACCGACGTGCGGCGGACGACGTCGCGCGCGATCGCCGCGCTCTTCCTCGTGGTGATCGCGGTGCCCGCCGCGCTCGAGGGCACGGCGGCGCTTCGCGGCGACGAGGTCTCGTCTGGCTGGTGGCGGCTCGAGGCCCTGCCTACTGAGGTCGCGGCGGCCTGGCGCCTGCCGCGCCTCGAGGCACGCCCGACATCCGACGATGCGCGGGCGACGCTGGACGACGGCGGTCGGGACGTCACGACGATCGACAGGCTCCTCGCGGCGAATCGATCCGTGCTCGCCTCGATCCACGAGTTCGAGCATGCGATCGACGAAGAGGGCGTCGCGCCCGCGGCCGTGCGTCCGGCCGTGCAGGCCGTGCTCAGCGGATGGCTGCGGGCGGGCAACGAACGCGTGGTCCAGGGGCGCGACGGATGGCTGTTCTACCGGCCCGACGTCGAACACGTCATCGGCCGGGGATTCCTGGAGCCCGCCGAGCTGGAGCGCCGGCGGCTGTCGAGCGACGAGTGGAACGACCCGCCGTCGCCCGATCCTCGCCCGGCGATTCTCGAGTTCCAGCGTCAACTCGCCGGCCGCGGCATCGTCCTGATCCTCGTTCCCACGCCGGTCAAGCCGTCGATCGAGCCGCAGCAGCTGGGCGGTCCGCGGATGCCGGGCGCGAATGTCCAAGGAGACCACGGGCCGGCGCCACTCCTGAACGCATCGCACGCGGCCTTCGTGGACGAGATGCGGCGCAGCGGCGTCTTCGTGTTCGATGCCGCCGGGGCGGTCGCCGAGGCGCCGCAGATCGGGGACGGGACCGTGGCACGCACGATCGCTCAGGCGCCACTCTATCTGGCGACCGACACGCATTGGCGTCCCGAGACGATGGCACGTGTTGCGGAGCGGCTGGCTGCGTTCATCCACACCGTGGTGGAACTGCCGCCGGCGCAATCGTTGGCGCTTCGCGTCGACCAAAGGCAGGTCCGCAACACCGGCGACACGGCGTCGATGCTCGGCCTCCCGGCTGGCCACGCTCTGAGCCAACCTGAATCGGTCACGATCGACCAGGTCCTGCACGCGGCGGACGGCGAGGCGTGGAGGCCGGCGCGGAGTGCGGACGTCCTCGTGCTCGGTGACAGCTTCAGCAACATCTACGCGCTCGAGTCGATGGGCTGGGGCAGGTCGGCCGGCTTCGTCGAGCATCTCAGCCGCGCGTTGGCGCGTCCGGTCGATCGCATCGTGCAGAACGACGCCGGCGCCTACGCGACGCGCGAGCGGCTGCGCCAGGAGATGACAGCGGGCAGCGATCGCCTCGCGGGAAAGCGCGTCGTGGTCTGGCAATTCGCTGCGCGCGAGCTCAGCGGCGGGGATTGGAAGCTGGCGCCTTGACACGGAGACCGCTTGTGCATAACCATTCGGTTATTGATAACCATGGCCATGCACGACAGCTCACCGGCGCTCGACGCGACATTCCTGGCGCTGGCCGATCCCACGCGACGAGCGATCCTCGCCCGCCTCGCGCACGGAGAGGCGTCGGTCTCCGAGCTGGCCGAGCCGTTCGCCATCAGCCAGCCGGCGATCTCGAAGCACCTCAAGATTCTCGAACGGGCCGGCCTCGTCAGCGTCGGCCAGGACGCGCAGCGGCGGCCGCGGCGCATCGAGAGCCGCCCGCTCGCTGAGGCGAACGCGTGGCTCCAGCAGTACCGGGAGATCTGGGAGGCGAACTTCCAGCGTCTCGACGTGCTGCTGGATGAGCTGCAAGGGCGCGCGGCGGCCCCGTCATCGAGACGGCCCTCTCGCCGCACCACCATGACGCGGCGACTGCCGCACGCGCGCCGGAAGCGATAACGATGATCTCCTCAACACGTCGAGGAGATCGCCATGAAAAGGAGAGCGCATGAAGACGTTCATCGAGAAGGCGCAGGTCACCCTGCCGAGCGATCGCGAAGTGATGGTGACCCGATCCTTCAGGGCTCCGCGCATGCTGGTCTATCGCGCCCACACGGAACCGGATCTGGTTCGACGATGGCAGCTCGGACCTCCGGGCTGGTCGATGCCGGTCTGCGAGATGGACGTGCGGGTCGGTGGCCGCTTCCGGTGGCGATGGAGGAGCGACGCCGACGGCACTGAGTTCGGCTTCACGGGCACGTTCCGCGTCGTGGAGCCGGCGGAGCGGCTGGTGCACAGCGAGGTCTACGACCCCGGGACGCTCGGTGGCCCACATCCGGAGAACGAGGCGATCATCACCGTCACGTTCGACGAAGAAGGGGGCGTGACCACGATCACCTGCTTGATGGACTTCGGCTCGAAAGACGCGCGCGACGCCGCGGTGGCCACCGGCATGACCGACGGAATGGAGATGAGCTATCAGCTGCTCGACGCGCTGCTGGAGCAGGACCTGCGCTGATCGAGACAGGCGTGCGGCCCCATCGTTTGCTGTCACACTGGTACGCCAGGAGGCCCGATGAGCACCGCACGCCTGTTCACCCCGCTCCGGGTGGGTGAGCTCGAACTGAGGAACCGGATCGTGATCGCGCCGATGTGCCAGTACTCCGCCGACGAAGGCCGAGCGACCGACTGGCATCTCATTCACCTGGGACATCTGGCGTTGTCGGGTGCGGCGCTGTTGATCATCGAAGCGACGGCCGTCTCAGCGGACGCGCGCATCTCTCCGCGCGATCTCGGCCTCTGGTCGGACGACACCGAGGCCGCGCTCGCGCGCACCCTCGCGAGCGTCCGGCGCTGGTCCGACATGCCGATCGCGATTCAGCTCGCGCACGCCGGGCGCAAAGCGTCGACGCGCGTGCCCTGGGAGGGAGGACGCCAGATCCCACCGCACGAGCCGCAGGGCTGGCAGACCGTCGCCCCGTCGGCGGTCCCGTTCCACGAAGGCGACCATCCCCCACACGCGCTCGACCGGACCGGCCTCTCGCGCATCCGCGACGCGTTCGCGGACTCGGCCAGACGTGCGGCCCGGCTGCAGCTCGACGCCGTGCAGATTCACGGTGCACACGGATACCTGCTGCACGAGTTCCTGTCGCCGCTGTCCAACCAGAGGACGGACGAATACGGCGGCAGCCTCGAGAATCGCATGCGGTTCCCGCTGGAAGTGTTCGACGCGGTACGACACGCCTTCCCGAGCGGAAAGCCGGTGAGCGTACGCGTCTCGGGGAGCGACTGGGCGCCCGGGGGATGGGACGTCGAGCAAACCGTCGCGTTCGCGTCCGCGCTCGAGGCGCGCGGGTGCAGCGCGATCCACGTCTCGAGCGGCGGACTGACTCCGGCACAACGGATTCCGATTGGGCCGAGCTACCAGGTCCCGCTTGCGAGGGCCGTGAAGGCCGCCACCCGGATGCCTGTCGTGACCGTCGGACTCATCACCGAGTTCGAACAGGCGGAGGCGATCCTCGCCACTGGCGACGCCGACGTGATCGCGCTGGCCCGTGCGATGCTGTACGACCCGCGCTGGCCCTGGCACGCCGCGGCGCACTTCGGAGCGAGCGTGAAGGCGCCCAATCAATACCTGCGCTCGCAGCCGAGCCGGCTGTCGAACCTCTTCGAGCCCATGCCGGACCGCTCGGCGTGAGCTCGAACGTGGCGGGCACGAGTCCTGCTATCGCGCGGTGACATGAACGGTCGGGCGATCCGTTCGCTGGTCCTCCTCTTCCCCATCGTCGCGCCCGGATGTGCGGCGCGAGCGCGGATCCCCGCCGCGCCAATCGCTCCATCGTCGGCGGTCCAGCCGGCGCCGGACGCGCCCGAGCGGCTGCGCTTCACGGCGACCGCCTATTGCACGGGCAGCATCACGGCGTCAGGTGCTCCGGTCCGACCGGGGATCGTCGCGGCCGATCCCGACGTGCTGCCGCTCGGCAGCATCATCCGGATCAGTGGCGCACCTCCGTACGACGGCAGATACACCGTCCTCGATACCGGTTCGGCCGTTCAGCGCAGACACGTGGACCTTTACATTCCGGACTGCGACGCGGCGCGCCGCTTCGGCCGGCGATCGGTCGACGTCCAGGTGATTGACGACGGGCAGTGACGCGTGTCGTCTGCGGCCTCACGACCGCGTCGCGGGATCGCGCGGGGCCGCGTTACGGCGGGAATGCTGAGGGGCCGCGACACCGCGGGAATGCTGAGGGCGCCGCGTCATCCAGCCCGATCGACGCTCGACCCGCAGAGACAGTCGAGCGTCTCGGTCATCAGCCGATTGATGCCCGCGAACTCGCACGCGTCGGACGTGGTCAGCCGCTCGGCCGACTGCACGAAGCGGCCAGCCGCCAGGTCCTGTTGGCAGTTCGCCACGAGACCGTCGACCAGTTCCTTCGTCGTCTCGAGGTGGAACTGGATGCCGATGACGCGATCGCCGACCTGGAACGCCTGATGCGCGCAGGCCTCGCTACTGGCAAGCGGTGTGGCGCCCGCCGGAAGGTCGAACGTCTCGCCATGCCAGTGAAACACGGTGTTGACCGCGCCGTTGCGCGCCCAGGACGGAACCCCGGGGTCGACGCTCCCGCCGGTAACGGGCCACCAGCCGATCTCCCGTTCGGCGTTCGGGTAGACCCGCGCTCCAAGCGCACGCGCGATCGACTGGGCACCGAGGCAGACGCCAAGCACCGCGACGCCGCGATCGATGGCGTCGGCGAGGAAGCGTTGTTCGGCGGCCAGCCACGGGAGCCGCTGCCCGTCGTTGACGCTCATCGGCCCGCCCATCGCGACGATCAGATCGAGCGCGTCGACGCCCGGAAGGGTGGCGTCCTCGTAGAAGCGGGTCGCCGTCACGCGAGCGTGGCGGCCGCGCAGCCAGGCGTCGATGCTCCCGAGGCCTTCGAAGGGAACGTGCTGGAGCCAGTGGACACGCATGGATTCAGCCTACCGTACGATCTCGGGCTGGTCGCCCGGCGCCGCAGAGGGATTGTGAACCGCTCGTAGGCGTCCCAGAGGCGTCTCCAGCCGCGCACCCGTGCGGAAAATCTCCGGTGATTGCGGCGGCCGAGCCTGCGGACACGCCTCCGCACGCCGTATTGCCAACGATTGCGCCACGCCGCGCTGGCACCGAGTCTGCTGCTGGGTACGGGCAGAGTGGGGTTCCGCTACCGCTGACGCGATGTGCTGGGCCACTCCCGGAGGCGCACCATGTCGGGCATCACTTCTCGGCGCCGTCTGTCCTTCTCTCCGCGCGGTCCGCTCTTCTGGCTCCTCGGCGGAATGGCGGTGGCGGGAACACTCCAGTGCGCCCGCCCCGCGGAGACCGTGCTGGACTGCGCGGCCTCCGACATCCATCACATCCTGCACATCGCTGCGAGTGGTCGCCAGGTCGAAGACCGTTCGTTCACGCCGGCGAAGCGGGGTGAGGCGGAGGTGTCGGACGCCGAGTACGTCCTGCGGTTCGTGGATTCGCGCGACGACTATGAGCTGATCTTCCGGATCGACAGGGCCACGGGCCGCGGCATCCGCGTGCTGATCGACAACGAAGGTGTCGTGCCGCGAGGGCACGGCGGGTCCGACGAGATCGCGTGCACGACGTACACAGCGCCTCGGTGAGGTCACCGGCGGTTCGGCGGCACCGCCTCTGTGGAGCGTGCGTCGACGACAGCAGCGATGCCCGCCGCCGGCTATTCGCGGAGCCGGCGGCGAGCGCATCCCGGAGGTTCGCTGCTCCGCCCGGGGAGAGGAGTCGAGCGGATCGTGCGTCGGCGTGCGGCGGCACGTCTCGACGCGGTCGTCGTCGTCGCGTCCCTACACCGTCGTCTCGTCCCGCCCCGTCACTTGGACGATGTCGTCGTCGAGACGATCTCTTTCGCGTACCCGGTCAGCCGCAGGACGTGCAGGCCGCTACCCGCCCGGTCGGCGGCGAAGATCAACCCCCGATCGTCGATCTCGACGTTGTTGGTCACGCCGACCTTCTTGCACGCGCTCGTCGCCGTTTCGGTCCCGAACTCGCCACCTTCACGCGTTTCGGCGTTCGCGCACGTGGGAACGGTGTTCTTGTTGGCCGGCGGAACGAAATAGGCGACTTCCTGCACCGCGAACGGATCGCGGATGTCCCAAATCCGGACGCCCGCGTTGAACCAGGCGAACACGGCGATCTTCCCGTAGTAGGGAGCGTAGAAGGATTCGGCCGACGAGTGCGCCCCAAAGCGGCCGCCGCGGCCGCAATAGTCGCCCTGCGTCTCCTGCACGCGGAACGTGGAGAGCGGCCAGGGCGTCTCTTCGTGGCTGATGTCGACCAGCCACGCGAGATGCGGGGCGGCCCGATGTTGCAGGAGCTGCGCCGACGGGAAGTTCTGCCCGCAGTTGTCCGCGCGCGCGGCCTCGGAGGTGACGAGCAGCAGGTCGCGCGTGCGCCCGGCCTGGTGTCCTTGGAAGCCGGGTACCGGCACGCCAAAGATCGGCATGGTCGTGTGTGCGCCCTGATCCGGGGACATCCGGATCGAGCCCACCTCCGGTCCCCGCAGCTCGTCAGGCGTGGGGTTGACGCCGTGGGTGAACTCCGTCAGCAGCTTGTGGCGATCGACGATCGAAATCACGCCGTTGTTGCCCGTGCCGTAGGCGATGTACACGCGATTCTTCTGCGGCCCGGCCGAGATGGCGCCGTGGATGCCTTCGCCGTCCTCGGACTCCTCGCTGCCCGGCTGTGTGCCGACCATGCCGAAGTCGCGGACATAGACCGGCTTGGCCGGATTGCTGAGATCGTAGATCTTCAGATGGTTCCCGCCGTGCCAGCCCTCGTCGCGCTTGTTGGCGACGAGATACGCAATGCCGGTGTCGCATTCCCACCAGCTCTTGTGCGTGCCCGAGAGCCCGTCGACGATGGTGACGACCTTGGAGGGCTTGGCGGGATCGGTTACGTCATAGATTTCGTGCGCGGCATTGCCGTGCGGGCGAAGCAGGTACCACTTCCCGCGCACGCCGTTCGGGAGCACGTCACCGCTGCAGACGCGGACCATCTGGGCGCCGCCGCGTCCCGACGGAATGTGCGCGAGGTACCGCGTGTGCGCCGGGTCGGTGACGTCGACGATCGATGTCCCGTTGATCTCCGCCTGCCCAGTCATCGGGTTCACGATCGGCTTCTGGTTGTCGTGATGCCCGACGTAGGCGATCTGCCGTCCGTTCTGATTCACGATGATCGGCTGATAGGCGGACCGGCCCTGCAGATCGTTGAAGCCGATCACCTCCATGTTCCACGTCGACGGGCTCTCTGGCGAGCCGGGCGCCGGCTCGATCGCCGAGGGACGGCCGCCGCCCGTCAGCGAGACGGAGGGGATGTCCGGTCCATTGGGCGGCAGCTTCTGCGCTGCCAGCACGAGCGGCAGCGTCAGTGCGAGCGCCGCGGCGGCGAGGTACCTGGTGAGCATGCTGGGCCTCCTTCAGAAGCGCACGACGGCGTTCACCTGATACCCACGGGCTTCCTGCAGCGTGGTCCCGGTGCCGTACGTCGACGGACTGTAGAAGCGGTTCGCCCCGCTCCGGTTGAACTCCGAGAAGTTCCCGCCGTTGAACATGTTGAACACATTGAAGGCGACCTCGAGGTTGCGCGCGCCGAAGTCGATGCGCTTGGCCAGCTTCAAGCCGACGATGTGCACCGCGGCCTGCTGGAGCTGCCCGTCGCCGCGGTTGGTCACCGTGGCGGGATCCTGGCAGACGCCGGCTCCGGGCGATCCGGTCGGCACGCCGCAGAAGCGGATGCGGGTCGCGAGCGGGTTCGGCTGCGACACGCCGGTCGACGACACGACGGTCGCGGGACCGAACGCGGCGAGCCGCGGATCGTTGGCCGGCAGCTGGTTGAGGAGCGGACCGCTCCAAGGTCCGCCGACGATCGTGTAGGTGCTCGAGACGATCACACCCGCCGGCGCGTTGTAAGTGCCGGCGAAGCGGATCGAGTACGGCCCCCACATCGGATTGTTGATGAGCGTCGCGCCGGTGGCGAGGCTGTCCTGATCCACCAGACCGTCCGTGCGCCAGATGTTCCGGTTGTTGGCGAAGGCGTCCGGCTGGATGAAGCGCGCCGGATCGGTCGGGTTCCAGGTCCCGTTCAGGTGCGCCCACTGCTTGTGGATCGTCGACATCAACTGGAAGTTGTGCGACATGTTCTTGGTGATCACCGCCTGGAAGGCGTGATAGGTCGTCGAGGTCCAGTCCGCGTTGGTCACGCGATACAGCAGCCCCTGATTCGGATCCACGCGCCCGAATCCGCCGAACGGCTGACCCGGGCTGTCGGGCCAGAACCCGTTGATCTCAACGAGCGCGTAGTTCTCCTTGATCTGCTTGTTCACGTAGGCGATGTCGACGCTGGTGTCCCACGGGAACTGCCGGCGGAACCCGAGATCGAGCTCGTCGGTGTACGGCTGATGAAAGTTCGGATCGAACTGCTGCGCCGACACGCCGGCGCTCCGTGCTGCGGTGATCCGCTGCGTCGAGAACGATCCGTCGCCGGCGGTGTCGTAGACGTCCAGGAACGCCGCGGCGTCGCTGCCGCCGAACGACGCGACCGGATCGCGGCCTCCCATCAGCTGCCGGTGATAGCGTCCCCAACTGGCGCGCAGCACGTTCTTCGCGTCCTCCGTCACCAGGTACGAGAAGCCGAAGCGTGGCGCGACCTCGACGCTCTGCCCGCGCACCAGGCTCCGTAGCGCGTCGTAGCGCCTCACGAAATCGACGCGAAGCCCATAGTTCGCCGTCAGCCGGCCCGACGGCTTCCAGCTGTCCTGCGCATACAAGCCGATGTCGTGATCGCGCCCGCTCGCGGTCGGGAGGTTCAGCGCGCTGGTGACGTACCGGCGGTGGAAGGGCACCGTGCCCGCCGACGGGTCGTTCGGATTGATCTGGCGCCGCTCTTCGAGGATGAAGCCGTCGTTGAGGTATCGCGTCTCGGTGTCGTACTTGCTGCTCGGGAGCGCGAGAAAGCCCGCGCCGAACTCGTGGGAGCCGATCCAACCGTCCTTGAACGCGTTGATGTCGCCCCGAATCATGAGCAGCGACGAGGTGTCGAGCGCCATGCTCTGGAGGTTGCCACCGGTCGCCAGCGACCCGGAGCCTTGCAGGATGCCCTGGTTCGCGTTCGCAATCTGGTGATAGACGACGGCCGGCCCGGAACCGAGGATCCCGTCGTAGTCGGCCAGGTTGTTGCCGCCCTTGTTGTTGTAGCTCATCGTCAAGGTCGACGTCAGGTGTGAGCCCCAGGCGGAGTTCAGCTTGGCGCCATACAGCTGTCCGCCGACGGCCAGCACATCGTCCTGAAAGGAAATGGGCGTGACGTTCACCTGGAGCAGCCGGTCGGACTGGAACACTCCGACGAGCGTGTGGTTGGCGCCGAGCCGAGACGTGACCTTCACGAACGGCATGTTGCTGCGGGTCAGGCTGTTGCGCAGGGGCTGACCCGGCGCAAACGCCGCGAGGGAGCTCTTCTGCAGATCGGAACGGCCGGTGCCGGCCGTCACCTCGGACCAGCGAAAGGCCGAGAAGAACCACGTGCGATCGCGGCGGATGGGGCCGCCGACCGACAGATCCGTCTGATGCACGGCGTGGACGGAGGGTGATCCGCCCTCCGGCGCGTTGTTCCCGTTCCAGGACAGCGGCTGGAAATCGAAGCCGGCCGATCCCCTCACCTGATTGCCGCCGCTCTTGGCGCTCATGTTGATGACGAGCGACATGCCCATGGGCGATCCCGCGTCGACGCCGCCGGTCTTGACCTGCGTGTCCTCGATCGCCTCGGTGCTCAGGCCGGTGCGGTTGATGTTGAAGTCGTTGTAGGCGCCGGCGAACATGCCTTCCATCATCACGACGTTCTCGCGGTGCTCGTTGGCGTTCCCGAAGTAGTTCTGGCGGCCGCTGCCGTCGTTGTGGGGCCTCGAGAGCACGCCTGGCGTGTACTGCAGGAAGTCGCTCCAGAAGTGCGAGGCAACGGCCGGCACGGTCTTCTGAAAGTCGGCGTCGATGTTCAGCACGTTCGACGGCGCGGCGATCTCGATCATCGGCGAGTCGTTGGTGACCGTGATCGTCTCCTCGAGCGCACCGACCTCCATCTCCATGTCGACCTGGAACGTCGCTCCCGCGCGGAGGAGCACGCCTTCACGGCGGGCCGTCGAGAAGCCAGGCAGCTCCGCGGTGATCGTGTAGGTGCCGGGCGGCAGGTTGACCAGACGATAGGTACCGTTTTCGTCGGTGACGGCAACGCCTGGCGCGAGCGCTTCAGGGCTGCGCGCCGTCAGCGTCACGCCCGGCAGCACGCCGCCCTGATTGTCGCGAACCGTGCCACGAAAGCCGCCATCACCCTGAGCGAACGCGACCGACGGGAACAGGCCCGCGATCGCCAGTGCTGCCGCTATCAGTCGTCTTCTCATAGCTGCGCTCCCTTATCTGGTGCTTCCGCTGTCTCGTGCTTCCGCCGTTGCGGTGTGGTGTGCCGATCAGTTCGAAGTCGAGCGCGCCGCCGACGGCCCCGTGTACCGCAGCACGTAGAGTCCGGTTCCGAGACACCGGTGGCCGCCCTCCATCTGGAGCGGCTCTCCCCCGTCGGTGACGCACGAGGGGCCGGAGCGGTCGGACGCGTAGACGAGGCCGCGGTGATCGATGTCGACGTCAGTGAGCTCGACCGGCCGCCGTGCGCCGGGCACGTTGGTGAGGGGAATGAAGTGGCCGATCTCGTTGATGTGGTACGGATCGCTGATGTCGAGCACGCGCACGCCGGCGTTGACGTAGGCGAGCCAGGCGATCTTGTCGGTGAACCGGTTGAGCTCGCCGTTGACCGTTTCGGCGTGCTGGTGCGGGCCGAAGTTGCCGCGGCCGGGATCGCAGAAATGGCCGATCGGCACCTGATAGGTCGAGACCGGCATCGGATGGCTCTCGAACGTGATGTCGAACATCGTGACGCGGCTCTTGACGCCGGACTGGCATTCGTTGCCGAGCTCGTCGGTGACCAGCGCGTACTTGCGCGGAAGCGCGTCTCCGGTGAAGTTCGGCACGACGTCGTAGTCGATGGGCGACACCGTGTGAGGTCCACGTCCCGGCGGTGACGTGTCGTACGACCACACCAGCCGAGGCTTGGCCGGATCCGAGATGTCCCACGCGCCGATCTGCCCGCTGCCGTCGCGGAATCCCGCGTAGAGCCGGTGGTTCGGCTCGTCGACGATCGGGTGATGCGCGTATTGATCCTGGAAGCCCGGCTCGCCGAGCTTCTGACCCTCGAGCCAGGCTCGCGAGACGAAACGCGGGTGCGCGGGATCCGACAGGTCCCAGATCTGCAGCAGCGTGGAGCGGAATCCCGGTTCGTTCGCCGACGTGAAGTACAGCCCCGAGGACTGAGACCAATAGCCCTTGTGCGCGCGGGGGACGGGATACTTCGCCCCTTCCGGAGGCCTCGGCGCGTCGATGAACCGCCCGCCGCAGCCGCGCCCGCACGAGTCCTTCGGCGTCCCGTCGATCTCCGACACCAGCGCGATCTTCGAGGGATCGGAGTCGCGCGCGGTGATGTCGAACACCTGGAACTTCAGCGTGTCCGCGTTTTCGACGCTCCGCACCAGGTAGTCGTGCTTCTCCGCGCCGACGTCGTAGACGACCGACACCGAGCGGGACGTGGCGGCCGCGTCGTTCGGGATGTGCCAGACATATCGCGGATGCGCGGGGTCCGAGATGTCGAGGATCGACGTGCCGTTCCACTCGCGGCGCCTCGTGATCGGGTTGAAAAGGCCTTCCTTCGCGCCGGCGCTCGCGACGTTGCCGACATACAGCCAGTTCCCGTTCGCGGGATCCGATTTGGCGGTGACCTGCAGAGCGTACCGCCCCTGCATGTCGTTGTAGCCGACGAGCTCGACGTTCGCGGCATCCTGGTCGGCAGGTGCCGCGGCGGCCGCCGCCGCAGGGGGGGTTCCGTCGACCGCGGTGCAGGCCGTGATGGCCGCGCAGGCAGCGAACAGAGCGAGCAGAACGACCGAACCGATCCGCGAACGCGTGACGTCCATCAGCGCCTCCCGAAAAGTGGCGCGGATGTTACAGCGGATCGTTACGCGGAGTTGTTAATTGGTGTTTCCGATATGTTTGCGACTTGTTTCCGCAACGCGTGTCACAACACCAGTCGATACCCGCTGCCGTGCACCGTGAGGATGTGCCGCGGGTCGTGCGGCTTGGGCTCGAGATGATTGCGCAGCCTGAACACGTAGTTGTCGACCGTGCGCGTGACCGACAGCTGTGAGTAACCCCACACGTCGCGCAGCAGCTGCTCGCGGCTGACGACTTCGCCGCGATGCGCGATGAAGTAGCGCAGCAGCTCGAACTCGTGAGGCGAGAGCTCGATCACCTTGTTCCGCCGCCGGACGAGCCGCGTTCGCAGATTGACCTGGATCTCGCCGACGTTCAGTTCTCCCGACTCCGTCTCCTTCGGCCCTCCGTCGCGCCTGACCTGTGCGCGCACGCGCGCGAGCAGCTCGCGCACGCTGAACGGCTTGCTGACGTAGTCGTCGGCGCCGAGATCCAGCCCGAGAACGCGGTCGGATTCGTCGTTCTTCGCGGAGAGCATGATGATCGGAATGCGCGCGCCGCGCTCGCGGATCCGGCGGCAGAGCTCGTAGCCGCTCGCGCCGGGAAGCATGATGTCGAGCACGATGACCGCGAAGACGCGCTGCTCGATCCGTTGCATCGCTTCCTCGGCCGACCCCACGGACGCCACGCGGTACCCCTCGAACTCCAGGTTGTCGGCGAGGAGATCGCGCATCTCCGGCTCGTCCTCGACGACCAGCACCTCGTGCACCAGCGCGCTCGTACCGACCATCGTTCGTGCGCTCATGAGGCCCTCGGAACGGATGCCTTCTGCAGTTCACCGCGGCGGAACAGACCCGCGTCGGCCTGAATCGGCTGAGGGAGATGGATCGTGAAGACGCTGCCCGCGCCGACGGCGCTCGAGACGGTGATCCGACCGCCGTGGGCGCCGACCAGCTCGGCGCAGATGGCGAGCCCGAGGCCGAAGCCGTGCCGGTGCATCGCGGCCCCGGACCCGCGGTAGAAGCGCTCGAAGATCCGGTGGCGTTCTCCGGGCGGGATGCCGATGCCGTCGTCGCGAACGGCGATCTGCACGCTGTTGTGGACGGCCCTCACGGTGACGCCGATCGTCCGGTTCTGCCCCGAGTACTTCACCGCGTTGTCCAGCAGATTGACGAGCGCCTGTTCCAGCGCTGACGCGTCGGCGTGCACCACCGGACGATCGGGTTCGTCGGCAAGGCGGATGTCATATCCTCCGTCCGCGAGGCTGCGCTGAAACGCCTCGACCGTTTCGGCGACGAGCACGCGCAGATCGACCGGCTCGAACTCGTAGCGCTGCTGCCGGCTCTCGATACGGGAGAAATCGAGAATGGAGGAGATCAGCACCGACAGCCGCTCCGCCTGTTCGCGGATCACGCCGTGATACCGCGCGAGCCGCTGCGCCGAGCCGACGCGCTCCAGCGCAATGGTCTCGAGCGTCGCCATGAGCAGGGACAGCGGCGTCTTGACCTGGTGCGAGACGTGCGAGATGAAGTCGCGCTGCATGCGCGCGAGCTCCTTCGCGCGGCGATGGCCCTGGATCGCGAAGCCGAGCGCGATCGCGATGAGCGAGATCGACAGCGCCAGCAGCCAGTACGCCTCGCTTGCCGAATACATCGACAGCGGAGCGACCCCCGCAGGACCAACGGCAATCCTCCACACCGGCGGCGGCGCGGCCGGCGACATGCGCAGCTTGATGGCGTCGGGATAGAACTGCAGAGGAAACGCCGCCGTGGCCGCGAGCCGGGGGAGCGGCGCGCCGGAGGCGAACACCTCGAGCCCGTGCTCGTCGAAGATCTGTAACTTCAGGTCGTACCTGCCGGAGAGCAGCGATGCGAGCACCGACTCGTGGAGCTGCGAGAACAGGCGCAAACGGACGTCGTCCAGCTTGATCACGTAGCCGAGCACGGTGAACGGCTGCTCGCGCCGCGGGTTGGTCCAGAAGACACGGATCACGCTGAGGTATCGCGTGTCCCCCAGCGTGTCCTCGACGGCGAAGTAATTGCGCTGCGACTGCAGCTGCGTCGACATCTCGCGGTACAGCAGGCGGCCGAGCTCGGTGTCGCGGAGAAAGGAGACGCCTCCGTCGCTGCCGCCGAACGCGTGAACGGGCCCGCTGGACTGCCGCGCGAGGAAGAGCACCTGCGACGGCGCCACCGCCTCGGTGAGATGGTTCCACAGGAAGAAGCGGTCGATCTGCGGGTAGTCGACGAGGCCGGACCTGAACGCGGCGGCAACGAGATCGAGTCGTCCCGCATTGAGCTCCGGCTGGTTGACCGACTCGAGCGCCCGCACCGGGCCGTTGAGCACGCCGGCGATGGTGTCCACGACTTCCGTCGCGACACTCTCCGACACCCCCTTCGTGACCATTTCGGCTTCACGGCGAAGCGAGGTGATGGCGCGATACTGGAGATAGACGACGAGGACGGACGCACCGAGCAGCGCCGCGATGACGAAGAGGACCGGCTCGGGCTTGGCGGGCGCGGTCAGACGCAGGCGCCGCATACAGCGGCGGACCTTATGCGGGGACCCGCGCCCATGTCAAGCCAGAGCCGTCGAACGACGGAAACACTCGACCGCTCCATCAGGAACTCGTCAAGATCGACCCGCCTGCACGGACGAGCTCGCAACCGACGCGATACGATGACCCGCGTGGACCGACCACCCGCCGAACCGGTCATGCGACGCACGCAACACCGGTCAGAGGATCGCACCCGCGCAGCCGACCGATCGGCGCGACCAACCGTGCTCGCCATCGGTATCGACGCGGCTGAGCCCGTGCTGGTACGGCGGCTCATCGATCGAGGCGAACTGCCGGCGCTGGCGCGCCTCCTCCGCGACGGCGCATGGCGCGCGATCGAGGCGCCGGCAGCGATCGGCAGCGGCGCGGTCTGGCCGACATTCTTCACCGGATCGCGCCCGCTCGATCACGGTGTCCACAGCTACTGGACGTGGAACCCGGCCACGATGCGCCTCGCAGACTACGACGACCGGCGACTCACGCCGTTCTGGCAGCAGCTCGCGCACGCGGGTGTCTCGGTCGGCGTCCTCGACGTGCCGTTCGCTCCCTTCCTGGGCCTGACCGACGGCTTCGAAGTCTCGGAGTGGGGATCACACGACCTCGTGCACGGTCGAACACGCGTGTCACCGGCCACGCTTCGGGATCTCGTCGTCACGACGGTGCCGCCGCATCCGTTCATGTCAGGTCACGAGCACGTCGACTCCATCGCGGACACGCGCGGCCGCGCGGCGCTCCATGACGCCTGCATCCGAGGAGCCCGCGCGCGGGGAACCCTCGCGGCGAGGCTGCTCGACGCGACCAAGCCCACGCTGGCGCTGCTGGTGTTCGGCGAAGCGCACCGGGCCGGACATCATCTCTGGCACACGGTCGAACCGCACGACGGTCTGTACGCACGCGCCCATTTCGGCGAAGGCGCTGATCCGGATCTCGCGGCGGTGTATCGGGAGATCGATCGGCAGATCGGACGGCTGGTCGAACAGGCCGGTCCAGACGCCACGACGATCGTCTTCTCGCTGCACGGCATGCGCCCGGCGCGCGGCGTGGCGACGCTGCTCGAGCCGTTCCTGCGCGAGCTCGGGTTCGCACACCTCACAGGTGTCGAACAACGAGGATGGTCGAGGCCCCACTCGTTCCTGGCCGCCGCGAGGCACGGCGCGCCGCCCGGCGCCCGGCGGATCTATCGCCGCCTGTTCTCTCACGCCGCGCGCCACCGCTGGAGAACCCCCAAGACCCTGCCCCGCTACGACTGGTCGCGCACGCGCGCCTTCGCGCTGCCCACGGATCAGCACGGATGGATTCGCCTCAACCTCCGGGGCCGCGAGGTCGCGGGGATCGTGCCTGCCGGCGACTACCAGCGCACCTGCGACACACTCGAAGCAGCTCTGCGAGGCCTGCGCGCTTCCGACGGACGACGAACGGTGCGAGACATCCTGCGACCGCAACCGGATGCCGCCTCCGCATCGACCAGTGGGTTGCCGGATCTCGTGGTCCACTGGGACACCGCGGCACTGGAGGATGGCCCACAACGTGAGGCAGACGTTCGAACGACGCCGCCGACGGCCACCCAGCTCACCGGCCAACACGCCTTCGACGGCTTCTGCATCGTCCGCAGCCCTTCGCCGATCGCGCGAACGGACGCACCGATCGCCGCGGAGGACCTCCATCGCCTGATGATCGATGTCGCGACTCCTGCCGATGATCCGCGACCTCCGCACTGATCCGGCCGACTCGCCAATTGCCGCCGACGTCTGCATCGTCGGAGCCGGCGCTGCCGGGTTGACCCTGGCTGTCGAGCTCAGCGCGTGGGCCCGCGTCGTCGTCCTGGAGGCCGGAGGAGCGCACCCCGACGACAGTCCGACCTCCCTGACACGCGGTGAGGTCTGCGGGCTGCCCTTCGAGGGGCTCGAGCAAGGCAGGGTCTGGTCGTTCGGAGGGACGACGACGGTCTGGGGTGGTCAATGCGTGGAGATCGACGACATCGCCTTCGAACGCCGGCCGTGGGTGCCGCACAGCGGCTGGCCGTTCGGCAGACGACATCTCGAGCCGTTCTACGCGCGGGCGCGGCAGCTGCTCGGTCTTCCGGATCGGGTCCACGATCGGCTCGCGCGGCGCTTCGAGCGGCGGCGCCCGTCGTTCGACGAACGGCAGCTCGATTGCCGAATCTCGGCAGTTGCGCCGGGCCTCGACGTCGGGTTGCGCTATCGCGATGCGCTCGCCAGCTCGGGGCGGGTGCAGGTGCTGCTGCACGCCCACGTCTGCGAGATCGGGGTGAACGGGTCCTGTTCCGCGGTCAGCGCCGTCGACGTCCGCACGCTCGAGGGCCGACCCGCTCGCGTCACCGCCCCTGCCGTCGTGCTTTGCGCCGGCGGCATCGAGAACGCGCGTCTCCTGCTGCTGTCGAATCGAGCGGAGGCCGCTGGCCTCGGCAACCGTCACGACCTCGTGGGCCGCTTCTTTCAAGAGCACCCGACGTTCGAAATCGGTCCGCTCGTGTCAACACCGCGTCGGGCCGTCCGGAACGCATTCGCGATGCTGCGGCACGGCTCCCTGCGGTTCCTGCCCCGTGCGCATCTGAGCGACGACATCCAGCGGCGCGAGCACACCACGGGGTGCGTGGCCGACGTGGCCTACGAACACGATTTGAACGCGGGACTGCCAGCCGTGAAGACGCTGGCCGCCTCGATCCGCGAACGTCGGTGGCCGCGGCACACCGCCGCGACGGCCTGGCGCATCGTCCGCGACTCGCCATCGCTCGCGGTCGAGGCCTACCGGCGCCTGGCCCGCGGGATAGTCACGGCGCCGGCATCGAGCGCACCAAGGCTGCAGGTCCATCTCGAACAGTCGCCCAATCCGACGAGCCGCGTGTCGCTGTCACGAGAGCGGGACGCGCTCGGCCTGAACCGGGCGCGTGTCGACTGGCGCCTGACCGATCTCGACCGGCGCACGGCACGCGTGATGGCCGCGACCGCGGCGGTGGAATTCGCCCGCATCGGCGTCCTTCTCGATCTCGCCGAGTGGAGACGGATCGATGAGGCCGCCTGGCCCGCCTCGGTTCTCGAGGCCTACCACCACATGGGCACGACCCGAATGGCCGACACCCCGGCCAACGGCGTCGTCGACGCGAATTGCCAGGTGCACGGCATCTCGGGACTCTTCGTGTGCGGGAGCTCGGTGTTTCCGACAGCAGGCAGCGCGAATCCGACTCTGACGATCGTGGCGCTCGCCGTTCGGCTCGCCGACCATCTCAGGCGGATCCGGAACACGTGATCGGCGTTCGACGCTGTCACCGCGGCGTGCGCAACAGTGGACGGTCGCGCTCCGGCGCGATCAGTTGTGATGGTCAGCGCAGATACAGATGAGGTGAGCGGATTGTCCGAGGCAAGTCCGGGCAGCGAGGCACCAGTGACGACTCCGAGGAATGTCAGTGTCAGCGTGTCGTCGACAGATACGCCGCGCAACATTGCCCTTGTTCCCGTCACGGCGGCTGGCGAGAATGAATGGCCTCACTTCGCGGCAGAGGTGTCCCATGCGCCTTTCAATCGACGACGGCAGCGCGCGATCGGCAGCGCACGCGCCGATCACCGTAGAGAGCCCAACTGAACCGGATCTGCGCTTTCTCGTCACGGACGCAGCGGCGGCGCTGCGTTCTTTCCATGCCACGGTCGATCGCGTCATGGCGGACAACCCGGTCCCGGTCGCACGACTGCGCGAACTGGCCGGGAAGGCGCGCGACGCTCAGCTCGACGACGCGGAACGCGCCGAGCTGTCCTCCCTGACGCAACAGGCGACGCGGCAGGGCCGAGCCATCGGCGCCGTGCTCGGCTTCTTCCTCAAGCTGGCGCCGTATCCGATGCTGCGCGAGATCCGGAGCCGTGGCGGCTTCTTTCAGCCCCCCTTCGGTCCGATCCTGGTCGCCGGCGGCGACGCCGTCCGCAACGTCCTCGAGCGCGATCAGGAGTTCACCGTGGCGCCGTACGGCGTGGAAATGGTGAAGACCATGTCGCCGGCTCACAACGGCGGCTTCAGCACGTTCATCCTGAGCACCGACGACACGCCCCTTTACGAGCCGGACAGGCAGCTGCTCTCGGCGGTGTGCCGCCCCGAGGATGCCGACGCGATCGCCGACATCATTCATCAGGATTGCATGCGGCGCCTCGGATCGGCGCTCTTCGAGGCCCGCACGGCGCGCGCCTCGACGGTCGACGTGGTTCAGGCCCTCGCGCGATTCGTCCCGGTGACCCTTGGCCACCGCTATCTCGGCGTCCCCGTCGCCGCGCAGCGCGGCGCCTTCGAGCTGACGCCGCAGATGCTCGCCTGCTACGGCTCGCCAATCGACGGGCGTCCCGAGACGGCCCTCGCGCGCGAAGACGGCGTGATCCCGGACGAGCAGCAGATGTACCTCTGGATCAAGGCGGCCTTCAGGCACTTCTTCAACAACGTGCAGAAGGATCCGGCGGTGGAGGTCGAAGGGCTTCGAGCCTGCCGCCTGCTGCTCGCCTACCTGCTGCGCGAGGTCGAGATTCAGCGCCGGCGGATCCTTCGCGACGAGCCGGTGGACGACACGATGCTTACGCGGCTGCTGCGCTTTCAGCTGGAACGCGCGGCGCCGCACGTGCCGCGCCCCTCCGGCCTCGACCCGCGCCTGGTCAGCGACCTCCGCATCGCGGAGAACGTCATGGGGACCATCGTCGGAGCCGTCGCGGGCCAGGAGGAGGCCACCTGCCGTGTGATCGATTCGCTCATCAGGCTGCGAGAGGGCGAGTTCGAGACGTCGGGATCGCCCGGGCACCGCTACGGAAGCTTCGCCGAGGCGCAGCAACTGGCGCGCAATGTCCTGAACGGCGCCGACGCACGGGAGAGTCGCGCCGCGCTGTTCTCGTACTGCCGAGAGGCGCTGCGCCACGCGCCGCAAGGGGAAGTGCTGGTTCGACAGTGCGCGGTCGACGGAGCGCGCATCGCGGACAGCCGTCCGATCGCCGCCGGGACGCTCATCTTCGCGTCACACGGCTCGGCGATGCAGGACGTGCCGGAGCCTGGTGCCTTCATCCTCGATCGGCCCCGGGAACACTACCTGCACTACGGATGGAATCGGCACACCTGCCTCGGCCGGCACGTCTCCCCCGTGATCATTGTCGAGAGCATGATCGCGCTGCTCGGCCTGGAGGGCCTCTCGCGTCCTGCGTGCGGCGCCGACGAATCGGCGTTTCCGCTCGAACGCCGGTTCGGCCGGCTGCAGCTGGACGACGCCAACCTCTACGCGACGACCTTCTCTCTTCAGTTCGAAGACACTGGCACGACGCGGCTGTTCTGGCCAGTGCCAGAAGCCGCAGACCTCGAGGTGATGTGACATGCCCCGCTCCCGTACGCTCGGATGGATGATCGTTGTCGTGTTGGTCGCGGTGGTCACGGCCGCCGCGGCAGCGTGTGGTCGATCGGCCGAGTACGCGAACAAGGATGGCGTCGCCGCGGTTCCGCGCGAGGGCGGCCTCGTCGGACCGCTCGAGCACGACGCGAGCGACGACGTCGTGTCGTGGGTCGATGGAAAGGTCGTGACCGACTGGCCGGCCGAAATCGCCAAACGCGACCACGCCATCGCCGGGTATCTCGACGATGACGATGCGGGCCGCGCGGAGAAGTACGGCTTCCGCGCCGGGCAGCACCCGCGGCTGGCGTGGCGGTGGTTCACCGAAAATCCCGTCGGCTTCAACGGCGTGCCGTTCGTGCTCTTCAAGACGCTCGTCGATCTGGACCCCAATCATTCGAACCCGACGCTTCGCGCGATCGCGCGGATCTGGAAACGCGAAGCGGATCCGCCGCTCGGATCCGGCGGGTCGGCCACCGCGTGGACGCTCGATCACATCGGCGTCGGCCCGAATCCGTCCGACTACGTGGACGGCGTCGTGCGGCCGGCAGGCGAACGGCAGGCCCCGCTGCCATACGGCTTCGCATTCGAGAATTCGCGCACCTTCGAGCCGCTCTCGGCGGTCGACACGCGAGTCCAGGACGGCCGGCTGCTCGCACGCCGCGTGTTCAAGAACACGAGCCTGCTGATCGCGAAGCTGCGGACGACGGACCGGGACGACAACTGGGAGCGCGATCGCCCGGGCTTCGGGAGCCCGGGCGCTCTGGATCGGGTGTTCTTCTCCTGCGCCGCCTGCCACGTCGGCCGCGTCGTGGTGGACGGCCGGATGAAGTTCCTCCCCGGCATGCCGAACACCACGATCGAGGCGCAGTACTTCTCCAAGCTGCTGATGCTGACGGCCGCGGCGCTGGTCGAATCGGGCTTCGATCCGTCCTCGACGGCGCCGGTGGATCCGAAGCAGATCAAGCCGAACACCAGCGCGGTCCGGGCGCTCTACACCGAGATGCTCGACAAGGCGCGGCAGCACCCGGAAACGATGTACGGCTCGTCACCCGCACAAATCGCCAGGGCGAAGATCCAGACCCTTGCCGTGGCCGACGAGTTCCCGAGCGTCGTGCAGGATCTGGTCGCGCTCGGCGTCAAGACGCACTTCATCTACTACTTCGTCGCGAAGAACAACGCCTACAAGGCGCCGCGTCCCGACGCGATGGAGGATCGGTTGGGGCAGATGGATGCGTTCGGCATCGCGTCGGGACTGGTCGCGATCCACACGCGGCGGCCCGACAACAGCTTCCTGGAGTTCGTGCGGCGCGACAATCCAGACAGCCCGTTCTTCACCGGCTTCTCCAAAGCCAACGGGCAGCCGGTCGACACGCCCGGAATGACCGAACCGGTCACGGATCCGAAGGAGGCCGCCCAGCGGATCTTCAAGAACGTGTCCGCCTGGGCGCCACCGGTGCCGGCGCCGATCGACATCAAGAGCGTCAACTGGGCCGTGGATCGCTACCATGCGAATTGGGACGGGAACCAGGGCGCCTCGTCGCGCACGCTGGCCTCGGGCGCATCGGCGACCGGAGACCCGCGCATGGTCAACGTGCGGATCCACGAGCCGCTGAATCCGCTGATCGACAATCTGCCGCCGCCACCCTATCCGTTCGCGAGCGTCGACCTCGCGCGCGCGCGTGAGGGCAAGGCGCTCTTCAAGGAGCACTGCGCGAACTGTCACAAGCCGCGCAACGAGACGATCTACTCGACCTCGAGCCTCGGCGTGGATCCCAACCGGACGAAGGTCAACACCGAAGTGTCGCGGTACGGACTGGCGGCGCTCGTGATGGAGGCGTGCGTCATCTACGGCCTGAACCACCAGGGTGAGCCTGGCGCGAACTGGTGCGTGCCGGCAGGCGACTGGCAGGCGCGGCTGGACGAGTACTTCAGGGATACGCCGCGGCGCGTCGCCGAGGGTACCGCCGGCTACAAGGCCGATGTCCTCCACGGCATCTGGGCGCAGGCACCGTACCTGCACAACGGGTCGGTGCCGACGCTCGGCCACCTTCTCTGTCCCGACACGCGTCCTCGCCAGTTCCTCCGGGGCAACCTGAACTTCGACCAGCAGATGGTCGGCTTCGAGTGGCAGCACCGGCCGCAGACGCGCTACAGCAGCGACGAAGCGTTGCTGGTCAAGGACTACGACACGGCCGTGCCCGGGCGTGCCAACAGCGGGCACCTGTTCGGCGCGCAGCTCTGTCCGGACACGAACGGCCTCGACCCGGCCGCCAACCGTCAGGAGATCGAATCGCGACTGTTGCAGTCGCCGGTGGGCGCGCTGCTGGCGTATTTGAAGACGCTATAAGCGAGTACCGACAGGGGCCGAGGCGCCAGGGAACAAGCCGTCCAGACACGACTGACGTCTCGAACCGGCATGGCTCAGCTTGCCGCCTCTCTCGACGCGCCGCTATTCTCGTGGATCCCTGCCGCGGCGACACGTGTCCGTCATCGCCAGGGACGGAGGAGTGTCGCCGATCGTGCAGAGACTTGCCGGCAGCGGCCAGATGGCGGACCGCACGCGCGCGTTCGCCTGGGACGAGACACCGCTCGGGCCTCTGGCCACGTGGCCCGTCAGCCTGCGATCGACCGCGGCGCTCGTGCTCGAGAGCCGCTTCCCGATGACACTCTGGTGGGGCGCGGACCTGCGTCACATCTACAACGACGCGTACATCCCGGTGCTCGCCGGCAAGCACCCGGACGCACTCGGCCGCCCCGCCGCTGACGTCTGGTCGGAGATCTGGCACATTCTCGGTCCGCAGTCGCGGCGCGTGCTGGAAGGCGGCGGCGCCACCTGGAACGAACACCTGCTGCTGCCGATGCAGCGAAAAGGGTTTCTCGAAGAGACCTACTTCACGTTCTCCTACAGCCCGGTTCGTGACGATGACGGGAGGATTGACGGCGTCCTGGTGACATGCCAGGAGACGACAGCCCAGGTACAGGGCGAGCGGCAGCTGCAGCTGCTGCGCGACCTCGCCGCACGCACCTCCGACACGCGCTCCTTAGACGAAGTCTGCGCAGCCGCGGCGTCGGTGTTCGACGACCACCGCACGGACGTGCCCTTCGCCCTGCTCTATCTCGCCGACGCGCCGGACACGCTCCGCCTCACCGCGAGCGCGGGTCTGCCTGCAGGCGCCGCGGCGGCGGAGTATCTCTCGCCGCAGGGCCGCGTCGGCAGATGGCCGCTCGAGGTCGCGGATGTCGCCGATGCCCGCGTGACGATCGTCGACGTGCAGGAACATCTCGGACCCCTGCCGCCCGGGTGCTGGGACCGGCCGCCCGTGCGCGCCGCGGTCGTCGCGCTGGCCGCGGGCGCCGGGGCCAGGCCTCTTGGATATCTCGTGGCGGGGCTCAATCCGCTTCGGGAGATCGGCCACGGCTATGCGCAGCTGTTCGGTCTGGCGGCCGATCAGATCGCTCGAGCGCTCGCGGGGGCCCGCGCGTTCGAAGAGGAGCGCCGCCGCGCCGAGGCGCTCGCGGAGATCGATCGGCAGAAGTCGGTCTTCTTCAGCAACGTCAGCCACGAATTCCGGACGCCGCTGACGCTGATGATCGGCCCGACCGAAGACGCGCTCGGATCTCCTGGACGCGCGCTCGCAGGCCCCGCGCTGGAGGCGGTCTACCGTAACGAGCTCCGCCTGCTGAAGCTCGTGAACGCGCTGCTCGATTTCGCTCGGCTCGAAGCGGGCCGCATGGTCGCCTCGTTCGAGGCAGTCGATCTCGCCAGGCACACGGCCGACCTCGCGAGCACGTTCCGGTCCGCGTTCGAACGCGCCGGGCTCGATCTCACGGTGACGTGCGACGCGGTCGATGACGTGTACGTCGATCGCGGCATGTGGGAGAAGATCGTTCTCAACCTCCTGTCGAATGCGTTGAAGTTCACCTTCGACGGTGGTGTCGCCGTGCGCCTCGCCGCCATCCCCGGACACGTCGAGCTGACTGTCCGCGACACCGGCATCGGCATCGACGCCGCCAACCTGCCGCACGTCTTCGAGCGGTTCCATCGCGTCGAGGGGGCGCGGGCGCGCACGCACGAAGGGTCCGGCATCGGCCTGGCCCTGGTGAACGATCTCGTGCGGCTCCACGGCGGAACCTGCACGTTGGACAGCGCGCCTGGCGCCGGGACGACGGTCACCGTCACCCTGCCGACCGGTCGGGCGCATCTCGCGGCCGAACAGATCCGCGACCACCACATGCCGACCGTGCGCGACGTCGACCAGGGCCCGCCGTCGCCCGAATCGAACCCGTTCGTGATCGAGGCGCTCCGCTGGCTGCCGGCCGATTCAGCGTCCGCCTCCGCTACGCGGGCAGGCGACACCGAGGCGGGCGTCACCGCGGCTGGTGACACCGCGGCTGGCGACGACGCGAGCGGCGACCGGGCACATGTGCTCGTCGTGGACGACAACGCCGACATGCGCGACTACCTGCAGCGGCTGCTCGCGCCGCTCTGGTCGGTCGAAGCCGCGTGCGACGGCGTGGAGGCGCGAGAGGCGGCCGCCCGGCGACGCCCCGATCTGGTACTGACCGACGTGATGATGCCGAGGCTCGACGGGTTCGGCCTCCTGCGCGCCCTGAAGGAAGACCCGTCGACGGCGGCCATCCCGGTGATCATGCTGTCGGCGAGAGCCGGCGAAGAGGCGCGCATCGAAGGCGTGCAGGCGGGCGCCGACGAATACCTCGTGAAGCCGTTCTCGGCGCGCGAGCTCATCGCCCGCGTCAGCGCACAGCTCCGACTCGTCGAGGCCGCGAAGGAGCGCGCCAGCCTGCTCCAGCGCGAGCAACACGCGCGCGAGTCAGCGGAGCACCAGCGGCGCCAGCTCCGCGCGATCTTCGACCAGGCGCCCACCCTGATTGCGGTGTTTCGCGGCCCCGATCACGTCGTGGAGCTGGCCAACGATCACATCTGCAGCGCCTGGGGACGCCGTCAGGACGACGTGGTCGGACGACCGTTCTACGACGCGGTGCCCGAGGCGCGCGATCAGACATGGCGGTCGCTGCTCAATCGCGTATACGCCACCGGCGAACCGTACGTCGGCCGGGAGGTGCCGGCGCAGTTCGAACGCAACGGCCGGCTCGAAACGAGCTACTACGACTTCGTCTGGGCGCCACTGCGCGAGGACGACAGAATCCACGGCATCATCGTCGTCGCTACCGACGTGACGGAGCAGGCGGTCGCCCGCCGCGAGCTGAGCGGCCTTCGCGAAGCAGCCGAAGCGGCCAACCGGGCGAAAGACGAGTTCCTGGCGATGCTCGGCCACGAGCTGCGCAATCCCCTGGCGCCGATCATGACGGCGCTGCAGCTGTTGAAGCTCCGCGGCGTCGAGGCCGCCGAGCGTGAGCGCGCGATCATCGAGCGTCAGGTGCGTCATCTGGTCACCCTCGTCGACGATCTGCTCGACGTCTCGCGCATCACGCGCGGAAAGCTCGAGATCAAGCGCACGTTCGTGGAGCTGGCCGACGTCGTCGCCAAGGCCATCGAGATGGCGAGCCCGCTGCTCGAGCAGCAGCGCCACGACCTTCGCGTCGACGTGCCGCGCAGGGGCCTGGGTCTGATCGGAGATGGCAACCGCCTGGCGCAGGTCGTGGGCAACCTGCTCAACAACGCCGCGAAGTACACCGAGCCGGGTGGAGTCGTTCACGTGTCGGCGGGTCTCGAGGACGGGTGGGTCGTCCTGCACGTCCGCGACGAGGGCGTCGGGATCGCCCCCGAGATGCTGCCGCGCGTCTTCGACCTGTTCGTGCAGGAGGGGCAGACGTTGGCCCGATCACGCGGCGGGCTCGGGCTCGGGCTCACCATCGCGCGCAGCCTCGTCGCGATGCACGGCGGCCTTGTCACGGCTGAGAGCGCAGGCCACGGCCGCGGCTCGACGTTCAGCATCCGCCTGCCCCACGTCCAGATGTCCGCCAGTCTGCCTGCGGCAGAGGTCCGGACGCCGCCCGCGGGCGCGGGCGCCGGGATTCAGCGCCGCGTGCTCGTGGTGGACGACAACGTCGACGCGGCGGAACTGCTCGGGGAGATCCTGGTCAGCTTCGGCTACGCGGTGCACACCGTCCACGACGGTCCCTCGGCGCTGGCCGCCGCCGACGCGTTTCGGCCTGACGTCGCCCTGCTCGATATCGGGTTGCCGGTGATGGACGGCTACGAGCTGGCTCACCGGCTGACGCGGCATCCCGGCATGGAGGGCGTGCGTCTCGTGGCCGTCACGGGATACGGGCAGCGGCAGGATCGCGAGCGATCGGCGGAGGCTGGTTTTCACGCGCATCTGGTGAAGCCGCTCGACGCGAATCAGCTCCACGACACGCTTGCGCAGCTCGCCCCGGCCGCGGCATCGGGTGGATCCGGCTGGGGGCCGGACGGTCCCATTCCGGACTGAATGCGGAATGGGTCTCACCCTCTCGACTGACGCCATGTCTGGCCGCGTGGGTGGAGATCGACGCGCACGGCGCGCGCGGGGCGCTGGCGGTCTCCGGATCGAACCGTTCAGGCGTCCGGAGCTGGAGCGTGCGCGAGCCGCGACCGGATCGCCGCGACCCGCTCCCGCACGCGCGCACGATTGAACTCGCTCGGCAGGCAGCGCAAGGCCGTCTCCTCGGTTCGATCGAGGTGGCCGGCCAGGATCCGCCGTCGGCCCCGGGACGCGGTCTGCGCCGCGACGGTGCCGATCGTCTCGATCATACGAAGGTAGATGGGCGCGTTGTCGCGCGCGGTGTCGCGAATCTCGTCGAAGGTGTCCCCTGCCAGCGATTCGAACGTGGCGCCGCGCCCGATGACACGGAGCTCGCCGTTCGCGCCGCGCGTCCATGCGGTACCCCGGCGGCGAGCCATGCGCGCGAGAATCGTCCCGAGATAGTCGAGGCTGACGATCGCCGTTGTCGCGTCGTTCACGCCGGGCGACAGCGCCTTGAGAGCGATATCGACGATCTGCCGGACTCCGAAGGCGCTGTCCTGGTCAATCGTCCGATGGTGTCCGAGCGTGAACATGGCGTTGACCTTCCTGCACGTGTCGTCCTCCACTTCGCCGGTGCTGGCCAGGAGCGGTTCGCCGGACGTGACGAACTCGCCAAGCCCTTTGGTCATGCGGAGGATGGCCGACTGCTCCTCCGCCAAGGCCAGCAGCTTCCTGGCGTCAACACCTTGGAGATAGCCGCTCCGATTCGAAGGGACGTTTCGCCACCGCAATTCCGGCAGATGCTCGTCTACGTCGGTGTGTTCGGCTTCGGCCTCACCCAGCTCGTCGGGGAAGAGGCGGTCGATCGCCCGTCCCGTTTCGGCGGCGATGGAAGAGATGATCGTCGACGCCTGAATGGAGCTGGCGATGTGATGGACGAAGAAGATGAGCATGCCGACGCTTGCGATGGCCAGGCCCAGGCCGGCCAGGACAGCAATCGACGGGACGAACGCACTCGCCTCGCCGCCGCGGATCGTCCGGAGCACCACCAGGGCGTACGCGAAAACGGCGACGAAGTAGCCGAGGAAGAGCTGGTTCGCGCGGTCGCCCATGAAGTTCCTGAGCACGCGCGGGGTGTACTGGCTCGTCGCCTGGGTGATGGCGACGAGCGTGAGCGAGAAGGTGACGCCCGCGACGGTGATCATGGAGCTGGCGATCGCTGACAGCATCTCGCGCGAGCCGCTCGCGTCCGCACCGAAGAGGCGGGGGTGTTGCCGCATGAGATCCGAACCGAGCACGCCCTCCGCCCCGATGAGAATGTCGGCCAGCACCAGCGCCGCGGCGACCATCAGTGCCGGAACGAACCACAGGCTGGATCGAAGAGAGCTCCAGAGCTGGCGCAACTTGGTCATTTGTGCCGCTGGAGCAAACCGGGCTCCAACGGATGCGCTGTCCTACGGGTGCGTCGATCCGGCCCTCGACGCGCACACTCGACGTGGCACAGTCGGCGGCGCCAACTCGGCGGTGAGCGCGACACACCACCTGAACCGTCGAATAGCGGCTGCTGGCCCCGCCGCCGCCAGTAAGATGTGGTCGGTTCTGAGTGACGAAGCGTTCGCGACCGGATAACGCTCGTCGCGGTCACCGGCTGGGGTCAGCCGCAGGATCGTGCGCTGGCGGCGGAAGCCGGATTCGATCACCACCTCACCAAGCCTGCCGACGTCGATCAACTTCGCGCGCTGCTCGAACGCGAAATGGATCGCGAGGGCCCGAGCGGGCCCGCCCAGGGACCGTCCGCTCCGCCGACATAGAATCGGACGGTGATCTTCCAGTTTGAGCTGAAGCCGCAACTCCCGCGGCTGGCGTGGGCGGCGAGCGTCCTGCCCCGGGAACCCGTGCGCGTCGTGCACGGCGCCTGGGTCGAGGTCCACGAGCACGCCTTCGTCGAGGGCGCATGGGACGGCCCGTTCGGCGACCTTCGCTTCGATGAGGCCACGATGCTCGTGGGGTCCGGGGCCAGAATCACGCGAGACGACGTCGTGTTCGCCGGACATTCGGACCTGCACGAGCGGCTCTACGTCGTCCGAGGTGATGGCGCTCTCCATGTCTCTCCGTCGCTCGCACTGGTCCTTGCCGTCTCCGGACAATCTCTCGATCCGCGGGAGCCGCACTACTACCTGCAATTCCTCGACGCCTATCGTGCCGGCATCCGCCATCCGCGGAAACGGATTCGACTGCTCTCTGGCGGAGAAGCCGAGCTGCACGACGTCTGCAATCTCCGCGTGACTCCGGATCTGCACATCGAGCGCGTCGAGAAGCGGTGGGTGCAGGCGCCCGCCGACTACACGGCGTATGCCTCGACGCTGCGGAGCACGCTGGAGCGGGTGGTTCGCAACGCGAGCGACCCGGCGCGTCAGCGGCGCTTCCGGCCCGTGTGCATGATCTCGCGAGGCTACGACTCGGTGGCCGTCGCCGCACTCGCCTCTGGCACGGGCTGCCGGGAAGCGGTCACGTATCGCGAGAGTGGCAGTCGACGCGGCCCGGCCACGGATGACGGCTCCGAGATCGGCCGTGCCCTCGGCTTCACGACCACGGTTTACCAGCGGGGATCCGCCGCGCCGGCGATGCGGGAAGGCGAAGAGGAGTTCTACCTGGAGCCGTGGGGGGTGGACCGGGATGTCGCGCCGATGGCCAAGCAGCTCGAAGGCGCGATGCTGCTGAGCGGACGCTCGACATCCGGATGGGAAGCCGGCGGCGGCGCGCGTTGGGGCCTCCCCGGCAACAACGGGCTGCCACACCTGCAGCGTCCGATTGGCTACACACCCGGATGCGCCCTGACGGATTTTCGGATGCGGGTGGGCTTCCTGCACTTCGCGGTGCCGGCGATCGGGGCCATTCACGCGCCGGCGCTGCACCGGCTGACGGAGTCGCCGGAGATGCGACCCTGGAGCGTGGGCGGCGGCTACGACAAGCCGATTCCCCGCCGCATCGCGGAGGAGGCTGGAGTGCCCAGGCACCTGTTCGGGACGATCAAGGTCGGCGGTCCGACGCGCCCCGCACCGGTGGACTCGCTCGCGTCGCGCGCGGCGACGTTCTATCGCAAGGCGATCTACTGGGCTCCGTTGCGGATAGCGATCGCCAGGACGATCGGCAACCGTCTCCATCCCCGTTGGCGTCTGGGCTCGTTCGACCTTCAGGCGGGCGCGGCGAAGACCCGCGAGCGGTATCGTCGAGCGCTCGAGGGCTCGCTAGCGCCAGCTCCCGTGCGCGCGCAGCAGATCCAATACGGCGCGAGCGAGAAACCCGCTGGAGACCAGGCACATCAGGACGAGGCCGATGTTGCTCCAACGCCCGTTCGTGCGATCGCCCATGAGGGCTCTCGTGTTCGTGAGGCGAAGCAGGGCGAGTGACATCAGCGGCATGAGCACCAGACCGGTCGCGCTCGACAGCAGGCCGAGGACGATCGGCTTCCACGCCGTGAACAGGACGTAGAGCGGCGTCAGGAACCACACGAGGATCACCGTGCGGTACACCGGATCCTGGTGGACGGGACGATCGGGTACCGCCGGTCCGGCCAGCCGCTGAAGGCGCGGCAGCATCGTCCGGCAGACGTCGGTGGCGATGAGACCGCTGCCGGCCGCGATCGCAAGGGTGCTCCCGAACGCCGCGCTCCAGAGCCCCACGCCGAACACGTACCGCGCGAAGCGGCCGAGGATCGGCGTGAACAGCCGCACCAGATCGTCGATATCACGCGGAGGCGGGCCCCCGGCGAGGGTTCCGGCGGCGGTGATCTGCAGGAGTGCGCCGATCACGAAGACGGTCCCGACGCCGATCAGGAGATCGCGCTGCTGCATCTGGAGATGCTCCACCGAGCGCCAGCCCTTGGCGCGCACGAAATAGGAGTACGACACGTTCAAGGTCGAACCCACTTCGGTCCCGATGATCGCCATCACCAGCAGCAGCGTGCCGTACCCGCCGCCGGCGCCGCTCGCCAGCGGCACGAACAGCCCGCGTGCGATCTGCGACGGATCGGGCCGGGTCGCGACGGCCGCCACGACGAGGCCCGCGCCCATCACGAACACGAACCAGCGCAGCAGCCGTTCGAGCCTGGCGTAGCTGCCGGTCATCAGAAAGGTCAGCGCGGCAGCCACCGTGACGAGGGTCCACACGGCCGGGCCGTGTGGACCGAGCGGCGCGACCATGTTCAGACATTGGCCGAACAGCTGGTACTTGAAGAGGCTGTAGAAGTGTTGCGTCGCGGTCATCGCAATCAGCACGACCCAGACGAGCCAGCGGCCCATGCGCCTGTAGCCCTGGATCAAGGTTTCGCCCGTCACCAGGGTGTAGAGCGCCGACGACCGCAGCCAGACGAACCGGAACGTCCCTGCGACGATGAGGAGCCACAGCAGCTGATAGCCGTGTTGTGCGCCGACGGCGGTGTTCGCAATGAAGTCGCCGACACCGATCGTGGACAAGGCGAAGACGAGCCCAGGGCCGAGGCGCGTGCCAAGCGATCGGAGCCGCGTTCGGGCCGGCGTCGTGCCGCTCATCTCGCCGCGCGATCGCTCGCGTTCCCGGGTCGCAGCACGTGGAGCGGCTGAATCTTGGACGCGGAGGTGACGTACGGCTCGCGCCGGATGACGCCGAGGTGTGCGCCGTGCCGAAGCGACTGCGCCATCATGCGGTGGGCCGCATTCCGGCTGGACAGGAAGTCCACGACAGCCGCCACGACACGGGCGTGATCGACCGGACCGACGCGCGGACTGACGACGATGCTGACGTGTGGAAGCCCTTCGATGTCCTCCTCGATGACCTGATAGTCCGACGGTCCGCCGCCGAATGCGGCCGGCAGCGCCCTCTCGACGAGCGTGTACAAGTCGGTGCCCATGAAGGCGACTCCGGCGCTCGTCAGCTTTTCGTAGCTGCGGACGCTGTGGATCGTGGTATCCATCCCAACCCGGCACAGGCCGCAGCCGCACGTGCTGCGGCGCATCACCCCGAAGTCGCCGCTCTCCAGGTTCAGCAGCACGCGCGAAGCGGAAGGCAGCAGGGTCGTGTAGTGGAACGCGTCCACGACCGTCTCGCCGTCCGCCACACGGTGCGGGCGTTGGATGGCGGCCACGCGGTGCGTCAACAGATGCATCTCGTCGGGTACCGCGGGACTCGCGCAGGCCATCGCGATCATGCCAGCTTCGGACATCGCGTAGTGCGGAAAGACTCTGACGCCGGCCGCCGCGCACACATCGGCTCGCGCCTCGGTGAACGGTTCGCTGCCGACACGAAACGCGCTGCCGCTGATGTCGAGGCCGCGATCGAGCGCGGCGCGCGCAACCCTCACGCCGACGGAGGTGACGACGTCGAGAACGCCCGGCGTCCCCTCGGCCTTCTTCTGCGCCAGCCACTCGGCAACGCGATGCGCGTCCTCGAGCGGCGTGAATGCCGGCAGCGGAAGACGCTTCCGGCGCACGCGGGCCCAGAGGTGTGCGTAGAGCATGAACGCGCTGTGCCGCCAGCCAAGCGGTCCGTAGGTGAGCTTCTTCTCCGAGAACCAGCGCTCGACGAAATGCCCCATCCGCAGCTGATAGAGCGTCTTGATGAAGCCGGCGATTCCTGGGGGCGCCGTTCTGAAGACGGCCATCGGGCGCCGGAACAGACCGGCGTCGATCAGGAAGACCATCTCGATCGGCGCGGTCGTCGCCGCCAGGGTCAGGTCGAAGGCCATGCGCCGCGGCGCACCGGTGGATCCGCCCGATTGATTGTCGAGGTGCCGCCGTGCCTGCGGGTTGTCGAAGTCCCGGGCGTCCACCGGCAGCTCGAACGTGCCTCGTCGAATGGGCCGGAGTCCCCTGAACTCATCGACGGTCACGAAGACTCCGGCGCGCGCCAGCTGGTCGAGCGCCGACTCGAGGCCGTCGCGCGCGATCAGATTCTGGATATCGCCGAGCTCGACGTGCGCATTCCGGCACAGCGCGAGGTACGGGCTCCGTGCGTGTTCGAACACGGCAGTCCGGATCAGGCGCAGCAGGTTCTCCTCGCGCGCCGCGAGCATGCGGCGGACGCGCTCCCTGGCCTCCCCTTCCGTGATTGTCGTGTTCAGGAACTCGTTGAACGCGGTCGCGAATCGGAAGAACAGCTGCCAGTCATTCACCATGGGGAATCAGAGGGGAAGCACTCTCGCGTGGCGACAGCACCAATCCTGAGGCAGTATAGACGTGTCGCCGGCCGGTTTCGGTCACGATAGAAGGCATGGGCACCACGGCAGTCTCGTGTCAGGCAGCCATCGTGGGAGGCGGGCTCGCGGGTCTTCACACCGCACAACTCCTTCACGCCGACGGTATCGACATCGTCCTGCTCGAAGCCCGCGATCGCCTGGGCGGGCGGATCCTCTCCGCCGACGAGACCGGCGCGCCTTCCGACGACGGATTCGATCTGGGCCCGTCCTGGTTCTGGCCCCACGTACAGCCGGACATCGCGTCGCTCGTGGACGAGCTCGGCCTCTCCACGTTTCCCCAGCACAACGAGGGCGACGTGATCTTCGAGCGGATGTCGCGCGAGACGGCCTGGCGGTATCGCGCCACCGAACAGGCGCCGCAATCGATGCGTCTGGTCGGCGGAACCGCGGCGCTCGTCACGGCGCTCGCGAGGGATCTGCCAGCCGATCGTCTGTTGATCGGCACCCGAGTCACGCAGATCGCTCTTGGCGAGGCGAACGTCACGGTGAGTACAGTCGACCATGACGGAGCCGCGGGGATCGTCGTCGCGGATCAGATCGTGGCAGCGGTTCCTCCCCGGCTGCTCGCGGACGTGGGCTTCTCGCCGCCGCTCGACGCGGCGACGCTCCAGCGCTGGCGGCACACGCCAACCTGGATGGCGCCTCATGCCAAGTTCTTCGCGATCTACGACCGGCCCTTCTGGCGAGAGGCCGGGCTTTCCGGAACGGCGCAGAGCTTCGTCGGACCGATGGGCGAGATTCACGACGCGACGACGGCGTCGGGGAAGGCGGCGCTCTTCGGGTTCCTCGGCGCCGGTGCGGACGTGCGCGCCTCGCTCGGCGAGACCGCGCTTGCGGCATCGTGCCTGGCGCAGCTCGCGCGGCTCTATGGGCCGGAGGCGCGACAGCCCCGCGCCACGCTCTTCAAGGATTGGGCCGCCGATCCGCTCACGGCCACCGCACGGGATCGAACCGCGGGCGGACATCCGGATCCCTCATCCGCGCCATGGCTGACAGGCGCCTGGCAGCAGCGCCTGTCGCTCTGTGGAAGCGAAACCAGCTCGATCGAACCCGGCTTCATGGCGGGGGCGGTCAACGCCGCGCGCCGTGCCGCGCACGACGTCGCGCAGCGGCTGCGCGCGAGCGCGGGCGCCGGCGGCGACTACGCCCGTTGAACCGCGGCCTGGCGTGGCCGGGACCTGCGGCGCACCGGTCCCGGCACATCCGATTGATTCGCCAGGTCGCTGCCTACGGCGCCACGTTGATGTCCTTCGACACCTGGAACGTTACGCCGTCGTCGTCGATGAACGACAGCGCCATCGTGACGACGGCTTCCTTGCGCAGGCTGGGAAGGTCGTACCAGATCTCGAACGTCAGGTTGACCGGATTGCCGATCGCCCCGAACTGATTGCCGGACGCGTTGAGCGTGACGAACTCGTAGTACTCCTTGTCCGTTCCGGTCGGAGGGGTGATGATGCCGCCCGACGCCTGCTTGACCACGAGCGTCGCCGCGGACAGTCTGACGGGGAACGCCACGTCGAGATCGTCGTCAGCGGCCGTCGAATTGAACGACAACGTGCTCGTGAACGTCGCGTGCCAATCGTAAGGGACGATCTCATCAGGCTGGTTGTTGCCCCTGACGATGCGATAGGTTCTGCCGTCGGACGACGTGTTCGCGCTGATCGGGTTCGGTTCGGTCGTCACGTCCACCGCATCGTCGTATCCGAGCGTGTCTGACGCGCTGGTGGGCGATTGGCATGCGGACACGGTTGCGGCGAACGCGAGCAGGCACACGAGTCGGATAGTCGATAACATTTGATGTCCTTAGAATGTGGTTCCGACGGCGAACCGGAACCCCCGTGCTGGCTGGAACACGTCACGGTAGATGTTCCAGGAGTAAATCAGTCTGAACGGCACGTTCAGTGCCGGCACCGTGAACCGCGCCTCGACGCCTGACGAGGTGCGCAGCTGTCGTAGATCGATCGAATGGCGTTCGTCGTACGCCTGTCCCGCGTCGTGGAACAGCACCATGCGCACCGGCCCGAACATGTCGAGGTAGTACTCGGCGTTGAAGAGGACGAACTTGTTGCCGCCGATCGCCTGCCCTTGCGCATTGGCCGGGCCGACGGTCCGGATGTTCACGCCGCGGATCTGATATTCGCCGCCGAGGAAGTAGCGCAGGTAATACGGCAGCGTGCTCGTTTTGCCGAACGGCTGAATCGCCGCCACGTTCGCGCGGAAGCCGAAGGCCGTCCGGCGCGTGTGCGGGATGTAGAGGACCGTCTCCAGCTCCGGCTTGACGTAGTTGGCGGTGCCGCCCAGCAGGCCCCCAGCCACGGGAAGACTCGCGGTGACACGTACGCCGCTTCTCGGCCGGAGTGGATTGTCCACCGTGTTGTATTCAAACGATGGCCCGATGCGGCTCTCGGTGTAGCGCCCGCTCTCTGCGAGCCCGTAGAAGTACGCGCTGGTCGTTCCGCTGGTGGTGCTCGCGAAGTCCTTGCTGGCCGCCACGTTGATGATTTCGTAGGCGTAGTTCGCGAAGATCCGCGAGGAGCGGAACACACGGCGTCCCACCGTCAGGCTCGCGCCCTCGCGCACCTGGCTGAACCCCACGACGTTGGCGGACGAATAGAGATCGACCTTGCTGGAGAACACGTTGAAGCCGGCGGAGAAGCGGCCGTCGAAGACCGCCGGTTCCGTGACCGACACCTGGTAGTTGGACGCCCGCATGCCCTTCTGCGCCGAGACCGTCACGCTTTCGCCGCGTCCGAGGAAGTTGGCGGTCGTGAACGACACGTTGCCGAAGAGCCCTTCGTACTGCGACATGCCGGCGCCGAACGTCATCTGATTTCGGTTCAGCTCCTCGATCTTGATGCCGATGTCCACGGCGTCTTCCCGACCCGCCGCCTTCTCGACCTTCAGGTCCTTGTCGGATCCCGTCAACGGCTTGAAGTAGCCCAATTGATTGAGCCGGCGCACGCTCGCCTTCAGCGCTTCGGTGTTGAAGACGCCGCCCTCCAGAAGCCGCATCTCGCGCCGGATCACCGAGTCGCGCGTCGTCACGTTGCCGCTGAACGTGATCCGGTTGACGATGTACTGATGTCCTTCGGATAGGCGAAGCACGACGTCCACGGTCGGTGCGGACGCGTCCGCGCCGGGGGTTGGACCGACGGCGGCCAGGGACTGCGGCGGGGCAGCCGGAGCTCCCGCCGTCCCGCCATCGGTCGGGGTGATGTCCGGGTACCCGGTGAACTCCATGTACCCGTTGGCTCCGTACAGCTCGCGCGCCTTCTCGAGAAAGTCCCGAATGGCTTCCTGCCGGTACCAATCGCCCGGCTCGAGCGTGAACAGCCGGCGCAGGAGGCTGGTCTCCACGACCGTATTGCCCTCGATCTCGAGGCGCGCCACGCGATACTGAGGACCTTCGGTGACCGGAATCCTCAACTGGATCCAGCGCGTCGCGCCGTCGCCGGACTCGTAGAGCTGACGCAGCACCGGCTCGCCGATGCGCGCGTCCACGTAGCCGCGGTCGCGGTAATAGTCCTCGAGCCGCTGCGCGTCTTCGGCGAACTGGCTCGACTTGTAGCGGCCGGCCCCACTCCACTTGGAGAGCAGGCCTTCCGCCCGGTTGAATTTCAGAACCGACTCGAGCTCGTCGTCGCGGATCGCGCGGTTGCCGACGAACTGAACGTCCCGAATCAGCAGCTTCGGGCCATCGAGCACGTTGAAGGTGACACTCACGAGCTTCGGTCCGCCCGGCAACTCGGTGATGACGTGCGTAACCTCGGCGTCCAAGAGCCCCTTCTCTGCCAGCTGCTCGCGAATCGCGGTCTCGACGCGCTTGATCGTGCCAGCGCTCAGGAACGTGTCGAGCCGCAGTTCGGCCCCAGCCTCGCGGAGCTGCTCGTCCAGCTTGCTGCGATCGAGCTTCGTGCTCCCGGTGTAGGAGACCATCTTCACGCGCTGACGCTCTTCGAGGTGATACGTGATCAGCTTGCCGACGACGCCGTTCGCGAAGACGTAGTCGGCGGCTTCGATCTTCAAGTCATCGAGAAAGTTCGTCGCCCAGAGCCGCGCGAAGTCCTGCTTCATCACGGCAATCGCCTCATCGTCGTATGGGGTCCACTCGTTCTGGGACGGCCGGCTCGGCCGCAGCTGCACGTGATACAGGTAGGTGGCCGGATCGATGAGCGACACATTGCCCTGCGCCAGGAAACACAGCCCGAGCAGGTACACGACGGGGCCGGAGTCGGCCGGCGGCATGCGCACCGGCTCCGGCACCGGCTGTTCACACAGCGTCGGCGTCGAGGACGGCGTGGCGCTTTGGCCAGCCTCCGCATCGTGTGTCGCCGCCGCCCCGACTGCCCACAACACGAGCGCCGCGCAGGTCCAGGCTCGTCGCTTCACTGTTCCGCCCCAATCACGCGTGGCAGGATGCTGGCTCCTTCAGCATCCTGCTAGAACTTCAAGCGAACGCCGACGCGTCCAAGAATGCGGGTGACCGCTTCACCCTCGCTGCCCTTCGTCAGTGAAAGGCCGTACCCCCCTTCGACATAGAAGGCCGCGCGAGAGGACACGGTCGCTTGCAGTCCAGTGAGACCAACCACGGTTCCCGCGTCTGGACCGTCGCGCCGCGTCAGTTGCGCCCAGTACGACCCGCCCAGGTACAGACTCGCGATCGATCGCGGAGTCAGGAAGTAGAGCGCTCCACCAAAGGCATGCAGGGCCAAGGCGCCCGGGCCCGTCCTCTGGTCGCCAGCCCCCTCGCCCGCACTGCTCATGCCGGCAATGCCACCGGTGACCGCGATTCGCCGGGTCAGGAATCGAGTGACGTCGCCTTGCAGCGTGAAGTTGTTGGGATACAGATCTTCCGAAGAGGATGCTCGATCGAAGAATCCGGACACACCAACCATGGTCGTACCTGTCGTTCCGACAATACGAGGCTCGATCTCTTCAGACGCCGCGCTCGTGTTGACGGCCGGCTGCTGCGCGTATGCCGGCGACGCGACCACGCACAGGACGCTCGCCACGCCAACGATTGAACGCAATGAACGACAGAACCTACTCGAGATGCGTAACTGCACGAGGGCGGCTTCAAGCAAGAGATATACCTCGACGTATTGGTCACGATCGTGAAAGCAATACAGGCACTGCACGCGTACACGACATTCGCGATGTCCACGTAATGGGTCGCGTCGCGTTCCTCGCGAGGACAATCGCATCTGCGTCGCATCACCAACACACGCCGCGCGCAGATACAACGTGACAAAGCATTACGTTCGTTTACAAAACGCTCTCGTCACACCGCGTTTGTCGACACTCGTCTGTTAGGACGGTCGATGTGTGTCAGAAGTGTGGCGAGCCCATGAAGAAACGTGGGCAGCGGTTCATCGCGCGTCGACGGGCACACCTGCTGCATGAGCGCACGTCACACAGTCTGGTGATGCGGATGGAGTGGCTCTCAACCGTGCTCGACGAGACGAACGAATGCGACGCACGTGCTGCCGACGACGACAGCCCCGATGCGGCCGTCGATGCTCCAGCGATGATCCTGGCGCTCTCTATCGGGTGCGCTCTGGGGTGGATCTACAGCGCGCAGGTGCGTCTGCTGCTGGAGGTCGTATGGCTCATCGCCACGTCACGGCGCTGAGAGACGTCCGTAGCAGAATGCAAGGCGCCACGCGATGACACGTCGACCCGTGTCGAATCGCGTCCGCCTGCCGGGTGAACGTGCGAGACTGGATGCAGAGCCTCCAAGAAGATGGCAACACGGCTGCTCATCATCGACGACGACCTCGAGCTGACGAAACTCTTGACGGAGCTCCTCAGTCAGGACGGCTTCGACATCGACACACTGCCGGGCGGCGCCGAAGCGGCGGCGCGGGCGGCGGGCGGCGGGTATGCGCTGGTCGTTCTCGACGTCATGCTGCCCGACGTCAACGGGTTCGACGTCCTGAGAGCGCTGCGGCGGATCTCCCGCGTGCCCGTAATTCTTCTGACGGCCCGCGGCGCCGATATCGACCGCATCGTCGGCCTCGAGATGGGCGCCGACGACTACCTGTCCAAGCCGTTCAATCCACGAGAGCTGACGGCGCGGATTCGCGCCGTCCTTCGCCGTGTGGAGACGCCCCCGGCGCCCGGTGCCCGCCGGCCGTTGATCGTCGGCGATGTGATCCTCGATCCGGCCTCCAGGACTGTGCGCCGCGGCAACGTGGCCGTCGATCTCACCACCGTCGAATTCGACATCCTTCGGGCGCTGCTCGAAGACGCCGGACAGACCGTCGCTCGCGAAGCCATCGCGGAGAAGGTACTCGGCCGCTCCTTCGACCCGTTCGATCGCAGCGTGGACATGCACATCAGCAAGCTTCGCCGCAAGCTCGGCGCGCGTGACGGCACCGACGAACGGATCAAGACGATCCGCGGCGTCGGCTACATCTACACGCTGCCGTCGCCTGAGTTGTAGCCATGCGCGGCATCGCCCTCAAGATCTTCCTCAGCTTCTGGCTGATCTTCGCGGTGCAGATCGCCGTCTTCGCCGTGCTTCCCAACACTCGCCTGGATGTGCGGTTCGCCGATCACCTTCACCAGGACGGCATGGTCGCCGCCGGCATCCTCGCCCGGCAAGGCCCTGCGGGGTGCGCCGCATACGTGGAGACGCTGGCAGACGAGGGCCGGGTCGCACTCGCGTTGCTCGACGCCGACGGCCAGCCGCGGTGCGGCACCGCGCCCGCTTCGGTGACCACCACCAGTGTCGTTCGCAGTGCTGGGGGCGAGACGTTGATCGTCGTCGGATCGCCGCTGCAGGGATTCTTCGAGCGACGGATGCGGCCGTCGTTTCCGTACGCCGCCGTCCTCGTCTCGATTGTGATCTCCGGCGTGGTCTGCTTCTGGATGGCGCGTTCGCTCGCGCGGCCCCTGCAGGATGTCCGCGATGCGAGCCTTCGCCTTGCCGGCGGCGACCTGCAGGCCCGTGCCGGCCCAGCCACGGCGGCGCGGCGTGACGAGATCGGCGACCTGGGCAAGGCGTTCAACGCGATGGCCGCGCGGATCGAGAGTCTGATCGGCGCTCAAGGGCAGCTGCTGCTGGACATCTCGCACGAGCTGCGCTCGCCGCTCGCCCGCCTGAACGTCGCGTTGGAACTCGCGCGCCGCAAGGCAGGCGACGCGGCGGCCGGCGATCTCACCCGCATCGAAGCCGAGGCCGAGCGGATGAACGTGTTGATCGGCGACGTGCTCTCGCTCGCGCGCGCCGAATATGGCGACGGCGGCGCCGACGCGCGCAAGGTCTTCGATCTGGCGGACGTCGTGCGCGATGTGGCCGAAGACGCCGAGTTCGAAGCTGCTCGCCAGCAGAAGTCGGTCGTACTCGAAGTGCTCGCGTCGCCCGCGGTGAACGGACGCCCAGCGCTCCTCGCCAGGGCCATCGACAACGTCGTTCGCAACGCCGTACGCCACACGCCGGCAGGCGGCAGTGTGATGGTAGCCGTCGACGTAGCCGCCTCCGACGCCTTCGTACTCGTGCGCGACTACGGTCCAGGCGTGCCTCCCGCGGAGCTCGAGCGGATCTTCGCGCCGTTCCATCGCGTGGACGCTGGACGCAGCTCGCAAGCCGGGGGTGTCGGCCTTGGGCTGGCCATCGCCAGACGCGCGGTCGCGATGCATGACGGTGTCGTCACGGCCGAAAACGCCGACGGTGGAGGCCTTCGCGTCACCATCCGTCTCCCGCTCCACCACCCCCTCGATCGCTGACGACCCCGCAGGTTTCTTCGCGGGTTCACATTCCTCTGACACTTCTTTACACGCCGTCGACGCCTCTTGACGCGCAACGAGGCCCACCCATCGTCCAATGAATTAGGACATGGTGATGGAACGCTTCGCTGCAGTCTGGCCGCTCGCTCTCGCATGCACGCTGACCGGCTGCGTCGCCAGGTCTGCGATGCCACACGCCGCGCACCCGGCTGAGCCCGTGGCCTGGACCAGCGTCGCCGACGGCGTGGACACCGCTGCCGAAGGCGATCTCTCGGCGTGGTGGTCGCAGCTCGGCGACGAGACGTTGACGATGCTGATCGAGGATGCGTTGCGCGAGAGTCCGACCATCCAACTCGCACAAGCGCGGCTGCGACAGGCGCGTGCCCAGGAGGCGCAGGCGGCTGCCGCCCTCTGGCCGACCGTCGATGCGTCCGGATCCGCGAGCGGGCGTCAGAGCGGCAATCGCGTGTTCTCGCCAGACGGCTCGCAGACCGTCGTCAACAACGTGCTCACCGGGTCGTACGGAGGGAGCATGGATGCCAGTTGGGAACCGGACGTCTTCGGGACGACGCGGCGCGGCGTCGACGCCGCGAGAGCGGACCTCGCCGCCGTCGCGGCCGACCTGCAGGCGACGCACGTCTCCCTCGCGGCCGAGGTCGCGCTCACCTATGCCCAGCTGCGTGCGCTGCAGGAGCGGCTGGAGATCGCGCGCGGCCACGAGGCCAGCCAGGCCGAGACGCTGACACTGACGGACTTTCGCGCCCAGGCGGGATTGGTCGGCAGCCTCGACGTGGAGCAGGCGCGTTCGAACCTTGCGCAAACGCGCGCGCAGATTCCGTCGCTCGAGTCCAGCCGCGACCAGGCGGCGCTCAGGCTCGCCGTCCTGAGAGCCTCGGCGCCTGGCGCGTTGAAGACGCTGCTGGCGAAACCTGCGCCGCTACCGGCCGTGCCCGAACGGATCGCCGTCGGCATCCCGGCCGATGTCCTGCGCCAGCGTCCGGACGTCCGCGCCGCCGAACTGCGCATCGTCGCCGAGACGGCGCGCCTGGCCCAGGCCGGCGCGCGGCGCTTTCCTCGCTTCTCGCTCTCGGGCACGCTCGGAATCGAAGTGCTCACAGGAGGGTTGACCGGCGGCACCAACACCGTCGCGTCGATTGCGACAGCACTGTCGCAGACCGTGTTCGACGGAGGCCGCATACGGCAGCAGATCGCCATCCAGAGCGCAGTACAGGAGCAGGCCGTGGCGAGTTACGAGAGCGCCGTTCTCACGGCGCTCGAGGATGTCGAGCGGGCGCTGGTGGCCTTGGAAGCCTCGCGCCAGCGTCTGCAGTCGCTGGAGATCGCGACCACCGCGGCCGAGAACGCGGCCCTTCTCGCGCACAGCCAGTACAGCGCCGGACTGGCGGACTTCCAGACCGTGCTCAACACCGAGCGTTCGGCGCTCACGCTGCAGGACAGTGTCGTGCAGACCGAAGGCGATCGCCTGAACGCGGTCATTCAGCTCTACAAGGCCCTGGGCGGCGGATGGACGTCCGCCCAGGCCACATCACCGCCGACGGAGAAGGCTTCATCGTGAGAACAACGACGCACACGCCCGTCGATCTGGCGGGGATTCTCGCCGCTGACACCGGTTCACGACGGGCCATGCGCTGGCTCATGTGGCTGATCGTCGCGCTCGCCATCGGCGCCGCCACGTTCCTCGTGCAGCGCTCGGTCCGGAACGCCGGCACGTCAGCGGCCTCGCGCTTCATCACCGAACCTGCGACGCGCGGCCATCTGGATGTGACGGTGTCGGCGACCGGCCATCTGCGGCCGACCAACACCGTCGAGGTCGGCAGCGAGCACTCGGGACTCGTCGTCTCGGTGTTCGTCGACGACAATCAGACGGTCAGGAAGGGACAGGAGCTGGCGCGACTGGACACCGTGCGGTTGCGCGATCAGATCACACGATCGCAGGCCGCGCTCACGTC
>JBFXAT010000035.1:0-42744 GCA_050183995.1 Vicinamibacterales bacterium
GCGGTCGCGGACTTGGCTCGGACCTGCTGCAGCGCGCCGAAGCCGCGGCTCGACGACGCGGGTGCCCCGGTGCGGGGCTTGACCCGTTCGAGTTTCAGGCGCGCGGGTTCTCCGAGCGCCTCGGCTATCGCTGCTTTGGCGAACTCGAGAATTACCCAGTCGGGCCTCGGCACTTCATGAAGAAGTCGCTGCAGAGTCAGGAGTAGCCGCGCAGCACGAGTAGGTTCCGGGTCGGGCCTCGGTGGAGCCAGGTACCCTTCTGGAGGCTGCGCACCTGTGGCTCGGAGCCTCGGCGCCGTGTGTCCCGGCGGCTTGTTCTCGCGGCGCACGGTTCAAGGCGCACGTGCGGGAGGCGACGGCGAGCTTCACATTGATGGCTGACCACATTCTTCGCGCTCGTATAGCGGACGCCGTGGTGGAAGCCCTCTCGCCGCTTCCTGTCGTTCTCGCCGGGTGGGAAGGCGGCAGTTCGGCCTTCGGGCTCGTGGACAGCTACTCGGACATCGACCTGGAGTTCCTGGTCACCGACGATGCCTCCTTCGAGGACCTGTATGCGTCAGCAGAGAACGCTCTTGAAGCGGTGTCTCCGATTGCTGCAGTCCACTCCCCCGCCAGCGGTCGGTACTATCAACTGAAGGACGCCAGCAAGTTCCTTCTCGTCGACATGGTCTTCCACCGACTTAGGGATCCCGATCACCACCTCGACGCTGGCCGCCACGGCGAGAGGGTGCCTCTCTTCGACAAAGGAGACTGGTTACGATCAGGCCTGCCAGGCCTGCAGACCGGGACGCGCTCGCCCGGCAACGGGGTGCACGCCTTCGAGAGCTTCAGGCGTGGTTCCCCATGAGCCAGGTCTTCGTGCGGAAGGCCATCTTGCGCGGGCAACACGTCGAAGCGGTGAACGCGTTCTGGGCCTGTACGCTGAAGCCGTTGGCCGAACTCCTGCGCCTGCGCCATTGCCCCGTGCGATGGGATTTCGGGGTGCGCTATCTCGACCGAGATCTGCCGCCGGCGGTGTATGCGCGGTTTCGTGAGCTGGCGTTTGTCAGAGACCTGGGTGATCTCGAACCACACCATGGGAGAGCCGCGGCCTGCGGCGCCGAGCTATTGCGGGAGTTGGAGAGACCGTGAGCCTCCACACAGCAGCGTGCAGCGGAGGCCCTACGCGGGCGTTCGACCCTTCAGACACGGCATTGAGATGCAGGCCATCGGGGCACCGGCGGCGTCCAATGACCTAGAGCGTCTCTGAACTGGAGGTCGACATGCGAAAGTGGCTGCTGTGGGTGGGGACGGTGATTGTCGCCGCAGGAGTGTCATCACTCGTGACGGCCCAGGTGCTGCCGGAGCGATTCCCCCAGCCCCGCGTGCTGTCCGGCGACAACGTGGGCTTCAGAGTGGAGGGGCGGCGACAGGAAGCCCGAACCGACCAAGTTTCCGGCCGGACGGGCGTGGCCGACATCTTGACGGGTCACCTTGTCGTTCGCGTCAACGGAGAGTGGGTCGAGGCGGAGGTCTCTGGTGGGCGGGTGCGCCCCGCCACGAACTAGAGTCATCGTTGACCGGGGGTGCCGTATGCCGCAGGGCAGCGGGCGGCGACTCAGTGTACCAATGGGTGCCTCGTGCACGATGCGCCCATCGGGAAGAAACAGCCACTGCCCGTGCTCCGGGCAGACAAATATCCTGGTCATGTTGTCGCCAGCTGACCCCTGAGCGGTCAGGAATGCCAGTTTAGGTAAGCACTTTGGACAGTTTGGAATCCTGAATTCAACGACAAGCGGCATGATCAGGCACGTCCCAGCTACTGCTCGCCCGAGGTCTGGCCGTCCATGCCAATCTCGAGAGTCATGAAGACGCTGTTGGGGTCTTGATCGTAGTCGCTAAAGGCGACGCAATGTACGAACCCGTGCCTTCGGTAGAGCGCGCGTGCAGGCTCGAAGTACGCCCACGAGCCTGTTTCAAGACTTAGGCGCGTCATACCTGTCCGCCTGGCCGCTTCGATGATGTGACGAAGGATCGCGGTTCCGACTCCGGCCCGCCTCCGTTCCGCTACGGTGTGCATCGATTTGATTTCGCCATGCACCGTAGAGAGCCGCTTGAGGGCCCCGACGCCGAGGAGAGTTTCACCGTCCCAGGCGGACCAGAATGTCACGTCAGCGCTCCTGAGACCGTTCAGGTCGAGCGCATGCGCACTTCCAGGCGCTGTTTCGGCCCGTGCGGTCCTTACATGTTGCTCCAGCAGCTCCTGCACTCGGGAATCGTCGAGGCCTCCTTCGACGATGGTCGTTGAACCGTGCGGCCGTGGTGAGGACGATGAACGGTCACGCAGGATCGGATGTCGCTCGAGGAGGATCTGCATCCCGTCTGCCATGACGGCTACCGAGCCGGCGTCGCGTGGCCAGTCGGCGTTTGCAAGGCCGAACTCGACCTCGAGGTCGTCCCGGTAGCGAACGCGAAGAGACTTCAACAGTCCGTAGTCTTCGAGCCTCGAGTCGACGGGTTCACCAAACATCTGAACCCACGTCCGATTCTGTATAAACGATGCGGGGTCGTCGGCCAGAATGACGAGGTCAATGTCGGAGGCGGGCGTTGCATCTCCGCGCGCCTGGGAGCCGACCAGAGCCACGGCGCGAATCGACCTCTGAGTGAGTGCCCACTCTCTGAAGCGTTCGAGGAATCTCGCAACGGCTGGTCTGATGGTCACCGCAGCCTCAAGCTGTCCGTCAGTGGCGATCCGGCTTCCGAGGCGGCTTTGTGTGGAAGGCGGGCCGGCGCCCGCTCCGCAGTTCGAGTATCAACTCGCCGATAGCCTGGGCGAGGTCCTCCGGCGACGTGTCTTCTGCCGAGAGAACGAGACCTCGCTGGTTCAAGAACGGGAGCACGCCCTCGAATTCTGCGTAGAGCAGACGCTGCACGTCGGGAATCTTGCTGACAACGCGGTCAGGACTCGGATCGGCCTGCGCACGCTCGAGCACCGTCTTGGCAGACGCCAGGAGCGTGATGATGGTGTGACGCTCGTTCGTCGACAACGACTCCGTGAGCCAGCGGTGCTGCTGCGGCCCATAGACGCCGCCCTCCACTGCGCGGAGCCAGTCGCCGACTCGAAGGGCGACGGTGCTCTTCCCCACTCCGACAGGACCGGTAATAACAACAAGCTCCTGCACTTGGTTCGGCCTTCGATAGAACACACCGGGTACAGCTCTCTACTTGACGCGATGAAGCGAGGTAACCGCGGGAGACGAATAAGGACTCTGGCGTCGGATGCTAGCACGACGAGACTTCCATGACGCTCTCGCTGGCGCGGACTCCGAAGGCGGGAGGAAGCTGGTTGGCGTCGCCGCTGATTCACACTGGTTCAGGGCGAGCGATGCGGGTTCACCGACTGCCGGCAGGTATTGATGCATGCGTCTATCTACAAGTCGGCGCGGTGCTCGTGGCGAAACCAAAGTGCGTCTCCTTGTTGACGCTCAAAGACAAGGATCTTACTGTGGCCTGCTATGGCCAAGAGGAGTTCCGGAACTACAGCGGCCGATGAGGTAGTTACGCGTGCTTCGGCGAAGGAAAGCCAGTTGGAAGCGTTTGCCGAAGATCTCGGCGAACTTCTCGGGAAGGCGCAGAGTAAGGCGGCGGGCTGGCTCGGTCAGCGAAAGGCGATTGCCGACAGACTCGTGGACGTCCGTGACACGGCGACACGCCTGCTGGCGCAGCTCGGGATCGCGGAGACGACAGCGCCTCGCCGGGGACGGCCGGTGCGTTCAGCTGCCTCGAGCAACGGTGCCGCGGCTGGGACGGCAAGAACAGTAGGACGGAAGCGCGGTCGCAGGCGGAAGATGTCCGCTGAGGCACGGGCGCGAATCTCGGCGGCGCAGAAGGCGCGGTGGGCGAAGGTGAAGAAGACGTCCAAGGAGTAGGTGAACGGGCGCGGAAATACCAGGAGGACGACCACGTCCAAGGCACGGCAGGAGGTGGCAGCATGAATCCGTGGGCGGTCGTACTGGTGGTCGGAAGCCTCGCAATCTGATCTGCCTTTGCGTACGTCTGTAGGCGTGCTCAATGGTCGCGTGGTGGTGGACTGCTCGCCGGGATCTTTCACCTGCTGGTCGCGATGCCCCTTATGGCAGGCCCCTTTCGTGCGCTCGGCGGCGGATCATTTCACTACCAGGTCGGATACATCGAGGGGAACGGGTACGCGGCTTTCGTTCCGGCGGCCGGACTGCTGGTGTGGGCCGTAGCGGCGGCTTATCTGAGTGTCGCGTTACGGCGAGGTCGAGGCCTGTGGATCGTGGCTGCCGGCGACGCGGTGATGGCGATCAACATCGTCGCCACGGTGCTGACGGTCGCGCGAGCCGGAGGCCTAAATGGCTTCACGATTCAGGGCGGCGAGTTCTTCACGACCTCCGGCGCGGTTCTGGTGTCCGGCCTGCTGATCATGTGCTTTGCCGTCCCATTTGCCGGCAGCGCTGTGTGGGCGATGCGCCGGGCGCGCGGTCCTGGCAGCAGCCTCCCCGACCCGGGACCTACGCCGGAACGCGAGGCGAACAACACGTCGCCTGGCAGCGGCGCCCTCATGTGCTGCGCTTCCTGACAGCGGACGCTCCTTGAAGCAGCCGACCCTCGAAACAACGCGGCTCCTGGAACCGCGGTTACTGCACCGAGGCCGCCTGGGCCGTCGTGACGTTCGGCTTCGGCGAACTGGGACTGCACCGCATTCAGGCACGCCACCTGACCCGCAACCCAGCATCAGGACGAGTGCTGCAGAAGATCGGGATGCGGCTCGAACGCGTGCATCGGGAGGCCGTTCGAAAGTGGGACCGTTTCGAAGATCTCGCCGTCTATGGACTCCTGGCCTCCGATGGGACTTCGACGGGAGAGACGCGGTCGGCCTGAACACCGGACGACGTCCAGAGCCAGTCCGACCCGCGCATTGAGCAAGCCGCTCATGAGGCAAATGGCTGGACGTGGGATGCGCTACTGCCGATCGATGCTCACCTCGACGTAGATTCGGACCGGGACAGGTCGTCCGTTCCGTTGCCCGGGCTGAAACCTCCACTGGCGCAGGGCGCGGATTGCGACGGCGTCGAGCGCCGGGTCCGGAGAAGCCGCGACGGTAGCTTCGCCGACTGTGCCGTCGGGCGAGACGACACAGTCGATGCCAATCGCTGCGTCGATCGGTCCGATCAGGTGGACCTCCTTGATGACGGTCGGAAGGGTGACGCCGTTGCCGGGATAGTAGACATCCTGGGCAGCGGCAGGCACTATCAGGGCCGCCACGAGCGCAAGCACCGACACGAACGCTTTTCGCATCGAACACCTCCAGCGCTTCAGACTCCGCGTCGCGCTGGTTGGCCGTTCCTGTGACCTCAGAAATCTACCAATCCCATGTGGCCCCCATCGAGGAGAATGGCGGCAACCGACTATTGCGAGTCCGCCACGGGCTCTGGCTCGACGACCTTCTCAGGCATCCGCCCAACGCGCACCACCAGCGCCTCCAGATCCGTCTCCGACCCAGTCAGCTCCTGGTGCACTGTCGCAGCCGGAATGCGCAGCAGGTCGCCCGGCATCGCCACAACGGACCCGCGACCTGCGACATCGAACCGAACGGTCAGTGATCCGCGAATCACATAGACGAACGTCTCGCTTGCCGGATGCTGGTGCCACTCACTCACGTCACCGGACGGATTCACCAGGTGCTCAGCCCATCCCAGGAAGCCATGCTCGGGGTCGTTGAATTGGCTGCGCACAACGGCATCGGTCGGCGCGGAGTGGTTCGCGCGAAGAACACTTGGTCTTCGTGTGTTCATTCTTGGCAGCTCTAAAAGGAGGTGTCGGGCCTTGGCACATTCAGCCAACGTTCCGCTTCAGCCGCGGCGGCCCAGGATCTCATCAGCCGCCCTCGGCTGCAAGCGGCGGTTGGGCGGCGTGTACGTCGTCGGCTGCAGTCCGTGCGGACGACATGCCGAACGCAAGGAGCATCGTTCCGAAGCAGTACAGCGCGACGAACCGCCCCAAGGACCACGCTCTCGTCAGGTGCTGCAAAGTCCGGCGGCCCTACTCCGTCTCCGCCAAAGCTATAAGCCGAAGGGTCTTCTCGTCAGGCGCGCCGCCGAAGAACTTACCGAGCAGCCGGGCGAATATCGACTTCTGATCCGACACCCTGGCAAAGAGAGTGGCGCACGAGCGCAGCTTCATGTCGTCGGGTGAGCCGAAGACTTCCGCCGCCGAGCGCCCCGTGACACCGAGCGCGGCCTCGCAGCACTCCAGAAGCCTGGGTCCGAGGATCGGGTGACGCAGGTACGCTCTGGCCTCGTCGAGGCTCTTGATCGAATACTGCTGGGAGGTCGCGCTGTGTCCGAGTCCCTCGTATTGCGGGAAGATGAACCACATCCAATGCGACTGCTTGCGTCCTGCCCGGATCTCGGACAAGGCCTGCTCGTAGACACGTTCCTGCGCGTGCACGAACCGAGATAGGTTGTGCCGATCAGCGACATTCATCAGCGTCCTGCCATCGACGGCAACAATTCGAGCGTCGCCACGGCTGTTATTGTCCCCAGCGGTGCCGTGCTCTTCGATGCCGTCCGAGTGCTGTTCGACTAAGAGGTGCGTGAGCGCCGCCGGTGTATCGCGGCCGCTCCCGCCGCACTCGCAGCATGGCACCAGACTGGCTGCGGCGTGAAGCCTTCGCGATCCGACGCCGTCGCACATGCTTCACGCCGCCGCCCCGACGGCTGAGCACGCTGCTCTGCGAGAGGATGCCACACGCTTGACATGTTATTAAAATAACAGTAGGCTATTTTTGTAACGTATGCCACCGCCGCTCACACCGAGCCTGAGCCGCCGCGAGCGGCAGATCATGGACATCCTCTATCGCCTGGGTCGCGCGACGGCCGCCGAGGTGATGGCGGATCTCCCCGGGACCCCGCACTCCTCGACCGTCCGCACACAGCTCCGCGTGCTCGAGCGAAAGGGGTTCGTCCGACACGAGGCGGAGGGGCTCCGCTACGTCTATACGCCAACGATTCGGCGACAGTCCGCGCGGAGGTCGGCGCTGAGTCACCTGGTCAAGACGTTCTTCGATGGATCGGTCGAGAGCGTCGTCGCCGCTCTGCTGGGCGGAGAGGGCGCACGAGTCACCGACGAAGAGCTTGCCCGCATCGCGTCGATGGTGGCCAAAGCCAGAAAGGAGGGGCGATGAACCCTGTGCTCGACATCGTGCTTCGCTCGACCGTCCTGCTGGCAGTCGGATGGGTGACATCGTCGATCCTCGTACGGCAGTCGGCCGCCGTGCGTCACCGTGTGCTGACGGCAACGGCCGTGGCGGCGCTGCTCCTTCCCTGCGTGGCGCTCGTGGCGCCCCGCTGGAGCCTGCCCTCGATGCTCGCCGTGAACACGGCGCCAGTTCCGGAAGGGAGCACGAGTGGAGTCAGGACGCCCGCGGGCTCGGTGGACACGGCGTTCGCTGTAGAAACGACCGTCATGCAGGCGCCTTCGCGTGTTCGCGGACTCCGGGCCGTCGCGGGTCTATGGATGGCGGGATCGCTCGTTGTCCTGGGACCGCTCTTGGCGGGCCTCCTGCGCCTGCGTCGAGTGGCGCGCGAGTCGACCGTCGCCACGTCTGGTGCGTGGCCTGACGACGCTGATCGAATGGGGACCGCAATGGGACTCACCCGCATACGCGTGCTGCACGGAACTCGGCCGGACCTGCTGGTGGCATGGGGCTGGCGTCTCCCGACGATCCTTGTGCCACCCTGCGCGGCCGATTGGTCCGACGAGCGACGAGCCATCGTCCTCGCACATGAACTCGCTCACCTGGCACGCGGTGACTGGGCCGTGCAACTCGCCGGCGACCTTGCACGGGCCCTCTACTGGTTCAATCCGTTCGCCTGGCTCATCAGCCGTCGGCTTCGCCTCGAGAGCGAGTGCGCATGCGACGACCACGTGCTCAGGCAGGGAATCTCAGCAAGCGACTACGCATCACATCTCGTCGATATCGCGCGCCATCTGCAACCACACCGTCGTCTGGCGCTGCCTGTGCCGGCGATGGCACGTCCAACCAGCCTTGAGGGGAGAGTCCGTGCCATGTTGACCCCCAGCCGCGACCGTCGTCCTGTCTCCCGTGCGACAGCCCTCGCAGTCGCATTCGCCGGGATCGTGCTCATGCTGGCGACGGCCGGAGCACAGCCCGCATTCGTGCCGGTATCCGGCACCATCGTCGACCAGAGCGGCCGCATGCTCCCAGGCGTTCGGGTGTCACTGCAGGATTCCGCCTCCTCGGCTCGATATGAGGTGCGCTCAAACCCGAACGGCCAATACAGCTTCGCGGGTGTGGTGCCCGCCGACTACACCCTCGAGCTCAAGCTGCCCGGGTTCGAGAGCGCCCGTGAACCGCTGAGCGTTGCCGAAGCGACCACGCACGACGTCGCCATGACGGTGGGTACGCTTCAAGAGACGATTACGGTGCGCGGCGAGACTCCGGCAGCGAACCTCGCGAGCCTGGCAGACCTGCGCTCGAAGGCACGCGAGCAGTTCGACCTCTGGGCAGAGCGCGGCAAGGACCCGTGTCGCGCGTCCGGCCCCCCAGCGGTGGGTGGGAACATCATGCCTCCACGTAAGTTGGTAGACGTCAAGCCGGTCTATCCACCCGAGCTGGTCGCGGCTGGCACGGGCGGTATCGTGACGTTCACGGCCGTGATCGGTGCCGACGGTGCGGTTCGGGACATTGCCGACGTCCAGAGTCCGAACCCGGCTCTCGAAGCCGCTGCCGTGAGTGCGGTGCGCGGCTGGCAGTTCAGTCAGACGTTCCTCAATTGCGAGCCGATCGAGGTGAAGATGACGGTCACGACGAAGTTTGTGCCGTAGCTCGGGCACGAGCACCTCGATGGGTGGCTACGGCCGCATCGAACGTGGTGAGGCAATGTTGTCGAACGGGATGGCGTCCGGTAACGGCGGGAGACCTCGAATCTGATGGCGCCGGTTGATCTCGGCTCTGTAGGCGGCGTCCATGTAGATGCTCGGCTCCTGCGGAGTGCGCGTCAACATGCCGACGGGGCCCAGGTACAGCATGGCGTCGCGATTGACACCCGACGACATCTCCTGTTGTGCCAGGGCGACCCGGGTCCGGAGTTCGGCCAGTTCTGCGTCGGTCTTGTTTGGCAGGGTGAATGACACCTCAAGCGGCGGCGAGACGGCACATCCCGTCGTGCGGAGGGCGCCTTCGATCGTGGTGCCGCGCAGGGGACACGCGAGCGCTGGTATTGGCCAGTCTTGATGCGTGCGTTCGAATGCAGCGGAACAGTCCTTCTGGACAAAGCCCCAATATGTCATCACGACGAAGAACGCACCTGGATACTCCTGTTCAACGATGTCTCGAAGAAAACTGACAGGACCGAGTTCGGCGGGAATGCCCGGCATCCCGAAGTGTACGTTCCCGTAGATCACGACTGCCTTTCTACCCTTGGCGAGGATCTCGCGCTTGATGAGTGCCGCAGGATAGCTATCGCGCTGCTCCATGGCGCCGCGGATGTCTTCCTGCGTCCTAACCGAGGCCCAATCGATCAGCGGCTCACCGAGCCAGACGCGTATGCGCTGTTCCGGCGGCAACGACAGATTCACGGTCCGCACCTGGACGAAGAAGTTGGCGTACCCCAGTCCGGTCACGGTCGGCGTCGCGCCAACGACATCGCCCCAGACACTGCGCAGCTCAGCAAATGAGACCGCGCCGCCGTTGATGTAGCGGTCGAGGGTGTCTTGATGCGTGGCAGTCCCGAACTCTACGACGACGTTGCCGACCTCTTTGGCGAAGCGCGGATCGCGGATCAGAGTGACGAAGAAGTCTTCCTGCTGCGCCATGTTATGGATATCGCCAATGCCAACGAGCGGATGTTGCTCAAACGCCGACAGAATCCCGTCGATCGCGGGGCGGACGGTTGGCGCATTCTGGCCAGGCGGCTGGGCGCCTGCCGGCGAGGCAAGGGCGAGAGCCGCCATTGACATCGGGACGGACAGGACCAGTGCGACAAAGGACGCAGTTCTCGTCATCAGGCGTCCTGGTCGACAGACCACGCCGTCTCTTGACGCGTCGTCGGTCCGATTGGTCTGCCTCCGAGGACAATAGCCCCAAGTCGGTAGGGCCTCAGATACGGTGACGGGCGGCCGCCGGGGACCTCTATACATTTCGGTCGGCGGCCCGATCGGCCCGACATCCACCAGCCTGAACCAGCTAGACTGTGGGTTCAGCACCGCAGGGGCATCCCTGGCGTCGAGGCAACGGATTCCCATAGCTTTCTCATCGTGGCGGCGCTCTTTCCGATCACGGTTCTCTTTGCGTACCTGCTATCGGCGCGGCACGCGTTGCGGATGGACCCGCTGGTGGCCATTCGGGTCGAGTAGGTCCGCACAGAGCGGCGGCATCAGACTGGCGCGGTCGTTGCCGCCGGACTGGGCGAAGGGGTCCTCGCAGGATTTCCGTAGACGATGCCTCTCGCCGCAGGATCTGTCGTGCTGTTCAGTAGTTGCGGCGTGCGCTAGTTCTCGGAGGACTGCAAGATGATGATACGGGTTGATCCGGAAGCGCGACTGCTTGAACGCTGGACGGCAGTCGATGCCTACTTCGCGGGACGTCTTCACGGAGCCGACCCTGATCTCGACGCCGCTCTCGCCAACAGCGCGGCTGCCGGCCTGCCCGCCATCGCGGTGTCGCCCTCGCAGGGAAGGCTGCTCTTCATCCTCGCAAAAGCCCTGGGTGCAAGACGCATTCTGGAGCTCGGCACGCTCGGCGGCTATAGCGGGATCTGTCTGGCCCGCGCCCTTCCCCCCGATGGGCGACTTGTCACGATCGAGAAGGAGCGTGCCCACGCCGACGTGGCAAGAGCGAACTTCGAGCACGCGGCCGTGGCCTCGCTGATCGATCTCCGTATCGGCGCGGCACTCGAGATCCTGCCGGCGCTCCAAGCCGAGGGCGGCGGAGCCTTCGATCTGGTGTTTATCGACGCCGACAAGCCTCACTATCGGGACTATCTGGGCTGGGCAGTCCGCTTGTGCCGGCCCGGATCGCTGATCGTGGCGGACAACGTCGTCCGGGAGGGCGCGGTGATCGACCCGGGGTCGGAGGACGAGTCGGTGATCGGCGTTCGTCGTTTCGTCGAGCGCGTTTCTCAAGATCCACAGCTCACCGCAACAGCCATTCAGACGGTCGGCGACAAGGGGTACGACGGGTTGGCCGTGATCCTTGTGGGGACCGCAGGTTGAGTTCTTAGGCCTGGGACTTGGGGCCCCGACTTGCTTGACCGTTGGCGAGCCGCACTGCATGGCCGCTCCGACGCCGTCGCCAGCAGGGACCTTGTGTGGCGCCCGCGCTGATTCAATCTGCATCGCACCGGGCGAACCAAAGGGGGACTACTCTTCAAGCAGTCCGCTAGACGATTGACGCTCGTGACGACTCACCGAGTCCGCGTCGCCCAGTAAGTCCCAGCGGTTGCCCGAGATATCCACGAAGACCGCGACCGTGCCATACGGTTCACGACGCGGCTCCCTCACGAACTCCACGCCAGCGGCCTTGAGCCGTTGGAACGCCGCCATGAAGTCCTCCACGCGCAAGAAGAAACCGACGCGACCGGCGTGCTGGTTACCGATGATCGCGACCTGCTGCTCGCCGTCTGCCCGCGCGAGCAACAGGCCGGTCCGGGCTCCCGGTGGACGCACCACGACCCACCGCTTGGGTCGGCCGTCGGTCGTGGTCGACGGCAAATCTTCCACGAGAGCGAAGCCGAGCACGTCGACGAAAAAGCGAATGGCTGGATCGTATTCCTCGACAATGAGCGTGATGAGTTCCAGGAAGGCCATGTCCGGAGTAGTCGTTCCGTCCGCGGATGCTTGCGTCGCGTGCTGCCGTCAAGAACCAGGCTGAGTTCTCGGAATTCGCCAACACGGATGATGATGGACCATGCCGATGTGCGGATAGTACGTCTCCGCCGCCGGCGCGGCCAGGAGAATGAGGCTCGGGTACAGACCTGCCGCGAGGTGAGTCTGGCGGATCAGTTCACGACCAATCCCGCGCCGCTGGAATGCAACATCAACGGCCAAGTCAGACAGGTACGTGCAGTAGTCGAGCCAGCAAGGTTACCGGCCGGTCGCGGTAGCGGTGACAGAATCAACAGGAGCAAGCCTGAGGGTGGTTCGTATGCCGCCAAGGGTTCGGGCCGCCACGTTCTAGCGGGCGAGACCGGCTGCCTCGTCCAAGCCGACAATGGCGAGCAGGCCGGCAATGTCCTTGACGTGATGATCGCCTTGCGCGCGTAGCATGGGGATCCGCTCGGGCCAGAGTTCGGACATCACACTGGAGACGAAGACGGGCGACATGCCGACGCGACGGGCGCCCTCGAACTCGTTGGAGCCGCCGTCGCCGACGAAGAGACACTCGCCCCCGTCGAGGCCGAGGGCGTTGAGGCAGTGGTGGTAGATCGCTGGTTCGGGCTTCACGTGGCCGACGTGACAGGAGAAGGTCACCGCATCGAACAAGGCCGCAACCACGTCCGACGATCGATGCCGAGGACGTCAGATGTCCACGGCAGATCGGCCCACTCGGACTCGCGGCCGGTCAGCGTGTGGAAGAGAGCCAATCGCTCGTGGACGCCTTCGCCGCCGTCCCGCGAGAACACTTCGTCGGACCAGGCATCATCGGCGCGGTGAACGTGCGGATGCTGCTGCGCACCGTGGGCGTCGATCCCGAAGACCGCCGGCTGGCAGAACTGGGACCTCCGCAGAAGAGCCGACAGCTGAACGCCCGCGGGCGCACGCTCGCGATTACCACGACCCTGCTGGTGCAGGGGTCGTGTGGAATCGCCCGACCCTTCGGCGACGAACGCACGATATCGAACCATCTGCGGCGCGGAGCACGACACGCGCTGTGCCGCCGGCTGGAGGCTGACGCAAAGTCGCTCTACGCGCTGTATCAGTACGGCCGCCTGCACGGATGCGTGCGACTGCGGTGGGGATTCCTGGACGAGATGCTGGCGGCTCCGTGGGTGCATCGCGATGAGTTCACGCTGTCCGACTTGCTGAAGGACGCGCACGACCGCCGGGCACCGCTCGAGGTCGTCGTGGGACACGCACCCGGGTGGAGTGCCCCGTGGGCTCGTGCGCAGCGGGCATTCGCGGCGACGGATGCGTGGGGCTGGCCATCGCTGCTGGCCGATGAGCGCGGGTACGAGATTCCCCGGGCGGACGTGCAACTGGCGAGGCTGGCGGAAGGGCCCACCAGGGGGCGGTAGACGGCCGCGAGCATGGGCGGCTTCTGAAGGAGATCCGCCACAGAGCCTCGGTTTCGTCAGCCCTCGTCGCGCCGACCCGACTGAACGAGGTCTGAGTCTGCAACGCGAGACGGACTTGACACGTGCTCCCGACCGTGCTGTCGAAACCCGCGACGCATCTTCGAAGGCAACGACCGGCTACCTGCTCAGGAAATTCGTGCCCTGCACCGCGCCGTCGTCCGCGATAGCGAGTCAGCGCGCCCCCTCCGCAACGACGATGATCCCAACAACGTGATGACGGACCACGAGCGCTGGCAGGCCGACCTGCGGCGTTGGGCCACTGCGTTCCGGAAGGCGGCCGACAACAGCGACATCTTCGAGGATCGGTCGCCTCTTAGAACGGTAGATGCTCAGGCAGCCGGGATGCAGCGGCGGAGCGATGCGTTGCGGCAGACTGTCGCTGAAATGACGCCTTGGTGGGAAGCGCTCTGGGATTGATCCGTTCGCATTTCAGATCGTCGGCTGACTCACCACGTCGAACATCCAGCGCATCTGCCATCATCGTCGACGTGATGTGACGCCGCCCCAGGCTCCGGTGGCCGCGTTCTCCCCCACCGCAGCGGCGCGCCCGTCGCGTCGGCGGGTCAGAACATTGCGACGGGTCAGCGCACTGCGGCGGATCAGGGCATTGCGGCGGATCAAGGCGTTGAGGCAGGTCAGCACGTTACGGCGGTCAGTACCGGCTCACGTTGAACTTCTGTCCGCCGACGCTCGCCTCGTACATCAATCCGCCGACGGCCATCGTGATCACTTTGACAGCGTTCGTGTACTTAGCGTTGGCGGCGGCGCCGGACGCCGCTGCGACGGCGCTGACCTGCGCGGCCATCGTGAAGCTGTCGTCCATGAAATCGCGCAGGACGGATTCGTTCTCGAACAGAATCAGCTCCACGTACTTCTGACCGCCCAACTGGAAGCCAATGGTCACCTGCGTCAGGGTCACCTTGGCAACGTGGTTCCCCTTCACCACCACCTGTCCCGTGCCCCGGGCCGCGCCGATACCCATTGCGCCCTTCCCCACGCCGGGAAACAGCGCGTAACCCGCCGCACGCGAGATCTCGGCGGCCAGGCTCGGGTCCTTCTCCGTCAGCGCCGCGCGCGCTTCGTTCACCTCTTCCGTCAGGCGGCTGCGTTCGTCGGCGCCCGCCGGTGCTGCGGCCGCAAGCCCCAGCGCGACCGCGAGCACGGCGACCCTCCTCAATCGATACACTCCAGCAAGAGCGACCATCTGTCAGCAACTCCTTCTCATCACCGGTCCGCCCGGAGACGAGCACGGCGCGTGACGAGGCGTGTCCACACGCAAACAGGCACCATTGTGACCCGAGGAGGCTGTCGGGCACACCAGACACGGCGAGCACCCCCTCGACCGGCAGGCCGGCATGCGGCTCCAGCTCGACGACAAACCAAGCGCGACCGTACGCCAATCTCCTCGACGCTCACGACAGCAGAACGCGAATATCATGCAAGACTGGCGCTGGCGCGTCCCCGGCCTCTCCGGCGCCAACGCCTCTGTCGTTCCGGGGCCGAAGTACAATCCCGCGCAACGGCGTGAGGGCTGGACCGCATTGACGACCTCCGCCTCCGCGCCTCACGCCACCGGAACCGAACGATGACCAGCCCGCCTGCTCCGCTCACGCTGATCGATCTCCTGCAGCTGGCCCCTCCGGCGCAGACGGCCGTCGTCATCCCCGAGCAGAACGTCGCGATCACATACGGCGATCTGCGGCACCAGGTCGAGGCCGTCGCCGAGGCGCTCGCGGCGGCCGGCGTGTCGCGCGGCGACCGTGTGGGTATCGCTCTGCCCAACGGCCTGCCCGCAATTGTCGCGTTCTTGGCTGCGTCGCTCGCCGGCACGGCGGCACCGCTGAATCCCGGCTACAAGGAAGACGAGTTCACCTTCTATCTGGAGGACACCGACGCGCGCGTCCTCCTGCTGCCGCCCGACGGAACTGACGACGCACGGCGGGCCGCGGGGGACCGCGTGCCGGTCCTGCCCGTGGCCATGGACGGCACGGGCACTGTCCGCGTGCCGGGCAGCCATCGCGGCCGGTCGATCATCCCACCGAGCGTCGACGATGTCGCGTTGATCCTGCACACCAGCGGCAGCACCGGCCGTCCCAAGCGCGTGCCGCTCAGCCACACGAACCTGTCGATCTCCGCCAACAACATCGCGCGGTGGTACACCTTGACGGGTGACGACGTCTCCCTGTGCGTCATGCCGCTGTTCCACGTGCACGGGCTGGTGGCCTCGACGCTCGCGACCTTCGCAACGGGAGGCACGCTCGTGGTGCCCGGCAAGTTCAGCCCCCTGTCGTTCTGGCGCATCGCCCAGGACCACGGGATCACCTGGTACTCGGCGGTTCCGACGTTGCACCAATTGCTGCTCGCGCGCGCCGAGCCAGGATCGGGCAGGCCGCCCGGATCGGAAAAGCTCCGGTTCATCCGATCCTGCAGCGCGGCCCTGCCGCCGCAGGTGATGCTCGATCTCGAGGCCGCCTTCGGCGCGCCGGTGCTCGAGGCGTACGGCATGACGGAAGCCGCGCATCAAATGGCGTCGAATCCGCTGCCGCCGGCGGCCCGGATTCCCGGCTCCGTCGGACCGGGAACCGACGTGCGGCTCAGCATCATGGACGAGGCCGGCCGACTCCTCCCGGTCGGCGAGCGCGGCGAAGTGGTCATTCAGGGTCCCAATGTCATCCGCGGCTACGAGAACAACCCCGAGGCGAATGCCACCTCGTTCGTCGACGGTTGGTTCCGTACCGGCGATCAGGGATTTCTGGATCGCGACGGATACCTGACTCTCGTGGGACGGCTGAAGGAGATGATCAATCGCGGCGGCGAGAAGATCTCCCCGCGCGAGATCGACGAGGTCCTGCTCGCCCATCCGGCTGTCGCCGAAGCGGTCTGCTTCGGCGTGCCGCATCCCACCTGGGGCGAGGAGGTCGCCGCCGCGGTCGTCCTGCGCGCGCCGGCAACCTCCGCCGAGTTGGTGTCGTTCTGCAGGGATCGCCTCGCGTCGTACAAGCTGCCGAAGCAGATTCACATCACCGACGCGATTCCACGCACGGCCACCGGCAAGATTCAGCGCCGGCGCGTGGCCGACGCGTACATCCCGCCCGCGCCGTGACCTTCGCCATCGTCGGTGCCGGCGCCATTGGTGCGTATCTCGGGGCGCGGCTGGCGCGTGCGGGCGCCGATGTCGTGCTCGTGGCCAGGGGCCCCCATGCCGCGGCCATGCGCGAGCGAGGCATTCGCGTCCGGAGCATCGACGGCGACTTCGAGATCGCCCCGCCGATCGCCGACACCCTCGACGCCGTGGGCGCCGCCGACGTGGTCATCCTGGGGGTGAAAGCGCACAGCCTTCCTGCGATCGCACCGCAGCTCCCGCGTGTCCTTCATGCCGGATCGATCGTCGTCAGCACGCAGAACGGCATCCCGTGGTGGTACTTCCAGAACTGCGGCGGAGCGCTCGAGGGCCTCAGGCTGGACCGTCTCGATCCGGACGGCGCCGTCGCCTCCGCCATCGAACCGAGCCGCGTGATCGGCATGCTGGTCTACCTGTCCGCAGACGTGCCCGAGCCCGGCGTGATTCATCACACGCACGGCCAGCGCATCGTGCTCGGTGAGCCGTCCGGCGAACGAACCGATCGCATCAAGCACCTGTCCGAAGCGTTCGTGCGCGCGGGGTTCCGCGCCCCGGTCACGACGCGAATCCGCGAGGAGATCTGGGTCAAGCTCCTCGGCAACGTCGCATTCAACCCGGTCAGCGCGCTCACGGGCAGCACCTTGGAAGCCCTGGCGCAGGATGCGGACTCGTCGCGGCTCCTGCGTGACGTGATGACCGAAGCGGCCGAGGTCGCCACCCGACTGGGTCTCGACCTGCCGATCTCGATCGAGCAACGCCTCGCCGGAGCCGGCCGCGTCGGCGCGCACAAGACCTCGATGCTGCAGGACCGCGAAGCGGGCCGCCCGATGGAAGTCGAAGCGATCGTCGGCGCGGTCGTCGAGATCGGCGAACGTCTCGGCGTACCCATGCCGGCGACCCGGGCCGTGTACGCCTGCGTCAAGCAGCTCGACTCCCGCCTCGCCGCGGACCGCCTTTCCCACGCGCGGACACGCACCGCATGAACGTCAACCATCGATGGTTCCAGCTGGCGGCGGCGCTGATCACCATGGTCATGATCGCGAACCTCCAGTACGCGTGGACGCTGTTCGTCAAGCCGCTGCAGGCCGAGACGGGATGGCGGCTCTCGGACATCCAGCTCGCCTTCACGCTCTTCATCCTCTTTCAGACCTGGGTCCAACCGCTCGACGGCTGGCTGATCGACCGGCTGGGTCCACGCGGATTCATCAGCGCGGCCGGCGTCCTCTGTGGTCTGGGATGGGCGGGCCTTGGCTACGCCTGGTCGCCGGCAGCGCTGTACACGCTGTACTGCAGCGCGGGCGTGGGTGCGGCATTGGTCTACAGCGCCGCGATCGGTTCAGCGCTGAAGTGGTTCAAGCACCGCCGCGGCCTGGCCTCTGGCGTGCTCGCGGCGGGATTCGGCGGCGGCAGCGCGCTGTTCATCCCGGTCATCGCGTCGATGATCGAATCGCGAGGCTATCGATCGACGTTCGTCGTCACGGGCCTCGTCCAGGGTCTGGTGATCGTCGTCGTGGCGCAGACGCTGCGATATCCACCCGACGATCCAGCCGAGGCGCCGCCGGCCCGCGCGCATCTGGCCGCCGCGCCGCCCGAGCCCCGGCGGGACTTCAGCACGGTGCAGATGGTGCGCACCCCGCAGTTCTACGCGCTGTACCTGATGTTCGTGCTGATGGCCACCGGTGGCCTCCTCGTCACCGCGAATGCAGGGCCCATGGCCCGCGCCTGGGGCCTGACGACGGCCGCCCTCACGGTGGCGGCGACGGTGAGCCCGATCGCGAACGGCCTGAGCCGCATCTTCTGGGGTTGGACCTCGGACCGTCTGGGACGCGAGACCACCATGGCGCTCGCGTTCGCCCTGCAGGCGATCTGCCTGCTGATGGTGCTGGTGCTCGGCCCGCGCTCCGGCGCCTGGTTCGCCGCGACGCTTGCGATGGTCTACTTCACGTGGGGCGAGATCTACTCCCTGTTTCCCGCGACGGTCGCCGACTACTTCGGCACGCGCCACGCGACGTCCAACTACAGCGTCCTGTACACGGCCAAGGGCGTCGCGTCGATTATCGGCGGATGGTTCGGCGCGCTTCTCTTCGAGCGCTCCGGCACGTGGGCGATCGGCGTGTCGGGAAGTGCCGCCATGGCGCTCGCAGCCGCGGGCCTCGCGTTGGGGCTTCGGCTGCTCTCGGCGCCTCGTCGCTCACACGATCTCATCGCGGACTGAAGGTTATGGTGCTTCCGATTCCCGCCAACGGCTCGGTCTCATGCTGTCCCGGCTCAGTCGCTTGATTCCAGCGCCCGCCGCACGTCACCACGGGAGCGTGATCCTGACGCTCCTCGTGCTGAACGTCTGCAGGGCCCTGATCGTGGGGGCCTCGAACGTCCCCGGCCTGGGCCCCTTCGGACACCTGCCCGGGCTCGGCGCGTCGGCGCTGCTGCTGGCGATCTGGACCGGAGGGCGGGCGGCGCTGCGTCACCGGACCGCCGTCCGGGAATGGCTCGGGCGTCCCTGGATACGAGACCACGCGCCGGAGATCGTCCTCGCGGTGCTGTTCGCCGTCGGTCTCGCGATGCGCCTCTGGGCCATCGACTTCGGACGGCCGCTGATCCTGCACCCGGACGAACCCGTGGCCGCCGGCGTGGCAATCCAGATGTTGAAGGCCGGCTCGCTCGCCGCGCCAGTGCCGTACCACTACCCGACGGTGTACATGTACCTCGTGCTGCCGGCCTTTGCGCTGCGATACGTCCGCGGCAAGAGCGCGGGGCTGTGGTCGAGCCTCGACGATGTCGATCTGAACACGTTCGAGTTCTACGAGGTCGCCAGGGCCCACAGCGCCGTCTTGGGCGCGCTGACCATCGTCCTGACCTTCATGCTCGCCAGGCGGATGTGGCCAGGCCGGAGCGGACGCTGGGCCGGCGCCGCCGCCGCGGCGTTCGTTGCGCTGTCCTTCAACCACGTCAAGGAAAGTCACTTCGCGGTGACCGACGCCGCGCTCACGTTCTTCGTGGTGCTGGCGTTTCTGTCCATCCTGCGCGCGATGCAGCGCGGATCCGCCGGGTCGTACGCGCTCGCGGGATTCGCCAGCGGGATTGCGTGCGCCACCAAGTACAGCGCTCTCCCTATCGTCGTCGTACTCGTCGTCGCACACCTCTTCGGTGGCATCGACGCCGTCAAGAGCTGGCGGCGCCTGGCGGCCGGATTGGCGGGCGTGGTCGCGGGGTTCTTCGCCGGCTATCCGTACGCGCTCCTCAACTGGCCGCCGTTTCTCGAGCATCTCGGGTGGATGAGCCGCTTTGCCGGAGACAGCGCGTACTCGCCGGCCGGCCGATTCAGCTATCTGGTCGGATACTCCATGGAGAGCGGCTTCGGATTCCTGTTCACGCTCGTCCTCGGCGCCGCCCTGCTCCTCGCAGTGCACCGCCGGAGGCCGGGCGAGTTGCTCGCCGTCACCTTCATCGTCGTCTCGCTCTCGCTGCTGGCGAAGACCTCCCACCCGTTCTATCCGAGATATCTGCTACCGCTCCTGCCATTCGCCGCGGTGCTCGTCGCTCACCTCGTCGTCGAGATGGTGCCTCGTGTCCTGCGGACGGAGCGCTCCCGGCGCTTCGTGCCGGCCTGCACCACCATGCTCGTCGGCATCCTCGTGTGGCCGACGGCGACGGAAGCCGTGGGTTACGTGAAGTACCTCGGGCTCGACGACACAAGAGTCGAAACTCACGACTTCATCATCCAGCGCTTTCCGCCAGGGTCGACGATCGTGAGCGAGGTGCCCTATCTGAGTCTTCCGTCGGGATACACCCACATCCTGACGACGCCGCTCCAGAGGAATGGCGCCGACGAGTACATTCGCATGGGCGCGGCTGCCCTGGTGTTCTCATCGGATATGGATCGAACCAGAGGGAACAGCAACGCTGCCGACATGCGGCGGGGGCTGAAGGAACACTTCCCGCTCGCCGCTGCCTTCCGGCCCGGTCGCGATCGATCCGTGGGACCGACGATCTCCATCCATGTTCCTCCGCAGCAGTAGCCGCACGACCTCACGAAGGCCGCCGCGGTGGTGAACGCGTACCCTCGACGCCATTCGCGTTATACGAGCGCGATTCTCAGCGCGCTGGTCGGCGGTGGGTTCGTCTGGTGGTTCCTCGCCGGTGTCAGTCTGCCGACGGTGGCCGCGGAGATCCGCCTCTCGCGCCTTCCATACCTCACGGCCGCTGTCCTGCTGTCTCTCTCTGGATTCGCGTTTCGCACGTGGCGGTGGCAACAGCTGCTCGGCCCGTTGAAGTGGATCCCGGCGCGAAGGGTGGCCTCCGCCATCTTCATCGGATGGGCCGCGTCAGCTGTGCTGCCGGGCCGCGTCGGGGAAGTCGCCCGCGCCTGGATCCTGGGGCGAGAAGGTATTCGTCGCAGTGCCGCCTTCGGAACGATTGTCCTCGAGCGGCTCCTCGACATCCTCGCGGTCCTGCTCCTGTTCGCCGCGTCAGTCGCCGTGCTTCCTGCGGCATCGACCGCACAATCGCCGCTGATGGTCGCAATCCGGACGGGCGCTCTCCTGACCTTCTGCGCTCTGATGCTCGTCGGTCTCCTGCTGCTCGCCGCTCACCATGTCCCAGGCGCCCTTCTGCGACGACTGAAGGAGTGGGCCGGCCGGCTGCCCTACGGCGTGGGCCACCGCGCGCTGGGCATGATCGAGGCGTTTGGAAGGGGACTCAGCGCCGCTTTGACAGACTCACCGTCCGCCGGAGCAGGATCGGCGTCCCCACGAACCGTCGTCGCGCTGCACACGGCCGTGCTGTGGATGATCATCTGTGGCGTGCATGCGCTGCTGTTCCGCGCATTCGCACTGGAAGTGTCGGCGCTCCGCATCCCGATCATGCTGCTGCTCATCACGATGGGGCTGGCGGTCCCGGTTCCCGCAGCGCTCGGCTCGTACCACAAGGCGGTCCAGATCGGTCTTGCCGTGTTGTTCGGCGTGCCGCAGAACACCGCCGCGGCGTACGCGATCGTCAGCCACCTGATTACGCAGGTCCTTCCGGCGGTGATTGGCGCGACTCTGCTCGCGCGTGAGGGTCTCGCGCTCTCGAGTCTCGCCGGCGGATCCGCCGCCAGTCGATCGCTTGACGAATAGCGCCGGCTGCCAGCGCGAGCCGGCGCCATGCGGTGTAGGCGGAGGCGTTGTCGGTGCGCTGATCCTTGGCGACGTCGATCGCCCGCATCGGCGCGTTCGTCTCGTCGAGAAGCAGAGGCACGTACTTCGCGTCGGCCGAGAGGGTCACGGCCAGGTCGACCACATCTCGGGTGGCGACGAAGAACATGCCGGTGCCGATCGGCACGCGGCTCCGGGCCACTCGACGCAGCACACGTTTGAAGAGAAGCCCGGTCCAATGGCGGCCATGCGGCTGATGCCGGTTCGCGCGCCGCGCGAAGACCACGCCTGACGTCCCGAGCGCCGAAACGAGCCGCGGGATTTCCTCCGGAGGATCCTGCAGGTCGGCGTCCATGACGACGACGAGGCCGCCCGTCGATCGCCGAAGCCCGGCCAGCACGGCGCGGTGTTGGCCGACGTTCGTCTGGAGCTCGACGACCACCACACGGGCGTCGCGCTCGGCACAGGAGCGCAGCCACCCGAGTGAGCCATCGGGTCCCGCATCGTCGACGAACACGAGCTCGTACCGATCAGCCGCGCATTGCAGGGTCTCGGTCAGACGACGGTAGAGCTCCGGAAGCTGCGGGCGGTTGCGGTAGACCGGCAGCACCACCGAAATTGAGGGGCGATGCATCATCCACCGAGCGCCCGACGCAACGCGGCCACGACGGTGCGCACGTCCTCGTCGGCCAGGCCCGGATAGATCGGCAGCCGGATCAGCGATGCCGCAAGCTGGTCGGTCCTCGGCAGCGTGAGCCCCGGCGCCAGCGTCCGTCCGAACGGCGAGGCGTGCAGCGGCACGAAATGAGAGGCGACCTGGATGCCTGACGACGCCATCCGGCCGACCACCGCAGCGCGGATGGCGGGATCGACCAGGACGGCGTAGATGTGCCGGCTCGAGACACCGTCGCCGACCGGACGAACGATACGAATCCTCCGCTCCCGATCGAGATCGTGAAGCTGCTCGTCATAGAGCCGGGCCAGGCGTTGCCGGGCGTCGAGAATCCGATCGAACTTCGTCAGCTGCACGCGAGCGATTGCCGCTGAGAGCTCGGGCATGACAATGGAGCTGCCAAGCCCCACCCATGCGTAGTGATCGACCAGGCCCGCGGTGAAGTCGTCGCGGTTCGTGCCCTTCTCTCGGAAGATGCGCGCTTGACGGCCTGCTTCCGGATCGCGCGTGATGAGCGCGCCGCCTTCGCCAGCCGCAAAGTTCTTCGTGGCGTGGAAGCTCAGGCAGCCGAACTCGCCGATGGTCCCGCACGATCGCCCGCCGATCGAACTTCCCAGCGCGTGCGCCGCGTCCTCGACGATCGGAACGGGAAGGCCGTCCGCCTCCTGCGGATGCCCCGCATAGTGGGTCAAGACGACGGCGCGCGTGTCGGGACCGATCAGGCTCCGGACATGATCGAGGTCGAGGTTGAGATCCGGCTCACGAACTTCGCAGAACCGGAGGCGTCCACCGGCACCGACGACGGCACTGCCGACCGAGGGGAACGTGAACGACGGCACGATCACCTCGCCGCCGGCGACGCCGAGCAGACGCATCGTCAGCTCGAGGGCGTGGGTGGCTGATGCCAGGGCGACGACGGTGTCGGCACCCAGTCGTGCCTGGAGCTCGCGTTCGAGCGCGGCGCAGTGGATGCCGTTGCCGGCCAGGTGTCCGCTCCGCAGCACGGCGAGAACAGCGGTCTCTTCCCGATCGTCGAACCACGGTCGATGAAGGGGAATCATGCGCCGCTAGCGCGGAGTCCTGCCGAGCCGCTTGGTTGTCGCCGCAGGCGGGCCCGCCACCAGCGCACCGTCAGGCACGTCGTGTTTCACGACGGCGCCGGCGGCAATCGTCACGCCGCGGCCGATCGTGAGGCGCTCGATGACGATCGCGCCCATGCCGATGTAGGTCTCGTCGCCGATCTCCCCGGCACCCGCAATGTTGGCGCCGGGCTGAACCGTGACGAAGTTGCCGATGCGAGCGTGGTGGCCGACGCTGGCGCCGCGGTTGAGGAAGACGTGCTCGCCGATGGTCGTATGGCTGCCGACCAGCACCCCCGTGGAAGCGATCGTCCCAACCCCGAGCGTGGTATGGGCGAGGATCGCCGCGGTCGGGTGAACGAGTGATACGAACGACGCGCGATCGGCGACCTGTTCGACGTACCGCTTGCGGGTCGTCGTGGACAGCGCACACACACATGGAGCGTGCAGCGGCAGCTCGTCCACGCCGATGATCGGACGATCGCAGAGCACCCCGCCAACCTTGGCCTGATCCAGGTTCTCGACGAAGGCCTCCACGAAGAACCCGCTGCCCTCCGCCAGCGCGTGGAACTCCTCAGCCAGCAGACCGGTTCCGAGGATGTACAGCGGCCGCAACACAGTGACGAGAATTATACGCAGCCGGACGCGGAGGGGCTCGCCGCGGAGCCGATTGCGCGAGCGCTGCCTCCGTCTCGCGGAATTCAGTCCGCGCCGTCGCTCACGACTTCCCGCACATCCCGGCGACGCAGCACGAGCCACTTGCGCGCGTCCACCTCGCGCGCGATCTCCGGCGTCAGCCGAACGTACTCAGGACCGATCGCCCGAAAATCGCGCAGCAGAATCTCCGCGGGCGTGCGCCGGCCCGGCATGCGCGCGGCCGAGCTCGTCGAAATCACGAGCAACTCGGGGCGGGCACGCCGGACGATGTCGCCAAACGTGTCCGCCCAGCGCCGCAGACTCTCCTCGCCATCCGACTGGCTCGCGAGCAGAGGCAGCCGCGGCGCCTGCAGTTCCGGTCCGATGCACCGAGGCGCGCCGGCGAACGGCGTGCAGAGCCCGTGTGAGTAGATCGACGCCACGAGCATTCGAGGCTCGGCGACACCCACCACCTGCGCGAGCCGCACCGGCAGAGGCTCGCCATTGCCGGCGACGTTCAAGTGAAAGAGCGCGGCACCGAACAACGCCACGCATGCCGCGAGTCCGTTCGACAGCGCCGGGCGACGGGGTCCCCACACCGTGCCGGCCGCCCACGCACCGCAGACGACCGCGAAGCCGAACAGCGGCGTGAAGTGGTACGGGAAGTACTTCTGCTGGTGAACGACCGCCGCCGCTCCCATCACGATCAACATGCAGCCGCGCCAGGCGATGGATCGGCTCGCGGCGGAGACACGGGCCGCACGGGCGAGGAGTGCCACCGCCGCGCAGCCAAGGCCGAAGACGATGAGCGGCCCTCTCGCGAGCAACACGCGCGGACTTGCGTTCAGCAGCGCATACGCGCCCGAGAGGTGCAGCTCGACGGTGTCGGTGAAGAGCGCGGCGAACGACCAGGACGAATGCCACCACAGCAGGACGAACGGCGCGACCGTGCCGGCGGCGAACCCGGCGAGGTCCGCTCGCGACGGACGCTTGTCCCGCGGCGCCGTGACCTCGAGCAGCGCGAGGATGGCGGCGAACTGCGGCTTGATCATCGCCGTGAACGCGAGCGCCGCACACCACAGCGGCCGCCACCGCGGACGATCCGCGCTCATCAGCCAGAACATCTCCGGCACGAGCAGGAGCGCGAAGAGGTGTTCGCGCTGGCCGAAATCCCGCGTCAACGCTCCGGCTTTCATCGCGAAGAAGACGTAGGCGGCCAACGTGAGCACCACAGCCGGGCCTGGCGTTCGGCGCGCCTGGAGCGCTCGCGCGAGCACGATCAGGCCGACGGCACTGATCGCCAGGACGAGGAGGTTGTAGGCGAGCACGAAGGGAATCCCGACCCACGAGAGACCGAGCGCGAGGCGGCCGATGAAGAAGATCGATGGCAGGTCCGCGTCGAGCAGATCCACGTACAGCCGCGTGCCGCGCGCCATCTCACGGGAGATGAACAGGAGCAACGCGTTGTCGTTGTTGGTCCAGGGCGCCAGATGCGTGAACGCATCGAGGGACAGGTGGACCGCAGCGGTCACGAAGACCACCGCCACGATGCCTCGCATCCAGCGAGGATCCGACACGGAAGGTTCGTTCACCGAAACGTTCAGCCTCGGGCGGGCGAGGCCTGAGGACCACCCGCCGCAGTGCGACCCTGACCGCGACACATGAAGGGACGGGCGAGGACTCGGTCAGGGCTCGCGATTCAGACGTTCCTAGTGTAGTACAGGCCAGGTCGACCCATTGGCGCGTGTGGCTTCCGGGACGTCCCGGCGACGCAGCACGAGCCAGTTGCGCGCGCCAACTTCCCGTTCGACAGCCGGCGTCAGCGGCACGTAGTCAGGACCGACCGACGGGAACTCGCGCAGCAGGATCTCCGCCGGGGTGCGCTGCCCGGGCATGCGCGCCGTGGAGCTGGTCGAAATCACCACCAGATCCGGCCGTTCGCGGCGAATGACCGAACCGAACGCCGACGCCCAGCGCCGCACGCCTCGGTCGCCGTCCGGCTGAGAAGCCGCGAACGGCAGGCGCGGCGCCTGCGCTTCCGGACCGAGACACCGGGGCGCGTCCGGAAACGGCGTGCACAGGCCGTGGGAGTAGATCGAGGCCACGGCCATGGTCGGCTCTCGCACGCCTATGACCCGCGCAAGCCTCACCGATATCGGCTCGGCGTTCCGCGCCACGTCCAGATGGAAGAGACCAGCGCCGAACAGCACCACGGCAGCCGCAAGACCGTTGGACACCAAGGCGGGGCGACCGTCGAGCACCCCGCCCGCCGCCCACGCGCCGACGACGACCGCGAGGCCGAACAGCGGCGTGAAATGGTACGGGAAGTACTTCTGCTGATGCACCACGGCCAGTGCGGCCATCACGATCAGCGCGCTGCCCCGCCACGCAATCGCCGCGGCGCCGGCCCGCTGACGCGCCGCACGCATCGCGAGCGCGATGGCCACGGCACCGAGCGCGAAGTCGACAAGTGGACCTCGCGTGAGCAGCACGCGGGGACTCGCGTTCAGCAGAGCGTAGGCGCCGGACAAGTGCAGATCGATCGTTTCGGTGAACAACGCGCGGAACGATGCGCTCGAATGCCCCCACAACAGCACGAACGGCGCGACCGCACCAGCCGCGAACCCGGCAAGGTCGGCCCGCGATGGACGTCGGTCGGCCGGCGCCGTGGCTTCGAGCAGCGCGACGATGGCGACGAAGTGCGGCTTGATCGTCGCCGTGAACGCGAGCGTCGCGCACCACAGGGGCCGCCATCGCGGCCGATCGCCGCTCAGCACGAAGAACAGCTCTGGCACGAGAAGCAGCGCAAACAGGTGTTCACGCTGGCCGAAGTCCCGGGTCAACGCTCCGGCCTTCATCAGAAAGAAGACATAGGCGCCGACGGTGAGCACGACGGCGGACCGAGGCGCCTCGAGCACCCGCAGCGCGCGCATGAGCACGACGACGCCGATCAACCCGGCCGCGAGCACGAGCAGGTTGTACGCGAGCACGACCGGAACGCCCAGGCGCGAGATGCCGACGGCGATCCGAGCGATGAAGAAAATCGAAGGCAACGCGGGGTCGAGCCAGTCGATGTACAACCTGGCGCCACCAGCCATTTGGCTCGAGATGAACAGGATCAGCGCGTTGTCGTTGTTCGTCCAGGACGCATGATGCGTCAGGGCATCGACGCACAGGTGCGCCGCAGCGGCCAGCACCACGACCGCGGCGAGGGCTGTCACCCAGCGCGGCTGAGGCATGAAGCGGCTCACGAAGGCGACCAGGCGCTCGCGAGCGGCGCCACTCCGCTCTCCCGCAAGGAGGCGAGGCCGGCGGCCGACAGTACGCCGCGGATGGCGATGGCTCGATCTGGGCTCACGAAGTCAGGAACATCCAAGTGTACGGCGGCGGTCAAGCCGGTGCCGCGCCAATCTCCGTGCCATGTCGCGAGCCGGCTGGGGCTGACACCGGAGGAGGCAGGCTCGATCTCGACCAGGCCGACGGCACGAGTCACGCACTCCGGGATCGAGGCTGCGCGACCCGATGCGCGAACCGACGCGCGAACCGCTGCGCCATCCGGCATCGATGCCGGGCCGCGAACGCCCGGAGGACACGTGAGCTCGAGCAATCACGCCGTTGTCTACGCCGCACTCGCCGCGAACCTCGCGATCGCGGTGACCAAGTTCATCGCCGCCGCGACGAGCGGCAGCTCGGCCATGCTGACCGAGGGCGTTCACTCGCTCGTCGACACTATGAACGGAGGACTGCTCCTGATCGGCTTGAAGGTCAGCCAGCGCCCGCCGGATCGTGAGCATCCGTTCGGATACGGGAAGGAGCTGTATTTCTACACTGTGCTGGTGGCGATGCTCATCTTCGGCGCCGGCGGCGGCATCTCGATCTACGAGGGCATCCTCCACGTGCGGCACCCGACCGAACCCACCAGCCTTCGCACGAATTTCATCGTGATCGGCGTCGCCGCCGCGTTCGAGAGCGCCGCGTGGATCATGGCATTGAAGGGGCTCTTGAAGGCAAAGGCCCCGAACTCGACTATCTGGCGCACGATCCGAACGAGCAAGGATCCGACCACGTTCGCAGTCCTGTTCGAGGACTCCGCCGCCCTGCTCGGCCTGATCGCCGCTGCAGCCGGGCTGTTCCTCGCCGACCGGCTCGAGATGCCGGTGCTCGATGGCGCTGCCTCGATCGTCATCGGCCTCCTGCTCTGCACGGCCGCCCTCCTCCTCTTGCGCGAGAGCAAGGGTCTCCTTGTCGGCGAGTCTGCGGGTCAGGCGGTCGTCGACGGCATCCGCCGGGCCGTGACGGCCGACCCCGACATCCGGCAGGTCGGGCGGCTGATGACCATGCACATGGGGCCTGACGAGATCCTGGTGAACGTCGACCTCGAGTTCGACGACCACTTGTCGGCCGGAGACATCGCGCGCGCGGTCGACCGCGTCGAAAACCGGATCCGCGAGGCGGAACCCGCAGTCCGACAGATCTTCATCGAAGTCGAGTCGTTGAAGCAGGCGGCTGGCCAGGGTGCGCCGGCGGAACGCCGCAGTCAGGGGCGTTGAGCCCCGCAGCGACTACGCCGGAGTCATGCCGGCAGGTCCGGCTCCAGGCTCCGAATCCATGAAGAACTTCGTCACGGTGTCGCCGCCCGGCGGCGTGAGCTCGAGCACGAACACCGACTCCCGATGGGCCTTCCCCAGCCCGCCGATCCGCACCAGCGCATCGAAGACACCGAAGAAGCTGTTGGGCCCCCCGATGGCGTCCATCTGGGCGCCGCACGCCAGCACCTCCTCCACCGCCTTCTCCAGCTCCGCAACGGCCACCGCCCGCTGCCGCCTGCGAGCATCGTCGATCAGGAGATCGAGCGCGACAAAACGGGCCGCGAGGGACTCCTCGATGCTGAAGAGCGTCCGCAGCAGCTCTCGTCCCTGGAGGTCGATCGACACTCGTTTGCCGCCTCCGTCCGCCAGCCAGGCCGGGAGACTCACCGTGATCGACTGCTTGTCGAGCAGGTTGGCGCGGTGCTTCTGCAAGAGCGCGGCGCCGTCGCGATACGCCAGGCCGACCGCAGCAAGGCTGCGGCTCTTTCTCCTGACGAAGGCGGCCGCGACGAGCCGACGCGCAGCGCTGCGGACCACCGACTCGAGCCGCTCGCCGCTCAGCGCGACGAATGCGTCGTGCACCGCCGTGTGGTGGAAGCGGACCTTGTAGCTCGCCTTCACCTTCCCGAGACGCCTGCCGAACTGCGACCGCAGCAGTGCGATCGTTCCGTCCGGCACCAGACCGAGCAGGCCGCCGAGACTCACGTATTCGGTGAGCTCGTCCACATCGGTCATGTCGTCCGACTGCAGCAGGTCGTAGTCGACGCTCATGCGCTCGAAGGTGCGGACGAGATACTCGCGATTCTCCGCGTCGGCGAATGCGCCGAACGTCTCCCCCGTCATGCGCAGCAGGAAGTTCGTCTGCATGCGCTCCTTGTGCTTGCGGCCGCTCTCTTCGATCTGTTTCAGGGTGGCCGCCGTCGTGAACACCTGCACGAGTCCGCCGGAGTGGGCCTGCAGGCTGATCTCGGTCTTCGTGACGAGCTCCACGAGGCGCTTGTGTTGCCAGCCGAACGCGTTGATCTGTAGTTGCGACGCACGCGTCAGCTCGTGCGTCAAGAGCGCGTCGTGAACGATGATGCCGCTCGCGCGTCGGGCCGCGTCGAGCATCGGCCGCATGCGGCCGGAGAGCGCCTCCTGGAAGAGCGCCTCGCCCGGCGGCGTCCGCACGTCGATCTCGACGTCGACGAGCGTGCTGTCCGCACGCGCGCGCGTGTAGAGAGCGTTGATCCTGAGCTCGACCGACTGATGGAGCGCCTTCTCCATCTTCTCGGCAAAGGCATTCTTGAACGTCTGCAGCTGCGCCAGGGCGCCGTTGACCTCGCGGGCGACTGCGGCGAACTCGCGTGCCTCGATTTCGTCGAACGCCCTGCCGACGATCCGCTCGACGAGCCCTTGCAGCGTCTTGTCGCGCAACTGCCGCAGATCCTTGGCCGAGGAGAGGGGCTCGAGCTGCCCGAAGAGATCGTCGATCTTCAGGCGCGCTCGCGCGGCGTCGATGAGGTCGCGCAGCGGCTCGAAATCCGGGGCGACGAGCATACGCAGCGCGCTCGACGCGACCGCCCGCAGTTCACCAAAGATCGCAAGGCTCTCAGCGGAGGCCAGCCTGAAGATGTCGCCGCCGACGATCTGCTGAATCACGCTCCAGGCATCCTGGTCGGTAATCGCGGCGAGATCCTGCGGAGTCGACAGCGTGGACACGGATCGCAGCGTGTCCTCCAGCCTCGACTTCTGCGCGCCGACGGCCTTCTCGTACAGCTCCACCACCGTCTGGACGACACGCACGTCGACCGACTTGTAAGCCTCGATTGCCTTGCGCACGCCGCCCAGGACCACTCCAAGCTGCGATGAGTCCAGCGGGCCGCCGGTCCAGCGTTCGGAGAGCTCGGCGAGCAGACCAGAGAGCAGCTTCCCCGCCCGCTTCTCGAGCTCGTCGATATCGGTCGCGGCAACGGCTTGGTCGAGCGTCTCGAGCACGCTCTTCACATCCGCGCCGAGGAACGCCGCCAGGAACTCGTTCGGCGTGTCGGGCAGACCGGCGAGGTCCGCCCTGCCGGTGAAGTCGAAGCCGGCGGAGGCCTGGAAGCGTGCGTCGTCCCGCTTCCGCACGGTGAGCCTCGCCCATCCGTCGGCGTGTCCACGCCGCAACCCGATCGAATATTCGCCGGCCAGGCGGTAGTTCAGGCCGACGCGAGCCTTCGCGCGGAGCGCGTACTTGAGCCGCGTATCGATGTCGCGGATCTCGAAGCTCTCGGACCCGGTCAGGCTGTAGCCCCAGTTGAGCGCCGCCGCGAGCTCGAGAAAGCCGTCATAACAAAAGACGACGACCTCGCCCGGCTGTGGAAGATCCGCGACGACGCCGCGGGAGTGCGGGAGTCGCACGTCTGCGAAGACGGCCTCGAGGATCCCCCGGGCCGGTGTGTCCTTGCGGAACTCGAGATACCGCTGGAGCGCGACTTGTGCCCCGGCCTTCGCCGAGAGTCCGAACGAAAAGCCGGCGGGAGCGCCGACCGCCGCCCCGGCGGCGACGTTGGCGCGCGCTTCGATCTTCAGAAGCACGCCGAGGCGATCCTCGGCGGGCGGTGAAGCTCCCGGTGGAAGGCCGGACGCATCCGAGGTTCGCACCAGAGTCAGCTGAAGGCCCGACTCCGCTCCGAAGTTCGCGGTGCACCTGACGGCCGGGCTGCCGAATGTCAGCTCGGGAGCGGCGCCAGCCCCCTTCTGCGCGATCAGCTGCCCGACGCCATCCGGGAACGGCGCGGTCGGCGACAGGGCCGTGGAAAGGCTGGGAGAAGGAGTGACCGCCAACTCACCACGACCGCCCAGGAATCCTTTCCTGAAAGTGTCGTCGGTCACCGGGAGTTTCAGCATCTGGGTCTCCAACGCGACACCTCGCATCCGGCACCGCGGCGCAGCGCCACGGCGAGCGTTCAGACGCGGCTGTCAACCTTGCAGCGGAGCGGATGCGGGTCCGGCACCCCCAGGCGTCTGAGAACGATGTCGAGCGGGCAGAACGTCGTGAAGCCGCTCTGAAACAGGTTTGCGCCCACGAAGAGCGTGAACCACAACCAGCTCATCGTCGTCAGGTCCACCTGCCCCATGGCGTGAGCCATGGCGAGCGAGAACAGGATGAACGAACCAGCGACGATGCGAACGACGCGGTTGACGGTCATATGGACCTCCGACGGATCGACTTCGACGAGCCAGGCGCGGGAACGGATGCACTTCCTCGCCGGGCGGTGTAGGCGCGAGAGGAAGGCGCGGCAGGCGGAGACCGGCCGCGCCTTCAGGACCGAACGGACGTTACGGGGTGATCGTCACCTTCGTCACGTTCCAGAGAATCGCCGATCCGAGATACACGACGTTCGGATCCTTGCACGCGATCTCGTGGATCAACCGGCCGGCGTCGTCTTCGCCGCGGCCAAGGCTCGTCTGCGCCCAGCCCACGACCTTGTCCGTCTGCAGGTCGATCTTGTAGATGCGGCCTGAGGTGCCGTCCGAGCTGAACACGTACTGCTTGCCGCTGGCATCGGCCTTGGGAATGCAGAGCCCCCACGGTGCCCCCATGCCGGTGATCGACTTGATGAAGTTCAGATCGTTGTCGTAGACCTGAATGCGATGGTTGTTGCGATCGGCCGCGTACACGCGGTCCTGGCTGTCGGTCGCGACGCTGTGGACGATGTTGAACTGGTTGGAACCGGTGCCCCAGGTGCCGACCCACTTCAGCCAGTGTCCGCCCGGAGCGATCTTCACGAGGCGTGAGTTGCCGTACCCGTCCGAGACGAACACGTTGTCGTGGGAGTCCCAGGCGACGTCGGTGGGCCGGTTGAAGATGCCGAGGCCTCCGTCCGGGTGCAGCCGCTTCACCATCTCCACCGGGTGCTCGAGCTGTCGCGCTCCACCTTCGAATCCACGGCCCTGTTCTTCGACGTGCCGCTCCAGGTAGTCGATCGCCTCCAGCGTGCGGCCGAACTGCTCGACCGGCACCGCCTGCGGGTTGTACTTCACGACCATGCTCGACCCTTCGTCGACCTGCCAGACGTTGTCGTACTTGTCGACGCGGACCGAATGCGCGAACGACGCGGCGTAGTTGTGGGGTCCCCATTCCTTCACGAACGTGCCGTTCTGGTCGAACTCCCACAGCATCGCCGCGGTCCCGCCGCGCGCGATCCCTTGCGGGTGCGTGCGCGAGTAGACGAACAGGTGGTTCTGCGAGTTGATGTCAACTCCGACCGGCTGCCCCATCGTCTCGCCGGGGACCAGCAGCTGGAGGACATCCTCCTTGTAATTGAGCTTTGGGGTCTTGGCGTCGATCGCGTCCTGCTCCGCCTGCTGCTCCCTGGTGGAGATCTGCGCCTGAGCCGTGACCAGGCTGCAGACAACGAGAAGCGGAGCGAACAGGGCAATGCGCGTGCGTCTCATATCCGAACTCTCCTCTGATGACATGGTGCCCGAGCGATCCGGCTCACGCAGAGCGGATTGCGCGTCGATTTTATGCCCCCGGGTGGGCGCGCAATCTGCATGCGCCAGGAGGGTCCAAGATCGTTGAGACATCACGGAGACATGTCGACGTGGACCACGAGACGCGCAAACCCAGGAGAGAGACTCACTCATGCCGCGGATGATCCCGGTCGACTCGACGAGCATCGATGCCATCGGCTACGACACCGAGGCGGCAGAGCTGCACGTGCGCCTGCTCTCGGGCAACACCTACAAGTACGCGGGTGTGTCGCAGGCCGCGTTTCAGGCGTTCCTGTCGGCCCCTTCCAAGGGCGCCTATTTCAACCGCGAGATAAAGCCCAAGTACTTCGGAGTCCAAATCTAGCGGGTCGCCGAAGATGCCAGCAACCTGAAGTGAGGAGAAAGAGGCGAGCGGCTACCATCCAGCCAGATGGGCAACAAAGCCGATCAGCGCGGCGATCGGCAGCCCGATCAGCACCATCGCCAGCGGCGCGCCCAGGATGACGGCGACCAGCAGCAGAACATCAGAAATTCGTAAGGTCGGTGGTGACATCGCCTCTCCCGGCAAACGGTCGTGGTGCGTTCTGTGTTGAAAGTCAGGACGTGTGCGCAGCTGCCGACGGGGAAGACCGACAGATGGCACCCGCTCTCCTCATCCTGACAGAAGCGGAGCTTCGCCGTTGGGACCCCGAGCGCGACCTGCCGATCCCGAGCGCACTATGATGGTCGACATGTCCACGACCATGCCGAACGGCTTGAAAGTGCTCGTGTTCGCGGCGTCGCGCCGTGCCGGATCGCTGAACCGGACGCTCGCCGCGCTTGCCGCTCGTGTCGCGGCCGAGAACGGCGCCATCGTCGATCTGGCCTCGATGCAGGAATTCGATGTGCCGTCCTACGATGGCGACGCCGAGCAGGCCGACGGGATTCCTGCCGGCGCGCAGGAGCTCCAGCGGCGCCTCTCGGCCAACGACGCCTTCATCGTCGCGTCACCCGAGTACAACGGCTCGATGCCGGGCCTGCTGAAGAACCTGATCGACTGGACGTCGCGATTTCGACCGCAGCCCTTCGACGGCCGGCACGGACTGCTGATTTCGGCGTCTCCGTCGATGGTGGGCGGCAATCGCGGGCTCTGGTCGCTGCGCGTTCCATTCGAACATCTCGGCTCGCGCATCTACCCCGACATGTTCTCGCTGTCGCAGGCGCACAAAGCCCTCGCGGGAGGCGACATCGCCGACGCGGCGCTCCGCGCCCGCTTCGACAAGACGCTGCTCGCGTTTCTCTCGCTGGCGGAGGCGGCGAAGCACTACCCGTGCATGAAGCGCGCGTGGGTGGAGTTCCTCGGCGAGCCGCCTGGACACGCCGCGGATCGCGTCGACCAGACCACCACCACCACCTGACGTCCGGTCAGAACGATCGCGGCGCTGCCGGATCGCGCGGCGCCACGATCGACGCGCACACCGCCGCAAACACGGCTCCGGCCGCGACGTCGACCAGGTAGTGCTCGCCCAGGTAGACGACTGCCAGCCCCAGTGCGACGACGTAGCCCCACAACAGCGCGCCAACCGGCCGGCTGAACGTCTTGCAGCCGATGATGGCGCAGGCCATGGGAAAAGCCGTGTGCAGCGACGGCATCGCCGCCACCGGGTTCGTGTCGAAGGCGTAGTGCAGCTGCGGAATGAACGCGTGATAGAACGCGACGACAGTGTGACGGACCTGCGGAATGACGCCTCGGTCGGCCGCGAGCCAGGGCGGAACGGTCGGCACCAGGAAGTAGCAGAACAGCCCCAGCCCCATGATCAGCAACATCGTCCGCTGGAGCCAGAGACCGTTCCGCTCGTTGACATGCCAGACCAGGATCCCGATGAGCAGGAAGTACACGAAGTGCAGCACGTGGAGCGCGATCGCCGCCCCTTCGAGCACCGGAGAGTGCCACTGCTGCAGGATCAGCGGTAACGCGGGCACGCCGACCCACGCCTGCTCCCAGGCGATGACGTAGTCGGTGAACTCCGGGCGGACGCCGGCCTGCACCGCCTTGTAGATGCCGCCGCGCGCCAGGTCGAACGCGACGGTCCCGGCCAGGAACGGGATCCATGCCCGCAAGTACGCCCGCCGTCGCGCCTCCGGCACCACGGCGGCATACGCGAGGAAGACCGGCATGACGAGCGTCTTGTAGATCAGGAAGAACAGCCCGACGGTGCCGAGCAGCAGATAGGTGACTCCCCAGCCCGCCAGCGCCAGCCCGATCCGCTGCTGCGTCCGCGCCGCTCCCGCCGCCTCGCCGCTCGTGAACCCGACCTTGCTGTCCCGTATCGGAGCGTCCGGAGGCATCGCCGTACGAGGTATCGGCTTGGTGCCGCGCCGACAGAAGAGGGTCGAGGGATAACGCGGCACCTCACCGGTCGATGCGGTACGACAGGCCCACTTCGAACGACAAGGCGTGCGCCGAGGTGTGTTCGGCGTCCCTGAGCAGCAGGCCCTCCTCGGCGACGACGGACCAGTGCGGATGGCCCGTGTCGATGCGGGCACCAATCAGCGCGTCGACGGCATGGTGATCCATTTCAAACCGCCCCGACACGAACGGGTGCATCAGCGCCGGACACAGACGGCAGGTGACCAGGTATCGAGCCCACGGATTGACGAAGCGGCCGTCTCCGCCCTTGAAGTGGAGTTCGTCGCCAATCTCGGCGTGCGCGCCAAGCGGGATCGAGACGTCAGCCCGGATCGACTCGCCTGCATCGGCGGCGACGTCCCCGGTCGCAACGGCGTCGACGAAGATGGCGCGTTCGGCCGGCTGCCCCGACGCGCGTGCCGACATCACCAGGCACAGAACGAGAAACAGGAAGGAAACCCGTACAGCCACTGAACGGACGCCCGTGCGTCCCGCGCGATCGATCATCGAGAGCCTCTCAGAAAAACACGAATCAGGTGAGCGTGTGAAAGGAATGCTGAGGATTATCCATTCCTCCGCTAAAGGCTCCGTAAGTGACCACCGAGACCGCGGATGGGCACTCGACGCCGAGTGCGGAATCTTCCCCACGACACCTCGACGGCGACGCTATACTCTGGGCGGTTTCCGACCCCATGGACCGCTGCTGCCCCCTCGTTCGGTTTGCCGTCGCGGCCTGCACCCTCGGCCTCGTCGCCGCACTCTCCATCGTCGCTCCGCGGGCCGCCGCCGGCGGGCAGGCGCCGACCGCCGGCGCGGCGGGCCGCCCGCCCGCCCCGACGGCGGAGGTCGCGGACAGCCCCCTGGCACCCGCCGACGAAGCCCCGGCCTCCTACCGCCTGCCCGTGGGCATGGTGGCGCCCGTGCCTCCGGCCACCCTCGCCCAGGACGAGCGCGGCCGGATCGTGGTGCGGGCGGTGCGACTCGAACGCGGCCTGACGATCGACGGCCGCCTCGACGAGCGCGTCTACCAGGAGGTGCCCGCCATCGATCACTTCGTGCAGCAGGTGCCGAAGGAAGGTGAGCCGGGCACTGAGCGGACGGAGGCGTGGATCCTGTACGACGACACCTACTTCTACTTCTCCGCCCGCCTGTGGGACAGCCATCCAGAGCGCATCGCCGCCAACGAGATGCGGCGCGACGGCGGCAACATCTTCAGCGGCGGCGACAGCATGACGCTGGTCCTCGACACGTTCTTCGATCAGCGCAACGGGTTCCTCTTCCAGACCAACCCGCTCGGCGCGGTGCGCGACCAGCAGATTGCCGACGGTCAATACATAGAGAGCTGGAACACGATCTGGCAGGTGAAATCGTCCCGGTTCCCCGGCGGTTGGTCGCTCGAGATGCAGATCCCGTTCAAGTCGCTTCGCTATCGCGACAACGGGAACGTGATCTGGGGCATCAACTTCCGGCGCGTGGTCCGTTGGAAGAACGAGTTTCACGGGCTGACGGCCATGCCGGCCGCGTTCGGACCGTCGGGCCTTGGCCAGATGCAGATGGCGGCGCCGCTCGTAGGGCTGGTCACGCCATCGCGGTCGCGAAACATCGAGCTGAAGCCGTACGGGGTATCGTCGGTGACGACCGATGCCAGCGCGGCCACGCCGACCAACAACGACCTGAAAGGGAACTTCGGCACGGACTTCAAGTACGGTCTGACGCGCAGCCTGATCGCCGACGTCACCTACAACACGGACTTCGCGCAGATCGAAGAGGACGTCCAGCAGGTCAACCTGACGCGATTCAATCTCCTGTTTCCGGAGAAGCGTGACTTCTTCCTCGAGGGACAGGGCATTTACGCCTTCGGCGGGCGATCCGTTCTGGGCAGCGCCTCCGGCGACACCAATGACGTGCCGGTGATGTTCTTCAGCCGCCAGATCGGCCTGGCCCGCGGCCAGCCCGTTCCGGTCATCGGGGGCGCGCGCATCACGGGCAAGGCGAGCCGCTACGACATCGCCGCACTGAACATGCAGACGGCCGAGAAGGAGTCGCTCGGCGCGCCGTCGACGAACTTCTCCGCCGTGCGTCTCAGGCGCGACATCCTGCGCCGCAGCAACGTCGGCGTGATCGCGACGATGCGCAACCCGCAGGCGCCGGGAGAGGCGACGACGAAGACGTACGGCGGCGATTTCAGCATCCGGTTCTCTCCGAACGTGACCGCGCTCGGCTACTATGCGCGGGCCGACACCACCGGCTCCAACGATTCGGACGCCAGCTACCGCGGCAACTTCGAGTGGGCGCACGACCGTTACGGCATCGTCGCCGAGCACCTCTTCGTCGGCAAGGGGTTCACGCCGTCGGTCGGGATGACGCGGCGGCTCGATTTCCACCGGGATCTGGCGTCGCTGCGGTTCAGCCCCCGCCTGCGCAACAGCAAGCTGATGCGCAAGCTGACGTGGCAGGGGTCCTGGATCTACTACACCGACGCCGGACGCACGCAAGTCCAGAACCGCACGCTCGAGGGCCTGTTCAACATCGAGTTCCACAGCGGCGACACGCTGCAGTTCCTTGCATCGGACGACTACGAGCTGCTGCCGCAGAACTTCACCATCTCACGCGGCGTCGTCGTTCCACGCGGCGGCTACCAGAACAACAACCTGCGGGTGCAATACACGCGAGCGAACCAGCGCAAGTTCGCGGGACGCTTCATCGTGTCGAAGGGCGCGCTCTACGGGGGGACCAGGCGCGACGCGAGTTACTCGGGGCGCGTGGCGTTCCGGCCTCAGTTCGCGATCGAGCCTGGGATCTCGCTGTCCTGGGTGCGGATCCCGTTCGGGGACTTCAACGCGCGGCTCATCACCAACCGCTTCACCTACACGCCGACGGCGCGTCTGCAGGTGAGCAGCCTGGTGCAGTGGAACATCGACGCGAAGACGACCTCGGCGAGCGTCCGCATGCGGTGGGAGTACATCCTGGGCAGCGAGCTCTTCGTGGTCTACAGCGACGGCCGCGATCTCGCGGGTCCGACCAACCGCCTCGTCAATCAGACGTTTGCGGTGAAGATCACCCGGCTGCTCCGCTTCTGACCGCAGCTTCGGTCGCGGGTCCCAACGCTCGCGCACGGCGCGGAGCTGAGCGAGCGGAGCTGACGGAGCGGGCATCAGTCGTGGGCCTCAGGGCGCGAGCTCCGGGCCGGACCTCCGGGCCAGGCCTGAACGGCGCGAGCGTCGAGCGGCCGCGTCTCCGACAGTAATGTCGTCACGAACTCTCCAAGTCACAATCCTGTGTCTGGCGCGCGGACGATCGGCGCGCGGCGGCGCCTCCCGCTGACGCGCAGAGGAAACACGCCGCAAATGCCGGTACCTGGACAGGCCGGCCGGCGGCCGCGCGGCAGCCAACGGACCGCGCGGCGCCCGATCGGTCGGCCAGGATCCGACATTAATGTCCAGGCATGGGCGGTCGATCGACAACGTTGTCTGACTCCACCAGCCGAAGCCGAACCGCACGCGACACCCCCAAGACACTGCGCTGAAACGACTTAGCACGATCCGAGGCCAGGCTGAGCTGCGGGACCGCCACTTGCTCCTCTTCAAAGCGACGCGGCCACGACGGCAGCAGCCAATGCTGCCGGTTGCGTCGGCCCAGAGGAGATACCTGATGCGATTGAGACGTTCGAGTAGTAGCCCGAGTGGAAAGCGTGCCCTGTCGGTCGGTCCGGCCAGGGCGCTGGCAATGATTGGCGCCATGGTCGGGGTGATGGCCGCGCAGCCATCGTACGCGCAGACCAACGTCTCCTCCTTCTTCGAGAAGGTGACGTTCTCCGGTCTCGTGGACGCCTACTACACCTACAACTTCAACAAGCCGGCGGTGGGCGAGTTCACGCCGTTGCGGAACTTCGACGTGCGCCACAACCAGTTCAGCGTGGCGTTGCTCGAGTTCGCGATGGAGAAGCCGGCCGTGGCGGACGATCGAATCGGGTTCCGGTTCGACCTGCAGTACGGCCAGGTCGCCCAGATCTTCAACTCGGACCCGCTCGACAACAACGCCCTCGTCAACGTGCAGCAAGCGTATCTGAGCTACCTGGCGCCGGTCGGCAAGGGGCTCACGATTGACGTCGGCAAGTTCGTGACGCCGATCGGCTACGAGCCGACCGAAGCGCACCTGAACAACAACTATTCCCGCGCGTTCTGGTATGCGCTCGGCCCCTACTACCACGTCGGCGCCCGGTTCTCCTATCCGGTGCACGAGAAGCTGACGCTCGGCGCCATGCTGGTCAACGGCTGGAACGCGACCGGCGACAACAACTCGGGTAAGTCGGTCGGCGCGTCGGCGACCTTCACCCCGCACTCGAAGATCACGATCGTGCAGAACATCCTGTATGGTCCCGAGCAGGCCGGCAACAACTCCGACAAGCGGACCTACTCGGACACCAACTTCACGTTCGCGGCGAGCGACACGATTTCGACCGGCTTCAACTACGTCTACGCGAAGGACTCGATCGGCGGGACGGGCGTCAACTGGAACGGCATCGTGCTCTACTTCCGCGACCAGCTCACGCCCATCTTTGCGGTGGCGCCACGGTTCGAGATCTTCAACGACAACGACGGCATGGCCTCGGGCACCGCTCAGAAGCTGAAGGAGTTCACACTGACTGGCGAGCTCAAGCACTCGCAGGGGCTGATCTTCCGGGCGGAGTACCGCCGCGACTGGTCCGACATCGACTACTTCGTGAAGGACGGGATTCCGCGCAACAACCAGAACACGTTCACGCTCGCGTTCATCGTGCCATTCAGCTCGAAGTCCTAACCTCCCCTTCGACGCCGATCCTCCCTGGCACGAGCCGCGGCCTCCGCCCGCTCCCTGAGATAAGGGGAGTGGGCGGGGCGCCACGGTCCTCTCACCCGGCGCGCCGCCGCCCCCTCCCGGCTGTTTTTACACGCCTGTAACACGGTTGTAACTCTGCCGATACGCTCACGACGCGGCCAGGTCGTATCGTCACCCTCATGGTGCGCAGCGACAGGTCCCTCGAGCGAAAGCGTCAGCTTACCCATCTCCGCCGCTCTTCGATCACAGCCTCTCGTGCCGGCATCGCGATGCTGGCGCTCGGCGTCTGGCTCGCGCTCGGCGGGCGCGCGGACGCGTCGAACGAAGCGCTGCTGAAGCTGCTGCAGCTGCTGCGCGATCGCGGGTCGATCACGGCTGCCGAATACGAGGAGATACGTGTCGTCGCCGACGCTGAGACGCAGGAATCTGGAGCGGTCGCCACGCCGACGCCCGCACCCTCGTCCTCGCCCGCGCCTGCGCCTGCGCCCACACTCGCGTTCGCGGCCGCGCCGGCGTCCGGCCCGGGACCGGCGCCGGCGGCGCCGCCCGCCCCGCCCGTCCTGAGTCAGGACATCGTCAAACCGCTGGTGGACAAGGCCGTCGCCGGAAAGTGGTACGAGAAGCTGGGGCTGAGGGGCTATACGCAGTTCCGGTACGAAGATGCGCTCAATTACCGGGGCGCGCCGATCGAAGTGCCGACCGATCGCGCCGTGAACAAGAACGAGTCGTTCATGATCAGGCGCGGTCGTTTCGTGTTCAGCGGCGACGCCGCCGAACATCTCAACCTCTACGCGCAGATCGACTACCAGGCATCGACCGGAGCGAGCGACTTCTCGGTGCAGGCGCGCGATCTCTATGCCGACATCTCGCTGGACAAGGCGAAGACCTGGCGCGTGCGCCTCGGACAGTCGAAGGTGCCGTTTGGCTTCGTCAACATGCAGTCGAGCTCGAACCGCGCGCCGCTCGAGCGTCCCGACGCCCTGAACAGCGCGATCGAAGGCGAGCGCGATCTGGGCGCCTCCCTGCTCTGGGCATCGACGACGGCGCGGACGCGTTTCCGTGAGCTGGGCAACGCGGGGCTGAAGGGCTCAGGCGACTACGGCGTGGTGGCTGTCGGCGCTTACTCGGGTCAGGGGCTGAACCGTCCCGATCAGAACGGCCATCCCCATGTCTTCGGACGCGTGCAGTACCCGTTCAAGACGAAGAGTGGTCAGTACTTCGAGGTCGGCGCCCAGGGTTATCACGGGCGGTTCGTCGCACCGACGCAAAGCATCACGACCAACGGCGTGAGCTTCGTGCCGACACAGCGCACCGATGGCGAACTGGACCAGCGCGTGGCCGGTACCTTCGTGTGGTACCCGCAGCCCATCGGTATCGAGACCGAGTGGACCGTCGGGCGCGGTCCGTCCCTGGACCTCGATCGCCGATCGATTGGGGTCGACTCGTTGTGGGGCGGCTACGTGCAGCTGAACTACCGCCACCAGACCGGCTTCGCCACGTGGTTCCCGTTCACGAGGTGGCACTACTTCGACGGTGCGCGCAAGTTCGGCCGCAACGCGCCGCACACGAAGGTCAATGAGGTCGACTTCGGACTCGAGTTCCTGAAGTGGACGGAAGTGGAGGTCACCGGCATGTTCACCCACACCTTCACGCGCACGCAGACCAGCACCTTCCCGTACAACCAGAGCACGGCTGGGAACCGCATCGGCGTCCAGGTGCAATGGAACTACTGACGCGCGGCGCGCGCGCCCGGCGTGAGGCTACAGGCTGAACTGCGCCTGAAACAGGATTGCGTTCTCCGGATCGCGCTGCACCACGGCGCCGTCCGCGTCGAACACGGTCCGCTCGAAATTGAGGTTCCACTTCACGAGCGGGTTCAGGTACCAGTTGGCTCCGACGACGATGCTCGACGCACCGCGGCTGGCGCTGGGCGCCGCCAATCCGAGGTCGAACGCCTTCCGGCTGACGTGCAGCTGCTGATACCGTGCGACCAGCTGCAGCGCGCCCCAGTGCCCGCTCGGCGGATCGAAATTGATGCGGGGACGGACGTTGCGCTCAACGGCCGGCTCGCCCGTAACTACCCACGATCCCGCGATCTGCCAGGCGTCGTGATCGATCTCGGCGCGAGCCGCGTCACGCTGGATGCCGCCGCGCGAGTGGACGTATTCGGCGTAGCCCCAGAACGGCCCGTGGTAGTAGTACGCCTGCGGGGACCATCGGGTCCGTCGGTCGACGCCAGCGGCACCGGGCGCGTACGAGAAGAAGGTCTGCCTCGCCGGCGACACGAAGCTCGGCACCGGACCAGCCTGCAGCCCCGTGCTCGTCGCGACGCCAGCCGCGAAGGTCGCCATCGTGCTCTTGGGATCGCGCGCCCAGGGCCGGACCATCAGCCGGCCGATCAGATCCTTGCTGTCGTTGGTGTCCAGCTCGGACAGCTGGCCGTCGGCGGTCCCGTTCCCGATCATCCCGGCGTACTGGAGCACTCCGCTCGCGAGATCGCCGCACACCTCGACACCGGTGT
>JBFXAT010000036.1:0-42385 GCA_050183995.1 Vicinamibacterales bacterium
CCAACCCGGTCCGCCCGCCCGACGCCACGCCCGCGCTGCTTTCGATGTATGCCGTCACGGTCGACGTGCCAAGGACGGCCCCCGCCATGGTCCCGGCCGCATCCGCCAGCAGTGCCTGTCGCGCGCGCGGCAACTCGCCGTTTCGCATCAGCCCCGCCTGTTCCCCTACGCCGACAAGGGTGCCGACGGAATCGAACAGCGCGAGGAAGAAGAAGACGAGCACCACCGGCGCGAGGTGCGGCGTCAGCGCCGCCCCGACATCCAGCTTCATGAACGTCGGACCGATCGACGGCGGCAGTCCGACGATGCCGTCGTAGGCCGAGAACCCGAGCAGCGCGCCGGCCCCGGTCGTCGCGAGGATTCCCCACAGGAAGGCACCGGCGACACGCCTCGCCAGCAGGATCGCCGTGAACGCGAGGCCGAACAGCGCGAGCAGCACGGGGCCGTCGTGCAAGCGGCCGAGCGACACGAGCGTGCCGGGCGCGCCGACCACCAGTCCGGCCCATTCGAGGCCTACGAGCGCGACGAGCAGGCCGATGCCTGCGGCGATGGCGTGTTTGAGTCCGCGCGGAATCGCGACGATGAGCCGCTCGCGCAGGCCGAAGCTCGCCGTCAGGACGAAGATCGCGCCGGCGATGAAGACCGCTCCGAGCGCCGCCTCCCATGGCACCCCCATCGCCACGACGACCGTATAGGCGAAGAAGAAGTTGTGCCCCATGGCCGGCGCAACCGCAATCGGATAGTTCGCCAACAGCGCCATCAGCGTCGTCGCGATCGCGGTGGCGAGACACGTCGCCACCAGCACGGCGCCGAAATCCATCCCGGCCGCCCCGAGCACTGCGGGCTGCACGAAGATGATGTAGGCCATCGTGAGGAAGGTCGTCAGTCCCGCGAGCAGCTCCGTGCGCACGGTCGTTCCGTGCGCCGCGAGGGCGAACCACCGTTCCAGCACGCCGGGAGCTGCCGGCCGATCGCCTGGCATGGATCCGTGCGACGAGGCCGTCGACTCAGTCTGCATGGGCCGGGTCACTCTGCTCGAAGGGTGGCAAGCGGCTTGTTCCTCAGCACGTCGAGGCTCGACAGGACGCCGACTAGTGCGACGAGCACCGCGGTCACGCCTACGCCGGCCACGTGCTCGAGCGGAAAGAACCGCCAGGGCACGTCGAGGGCGTAGCGGCTGACCCCCCAGGTCAAGGCCACTGCGCCGAGCGATCCAAGCAGCCCCGCGAGCAGCCCGAGCACGCCGTATTCGAGCAGCAGCATCCGGGCGATCGTGTGTGCGTTGGCGCCAAGCGTCTTGAAGACCGCCGCTTCGTAGACCCGCTGGAACTTGGTCATGGCGACGGCGCCGACGAGAATGAGCCCGCCGCTGAAGAGCACCAGCGCACCGACGACCGAGATCGCCAGCGTGACCTTCGACATGACGTCGCGAATTGTGGCGAGAATCTCCCGAAAGTCAATCACCGAGACGTTCGGGAACGCCGTGACCAGATCGTACTGGAAGCGCGCGCGTTGCTCGGGCTCGTCGGGCCCCTTGACCGGCGAGATGTAGGTCTGCGGCGCATCGTCGAGCACGCCAGGCCGGAAGACGAACATGAATCCCCCGCTCCGCGAGTCGCGCCAGTCGACCTCCCGCACGCTGGTCACCTTCGCCTGGATGATCCGCCCGAGGACGTCGAAACGGATGGTGTCGCCGACGTCGATCTGGAACCGTTCACGAATCCCCTGCTCGATCGACACCTCCGGCGCGTCCGAAGGCCCGTCCCAGAACCGGCCGGCGCGAATCGTCTCGTTCTGCTCGAGACGATCGCGATAGGTGATGGTGTATTCGCGCGAGAGGGACCCGCGCGCCCGCACGTCCTCGAACGATTCCAGCTGCGTTTCGCGCCCGGTCACGCCGGTGACTCTCGCGCGCAGCACGGGGATGAGGCGGAAGGAGCCGGCGCCGTGTTCGGGTGCGGCGAGAAACGCCCGGACGCCCTCGGCCTGGTCCCGCTGGATGTCGATCAGGTACATGTCCGGCGAGTCGGCGGTCAGCTCGAGCGAGAACTCCTCCAGCAGGCTCGCCTGCAGCGCGCGGACGCCGACGATGAAGAAGGAGCCGAGACCGACGGCCAGGAGAATGACCCGCGTCTGGTTGCCGGGACGCGACAGGTGCAGCACGGCGTGACGGAGCGGGAACGACCGCGCGTTGGCGAGCGGCGTTACCGCCGCGACCAGGCCGCGACCCGCCGCCATCAGGAGGAGCGCGAGCACCGCGAAGCCCGCACAGACGATCAGGCCGACCTGCAGTGAGGCCGCCTGCCAGGCCGTCAGCGCCACGAGCCCGGCGGAGACCAGCGCGATGGCGCCGACGCGCGTCCAGTCGGTGCGCCCTCGGACCGCCGATTCGTCCCGGAGCAGGAGTGACGGCTTGACGGCTCGGACGCGCAGCAGCGGCACGATCGAAAACAGGACCGACACGAGCACGCCGACGCCAAGTCCCTGCAGGGCGGCGCTCCAGGTCACGGTGTAGTCGGCGTCCGCCAGGAGCGAGGTCGTCGTCGGGCCGATGGCATACGGAATGGCCGACACCGCCGCCGCGGCGATCCCGACGCCGAGGACGCTCCCGGCGAGCCCCAGCGCCAGAACCTGGAGCATGTAGATCGCGATGATCTGCGCGCTGGTCGATCCGAGGCACTTCAGCACGGCGATGCTGTGGATCTTCTGGAGCACGAAGACGCGGGTCACGCTCGACACCGAGATGCCGCCCAGGATGACGACGACCAGTCCGACCAGACTCAGGTAGTTCTCGGCGCGATCGAAGTCACGTCCGATCTCGTCGTCGCGGGCCCTCCAGGAGCGCGCACTGATGAACTCCTGCTGAAAGTCGGCGCGGAGCCCGGCGACGAGCCCCTCGATGGCTTCGTCCGGAACCTTGGCGAGCAGCACGCGCCGAACGCGGCTGCCCACGCTGACGAGCCCTGTGCCGTCCATGTCCGCGAGATCGACGAGCACGCGAGGGCCGAGGCTGAACTGCGCCACGCGGCCGCCGGGTTCGTCGGCGATCACACCGCGGATGGTGAAGGTCGACGAGCCGATCACGATCCGGTCGCCGACCGCGACGCCGAGCGCTGCGAGCAATTCGGGCCGCACGAGCGCGCCGTGGTCCCGGAGCATCCGGTGCGAATAGACTCGGCCGTCGGCCAGCGTCAGCGTGCCGTAGAGCGGGAAGGCGGCCTGCACGGCGCGAAGCTCCACCATCCGCGTCATCGATCGCGTCTCGTCGGCGGGCCTGACCATCGTCGCCGTCTCGACGCTCTCGGTGACCGCGCTCGCACCGGCGTCGATGAGCCGGCGTTCGACGGCGGCTCTCGCCACCGGATCCCAGTCGCGGTTGGTGGAGACCAGCACGTCGGCGGCGATCAGCGTCTTCGCCTGGTCCCCGAACACGGCCCGGACACTCTGGATCACCGATCGCAAGGCGACGATGGCCGCGACGCCGATGGCGATGCAGATGAAGAAGAACAGCAGGCGCCGCCACGACGAGCGGGTCTCGCGCAGCGCCATCCGTAGAACGAACCTCATACGACCCGGCCGTCCCTGAGCGTGATCCGCGCATCCGCCATCGCGGCCAGCTCGGCATCGTGGGTCACGAGGATGAGCGTGGTGCCGCGCGTCTCGTGGATACCCTTGAGCAGGTCCATGATGAGCCGGCCGTTCTTCGTGTCGAGGTTCCCTGTCGGCTCGTCGGCCAGCAGGATTGGCGGATCGTTGGCCAGCGCCCGTGCGAGCGCGACCCGCTGCTGCTCGCCGCCCGAGAGCTGCGACGGGTAGTGATGACCTCGTCCCGTGAGGCCGACATCTTCGAGCAGCACCCGCGCGCGGGCGGCCGCGTCGCGCACGCCGCGGATCTCCATTGGCACCGCGACGTTTTCGTGCGCGGTGAGGGACGGAATCAAGTGGAAGAACTGGAAGACGAAGCCGATCTTCTCGCCGCGCAGCCTGGCGAGCGCGTCCTCGTCGAGCCGGGTGATGTCGACGCCGCCGATGCAGACAGAGCCCGTCGTCGGCGCGTCGAGGCCGGCCAGGAGGCCGAGCAGCGTCGACTTGCCGCTGCCTGAGGGGCCGACGATCGCCACGAACTGCCCCGCCGGGATGGTCGCTGTGAGTGGGTGGAGAATGGTGAGCGGCTCGGAGCCGCTGGTGACAGTCTTCGAAACCTCTCGAAGTTCGATCATGACCTGTCCAACGCCGACCGAAGCACCGGCCAGACGTTGTCGGCGACGACGCGTGCGCCCTGGGCCGTGGGATGGATGCCGTCGGGCTGGTTCAGGGCAGAGACACCCGCGACGCCTTCGAGCAGGAACGGCACGAGCGGCACGTCGTACTCGCGCGCCAGATCGCGATAGACCTTTCTGAACGACGAGACGTACAGCGGGCCGAAATTCGGCGGCGCTTCCATGCCGGCGAGCACGACACGAATGCCGCGAGCCTGGGCGCGGTCGATGATGGTCGCCAGATTGCGCCGAAGCTCGGTCGGCGGCAGGCCCCGCAGCCCGTCATTGCCGCCGAGCGCCACGACGAGGACGCGAACGTCGCCGTCGAGCGACCAGTCGAGGCGGCTCAGCCCGCCGGCCGAGGTATCGCCTGACACACCGGCGTTGACCACCTCGTAGTTCAGCCCTGCGGCGTCGATCCGCTGCTGCAACACCGACGGGTAGGCCTCCTCGACGGGGAGCCCAAGCCCTGCCGTGAGGCTGTCGCCGAGCAACACGACGCGCGGCCGCGCGTCAGGCTGCGGTGCGGGAGCGTCCGCCGGCGCACTGGTCGACGCCGAATTCGAGTCGGCGCGCGAGCCGTCGCGCGCCGTGCGATCGGCGCACGCACCGGTACACACGAGCAAGGCGCATGCAAACGCGAATGGCAGATAACGAACGCGCATCGTCAGTGCGGGAGGGCCGCCGGGCGGGCCATACAGTATTCTACCGTGATGCATCATGCCGCTTTCCGATCAGGGTTCCGTCTCTCGGCAGGTGCGCTCGCCAACGCGATCGAATCACATCGCGGCCGAGCCATGCGGGCGGCGATCGGCCTCTGGAACAAGGACGCTTCGACGTGGAGCACGGATCCAGCCGTGCAGGGGAAGATCGCGAACAGGCTTGGCTGGCTCGCCTCCCCCGCGCTCATGGCGGACGCCGTCGGCCGCATCACCGAGTTCGCAGGAGGCATCCGGCGCGACGGCTTCACCGACGTCGTGCTGCTCGGCATGGGCGGATCCAGCCTCGCTCCCGAGGTGCTGCGCGCGGTCATCGGGTCCAGACCAGGGTGGCCGCAGCTCCACGTGCTCGACTCGACCGATCCGACGGCGGTTCGCGCGGTGTCGACGACGGCTGCTCGCACGTTGTACGTGCTGGCGAGCAAGTCGGGCTCGACGATCGAGCCCAACGCCCTCGCGGCGCACTTCGCGCAAACGCTGCGGGATGCCGGTGTGGAGAATTGGGGGGCGCACTTCGTGGCGATCACCGATCCGGGCACCGCCCTGGCCGCCCGCGCCAGCGAGGAGGGGTTCCGCGAGGCCTTCATCAATCCACCGGACATCGGCGGCCGGTTCTCCGCGCTCTCCTACTTCGGCCTCGTTCCGGCAGCACTCATGGGTCAAGACGTCGAGGGGATCGTGCGCTGGGGTCTCGCGATGCTCGAGGACGCGCAGCTGCCCGGCGACGCGCTCGCCAATCCGGCGCTCGGGCTCGGGCTGCTCATGGGCGCCGGCGCAACCGCCGGCCGTGACAAGCTCACGCTGGTGCTGCCGCCGGCGCTCGAACCGTTCGGACTGTGGGTCGAACAGCTCGTCGCGGAGAGCACCGGCAAGGACGGCGTCGGCGTCGTGCCGATTGTCGGGGAGCCGCTCGGTCCCGCGGAGGTCTACGGACACGATCGGGTGTTCGCACGTCTTCGCTCGAACGACGAAGACGACGAGACGCTCCGCGACATGGCGATGGACCAGCTGATCGACATGCCGGTCGTCACGATGGACTTCCCCGAGGGGGCGGCGCTCGGCGCCGAGTTCGTGCGCTGGGAGATCGCGACGGCCGTGGCCGGAGCGGTGCTCGGTGTCAACCCGTTCGACGAGCCGAACGTGCAGCAGGCCAAGGACGCCACGCGCGTGCTGCTCGACCGGCACGCGGCCGAAGGAGGGTTCCCGGCAGCCGAACCGGACCGGACGACGAAGGCTGCCGTCGAGATCACCAGCACGACCGCCGCGCGGACCCGCCTGCCGAAGGCGGGGCCCGAGGCGCTGCTTCGCGCCGTCGATCCAGGCGACTACGTTGGTCTGCTCGTCTATCTCGCGGCGACACCGGCGCTGGCACGCGTCGCTGCACAGTTCCGGCTTCGTGCGCGCGACCGGACGAAGGCCGCGACGACCTTCGGGCTGGGCCCGCGATACCTCCACTCGACGGGTCAGCTCCACAAGGGCGGCGCGAACAACGGGGTGTTCGTGCTCGTGACCGCCGACGCGCCGCAGGACGTCGACGTCCCCGGGGAACAGTACAGCTTCGCCACGCTCGAACTGGCGCAGGCGTTGGGAGACTTCGCCTCCCTCGAGGCGACCGGGCGCCGAGCGGTCCACATCCATCTCCCTTCGACCGACCTGTCGCTCCTGGAGGCGGTGCTGGACGACCTGGTGGAACAGATCGCCCACGCGTGAGCGCGCCGCGCTGACGCGGCCTTCAACACACCAAGCGGAGGACGCATGGAACTCGGCTTCGTGGGTCTCGGCAAGATGGGACTCAACATGGTGACGCGGCTCACTCGTGCCGGTCACGACATCGTCGCCTTCGATCTGGATCCGGAGGCCGTCGCGAAGGCCGGGGAGGCCGGGGCGCGAGGGGCGGCGTCCTTGCACGAACTGGTGCAGCAGCTCGGGGCACCCAGAGCGGTCTGGCTGATGGTGCCTGCCGGGGAGCCCACGTCGGCAACCGTCGAGACCCTGGGCGATCTGCTCGCCGCGGGGGACACGATCGTCGATGGGGGAAACACGAACTTCCACGACGACATCGCGCGAGCCGGCGCGCTCGGAGCGCGGGGCATCCACTATCTCGACGCCGGCACGAGCGGCGGCGTCTGGGGGCTCGTCGAGGGCTACTGCCTGATGGTCGGCGGCGACGCGGACGCGTGTCGACGCCTCGAGCCGATCTTCCGCGACCTCGCTCCGCCGCAGGGCTACCTGCGCGTCGGCGGATCGGGCTCTGGGCACTACGTGAAGATGGTCCACAACGGAATCGAGTACGGGCTCATGCAGGCCTATGCCGAAGGGTTCGAACTGCTCGAGCGATCGTCGTTCGAGCTCGACCTTCCCGCGATTGCCTCGCTGTGGATGCATGGCAGCGTGATCCGGTCCTGGCTGCTCGAGTTGACGGCGCGGGCGTTGGCGGAGGACCCGCAGCTCACATCGCTGGACGCCTACGTTCAGGATTCGGGAGAAGGCCGCTGGACTGTCCACGAGGCGATCGACAAGGCCGTGCCGATGCCGGTGCTGACGGCCGCGCTCTTCGCGAGGTTCCGTTCGCGAATGGACAATCCGTTCGGCGAGCGCCTGCTCGCGGCCCTGCGGCAGCAGTTCGGCGGACACGCCGTGAAGTCGGCGGCCGCAGATCACGGGACCGAAGCGTGACCGTCTCCGACGCGGACGCGCCCGTTGAGAAGGGGCTCTCCCGTCCAGAAGCCGCCACCATCGTGATCTTCGGCGGAGCGGGAGACCTCGCGCACCGCAAGCTCCTGCCCGCGCTGTACAACCTGCACGTCGACGGGTTGCTGCCGGAGCGCGTCGCTGTCGTCGGCGTCGGACGCAAGACGCTCACCGACGATGACTATCGCGCGTTTGCGCGCGGCGGCATCGAGCAGTTCTCGCGGCGGCCCATCGAAGCAGGCGCCTGGGCGGAGTTCGCCCGATCGCTCGCCTTCGTCTCCGCAGAGATCGACGGAGAGTCAGGGCTGGCACGGCTCGGCGCGCGTCTCGACACGATCGAGCACGAGCGGGATCTGACGGGCAATCGGGTCTACTACTGCGCCGTGCCGCCGTCGCTGTTCGCGCCCACCGTCCGGCAGCTGGCGCGCGCGCGGTTCGTCGCGCCTCCCGGCGCCAGCCCGTGGGCGCGCATCGTCGTGGAAAAGCCGATCGGGCATGACCTCGCGAGCGCGCGAGCCATCGACGACGCGATCCTCGGCGTCTTCGCCGAGTCGCAGATCTTCAGGATCGATCACTACCTGGGCAAGGAAACCGTCCAGAACATCCTCGTGCTGCGGTTTGCCAACAGCATCTTCGAGCCGCTGTTCAACCAGCACTTCATCGATCACGTCCAGATCACCGTGGCGGAAGAGGAAGGCGTCGGCACGCGCGCCGGCTACTACGAGCAGGCCGGGGCGCTGCGCGACATGGTGCAGAACCATCTCTTGCAGCTGCTGGCGCTCGTCGCGATGGAGCCTCCCCACTCTCTCGATCCCGAGGCCATCCGAGACGAAAAGCTGCAGGTGCTGCAGTCGCTGCGTCCCTTGAATGGGGCTGGTGTCGACCGGTTCGTCGTGCGAGGGCAGTACGATCGGGGCGACGGCGCCGGCTCCACGCTGCCCGCCTATCGCGACGAATCGGGGGTTGCGCCCGGCTCGCGCACAGAGACGTTCGTCGCCCTTCAGGCGCACATCGACAATTGGCGCTGGGCCGGCGTGCCCTTCTTCCTCCGCACGGGAAAGCGCCTGCCGAAGCGGGTCAGCGAGATCGCCGTGTTTCTGAAGGAGGTGCCGGCCATTCTCTTCAACAGCGACGCCGCGCACCCGCTGGCGCCCAACGTCTTGACCATCCGGATCCAGCCGGACGAGTCCTTCTCCTTCGCGATCTCGTCGAAGGCGCCTGGCCCCCGCGTGCGCATCGAGCCGGTGGAGATGGAGTTCGACTACTGCACGTACTTCAAGTCGACCTCGCCCGAGGCGTACGAACGCCTGCTGCTCGACGTTCTCGCCGGCGATGCCACGCTCTTCATGCGGCGCGACAGCGTCGAGGCGTCGTGGCGCTGGATCACTCCCATCCTGGAGCGTTGGAGCGAGCAGGCCGACAACCAGCCTGACGGCTACCCCGCCGGAACCGCGGGGCCGGTCGAGGCCGACGCGTTGATCGGCGCTCGCGGCCGGCAGTGGCGCGCGCTGTGACAGCGGTATACTGCGCTCGGTGGCCTCCCCCTCCCTCCACGCACTCCTCGCACGCGCGGGCAGTGCGCTCGATCGAGGGCACGGCCCCGAAGCCGTCCAGGTGCTGGCTCCGCTCCTGCGGTCCGCGTCCCTGTCGCGGGAAGAGGAGCTCGGCGTCCGGGCGACCCTCGCAGAAGCGTGGCTGCTCCAGGACGACCTCGAACAGGCGTCGGCCGCGCTCGGGCGGACTCCCGACAGCTTCCGCGAGAACATCTCCGCCGCGCGCCTCTCGTCGCTCTGGCGTCTGCATGGCCGCCTCGCATCCGCCCGCGGCGATCAGTCGCGCGCGATCGCACTCCACGGCCGCGCGCTGAAGTACGCCGAGTCGGCACACGACTCGCGCGCCATCGGCCTCGCCCACTACGAGCTCGCGCACTGCTATCGGCAGGTCGGCGACACGGCCATCATCCGCGAGCACCTGACGAAGGCGGCGTCGGCGCTGCATGCGGCCGGCGATCGCCGTCATCTGGCGCTCGTGCACTCGCTCTCCGGAATCACGTTCGCGCAACTCGGCCGCTACGACGAGTCGATGACCGCGCTCGGCCACGCCGAACGGCTCGCCGAACGCGTGCAGGCCGACGATGTCGTGGCGACGGTGTGCGGAAACCAGGCAAACGTCCTGACGCTCGAACACCGGTACGAGCAGGCGCTCGGGCTCGCGGAACGGAGCGTGGCGCTGCACGAGGCACATGGTTCCGGTCACGGGCTCGCGGTGGCGCTGGCGACGCTCGGGCAGATCTGCGTGCGCCTCGGCGATCTGCAGCGCGGCGAGGAGGCGCTGAACCGGTCGCTCGCGGTGCGCAGCCCGATCCAGTTCCACGAGACGACCGGCGCCGTCTACGACACGCTGGCTCAGATTCACCTGATCCAGGGCCACTACGACAACGCGCGCGAGTGTCTCGAGCACGCGCGCGACGCATACGGCGCCTACGGCAAGCAGACCAGCCAATGGTACGACTGGTCGGTGCGCGTGCTCCTCGCGCGCCTCTCGTTGAGGGGCGGCGAGCCCGACGAGGCGATCCGCGCCGCCGACGCGATGATCGCCGACGGCGCGCCGGCGTTCGATGCGCTGCAGGCCACGCTCATCGCGACCGATGCGCTCATCGCCAGCGAACGGCTCGAAGACGCGGCCGCGCGCCTCGAGTCGGTGGCCGACAAGCTCGATCCGCGTCAAGCGCCGGCGCTCTGGGCCGACTACCTGCGCCTGCGCGGCGCGATCCTCGAACGGCGAGGCGAGACAGCCGAGGCGTACCACAACTACGCCCAGAGCATGACGCTCCTCGATCTCCTGGGCGAGCCGTATCACGCCGCACTCGGTCAGCTCGCCCTCGGCCGGCTCCTCGCCCGCACGGGGTCGCGGGCGGCCGCCCAGGCGCATCTCGACGCGGCTGGCGCGGTGTTCCAGCGCCTCCGCGCCGCGCGCGACATCAGCGACATCGAGGCGGCCCGCCGGCTGCTCGACACGCTCGCGGCGCCACAGGGCACGGCCGCGCCGGCCGACGCGGAGGACGCGCTGGTGGCCAGAGTGGTGGAGGCGGCGGCGCTGCCCGAGCTCCTCGATCGCGAAACGGCCGCCACCATGGCCGAGGCGAGCGGCGGAGGCGCCGCTGTCGTGTTCCTCCACTCGGCCAGCGGAGTTCGTCTGGTGACCATGGCCGGCTGCTCTCCCCGCGCGGCCGAGGAGCATGCACGCGCGGCGATCGACCGTCCGCCGCGCGAGAATCTGTTCACCGCCTCATTGGGCCGTCACGCCGATGACGTCCGGCAGGTCGTCGTGGTGGGCCGGGACCTGTTGGCCGCACGGACCCTTCGACGCCTGCGCATGCTGGCCGCCGTCGCGCGACAAGGCTTCGAGCTGTGCGCCGCCCGCGGGCCATCGTCGACGCCGGCGCGGCCGACGACCGAACAGTCGCTCGATCCGGTGCTGCCGGGCTTCGTCTCCGCCAGTGCCGCGATGCACCGGGTCGTCGGGCAGATACAGCGCCTGCAGGGCAACGACCTCACGGTGCTGATCACGGGAGAGAGCGGGACGGGCAAGGAGCTCGTCGCGCGGGCCATCCACATGGGGTCGCATCGCAGCGGCGCGCTCTTCCTGCCGTACAACTGCACGACGACTGGCCGGGATCTGGCGGACAGCCAGCTCTTTGGTCATCGGCGCGGTGCCTTCACCGGGGCGATTGCCGAGCAGCCAGGGCTGGTGCGGGCGGCGGCGGGCGGCACGCTGTTCCTCGATGAGATCGGCGATCTGCCGCTGGACGTGCAGCCGAAACTGCTGCGGTTTCTCGAGCAGTCGGAGATCATGCCCGTCGGGGACTCCAGGCCGATCAAGGTCGACGTGCGGGTCCTCGCCGCGACCAATGCCGACCTCGAACAGCGCGTCGCGGAAGGACGGTTCCGTGAGGATCTCTATTACCGGCTCAGCGTAATCCGGATTCACGTGCCGCCGCTCCGGGAGCGCCGCGAGGAGATTCCCCACCTGGCCACCTACTTCCTGCGTGAAGCGGCGGAGCGCCTCGGCAAGCCGGACGTCTCATTCGCGTCGGAAGTGCTGGAGGTCTTCGCGCAGTACTGGTGGCCGGGCAACGTCCGCCAACTGAAGAACGAAATACAGCGCGCGGTCGCCATGAGCCCGCCCGGGAGCACGATCGACACGCTGCACCTCTCGCCCGAAATCATGGAGACACGGCTGCCGGAGAGCACCGGACCGGCCGCGACGCCGCGCCGCGGGCCCGCACAAGCGCAGACCCTGGCGGCGGCGGTCGAGGAAGTCGAACGCGACCTGATTCAGACAGCCCTGTTGCACGCGGTCGGCAACATCTCGGAAGCCGCGCGCGTCCTGGGCCTCACCAGACGCGGGCTGTACCTCAAGCTGCGGCGGCTCGGACTCGACGCTCGGAGCGAGGTCGGCGCCGAAGCCCGCTGAGGCCAAGCCCCACCGAGCGGCGCAAGTCAAGGATACAAGGTATCCATTCGCAACGGTTGATGGATACCAAGTATTCACACATCGAACCTTTTCGCGATCCGCTCGATGAGCGTCCATCCGGCTTAACTAACTTAGCGTGAAGCACTTGCAGCTTCAATAGCTCCTCTTGGCAGAACAGGCTCGAGCAAGGTCCGGAACTTGATACCCAGATTGGGAAACCCTTACCCGGGAGACCTACGTGAGAGCTATCTGGGCTGAACCTACCTTTCGTCCGACGACGGAAAATCGGATTACCGAGCGACGGCCGCTGACGTTGCCGGCGCTGCTGACCTGGAAGGACCAACGCGGCTCGGCCAGGTTCGCGAGCGTCGTGACGCGCGACGTCAGCGAATACGGCGTGTTCGTCGAGACGCTGTCGCCCATCTCGATTCCGCAATTCCGGCTCGTCCAGTTCCAGCTGGATCGCGAAGCGCGGAACGCGGAGGATCTGCCAGCGGCCCTCAAGCAAGGCCGCCTGCTTGCGGCGGTCTATCGGATACACCAGCCGACGCGGCCGGGCACGCGCCAGGGATTGGCGTTGCGCTTGATGATCGATCCCAAGCGGCGCCGGACGGCGATCGCGAGCGACTCGGACGGCCTGGCGGCGATTCACGCGGCACTGGCCGACCCGTCGCTTTCGGATCACGCCCTGGCGAGCAGCGCGTCGGTCGCACTGTGATGCCCCTGGCGCGCTGGCGACAGCCGCCGCTCTAGCCCACCACCCTGGGCGGCTTCGTGAGATAGCGCACGAGGCCGCGCCAGTTCAGATCGAACCGTCCCGCCTGTTCGTACGCCCACCTGTCGGCAGGCGCGGCATCGTCGGCGATGGCACGCTCGAGCGCCGCGACGAACCGCGCCTCTCCCGCCTCGCCCGTTCCCACCTCGGCGATCGCGTCGCGCGCCAGCGTCTCGACGTCCCGCAGGTTCCGTCGAAGCGACGCCAGGTGACCGCTCACGTCTTCCGTCGGACCGAAGTGGGTCATGAAGAGCGTGCGCGGCGTCCACGCCTCGATCGTGTCGAGACTTGCATACCAGAGGGGAAGGTTGATATCGGGAGGCGGAGTGGGAGGCACGATGTAGGCGCCTGGTGCGATCTGGACCCCCGCCGTGTCGCCGACGAACGCCACGCCGGCATCGGGGGCGAAATAGCTCACGTGGTGGGAGGCGTGCCCCGGTGTCGACGCCACATCCCACGTCCGTCCGCCCGCGTCAATCCGATCACCGCTCCCCACTTCCACGATGGCGGCCGTCGGCACCGGTTCGACCTCGGCCCAGAGCTGCTCCATCGCATCGCCGTAGAGCCGGGTCGCGCTCGCGAGCAGCTTCGACGGATCCGCGAGGTGTGGCGCGCCGACGTGGTGCACGTACACCTTGATGTGCGGATGCATCCGCACGAGCGTTCCGGTCACGCCGGCGTGATCCAGGTGGATGTGCGTCAGCAGCACGGCTGTCACGTCGCCCAGGGAAAACCCCGCCGAGGCCAGGCCGCGCTCGAGGGTCGGCAGAGTGGTCGACGGCCCTGGGTCGACGAGCGCGAGCGTCCCGCGGCCGCCGAGCACGGCTGTCGCGATGATGCGGGGAAGGCCCTGGAAGTCGAGATCGATGTAGGAGATGCCGGGTTCGAGGAGGTTCATGGCGTGCCCTGTCGTTGCCGTGGATCCGGAAGACGCCTGCCTTGGGAGAACGCGTTATGATGCACCGGTGTTGCTGCAACAGTTTTACCTGAAGTGCCTCGCGCACGCGTCGTACGTGGTGGCCGACGAGGCGTCGCGTACCGCGGCGGTGATCGATCCGCAGCGCGATATCGACCAGTATCTCCAGTTCGCCGCCGTCCACCAGCTGCACATCGAGCACGTCATCCTGACGCACCTGCACGCCGATTTCGTCGCCGGCCACCTGGAGCTGCGCGACCGCGTCGGCGCGCGGATCTATCTCGGCGCGGCGGCGTCCGCCGAATACGCGTTCACGCCGCTCGGCGACGGAGATCGCATCGAGATGGGCCGGGTGCGGCTCCAAGCCATGGAGACGCCTGGACACACGCCGGAGTCCATTTGCGTGCTCGTCTTCGATCTCGATGACAGCGACACCGTTCCCCATGCGGTGCTGACCGGCGACACCTTGTTCGTCGGCGACGTCGGACGGCCCGATCTGCGGGTGGCGCTCGGCTGGTCGGCCGAGGAGTTGGGCAAGCGCTTGTACAGCTCCGTCCACAAGCTGCTCGCGCTGCCCGACAGCAGCCTCATCTACCCCGCTCACGGCGCCGGCTCGCTGTGCGGCAAGGCGCTGGGCAACGAGACCTTCTCCACGATGGGCGAGCAGCGGCACCACAACTACGCGCTGCGGCCGATGTCGGAGCGTGAGTTCGTGGACATCGTGACCGCCGATCAACCGGATGCGCCGCCGTACTTCACCTACGACGCCGTCCTGAACACGCGTGAACGGCCGACGCTGCCAGAGACGCTCGCGCGCGAGCTGACGCCGCTCTCGCTCGACGATGTATTGACGCTGCAGCAACAAGGCGCGCAGCTGCTCGATACGCGCGAGGCCGGCGAATACGCCAGCGCGCACGTGAACGGGAGCATCAACGTCGGCCTGGCCGGGCAATACGCGACCTGGGCCGGCACGGTGCTCGATCACACCACGCCCATCGTCGTCGTCGCGTCCCCCGGCGCGGAGCTCGAGTCCGCGGTCCGGCTTGCCCGCATCGGCTTCGACAACGTCGCCGGGTATCTGGAGGGCGGCATGGGCAGCCTCGCCGATCGGCCGGACCTGACCACGACGACCGTCCGCCTGAGTCCCGCGAAGGCCGACGAGCAGATTGCGGCCGGCGCCGTCGTGCCGCTGGACGTTCGCACGCAGGGCGAGCGTTCTGGGGGAGCCATTGCCGGGAGCGTCCATGTCCCGCTCAGCCGTCTGACCAGCCAGCTGGACACGCTTCCGTCACACAAGCCGCTGCTGGTCTACTGCGCCGGCGGCTACCGCTCGTCGATCGCGGCCAGCCTGCTCGAAGCCCGTGGCTTCGCGGTGCAGGAACTGGCGGGCGGGCTCGGCGCCTGGGAACAGGCGAGACTGCCACTCGAGGGCACGCAGTAGTGCTCCCGGGGCAGTGCGCGACGGGTCGCCTTCCGCGCTGCCTCCTTCTCGCGGGAATCCAGGCGTGGCTCCTCGTGGCGAGCGTCCGGCCTGCCGATGCGCAGCCCCCCGGACTCGAGCGCCGAACGGTGACCGCGCTTCGTCTCGGCGATCAGGAGCGCATCACCCTCGACGGCCGGCTCGACGAAGAGGTCTGGAGCCGCGCGACCCCTGCGGCCGACTTCGTCCAGATCGATCCGTTGAACGGCCGGCCCGCGACCGAGGCGACGGAGGTGCGGATCGCCTACAACGCGCGCTCGTTCTACATGGGCGTGATCTGCTACGACTCGGAGCCAGACGGCTGGATCGGCTACCAACGGCGGCGCGACGAATTCCTCTCGTCGGACGACCGCTTCCAGTGGACGATCGACACCTTCCTGGACGCGCGGTCGGGCTACTTCTTCGAGATGAACCCGTCCGGCCTTATGGCCGACTCGCTGATGGGCGGAGGCATCGACAACCGCCAGTGGGACGGCATCTGGAACGCCCGCGTGCAGCACACCGATGTCGGCTGGACCATCGAGATCGACATCCCCTTCCGGACGCTGAACTTCAACCCCGACAGCGACTCCTGGGGCATCAACTTCCAGCGCACGGTCCGGCGCAAGAACGAGGACAGCATCTGGATGGGGTGGGCGCGCAATCAGGGTCTACGCCGCATGACCAATGCCGGCCTGGTCACCGGCATCACCAACGTGTCGCAAGGCTGGGGACTCGATATGAAGCCGTACGCGCTGGCCGTTGGCGAGGCGTCGCCCGGCCGCGGACAGCCCAGCTTCTCGCCCAGCACCAACGCCGGCGTCGATTTCTTCTACAGCCTCACCCCCAGCCTGCGCAGCGTGCTCACGATCAACACGGACTTCGCGCAGACGGAGGTCGATCAGCGGCAGGTGAACCTGACCCGTTTCTCGCTCTTCTTCCCGGAGCGCCGCGAGTTCTTCCTCGACGGCGCGCCGTTCTTCGCCTTCGGCAGTCCGCTGAGCGGAGATCTGATCGTCAACCCGTTCTTCAGCCGGCGAATCGGCTTGACCTCCGCCGGGACGCCGCAGCCGATCAACTACGGTGCGAGGCTCACCGGACAGGCGGGACGACAAGACGTCGGACTGTTGCACGTGCGGACGGCCGAGGATCAGGGAGCGCCTGGCGAGGAGTTCACCGTCGGACGCGTGCGCCGCCGGATGCTGCAGCAGTCGTACATCGGCGGGATCTACACGCGGAGATCACCACACGATCCCACCACCGACGCGCGCCACACCGCCGGTCTCGACTTCCGTTTCGGCACCAACAACTTCCGCGGGGGACAGAACCTCGAGACGACCGGGTACTTCATGCGCGCGACGAACCCGGCTGCCAGCGGTGGAAACGCCTACGGCATGACCGCCGCCATGCCGAACGATCGGTGGAACCTGCAGTTCGCCTCGAATCACGTCGAGCCGGGCTTCGAGCCCGCCATCGGATTCGTGACACGCCGCGGCTACCGCCGGTATCAACCGTCGGTCGAGTTCGGTCCACGGCCGCGCGGGCACCGGTACATCCGGCGGTTCCTGTTCTCGACCGCGCTCGACCTGCAGACGTCGATGAGCAATCAGCTCCTCAACCGATCCGTGCAGCTGAAGCCGTTCGAGATCCAGTTCCACTCGCAGGACTCGTTCTCCGTCACCCTCTTCCGCAACCACGAACGGCTCGACACCGCGTTCACCCCGCGCGCGGGCATCACGCTGCCCGTCGGGTCCGAATACGACACCGGTCTGGTCAGCCTGCGCATCCAGACGGCGAACCGCCGGGTCGTGGCCGTGAACACCACGATCGAAACCGGGGGCTACTACTCTGGGACCCGGCGGACCGTCTCGATGAACCTCACGATTCGGGCGCGCCCCGGGGTGATCGCCTACGCCACGACGGAGTGGAACCGCATTCACCTCGCCGAAGGGCGATTCGAGACGCGCCTCTTCCGGCTCGTCGGCGAGACGCAGTTCAGCCCGTGGATTGCGCTGGTCAACAATCTCCAGTACGACTCGGTGAGCCGTGTGCTCGGGTGGCAGTCACGCTTCCGGTGGATCCTTCGTCCCGGCAGCGATATCTTCGTCGTCTACACGCACAACTGGCTGGACGACCCGAACCTCGCGCGCCTCGCCACGCTCGATCGCCGCGTTGCCTCGAAAGTGCTCTATACCCATCGATTCTGACGCTCTCATCTCCTTCTCATCCGTGGCCGCTAGAGTGGGGACATGCCGCTGGCAGTCCTGGCGCTCGCCCTGGCCGTGGCCGCCGTTGCGCGTCCCGCTGACGCCCAGACCGCGCCGCTCACGCTGCGGCAAGCCGTCGATCTCGCCGAGCAGCGCTCGCCGCTGCGATCCAGCGCCTCGGCGGTCGCCGAGGGAGCCGGCCTGGCCGCCCAGTACGCCGGCCGCCTGATCAACCCCTTCATCGACGTCCGGTTCGAGAACATCGGCCCGCGATCGGCGCTGGTCCCGGCGCTCGACAGCTTCGCCGTGGCGAGCCAGCCGATCGAGCTCGCCGGAAAGCGCGGCGCGCGGCGCAGGCTCGCCGATGCCGAATCCGACAGCGCCGATCTCGTCCTGCGGACCGTCGAGCGTCAGATCGCGCTCGACACCATGCGCACGTACATGCGCGCCGTCAGGGCCCGCGACGTCCTGTCCACGATCAGCCTGCAGCGCGACGGCGTCCTCACGCTCGTCCAGACCATGCGCCGCCGCTTCGAGGAAGGCTTCGCGCCCGAGGCCGACCTGATGCGCTTCGAAGCGGAGTCCGCGCGTATCGGCGCGGAAGTCACGCGGACGGAGATCGAGCTGACGCGAGCGCTGCTCGATCTCGGCGCCATCATCGGCTCCCCCGCTCCGATCGACCCCGCCCAGCTCGTCAGGCCGGAGCCGATTGCCGTGCCCGAGATACAGGACGCCGCGATCGCCGCCGCGATCGAGCGCCGACCCGATCTCCGCCTTGCGGCGGCGCGGGTCGAGCAGGCCCGCCTCGCCGCTGACATCGAACGGCTGCGCCGAATTCCCGATCCAATCATCAACGCCGGATACAAGCGGACGATGGGCGTCGACACTGGCGTGGCGGGACTCACGCTGGCGCTCCCGGTGTTCGACACGAACGCGCAGGCCCGCGCGCGAGCCGATGCCTCGACGCGCGCCGCCTCGTTCGACCTGGCGACGCTCCGGATGCGCGCCGTGGCGGAAGCCCAGGCGTCGTTGTCCGCCGCGAGGGCGCTCGCCGCGAGCGCGTCGCGCATCCAGACCGAGCTCATGGAGCCGGCCGAAGGGGTGCGCAACGCGGCCCGCGCGACCTTCCGCGAGGGTGCCGCCGACGTGCTGCGGCTCGTCGACGCGGAGCGCGTGTACGCCGACGTGCAGCGCGAGGCGCTGGCGCTTTCCGTCGACGCCTTCATCGCCTCGATCGAAGCGCGCTTCGCGCTTGCCGAGGAGGACATTCCGTGAAGCTGGCACTCGTTATCGCCGCCGCCATCGCAGCGGCCTCGTGCGGGGGCGCACCCGACCCGTCCGAGGCGCCCGCCCCTCCTGCCCTCGCCGCCGACGTGGTTTCTCTCAGCGAGGACAGTCAGCAGCGTGCTGGCATCGTCGTCGCGCCGGCGGGCTGGATCACCCGTGCCGACGCGACCGAAGCGCCCGGCATCGTGGCCCTCGACGAGACCCGTACGGCGCGTGTCGGATCGCTGGTCGACGGGATCGTCGCCGAGGTGCGCGTCCAGCCAGGCACGAGGGTGAAGGCGGGACAGACGCTGGCGAGCGTGCACAGCCATGCGGTGCACGACGCGTGGGCCGGGTATCGGAAAGCACAGGCGGACGAGCGGCGGCTCATCGCCGAGCTGCAGTACGCCTCGGAGGCGGAGGCGCGCGCCGACCGCCTCTACCAAGACAAGGCGGTAGCGCTCCAGGACCTCCAGCGCGCACACGCCAACCGCGTCTCGGCCGAGGAGGCGCTGGGGATCGGACGCGCGGAGCTGCGGCGTTCCGAGGAGGAGCTTTCGCATCTCGGGATCGCGCCGGGCGCCGACGCGACGCAGGAGAGCGAGCAGATCCCGGTTCTGACGCCCTTCAGCGGCGTCGTCCTCGAACGGCTCGTCACGCCCGGCACCGCCGTCACGCCGGGGATGCAGATGTTCGTGGTGTCCGACCTCTCCCGCGTGTGGGTGCTCGCCGAGTTGGACGAGGCGCATCTCTCCCGTGCGGCTGTCGGACGGCCGGCGAGGGTTCGCGTCGCGGCCTACCCCGGTGAATGGTTTCCCGCCACGGTCACCTACATCGCTGAGGCGGTCGATCCGAAGACCCGCCGCGTGACCGTCCGATGCGAGACGCCCAACGAAGATGGGCGGCTGAAGGCCGAGATGTACGCGACGGTCGACATCGGCGAGAGCGACGCACGCTCCATCGTCGCCGTCCCGGCAGCGGCGATCCAGGTGGTCAACGGACAGTCGAGCGTCTTCGTCCGCGAGGCCGACGGCACCTTCCATCTCCAGGCGGTGGACACCGGGACGGAGGGCGACGGTCTCGTGGAGATTCGCCGCGGGCTCCAGGCCGGCGATCCCGTCGTGACCGCCGGTGCCTTCGTACTCAAGTCGGAGCTGTTGAAGAGCTCGATGACGGGGGAATAGCCGTGAGCCCGGTGGAACGCTTCGTCGCGCTTGCGCTCCGACAGCGCCTCTTCGTCGTACTCTGCCTGATTGCCCTGGTACTCACCGGCGTCCAGGCGTTCCGCCAGCTGCCGGTCGAGGCGTTTCCCGACCTCACCAACAACCAGGTCGTCGTCATCACCGAGGCGCGCGGCCTCACGGCAACGGAAGTCGAACAGCGGGTCACCTATCCGATCGAGACCGCGCTCATGGGCGTTCCGAACACGGAACAGGTCCGCTCGCTCTCGAAATTCGAGCTCTCGCTGGTCACCGTCGTGTTCGACGACGCCGTGCCGATCTATCTGGCGCGTCAGCTGGTGAACGAGCGGCTGCTCGAGGCTCGCGCCCGCATTCCGGACGGCCTGTCCCCCACCCTCGGTCCGGTCGCGACCGCGTTCGGCGAGATCTACCAGTACCTGGTCGAGGGCGACACCGCCGACGCCATGGAGCGCAAGACGCTTCAGGACTGGGACATTCGCACGCGGCTGCGGTCGGTGCGGGGCGTCAGCGAGATCAACTCGTGGGGCGGGCTCACCAAGCAGTTCCAGATCGTCGTCGATCCGCGTCTGCTCGAACGATACGACCTCACGCTGCGGCAGGTCCACGAAGCGGTCGCGGCCAACAACGAGTCGTTCAGCGGCGGCTTCATCGAACATCGATCCGAACGCTACACCGTCCGCGGCGTCGGGCTGGCCCTCGACGCGGCCGACCTCGAGCGCATCGTCGTCAGCTCGTCCGCCGGGGTGCCGATCCTGGTCCGCGACGTGGCCAACGTGCAGGTCGCGCCCATGCCGCGCCAGGGGGCGGTGACGCGCGACGGCAAGGGCGAGACCGTCTCGGGCATGGTGATCATGCTCAAGGGGGAGAACGGCAAGACCGTCGCCGAGCGGGTCAAGCAGCGGGTGGCGGAGATCGCCGCGAGCCTGCCGAACGGCGTCACCATCACCCCGTTCTACGACCAGACCGAGGTCATCGATCGGACGGCGGCGACCGTCCGCAAGAACCTCCTCGAAGGCTCGCTGCTCGTGGTCCTCGTGCTGTTCTTCTTCCTGCGCGACGTGCGCGCGGCGCTGATCACGGCGGCGGTCATTCCGCTGTCGATGTTGGTCGGCTTCATCGGCATGCGGGTGTTCGGCGTGTCAGCCAACCTGATGTCGCTCGGCGCGATCGACTTCGGGCTCATCGTCGACGGCGCCGTCGTGATGATCGAGAACTTCGTCCGGCGCGGCCACGAGCCCGATCACGGGCCTCCCGGCGAAGCGGCGTCGGCGCGGTCCATCCGGCGCGCGACCAAAGCGGCAACCGAGGTCGCCCGGCCGATTCTCTTCGGCGTCCTGATCATCGTGGCCGTCTACCTCCCGATCTTCGGCCTCGAGGGGCTCGAGGGGAAGATGTTCCGGCCGATGGCCATCACCGTCTGCTCGGCGATTCTCGGCTCTCTGCTGCTCTCCCTGACCGCGGTCCCCGTCTTCGCGTCGTACCTGTTGAAGACCACGCGCGAACACGACGAGGGCTGGTTCAAGCGCCTGCGCGACGGCTATGCCCGCCAACTGGCGCGCGCCATGGATCGCCGCTGGCGGACGCTCGGCGTGGCGGCGGTCGCCGTGACCGCGGCCATCTGCTCGGTGCCCTTCCTCGGCACCGAGTTCATGCCGAAGCTCGACGAAGGCGCGATCCTGATCGAAACGCGCAAGCTGCCGTCCGTGTCGCTCGAGGAGTCGGTGGCCATGTCGGGCGAGGTCGAGCGCATCGTCCGCTCGTTTCCCGAGGTCAGCCAGGTCGTCACGAAGATTGGACGTCCGGATGTCGCCACCGAGGCCATGGCGATCTATCAGGGCGATGTCTACGTCCTGCTGCACCCCATCGAGCGGTGGCAGTCGGGGCGGACGAAGGACGCGCTCATCGACGATCTGGCGAGTGCCCTCGAAGGCATGCCGGGGGTGACGTTCAACTTCACGCAGCCCATGGCGATGCGGCTCGACGAGGTCGTGTCTGGCGTCAAGGCCGACGTCGCAGTGAAGATCTTCGGCCCCGACGCGATGGTGCTGGAGCGGCTTGGTGGACAGGTACTCCAGGCCATCGGCCACGTGCGCGGCAACGCGGATCTGCAGGTCGAGGTGCTGTCGGGCGCCACACAGATCCAGCTGACGATCGATCGCGACAGGATCGCCCGCTACGGTCTGAGCGTCGCGGACGTCCGAGAGGTCGTGGAGACCGCCGTTGGCGGGTTGAAGGCCTCGGAGGTGATCGACGGGGCGCGCCGCTTTCCGATCGTCCTGCGCTTCCCGCAGTCGACGCGCACCGATGCGGCCGCGATCGCGCAGCTGCGGCTCACCGCGCCGGCGGGCGAACGGGTGCCGGTCTCCGCGGTGGCGCAGGTGCTCGAGGTGCAGAGCCCGGAGGCGATCACGCACGAGAGCAGCGAGCGGCGGCTGGTCGTCCAGACCAACGTCCGCGGGCGGGACATCGGGAGCTTCGTCGCCGACGCGCAGCGCGAGGTCGCGGCGCGCGTGGACCTGCCGGCCGGGTACCACATCTCGTGGGGCGGCCAGTTCGAGAACCAGCAGCGCGCGACCGCGCGTCTGGCGATCGTCATCCCGCTCTCGCTCGCGATCATCTTCCTCCTGCTCTTCCTGACGTTCGGGCGCGTGCGGCAGGCCGGCCTGGTGATCACGAACGTGCCGTTCGCGCTGGTCGGCGGCATCGCGGCGCTGTGGCTGCGCGGCCTCAACCTCAACCTCTCGGCCTCGGTCGGGTTCATCGCACTATTCGGTGTGGCGGTGCTCAACGGCGTGGTGCTCGTCTCAGCGGTCAACCGCCTGCGCGACGAGGGCCGGGGGCTGCGCGACGCGATCGTCGCCGGCGCATCGATGCGTCTGAAGCCGGTGCTCATGACCGCGTTGGTCGCCTCGTTCGGATTCGTGCCCATGGCCGCGTCCCACGGCGCGGGCGCCGAGATTCAGCGGCCGCTCGCAACCGTGGTCATCGGCGGCATCGTGACGTCGACGCTGCTCACGCTGGTGGTGCTGCCGACTCTGTACGAGCTGGTCGAAGCGCGTGTCCGGAATCGTCCTCGCAGCTAGAATCGAGCGGTGCACCTGCTGCTCGTCGAGGACGACCCTACGATCAGCCGCTTCCTCCTGCGTGGACTGCGCGAGGAGAACCACGTGGTCGATCTCGCCGAGGACGCCGACGCGGCCGAACAACTGGTCGGCGCCGAAGACTACGACGCCATCCTGCTCGATCTGATGCTGCCTGGCCAGACCGACGGATTCGCCTTCTGCCGCCGCCTGCGCGAACAGCGCGTCGACACGCCGGTCCTGATGCTGACCGCGCGGGACGGCGTGGCCGATCGCGTGCAGGGGCTGGATCTCGGCGCGGACGACTACCTGACCAAGCCGTTCGCCTTCGACGAGCTCCTGGCACGGCTGCGTGCGCTGACGCGCCGTGGACGGACGAGGCAGATGACCGCGTCGCTCTCCTACGGCCCGCTGGCCATGGACCTGGACACCCACCGCGTGACCGTCGACGGCCGGGAGATCCACCTCAGCGCCACCGAATACCGCCTGCTCGAATTCCTGATCCGCCGCGCCGAAACCGTCGTCTCGCGGACGCAGCTGGCCGACCGCGTGTGGGGCAGCAACTACGATCCCGCGTCGAACCTCGCGGACGTATACGTCGGCTATCTGCGGCGCAAGCTGGCGGGAGTCGGGTCGACCGGATCGCTGATTCGGACGATCCGCGGGCTCGGCTACATGCTGAAGGTCGACGAAGGAGGCGAGGCATGAGCGCACTCTCGTTCCGCGCGCGTCTGACCCTGCGCTGGACAGCGGCGTTCGGTTGCATCCTTGCCCTCGCGAGCGTCGCGATCTACGGCGGGACGCGCGCCTTCCTCGTCCGCGACTTCGACGCGCAGCTGCGAACGCTCGCCGGCACGGAGCTCGCTTCGGCGACCGACGGGCTGACCGGCGTGCACTTTCACGAGTTTCCCGCCGAAATCCTCGCCGGAGAGTACGCGGGCAAGTTCGCCCAGACCTATGACAGTGCCGGCCACTTGTTGCGCCAGTCGGCCACTCTCGATAACGGTCCACCCCTGCTGCCGCCCGAACTGCTGGCCGCGGCGCTCGACGGGCACGCGCCCGTGTTCGACGTGGCCCCAGGAGGACGACCGGGGCGAATGGTCGCGCTCTCGACGCTCAAGGATGGCGAAGCCTACGTCGTCGCGGTCGGTCTCTTCACCGAACCGGTCCTGACGACGCTGCGCCGCCTGTCCTGGCTGCTCGCGATCGTCTCGATCGTCGGCCTCGGCGCGACGGCGCTCGTCGGACTCGCGCTGGCCACGCGCGCGCTCCGCCCGATCGCCCACGTGACGGAGCGTGCCGCGCGCATCGCGCGCGGCGACTTCAGCGCCAGGCTCGATCCGCCGCTCGTCGACGATGAAATCGGGCGCATGACGGCGCTGCTGAACGAGATGCTCGAGCGCCTGCACGGCGCCGTCGAGGTGAACCGCCGCTTCGCGTCCGATGCCTCGCACGAGCTGCGAAGCCCGCTGACCGCCATGCTGGGCGAGATCGACGTCGCGCTGAAGCGGCCGCGCACGTCGAGCGAGTACCGGGAGAGCCTCTCGGTGGTGCGCGAGCGGATTCACGCGCTCACCGACGTGACCGAGCAGCTGATGATCCTCGTACGCGCGCAGGAAGGGCACGCCCCTCCGGCGGTCGAGATTCCGCTCGAACCGCTGGCCCGCGACGCCGCCGCCGCGCTGGCCCCGATCGCGGCGGATCGCAGCGTCACGCTGCGGATCGAACCGATGCACGGCGCCGTGGTGTACGCCGACCGTGCGCTGCTGCTGCGCGTGCTCGACAACCTGCTCCGCAACGCGGTTCAGTACAACCGCCCGCACGGGATGGTGACCGTGTCCTGCCAGGTGGACGAGCCGGCGGTGAACGGACCGGAGGAGCACGAATCGGACGTGAGCGCGTCGGAAGCGATCGATGCGGCGGAAGGGCACGGAGCGAGTCCGGCGGCGGTGATCCGCGTGACGGACACCGGCGTGGGGATCCCGGTCGAGGAGCGCGATCGCGTGTTCGAGCGCTTCTACCGCACGGATCGCTCCCGGTCCCGGCGCACCGGTGGAACCGGCCTCGGACTCTCGATCGCAAGCGAGGTGGTTCGGCTCTTCGGCGGAACGATCCGCGTGTCCAGTTCGTCGCCGGATGGCACGACGATCGAGCTGCGTCTCCCGGGAGGACGGGTGCGGGGCGCGCGCGGGGCGCCGTACGTGCGGTCCGCCGCGAGCTGAGGATTCCAGCGCCCGCTCCGTGCGCACGTACAATGACGGCGTGGCGACCACAACACGTATCGGCATCATCGGAATGGGACGCGTCGGCACCAGCGCCGCCGTCTCCGTGCTCCACTCGGGCGTCGCGGAAGAACTGCTGGTCCATGATCTCGACGAGGCCGTCGCCGAGGGCGAAGCGATGGATCTCGCCCACGGTCTCGCCTACGTGCCGAGGGCCGTGGTCCGCACCGCCGCCCTGGACGACCTGCGTCAGACCGACGCGATTGTGGTCGCGGCAGGCAAGAGCGGGACGGCCTCCCAGAGCCGGCTCGAGCTCGCGCGCGACAACGTGGTCACGGCCCGGCACATCGCGACCGCGCTGCGCGGCTATGCCGGCCTCGTGATCGTCGTGACCAACCCGGTCGACGTGCTCACATTCGAGATTGCCCGCACCGCCGGTCTGCCTGCCGAGCGGGTGATCGGCACCGGCACGATGCTCGACACCGCACGCCTCCGCCACGCGATCGGCCGCACGCTGAACGTGGCGGCCAATTCGGTCCACGCGCAGGTGGTCGGGGAACACGGCGACTCCGAAGTCGTGCTCTGGTCCAGCGCACGGGCCGCGGGGCTCCCCTTGCGCATGTGGTCGCAGTGGGACCCGGCGTTCGAGGCGCAAGTCGGCGACGAAGTCCGGACCGCCGCCTACGAGATCATCAAGCGGAAGGGCGCCACGAATCATGCGATCGGCATGGTGACCGCGGCGCTGCTGCGGACGTGTCTCCGGGGCGAGAACCGCGTGCTGACGGTCTCGCGGGTGCAGGAGGGCGCGTTCGGCCTGAGCGATGTCGCGCTGTCGCTTCCCGCGGTGGTCGGCACGTCGGGCGCCTCGAGGGTGCTGGAGCCGGAAATGAACGCCGACGAGCGCGAGAGGCTCGCGCACTCGTCCCACGTATTACGGGAGGCGATCGCGGCGGCGGGTGCGGGCTGATGCGCCGCCGGCGCGCGCACGGCTCCGCCTGACGATCGGCGACGATAGACCCATGACGATGAACCGAACGCCTGCACGTGTGGTCGTCCTGCTGCTGTGGCTCGCTCCGGTTCCGCTCCTCGCGCAGCCCGAGGCGCTCCCCTTCGACGAGGCGCTCCGCCAGACGATGAACCGCAACCCGTCGCTTCGCGCCGCGCAGGCGGACCGCGAAGCCGCGGCGGCGGCGGTGAGCGGCGCGAAGGCCGGCTGGTGGCCGCGCGTATCCGTGCGCGAGTCGTGGCAGCGGGGCGATCAACCGGTCTTCGTCTTCAGCTCGCTGCTCGCGAGCCGGCGCTTCGCGGCGGACAACTTCGCGATTGCCGCGTTGAACCAGCCGGATCCCATCGGCTACTTCCATACGCTCGCCTCCGTCGAGCAGGTGGTGTATGACGGGGGCATGACGCGCGCCTCCGTCGGAAGCGCCACCGCCGGACGGACGATCGCGGACCTCGGCGCACGCGAGCTCGAGCTCCAGCTCGCCCGCGACACGGCGGCCGCCTACGGCCGCCTGTTGTCGCTGCAGGCGCTGCGCCGTGCGCTCGACGCCAGCCTCGAAGCGGGGCGCGAAGACCTCGCGCGGGCGACGCGCCGGCGTGACGCGGGTCTCGCGACCGATGCCGACGTGCTGGCGCTCGCGGTGCACACAGCCGACCTCGAACAGCGCGTCATCCAGGCCGATGGTGACCTCGCGGCGCAGCGTGCCGAGCTCAATCGGCTGATGGGCGCCCCCATCGATCGCGAGTACACGGCCGTCGAGCCGCCCGCGGTCGTCGTCGCGCCGATCCGTCCGCTCGCGACGCTGTTCGCCGAAGCGGATGCGGCGCGCCCCGAGATCCTGCGCGCGCGCGCGGCCGAACAGCTCGCCGACCACCAGCGGCGAGGCGCAAGGGCGGCGTTCCTCCCGACTGTCGCGGCGCAGGCGGCGCTCGACGTGAGCGGCGTCCGGCTGACAAACCGGGCTTCGTCCTGGATCGTCGGTGGCGAGATGCGATGGACGCTCTCCACGGGCGGTGCCGAGCGCGCGCAGCTCCAGTCGGCGACCGCCTCTCGGGCGCGCGCCAGGGCCCAGGCCGAAGACGCGCGCGCGGCCGTGCAGGTCGAGATCGTGTCAGCCGTACGGCGGCTCCAGGCCGCACGGGCGCGGCAGACGGTCGGCCGGGCGGCGGTCGAACAGGCACGCGAGAGCCAGCGGATCGTGCGGGATCGGTACGACGCCGGTCTCCTCCCCGTCAACGACGTGCTCCGCGCCGCGGCCGCCGTGCTCGATGCCGACGTACAACGTGTCGACGCCGTGGTGGACGCGTTCACGAGCGCGGCAGCGCTCGAGCGCGCCGTGGGGCGGCTGCCATGAACGAGCGCGCGCTGAACGAGAGAGGTGTCATGTCGAGGCGGATTGCCTTCTGTCTTCTTCTCCTGGCCCCGATCGGGTCGGTTGCCTGCAGCCATGCCGGCGAGACGCCGCGCGAGCACGCCTCGGCGCCCGTGGCCGTGACGATCGAACGCGCGACCGTGGGCGCGGTCCCCACCAGCTTCGAGGCCGGCGGCACGCTGCGCGCGCGGTTCACGGCTCCGATCGCCAGCCGCCTGCTCGCCCCCGTTGTCGACGTGCGCGTCCGCGCCGGGGATCGGGTGCGGCGTGGGGACGCCCTGATCACCCTGGACGCGCGCGAGCGGACCGCGGATCACCAGCGCGCCAGCGCCGCGGCAGTGGCCGCGCGCGAGTCGGCGGTGGCAGCCGCGGCGGATGTGGCTGCAGCCGAAGCCGGGCTCGTGCTCGCACGCGCCAGCCATCAGCGGATCGCCGACCTTGCGTCCAGGCGGTCGGCCACGGCTCAGGAGCTCGATCAGGCAACGGCTGCGCTGCGGGCGGCAGACGCGCAGCTGCGCGGAGCGCAGGCACGGCTTGCGGCTGCCGAGGCCGGCCAGCAGGCGGCCACTGCGGCTACCGCGGCCGCAGACGCCGCCGTTGGCTACGCGGTGATCCGCGCGCCCTTCGACGGCCTGATCGTCGACCGCTCGATCGACCCGGGTGCCATGGCCACGCCTGGGATGCCGCTGCTCTCGCTGGAGGATCCGTCGATGTTCCGGCTCGAGGTGCGGCTGGACGAAGCGCGGGCCGCGATGGTCGCGCCAGGAGACCGCGTGACGGTGTTCCTGAAGCAGGGCTCGCCATCCGAAGACACGTCGTTTCCTGGAACGGTGTCGGAAATCGCAGGGGTCAATCCGGCCTCCCACACCTTCCTCGTCAAGATCGATCTGGCCGACGATGCCCAGAAAGCGCTGCGCGAAAGCGCGACGCGCTCGGGGGCCTTCGGGCGCGCGCGCTTCACCGGTCCGAGCCGCCAGGTCCTGACCATTCCCGAATCCGCGGTCGTTCGCCGGGGACAGCTCGCCTTCGTGTTCGCGATCGACGCCGAGCAGCGGGCGCGTCTGCGGGCGGTCTCGGTCGGCGACACGTCCGAGGGCCGAGTCGAGGTGCTCGCGGGGATCGCCGACGGTGCGGCGGTGACGGTGGCCCCGCCGCCAGGGCTCCGCGATGGCAGTCGTGTCGAAGGACCCGGACTCACGGCGGGAGCACGGTGATGAACGTGCTCCGTCTGGGCGCGGCGGGCCGGCTCGCCGCCGCGTTCGCCCACTCGAAGCTGACGCCGCTGCTGATGACGGCGTCGATGTTGCTCGGCATCTGGGCGGTCATCGCACTCCCCCGCGAGGAGGAACCGCAGATCGTCGTGCCGATGATCGACGTCTTCGTCGACATGCCGGGCGTCTCTCCCGCGGAAGTCGAGCAACGCGTCACCCGGCCGCTGGAGAAGCTGCTCTGGGAGGTGCCGGGGGTCGAGTACATCTACTCCACGTCGAGCGTCGGGCGCTCGATGATCATCGTCAGGTTCCTGGTCGGCGAGGACGCGGAGCGCGCGCTGGTCCGCTTGAACCAGAAGCTCGCGGCCAACATCGCCGCGATCCCGCCTGGTGCGTCTCCCCCGCTCGTCCAGGCCAGATCGATCGACGACGTCCCGGTGATGGCGCTCACGCTTTCCGGACCCGGGTACGACGACGCGCAACTGCGGCTCGTGGCCGGGCAACTGCTGGACGCGCTGAAGGAACTGCCGGGCGTGTCCGACATCTCGATCATCGGCGGACGCCGGCGCCAGATCACCGTCGAGATCGATCCGGCGGCGCTGGCGGCGCGCGGGCTGGATCCGCTCGCCGTCCAGCAGGCGATCGCGCGGGGCAACGTCAGGCGCTCGGGGTCGGTGCTCGTGTCCGGAAATGCCGCCGTACAGGTGGACGCGGGCGAGTGGCCGACATCGGTCGAGAACGTTCGACGCCTGATGGTCGGCACGTCGGGTGAGACGCCGATCCGGCTCGAAGACGTCGCCACCGTGAGCGACGGCCCCGGAGAGCCGGCCGACTACGTGCGTCAGTTCACGCGGGAAGGTGGAGGCCGTCCAGCCGTGACGCTGTCCATCGCGAAGCGCGCCGGCGTCAATGCCATCGAGCTGACCCGCGCGGTGCGCGAGAAGGTGGCGGTCGCGCGCGGCTACATCCTGCCTGGCGATCTCGACGTCGCGATTACGCGCGACTACGGCAGCACAGCCGAGCACAAGTCGAACGAACTGCTCTGGCACATGCTGGTGGCCGTCGTCTCCGTTTCGGCGCTGATCTGGCTGGTGCTGGGTAAGCGCGAGTCGCTGGTCGTGCTCACGGCGATTCCCGTGACACTCGCGCTCACGCTCTTCGTCTTCTACCTCTACGGCTACACCCTGAACCGCATCACGCTGTTCGCGCTCATCTTCTCGATCGGCATCCTGGTCGACGATGCCATCGTGGTGGTGGAGAACATCGTGCGGCACATGCGCGCATCGGATCACGATGCCGACGCGGCAGCCGTCGCGATCACCGCCGTCGACGAGGTCGGCAACCCGACGATCCTCGCGACACTCGCGGTTGTCGCGGCCATCCTTCCGATGGCGTTCGTCGGGGGCCTCATGGGCCCCTACATGCGTCCGATTCCGGTCGGGGCGACCGCTGCGATGGTCTTTTCGCTCGTGGTCGCCTTCGTGGTCACGCCCTGGTCGGCGCTGCGCCTGCTCGGCCGCGGCGCGCACGCGCACGCGCACGACGGCGAAGACCGGATGACCGCGGCGTACCGCCGGGTGATGCGCCGTCTCATCACGCAGCCGCGCGCCCGCTGGGGATTTCTCGGAGCCGTCGCAGTGCTGCTGATTGCCGCGATGGCCACCGTCCCAACCGGGCTGGTCACCGTCAAGATGTTGCCCTTCGACAACAAGAGCGAGCTGCAGGTGGTGCTCCGTCTGCCTGAAGGCACGCCGCTCGAGACGACGGCGACAGCGGCGGAGACGCTGGCCGTCGCGGCGCTCGGTGACGCCGCGGTGACCAGCGTGCAGAGCTACAGCGGCGCGGCGTCGCCGTACACCTTCAACGGGCTGGTGCGGCACTACTTCCTCCGGCGCGAAGCGAACCTGGCCGATTTGCAGGTGATGCTGCTGGCGAAGGAGGACCGCCGCGAACAGAGCCACGACATCGCGAAGCGGCTTCGCGAGCGGCTGGCACCCGTCGCGCGGTCGCTGAACGCCTCGATGCAGGTCGTCGAGGTGCCTCCCGGACCGCCGGTCCTGCAGACCATCGTGGCCGAGGTGTACGGACCGGAAACCGATCGCCGCATCGATCTGGCGAGGACCGTGCGCACCGCGCTCGAGCAGACCGACGGCGTGGTCGACGTCGACTGGTACGTCGAAGCGCCGTCGCGCCGCGTGCGGTTCGATGTGGACGACGAGAAGGCGAGCGCCGCCGGCCTCTCGGCCGCGGGCATCGCCGCGGCGGTGGAGATGGCCGGCGCCGGAAGCCCGGCTGGGCTGCTGCACGAGCCGCAGGCGCGCGAGGCCGTCCCGATCGTGCTGCGGCTGCCCCGCGCGCAGCGCAGTTCTATCGACGCGCTGCGTGCGCTGCGCCTCGGACCGCGTCAGGTCGCGATCGGGGAGCTGACCGACAGCGGCGAGATCGCCGAGCCGGCGAACATCTATCACAAGAACCTGCGGCCGGTCACCTACGTGACCGCCGACGTCGCGGGGGCGATCGAGAGCCCCGTGTACGCCATCCTGCGGATGAATCGCGCGCTCGAGTCGGTGCGAGTGCCCGAAGGCTACGGTCTGGCGATCTACAACACGCGACAGCCGTTCGACTCGTCGATCTACGCGATGAAGTGGGACGGCGAATGGCACATCACCTACGAAGTGTTCCGCGATCTGGGGATCGCGTTCGGTGCGGTGCTCGTGCTGATCTACGTGCTCGTGGTCGGCTGGTTCCAGTCGTTCACGACGCCGCTCACCATCATGTTGGCCATTCCCTTCTCGCTCGTCGGCATCCTGCCTGCGCACGCGCTGCTCGGGGCCTTCTTCACCGCCACGTCGATGATCGGCTTCATCGCCGGAGCGGGCATCGTCGTGCGGAACTCGATCATCCTGGTGGACTTCATCGAGATGCGGGTCCGGGACGGCATGCCGCTCGAGGAGGCGGTGATCGATGCGGGGGCCGTGCGGTTCCGGCCGATGGCGCTGACGGCGGCGGCGGTGATTGTGGGATCGGCCGTCATTCTGTTCGACCCGATCTTTCAGGGGCTGGCGATCGCGCTGATGGCGGGCGAGGTGGCATCGCTGCTCCTCTCGCGCATGACCGTGCCGATCACTTATTACCTGACACACCGCCGCGAGGCTGCGGCACGGCGGGTATCGCAGCCCGCGGCATCGTGACGACCGGTCGCGCTGCGGCCGGAGTGACGGTGGACGCGGCTGGGGGGTCGCTCGTGCCTGTGTCGAAGCGGCCGCGGCTGCGGTTCGACGCTATCGTCGACGCGCTCTCGCTGGCGGTGCTGGTCTTCAGACGCGAGCAGCTGGTGTACGCGAACCCGGCGGCCGAGCAGCTCCGCGAGCGGCTGCGGACGAAGTACCGGTCGGAGCTCACCGTGCTGCTGAAGGATCACCTGAGGAGCCTCGGCCGGGTGCAGACGGCGATGACCGTCAGCCTCTTGAGCGGCCGCGGCGAGCCGTTTTCGATGCACGTGATTCCGCTGGGGTCGACCGGTGCAGACGTGGCGGTGAGCGTGCGCGAGCTCGGCACGTCGATGGGGGCGTTCAAGAGCCGGTATCGCCTGTCGCGACGGGAAGCGGAGGTCGTCGAGCTCGTGCTGCTCGGGTACCGCAACCGCGACATCGCGGCGACGATCGGCGCGTCACCGGCGACGGTGAAGAAGCACCTGACGCACATCTTCGACAAGGTGGGTGTCGACACGCGGACGCAGCTCATCGCCCGGATCGCGTGATCCGGAGATCGCGGGGTCGACGCGCGCCGGGAGCGGCGCGATCGGGTGCGGTGTCACGTGTGACCGGGCATGGTCAGTCAAGTATATTAATACCACCTTAGTGGTATTAATTGACATGACTCAAGTAAGAGACTTAGAGTCCTGCTCAGCTACCACTGAGCAGACCAGTGCGAGTACTTCAAGGACATCTGGAGGAACACGATCTCGCACACGCGGCGGCCATATAGCTCTCTGGAGGCGCAAGCCGTAAAGGCTCGCGTGAGCGGGTTTATGGAACGAATCGCTATTGGGCCGGTGTAATGGAATCCGTGCCGTATTGGAGCAGTCTAGGCAACGGGTGGTTCTGGCGCCTTGACGGTTATGGGGATGGCGAAGGAGGCGAGGTCTGCGAATGGACCCTCACCGTCTTTGAGGGACAACACAAGCGTGTGATCGCCTACGCCCCGGATCTGAAGTCCCGCACGGCGGATCATGCTGCGATGAAACCGAATGTCGGGAGAAGTACTGCTGATTACCTTGGCTTCGACCGTTTCTAGCACGGTGCCGTCTGGGGCTATGAGGCGGACCCGCTGCTTGTATCGGTCTGGGTCCTCTCTGACGCCTTCCCAGAGGACAAACGTCGTCCAAGATACCGGGAGCAGAAGGGACTCTCCCTCTGGCGGTGCTATGGGGATGTCGAATCCTTGCAAGATCGACAGTAGCGAGCTGGAGTTGTCGTCTTGGGAAATGACGACCTTTTCGCACGCTGTGAACATCAGCAGTTTCACCATGGTTACGCGGTCGCCGTGCTGTTGGGAACAGTCACTACTGGCACGCCGTACGACGTGGGCCGCGCCTCAACGAGCTGGCGCTCCGAGGCTTTGTTCGGCGGATCGGAAATGCCGCGAGCTGTGGCAAACCAGCGCTGGAGCAGCTGGCGGCGGCCGTTCCATCCCGCAGGAGGAGCTTGCCACTGGGCATACCAGCTGGGTCCGGTGCGAAGCCATTCAAGCATCAACGCGTAGTGGCGCTGTCGTCGTGCCAAGTCCGTTGGGGCTGAATCGGTATAGCCGAATTCAGTTCCGCAGGACGGGCAGATCTCATACGACAACACCGGCGCTTCCATCAGGTCGGGATAGCCGCAAACGGGACATGTGTTCATTGCTGGATCTGCTCGATGAAATAGTCCGCGTTGCTCTTGGGAACCTTCATAGCCTTGCTGTGGACAGCTGGATCAGCTGGGTAAAACGACAAGATGATGCCGTCTTTGTTCATGACACCGAAGTGTTGCGACGACGGGTCAAACCGGATCAAGTCACCGTTCTTTCTCAGCCCTTCGGCCATCGCAACCGGACACGGCTGGATGAAGAAGCTGTCGGCCATACGCTCGTAAACAGCTTCGCTCATCGGCTTGATCGTGAACTTCCGATGATGGTCGAACCAGTGCTGATACAGCGTCGTTTTCTTGAAACCTCGCGTATTGGCCATCGTAGCAGCATCGAGGGTGCCCTCACGATTTATTGCCGGGCTGGGAAGCGCAATACTGCCACGGTTTATCGCGCTCATCAACCGCTAGGCGTCGAAGGGTTCGAGGATCACTGCTTGTCTCGTCCGCGCTGCCACTCCTGCTCACGTTTGTCGATCTCGGCCTTGGGCACGCGCAGGATCTTCGACGCCAGGTCCTCGAACTGCTCAAACGGCTTGCGGGTGTCGTCTGGATCGTGCGGCGGCTCTGGAAATAGACGCTCCTTCGGACTCATGGCTTTTTCCTCCGACCACGGCGGCGATATGGTGCTGACCGATCAACACGTCGCATCGGCGGCAGTCAGTTCGTTGAAGGTCAGACGCTTGCCGAAGATGGATGCAGCGGTCACGGCAAAGCGAGCGGCATCGGACAGCTTGCGGGTATTGAACCGATGGGCCTGCTCGTCAAGGTAACGAAACAGATGGAACGGCTCGACCGACACGTAGGTGCCTGCGATGGTGCGCTTCAGGAGCGACCAGAAGTTTTCGAGGCCGTTGGTATGCACCTGCCCTTCGGCGTAGCACTCGGCATGGTTCACGAACTGATGCATGAACGACTCGGGCAGCTTGTCGTACGAGGGCAGGGTGTCGGTGTAGACGGTGGTCAGCGGGGCCACGTTCTCCACGATGTGCGGCATCAGGTGATCGCGGCGAACGCGCTCCACGATCCGCAGCCGAACCTTGCTGTTGGCGTCCTCGCCGCCGTGTCGCTGCAACAGGCCCATCACGGCCACCTTGCCGTTATGCCCGCCCTTGTTGCCGCCCAGGACGCGCTGACGCTTCCCGTAGTGCATGTTGCGGGCCTTCCCACCGATGTAGGTTTCATCGATTACGACGGTGCCCGACAGCTTGCCGCCGTCCTCGCCCTGCATGGCGAGCCGGATCCGGTGGAGCATGAACCAGGCGGACTTCTGGGTGACGCCGATGGCGCGGGCCAGCTCGTAGCTGCTGATGCCGTTCTTAGCGCTGGAAATGAGCCAGATGGCGATCAGCCACTTGTCGAGGCCGATGGCGCTGTCTTCCATGATGGAGCCGACCTTCACGGAGAACTGCTGCTTGGGGTGCTTGTGCTTGCACATCCACACCTTGCGCGACTCCACGAAATAGACCTCGGTGCTGCCGCAGTGCGGGCACACAACCTCGCCGTCCGGCCAGCGCAGCTTGACCGCTTCCCGAAAGGCGTTCTCGGGATCGGAGAAGTAGACGATGGCTTGCTGGAGAGTGCTGGGGCGAGATGCGGTAGCCATAAACAGAATGCTACCGGGAAGGCCTACTTGTGTCAAGTCAATTAATACCACCTTAGTGGTATTGTTGACCCGCCCAGCTCTTCATATATTCATCCCTCGTCCCCAAAATCGTCCCGAGCCGCCCCGCCGCGGCTCCCCGGAGGGTGTCGGTTGCTGCACTCCAGCGCGTTGTCCGATATCGGACGCGTCCGCAAGACCAACGAGGATGCGTTCGTGGCTGATTCAACCGTCGCGCTCTTCGCCGTCGCCGACGGCATGGGTGGCCATCATGCCGGCGAGGTCGCCTCAGGACTGGCCATCGAAGCCATCGGCGCCTTCATCCGGCGATCGTCCGCCGACACCGACTTCTCCTGGCCATACGGCATCGATCGCAGCCTCTCCTACGACGCCAATCGCCTGCGCACCGCCATCAACCTCGCCAACCGCCGCATCTTCCGCACCGCGGAGAGCAACGACGACTACAACGGCATGGGCACCACCATCGTCGCCATGTTGGTGAACGACGGCTCGATGGCCGTCGGGCACGTCGGCGACAGCCGCCTCTACCTGCTTCGCGACGGCGTCATGCGCCAGTTGACCGACGACGACTCCTGGGCGGCGACGATCCTGGCCCACGACCCCCGACTCAATCCCGCGGACATCGCGCGCCATCCGATGCGCAACGTGCTGACCAACGTCCTCGGCGCCCGCGAGCAGGTCGACGTCCACCTCTCCGAACACGCGCTGCAGCCGGGCGACCGGATCCTGCTCTGCAGTGACGGCCTGCACGGCGTCCTGGACGACTCGGATCTCGCATCGATCGTCCTCGCGCAGGACGATGTGGACCAGGTGTGCCGCGACCTCGTCGCGGCCGCGCTCGATCGTGGCAGCCGCGACAACGTCACCGCGCTCGTGGTCCGCTACGACGGAGCGCCGGCGTGATGCCGCGGCGCGTCCCGCCGGGCCCGCGGCCCGAAACGACGATCGGCCGCTACCTGCTCGGCGTCCGCATCGGCGTCGGCACGACCGGCGACGTGTTCGAAGCCGAAGACCGCGCGATGGACCGCCAGGTCGCCTTGAAAGTGCTCGCCTCCGATCTGAAGGACGACCCGGAGGCACGCGCCCGCTTCTACCGCGAAGCCCGGGTCACGATGGATCTCTCGCACCCGAACATCGTGAGGGTCTTCGACGCCGCCGAAGAGCACGGGCGTCCCTTCATCGCGATGGAGCGCCTCCACGGCCTCGTGCTGGACGCCCATCTCAAGGCGCACCCCGATCTGTCGCTCGCCGAACGCGTGTCCTTGATCGATCAGCTCTACGCCGGGCTCGAAGCGGCGCACGAGCACGGCGCCGTGCACCGCGACATCAAGCCCGGCAACATCCTGGTCGACCCGAGCGGCGTGCTCAAGATCCTGGACTTCGGACTCGCCCGCGTCGGGGCGTCGACGCTCACCGCCAGCGGCGTCATCGTCGGATCGCCCGGCTACATGTCGCCCGAGCAGGTGGAGGGCCGCAGAGCGGACCACAGATCCGACATCTTCTCGGCCGGTGCCGTGGCGCATTTGATCCTGGCGGGCCGCCCTCCGTTCGAGGCGCAGACGCTCCCCGCGGTGCTCGACGCCATTCTTCACGCGACGCCGTCTCCGCTCTCGGATCGCCAGGCGCCGCCGGCGCTCGCGCGCGTTGTCGAGAGAGCGCTCGAGAAATCGCCCGATCGTCGATACCAATCCTGCGCGGCGCTGCGGGCGGAGCTGCCGCGGACCGCAGAACCGGCGGCACAGCCATGATGGCCAGCCGCGCCGCCAGACGCCGGCGAGTGGTGATCGACAACGGCCGCCAGGAGCGGGAACTCCTCCTGTCCGCGCGAATCGTCATCGGACGGGATCCTTCGTGTGAGATCAACGATCCGGATCCGCTGCTCTCGCGGCGGCACGCCGAGATCGTCGCCGGACCACAGGGCGCGCACATTCGCGATCTCAGCAGCCGGAACGGCATCCTGGTGAACGGCGAGAAGACGCGCGAGCGCACGCTGCAGCCCGGAGACGTGGTCCAGGTCGGGAACCTGCAGCTTCGGTACTTCGAGGAGGAGGCCGCACCGGCCGACGTGCGCGGCACGTCCGCGCCGGCTCCCCCGTCGCGAACCCCGACGCCGATCCCGCGCGGACGCGCGGCGTTCGAACAGGCAGCGCGCCCTGAGCCGGTGCGCCGCATGCCAGCCGCCGAAACCGACGTCACCATGATCGGAACGGCTCCGCTGCCGCTCGTCGGCCGCGCGGACGTTCGCCCCGCTGCCCACGAGGATACTCACGCCGAGACCGAAGCCGGTGCCCCTGCCGACGCCACCATCGCGTCGAGCGACGGCACGCTCCAGGCAGCCATCGCGCACCTCGCGAACGTGGCGCACGACCGCAGGGCCTTCGCGGCAGGCGGCGCCAGGCTCGTCGCGGATCCGGCGCTGACCGTTCTCGACGCCACGCCGGAGTGCGCCGACCTGCTCGGCGTTCCCGGCGAACCGCTCGTCGGCGATTCGCTGACCGACGTTTTCCTTCGCGGCGTGCGGCGGGCCTACGCGGACGCAGACGCAGCGGTGACCTTCACGATCACGCGCGACGACCTCGGCGCGATTGCCGTGACACTTTCCCTGAATCCCACCAGCGGACACGACTGATGACTGTTCCGAAAGACCTCGAACGGATAGGCCGATACCAGGTGCTCGAGCGCGTCGGCAAGGGCGGAATGGGCGTGCTGTACCGGGGCTTCGATCCGGTGCTCGATCGCGAAGTGGCGATCAAGCTCATGCTGACCGACTTCACCGAGGATCACGAGCAGATGCGCCCGCGCTTCTACCGCGAGGCGCGCGCGGCCGCCAAGCTCAATCATCGCAACATCGTCACGATCTTCGAGTTCGCGGAGGAGTCGAACGTCCCCTACATCGTGATGGAGTTCCTGCGGGGCACGCCGCTCGGCGCTCGGCTGGCCGGACCGCCGCCCCTCAGCGTCGACGACAAGCTGAACATCGTCGCCCAGTTGTGCGACGGGCTCGGGTACGCGCACGAGCAAGGCGTGGTCCACCGCGACGTCAAGCCGGACAACGTCTTCATCCTCGAGGACGGCTCGATCAAGCTGCTCGACTTCGGCATCGCCAAGCTCACGACATCGAACCTGACGCGGCAGGGCGACGTGTTGGGCAGCGCGTCGTACATGTCGCCGGAACAGGTGGGCGGCAGCGATTCGGTGGACGGACGCGCCGACGTGTTCTCGACCGGCGTCGTGCTCTACGAGATGCTCTCGGGTCACAAGCCGTTCGAAGCCGACGCGCCGACGGCGGTGATCCTCAAGATCCTCCGTGACGATCCGACGCCGATCGAGACCTATGTGCCCGGCCTGCCGCCGCGCCTGGTCGAGGTCGTGAAGAAGTCGCTGGCGAAGAATCCGGACGAGCGCTTCCCCACCGCGGACGCGCTCGGACGTGAGCTCCAATCGATCCGCAAGGCGCTGCCGGCGACGATCTCGACGGCGGAGCTCGACGAGACGCGATTCGCCAGCACGCAGGTGATGAAAGCGCTGCACGAGGACTTTCAGAAACTGCGTGCGGGGTCCGCGGCTGTCGACCACGAGACGATGGTCGCGGTGGGCCAGGCCGCGGAGTTGGCGCGAGAGGTATCGAATCCGGAGACCGAGGCCGGCCCCGCGGCGAGCGGCAAGGGCTGGATCATCCCCGCCGCCGCGGTGCTCCTCGTGGCCGCGCTTGGCGGAGGATACTTCGTCATGTCGCGCGGCTCGGGCGACGCGGACGCCGCGCTCACGGGTGCACCGTCGTCGGCGACCGCATCGAGCACGCCGCCGGACGGCTCGACGGCTCCTGTGGCGGCTCCGCCCGCAACACCCGCGAGCGCCACACCACCCGCGGCGACGCCCCCGTCCTCCGCGGAAGCGCCCGCGGCGGGAACGGCGTCGGCTGCAGCATCCACGGCCGCGGCCGCGGGTTCACCGGCCGCCGCAACCGCCGCCCCGCCGGCCGCACCAGCTGTCGTTCCTGCAGCCGCAAGCTCGCCGCCCGCGAGGCCTGCGGTGCCGCTGGTCGCCGTTTCGTTGTCGGGCGCCTATCCATTCCAGGTGCTCGACGGCTCGCGCCAGATTTCCGCCGCCAACACCTCCCACCAGCTGAAAACGGCGGCAGGCAAGACCCTGACGATCTCGGCGCCCGAACATTTCCTGCGCCAGTCGGTCCGCGTAGAAGGGACTGCGTCGAGCGGGTTCGACTGGCAGGCTCCAGGCCTCGGCCGCCTCGACGTTCGCAGCCCGCAGGAAACGTGCGACGTGATCATCGGCGACCGGCGCCTCGGCAACCCGCCGCTGATCGTGCCGGAGATCGCCGCCGGTCAGTACCGCGTCGACATCTCCTGCGCCGGCGACGTCGTCAAGACGCACTACGCCACCGTGAGAGAAGGTCAAACCTACGTGGCGGCCATCCGATGACGCTGCGACGACTCGTCCGGCCCGCTCTGCTGCTCGCCGTCCTTCTGGGCGTGCCGGTGCTCGCGCAGCAGAACAACGAGGAGCTCGCACGCCGCCAATACGAGAGCGGCCTGACCTTTCTCCGCAACGGACGCAATGCCGAAGGCGTGAAGGATCTCCAGGCCGTGGTGGACTCGTTTGGCACAAGCGCGGTCGCCGACAACGCCCTGCTGCGCATCGCGCAATACCACCTCGAAGGCACCCATGACCTCGCGGCAGCCGAGGCGGCCATCGAGCGCCTGTTGAAGGATTACCCCGACACCGATGCGGCGCCGATGGCGCACGTGCTCGGCGGGCGGGTCACGTTCGCCAAGGGACGCACCGCGAGCGAGGTGGATTCGGCGCTCGCCAGTTTCGAACGCGTGCCGCGCCTGTTTCCAGGGGACGAAGCGGTCGCTGCCGCGGGGTTCTACGCCGGCGAGACGCTCCGCGCGCTGCGCCGCGATGCCGACGCGCTCGAGCGCTACCGCCGCGTGACGATGGAGTTCCCGCGTTCCGAATGGTCGGCGCTGGCGGCCGTGTCGGCCGGCTACTGCCTCGTGCAGGAGGAGCGTCCGACCCAGGCGCTGCAGGAGTTCCAACGCGCGCGGCTGCGGTTCCCCGGAACGCCCAGCGCCTCCGAAGCGCTCAACGGCAACAGCATCGTCTATCGCCTCTACGTGCGAACGGCGGCGCAGCAGCCCGCCTTCACGTTCAACGGCCGGCTCATCGGTCCCGAACGATCCGAGCTTCGTGACGCATCGGCGCTGCGTTTCGCCCCTGACGGCCGGCTGATGCTCGGTCACAAGAACGGCGTCGCCATCTTCAAGCCCGACGGCACGGCGGAGCCCCCGGTCCCGGCACAGGACGCGTCGGCCTTCTTCCTCGACGAGGAAAACAGGGTCGTCGTCGCACGCAACGCAACGCTGATCGTTCCACGAGGCGAGACCATCACCTTCTCGGCACCTGGCTCCGACAACCAGCTTCACGCCATAGACGACATCCCCGCCGTCCTCCCGAACGACCGCGGCGAGCGCCTGATCGCCAATCCCAAGGGGCGCAACGTCGTGCGGGTGCTGCCCAGTGGACGATTCGTGGCTGTCTTCGCCACGGGGACGATCGCACGCATGGCGCAGAACGCGCTCGGTGACGTCGCCCTGCTCGACCGGAGCGCGAAGACGGTGACGCTCGCGGATTCCGACGGCAAGATCCTGACGAGAATCGCGACGCGGGGCACCGGCTACGAGCTCAACTCCCCCACTGACGTGGCATTCGATTCGCTCGGACACGTGTACGTGCTCGATCGCGGGCGCAGCTCGGTGTTCGTGTTCGCTCCCAAGGGCAAGCTCGTGACGACGCTCGCGATCCCGGACCGCAGCCCCGGCTCCCTCTCGCGTGGCGAGGCGCTCGGACTCGACGCGGCGGGACGGCTCTACGTCTTCGACGATCGCAGCCGGCGTATTCAGGTGTACCAATGAGGCTGACCGCTCGAACCCTGCTCTGCTGTGCGTTGTGGCTTCTCTCCGGCGCGACGATCGCGCCCGTCGCCGCGCAGTCTCCTGACGCCGACCTGCAGGTGCAGCTCGCCGAGGCGCGGCGTCAATTCGACGCGCTCGACTACGAGCAAGCCATTCCGGCCCTGGACCGCGTCGTCGCCCTGCTGCAGGCCCGGACGGGCGACGATACGCGCCGCCTCCTCGCCGGGGCGCTGGAGCTGCGCGCCCGATCGAAGTTCGGCACCGGCGACCAGGACGGCACGCGCGCGGACTTCGTCGCACTCCTCAAGGCCGACCCGTCTTATGCCCTGACCGGCCAGGTCTCGCCGCGCGTCGTTTCGCTCTTCGAAGAGGCGCAGACCGCCACCGTCACACGCCTGTCGTTGAACGTCACTCCGCCGACGGCGACGGTACTGCTCGACGGGAGTCGCATCGCCTCGACCGGCACCCTGCAGGTGGCCATCGGCGAACACACCATCGAGGCGTCGCAGGTCGGCTATGCGCCGGGAACGATGACGTTCACCGCGACATCCGAGGTCATCGCGGAAGCGACACTGGACCTCGCCCGATCGTCGGCCGTCCTCGCGCTCGTCACCTCGCCTGCCGACGTCGAGGTGCTCGTGGACGGCGTCTCTCGCGGCCGGACCGCCGCCGGACCGCCGCCAGCCGAATTCGCCGAGCGCGCCACCCGCGCGGGCATCCCGGCCAACGAGCTGTCGGGCGTGCTCACGCTGACCGATCTCACCGCCGGTGCGCACCGCATCGAGTTCCGCCGTGCGTGTTTCGTCCCCGCGGAGCGGCGGCAGGAGATCAGTCAGCTGGACGACTACGTGCTCGACCCGGTCAAGCTGGAGCCGGCCGTCGCCACACTGCGCGCATCGTCCGCGCAGACCGACGCGACCGTGTTGGTCGACAGCGAGTCGCGCGGGCGGGTGCCGTACACGACCGAGCTGTGCGAGGGGCCGCACACGATCGAGATGCGCGGAGCCACGGGTCGATTCGTCCGCAAGGTCGATGCGCGGCCGGGACAGACCATCGAGGTCTC
>JBFXAT010000037.1:0-42252 GCA_050183995.1 Vicinamibacterales bacterium
CTTCGGTCTGTTCCTGACCGCCAAGTCGGTCGACTCTGAACGGTGGCGCGGCTAATGGGCACTCGCATCTTCAACATCATCAGCTGGATTGGCATCGCGCTCGTCATGGGCGCGGTCGGCATCAGCTTCGGCATGCCGGCCCAGGAGCAGTACGCCACGTACCTCGCGTGGGCCGGACTCGCCTGCGTCGGCGTCTACATCCTGAGCCAGTGGCGCGAGATCCTGACGTTCTTCGGTGGACGATCCGCCCGCTACGGCACGCTCGCGGCGTCGAGCGTGCTGATCGTGCTCGGCATCCTCGTGGCGCTGAACTACATCGGCAAGAAGCAGAACAAGCGGTGGGACCTCACGGAGAGCTCGCAGTTCAGCCTCTCCGATCAGAGCCGCAACATCGTCTCCAAGCTCGAGGCACCGCTGCACGTCATGGTGTTCGCGCAGGAGACGCAGTTCCGGACCTTCCGCGATCGCCTCCAGGAATACCAGTACGCCTCGAAGCAGATCACGACGGAATACGTCGATCCCGACAAGAAGCCGATGGTCGCGCAGCAGAACAACGTGCAGCAGTACGGCACCATCGTCTTCCAGTACCAGGGCCGGACCGAGCGCGTCACGAACAACACCGAGCAGGACATCACGAACACGATCATCAAGGTCGTGACCGGCACGCCGCGCAAGGTGTACTTCACGACGGGCCACGGCGAGCGCGACACGGGCTCGGGCGAGCGCGACGGCTATCAGGTGATCTATCAGGCGCTCACCGACGAGAACTACGGCGTCGACAAGCTGGTGATCGCACAGACGGCCGCGGTCCCTGACGATGCGTCGGTCGTGGTCATCGCCGGGCCGAAGACGGACTTCCTCGCGCCGGAAATCGAGGCGCTGAAGACGTATCTCGGGAAGGGCGGGAAGATCCTCCTCCTGCTCGATCCGAAGGAGAGCGCCGACAGCCCCGCGCTCAGCAACCTCATCGCCTTCGGGCACGAATGGGGCATCGACGCCACCGATACCATCGTCGTCGACGGCAGCGGCATGGGCCGTCTGTTCGGAGCCGACGCGTCGGTGCCGATTGCGGCCAACTATCCCTCCCACCCGATCACCGAGCGCTTCTCCGTGCTCACGGCGTACCCGCTGGCGCGTGCACTGGTCGCGGTCCAGGGCGGGGTGGATGGGCACACGGCGTCCCCGTTCGTCGAATCAGGCCCGCGCAGCTGGGCCGAGAGCGACATCCGCGGGATGCTGAGCTCTGGTGAGGTCTCGCTCGACGAGGCCAAGGGCGACCGGCCCGGTCCGGTGACCATCGCGGCGGCCGTCGCCGTCCGGGTGAATCCGCCGGAGCTGAAGCCCGAAGGCCTGGACGTCAAGGCCGATTCCGACGTGGAGTCCCGTCTCGCCATCTTCGGCGACTCCGATTTCGTCTCCAACGGCGTCATCGGCATTCAAGGGAACAAGGACATGTTCCTCAACACCGTCGGCTGGCTGTCGCAGCAGGAGAACCTGATCTCGATCCGCGCCAGAGAGGCCTCCGACCGCCGGCTGACGCTGACCGCGACGCAGCAGAACAACATCACCTGGCTGTCGCTGTTGATCGTCCCCGGCGTGGTGTTCGGGGCCGGCATCTACTCCTGGTGGCGGAGACGGTAAGCGATGCGAGGACTCCGCTCCAACCTGATCCTGCTCGCGGTCCTGCTCGGCCTCGGGGCGTACGTCTACTTCGTTGCTTCGAAAGAGGACACGAGCACGACGACCGAGAAGCTCTTCACGTCGGTCGAGGCCGACAGCATCACGGAACTGGTCGTCCGCAGCGAATCTGGTGACGTCACCACGCTGCACAAGGAAGACGGCGCCTGGCAGATCGTCGCGCCGGTCGCCGCGCGCGCATCCGAGTCCGAGGCATCGGCGATTGCGACGGGGCTCGCCAGCCTCAACGTCGCCGGGGTCGTCGACGAGGCGCCAACCGACCTCGCCCAGTACGGCCTCGCGGAGCCGCGCATCCAGGTCGAGTTCAAGTCGGCCGACGGCAAGACCTCGGGCACGGTCTTCATCGGGTCGAAGAACGCCAACGGCGCCAATGTGTACGCACGCAAGGACGGCGAGACGCGCGTCGTCATGGTCCCGCAGTACAACGAGCTCACGTTCAACCAGACCACCTTCGGCCTCAGAGACAAGTCGGTCGTGTCCTTCGATCAGGCCAAGGTCGACGGCCTCGACGTGACGGCCGGCGGCACGAGCTTCGAGCTCGCGAAGAAGGGCGGCAACTGGGCGATCACGAAGCCGTACACCGCGCGCGCGGACAACTCGCTGGCCGACGGGCTCGCCGGCGGCGTGGCAAGCCTCCAGATGAACGCGGTGGCCGGTACTGTGGAAACCGACGCCGACCGCAAGAAGTTCGGGCTGGATCGGCCATCGGCCGTCGTGAACCTCCATATCGGCGACGACCGCGCCACGGTGATCGTGGGCGCTGACGCGGAGGACGACACTGTCTACGTGCGCAATCCGTCGCGGCCCGACGTGGTCACGGTTCAAAAAGTCGCGGCGGACGACCTTCGCAAGCCGCTCCAGGACTACCGCCGCAAGGACATGTTCGACATGCGCGCCTACAACGTGACGCGCATCGAGGTCACGAGGAAGGGCCAGACGCTCGTGTTCGAGAAGGTGAAGGGCTCGGGCGACAATGCCGCCGACACCTGGAAGCGGACGAGTCCGACGGCGGCCGAACCGGACAAGGACAAGTTCGAGACGTTCGTGGCCACCTTGGCCGACATCCGGGCGAGCGCGTTCGTCGACGCCAGCGCGAGGACGGGGCTGGATGCGCCGGACATGACGGTGTCCACCCGATTCGAGGACAGCGGCAGGCAGGAGCGCGTGCTGTTCGCGAAGCGCGGCTCCGAGGCCTTCGCCTCGCGGCCCGACGATCCTGGCGCCGCGAGGATCGAGGCAGAGAAGCTCGACGAGGTATTGGCATCTGTCGACGAGTTCGCCAAATGAGAGAACGGCTGCTCGCAGCCGTTCTCTCGCTTTCCGTGTCGCTGTCGTGCGGCGGCACGCCTCCCCCTCGCACTCCTAGCCCGCCCGCTCTCAGCCCGCCTCCTGTCGATCGCAGCTCAGAGCGTGTCGACGCGCTGCAGCGGCACATCGAGGCGCTCGTCCAGGACCCGTCCGTGTCGGCCGGCACCTGGGGAGTCGAGGTGCGGTCGCTTCGAACCAACGAGCCGCTGGCCGCGGTGAACGCCTCCCGGCTCCTCACGCCCGCGTCGTCTCTGAAACTGGTCACGCTGGCCGTGGCCGCCGATCAGCTCGGGTGGGACTTCAGCTTCGAAACGCAGGTCGTGTCCGACGGCCGCATCGAGAACGGCATCCTCAGCGGCGATCTCGTCATCGTGGGATCCGGCGACCCGAGCCTCGACGACTGGGACGGCGCGGCGACGACGGTGTTCAAGTCGTGGGCCGCGACCCTCAAGGACGCGGGCGTGTCCGCGATCGCCGGACGGATCGTGGGTGACGGCCGGGCCTTTCAGGACGCCGGCCTCGGCGCCGGATGGGCGTGGGACGATCTCGCGCTCAGCTACTCGGCGCCGGTGGGCGGGCTGCAGTTCAATCAGAATTCCGCCCAGGTGATCGCCACACCCGGCCCCACACCAGGCGCGACCGCTCACGTGACGATCCGGCCCCCGTACGCCGAACTGGCGTTGCAGGTGGACGTCCGCACGGCTGCGGCCGGAACACGCTCGTCGCTTCTGGCGCAGCCCGTTGGGCGCGTGCCAGCCGCCGTGCTCCGTGGTTCGGTGGCCGTCGATGCCCCACCCGCGGCGAGAGCACTCGCGGTCGCGAACCCGAGCCGGTACTACGCCACGGCCGTGCGCGAAGGCTTGCGCCACAGCGGCATCGACGTTCGAGGCGCGGCGGTGGACGTCGCCGACCTCGCCGATCCGCCGGCATCGGTACACGGCCCCGTGCTCATGACGCACCGCTCCCCCACGCTCGACTCCCTCGCTGACACGATGATGCGCTTCAGCCAGAACCTGTACGCGGAGTCGCTGCTGCGAACGCTGGGACGCATCCGCGGCACGGGCGGAACGGCTGACGCCGGCAACGCAGTCGTGCACGACACGCTGGCCGCCTGGGGAATCCCACCTTCGGAGGTCCAGCTCGTCGACGGATCGGGGCTCTCCCGCTACAACCTCATCACCCCGCGGGCGCTGGCCGGGGCGCTGGCACACGTCTACGCGGATCCTCGGCTGCGCGACGCCTACATGGCGGTCCTGCCGCTGGCGGGGCGAACGGGCACACTGGTGAACCGCATGAAGGGAACGGCGGCCGAGGGGCTCGTGTCCGCGAAGACGGGATCGTTTCTGAACGCGCGGGCCATCGCCGGGTTCGTCCGGACGGCCGACGATGAGCCGCTCGCCTTCGCAATCGTGGCCAACAACTACGGCGTGGGGCCGGCGGCCGTCGACCGCGTCAGCGATGCGATCATCGTCAGCCTCGCCGAGTTCAGCCGCGAGGCGGACGCGCGGGCCGCAACACGGTAATCAGCGGATTCACCTTGTGAAGCACGCTGAACGAGGGGTCGGGATTCCGCATCTCGCTCTCGTACTGCAATATCGACAGCGGCAGGCGCGCGCGATATTGGAAAGCGACGCGGAACCCGAGGTCGCCTCTCAGGAGCTCCTCGTACCAGGTGTGCCCCGCAGACCCGGGAGGGTAACGCTCGGTGAACTGGCTGGTCACCACCACCGCATCGCAAGACGGCGAGAACGTGCGGACGGCGGTGAAGCCGCCCAGGAACGGCATGCTCTCGCGGTCTTCCACATGACAGACCGTCGCTCCGGCCGGCAGCGACGCAAGGAGATATCGCCGCGCATCCAGCCTGCTGTCGGAGGCCATCAACATGTCGACCGACAGCGCACGCGCGAACGTGTAGAGCACGAGCACGGCCATCGCTGCCCGCAGAAGCCGAAGGGCCACGGGGCGTGACCGTTCGACCACCAGGGCGCGGAGGCGCTCGACTCCGACGCCGCCGAAGACGGCCAGCAGAAAGCAGAACGGAATCGCGAAGCGGTCGTAGGTGTAGCCGACGACGGCGATGAAGGTCACGTAATACGAGATCGCCGGCACGACGAATGGGAGCAGCGGCCGCCACGTCGTCCGCGCCGATCGGAGAGCCACCGCGACGCCGAACGCCACGAGTGCCGCGGCGGGCCAGCCGAAGGACCAGCCGATCTGGTGCAGCGTGCGCCGTAGCAACCACGCCTGTCCGCTGAGGGAAGCGCTGTCGACCATCCGATAGCCCTGGCTGGCCAGCCCCGTGATGATGCCGAAGTGACCGACGAGCCCGGACCAGTTTCGTGGCAGCGCGTAGACGGCGGCGAAGGTGAGCCCTCCCGCTGCGAAGGCTCCCGGGAGGGCGGCATCTCGCGCGAGCGCTCGAACGCCCGCTCCGCCGGCGCGCACCTGTCCGACTCGCGTCCAGATCAGATGCAGGATCGGCAGCACGAAGAGTCCGTACGCCTGATCCTTGGTCGTCACCGAACAGGCGGCGGCGGCACCGAATGCGATGTACGAGCGGACCCGGCCGTCGAGCAGGGCTGACTGATACGCCACGAGCGCAAGCGCGAACCAGAACACGTATGCCACGTCAGGGTTCGTGGTCTTGCCGTAGTACGCGAGCGGCACGCTGAGCCCGGCCAGCGCCGCTGCCCAAAGACCCACACGGTGCGACACCGCGCGTCGCACGCAGAAGTAGATCGCGCCGACCGCCGTTGCGGCCATGCCGGCTGACAGCAGGCGGCCAGTCCCGCGCATGATCGCGTAGATCAGTTCGTCGTCCACCGCCAGCAGGCCGAGCGACGACGCCACGAGGATTGGCGATTGGAACGCCGCCATGGCATAGGTGAGCAGCGGCGGATATTTCTCGAACGCGCCCGGCGATGAGAACGCCAACAACCCTTCGACGCCGAGCGGAACGACTTCGTCCTGCGCCCATCCCGCCGGCAGTCCCCACCACACCGGGTAGGCGTAGAGGGCGAAGCAGCCCACCGCGAGCAGCCAGATCGCGCGGCGGTGCTCCGCGTCCTCGATGCGACGCGCGAGCCAGACGCGAAGCGCGTCGAGCAGCGCCCACACGAGGACGGCCATCCAGACCAGCGCGAATGTCAGCGCGACGGGCTTGAACGACCGCCGGAGCCGCCACATCGTCGGAGAAAGACGCCGCGGCGACAGAACGGCTCGAGGCACCCGTTCGGATACGCGCTCGGAGCGACGCCAGCGCAACGCCGGCTGTTCGTCGGCCGGAAACTGCAGATGCAGGCGGTGTGCGCCTGGAGGAATGGCGTGGATCGAGAAGGTCTCGCCGCCGCTGTCGGCCTCGGCGACGATGGCGCCGTCGACGATCAGACGAGCGCTCCCCGCCGAGATGAACCCGACACGGGTCGGGCCGCTGACGGGAATGTCGATGAATCCGGAGACCTGGCCTTCGGCTGCAGAAACGCCGGGAACGTGAACGGGATCGGCGAGGCCGATCGGCGTGGCGAGACGGCTCGCGCCGATGAACGCGACGGAGAGCAGTGCGAGCACCGACACGACGACGCGGTGGAGCCGCCGGCCGATGTGGGCTGACAACGGCGCAGTATAGCTCGCGCTCATCGGCTCGACGGCGCACGGCGCCGGGCACGTACGGGGGCGACGTTCGGCACGGGATGCGGGAGTGTGGCTGGTCGAATCAGGTGTCGAGAATCGGATCGGCGACGCCGGCCTCGGCAAACCCCTTCGCACGCAGAGTGCAGCTGTCGCAGCGTCCGCACGGCCGCCCGTCGGGTCGAGGGTCGTAGCAGCTGTGTGTGAGGCCGTAGTCGAGGCCCAGCTCGACGCCTCTCCGGACGATCTGGGCCTTGGTGAGGCTGATGAGCGGAGTGTGCACGCGGAACCGCGCTCCCTCGACGCCGGCTTTGGTCGCAACGCCGGCAAGCGTCTCGAAGGCCGCGATGAACGCCGGGCGGCAATCGGGGTAGCCGGAGTAGTCCAGAGCGTTGACGCCAATCACGATGTCGGTCGCCTCGAGGACCTCCGCCCATCCGAGGGCCAGCGACAGAAAGATGGTGTTGCGAGCCGGGACGTAGGTGGACGGGATCTGTTCGGCCGGGAGCTCGCCGTGTGCGGGCACGGGCAGGTCCGAGGTCAGCGAGGATCCGCCGATCCCGCGCAAGTCGAGCTGCAGCTCGAGATGACGTTCGACGGCGAGCGCGTGCGCCACGCGTCGAGCCGCGTCGATCTCGTGCGCGTGACGCTGACCGTAGGCGATCGTCAGCGCCGCAAGCGTGAAGCCTTCCGACTTCGCGACGGCCGCGGCAGTGTAAGAGTCGAGCCCGCCGCTCAACAGGACGACCGCCCGTTTCATACGCCGCGCGTATCGGGCGACCAGATGAACTTGTGCAGCTGGAGCTGCAGGCGGGCGCGCAGCCCATCGGCGAGCATCCACTCGGCGAGCTGGCGCGGATCGAGCACGCCGTGCACCGGTGACAGCAGCACGGCGCCGGCGCGCGCGGACAGATCGTGGCGCGCGATCACACCGCGCGCATAGTCGTAGTCTGCGCGATCCTTGACGACGAACTTCACCTCGTCCGTGCTCGTCAGCCTGTCGAGGTTGCTCCAATCGGTGCGGTGGGCTTCGCCGCTGCCCGGACACTTCACGTCCACGACGCGCACCACACCGGCCGGGACGCGGGCGATCGAGCGGTGGCCGCCCGTTTCGATCATCACCGTATGGCTGGCGTCGAGAAGCCGCTGCATCAGGGCGTAGACGTCCTCCTGCAGGAGCGGTTCGCCTCCGGTGATCTCGACCAGCGGGCACTCGTACCGGCCAACCTCGGCCACCACATCGTCCACGGAACGCTTGGTGCCCTCGTGAAAGGCGTAGGGCGTGTCGCACCAGGAGCATCGGAGGTCGCAGGCGGTCAGCCGCACGAACACGCAGGGCTCGCCCGCGCGCGTCGACTCTCCCTGGATGGAGTGGAAGACTTCGTTCACCGTCAACATTCGAACAATTCCATTATCCTACGGCGGTGACCAACCTCCGCGTCGGCACCTCGGGTTGGAGCTATCCGCGAGGCCGCGGCACGTGGAACGGCGTGTTCTATCCGCCAAAGGCGCGCCGGCCGCGCGGATTCGACGAGCTCGCCTTCTACGCGGAGCACTTCGACACCGTCGAAGTGAACGCCACCTTCTACGGACAACCGCGCCCGGACGTGACGCGGACGTGGGTCGACCGGACGCCGGACGGGTTCCTCTTCTCGGTGAAGCTCCACCAGAAATTCACGCACCCGACGATGTACGAGGATGCCGTTCGCCGTGCGATGGGCGGCGTGCCGATCGCGCCGGACGCGGTGCGCGAGCTCGCGCAGTCGAGCCAGGTGGATCTCGACGAGTTCCGTCGCGGCGTGGAACCGCTCGCCACGGCAGGCCGGCTCGGCGCGGTGCTCGTGCAGTTCCCACCAAGCTTCAAGGGAGGGGCCGTCGAGCGTACGTACCTCGCGCATCTGCTAAAGATGCTCGCCGGCTACGAGCTCGCCGTCGAGCTGCGCCATAGCACGTGGAGCGACGACGTCGCCTCCACACTGGAGCTGCTCGACTCGGCAGGTGCGGCGTGGGTGCAGATCGACGAGCCCAAGTTCCGGTTCTCCATCCGTCAGAACCGGCTGCCCAACGTCAAGGGCTTCTACTACATGCGCCTGCACGGGCGGAACGCCGCGCAGTGGTGGAAGCACGACGCATCCGAGGACCGCTACAACTATCTCTACTCCGCCGACGAACTGAAGGAGTTCTCGGAGACCGCCGACGCAGCCCGCCGCCTCGTGAAGAAGGCGTACCTCTATACCAACAATCATTTCTCGGCGAAATCGGTGGCGAATGCCGCGATGATCAAGCAGCAGCTCGGAGAGCCGCTGACCGGCGAGTACACGCCGGAGTTCGTCGAGCAGTTTCCGGCGCTGGCCGGCGTCGTGGCGGTTGGCGCCCGCCGTCACTCGCTGATATAGACGCGCCGGATCTGATCGCCGACCCGCAGCATCGGCAGCACGTCGGTGCCGTCCACTACCTGCCCCACCACCGCGTACTTGCCGTCCAGATCGGGGCGGGGTGCCAAGGTGATGTACAGCTGGCTGTCGGCCTTCGCCGGCTCGCCTCTATGGGCGAGCCCCACGGCGAACGCACCGTGCTTGCGCGTGGAGGACGTCTCCGAGATCCCGATCGGGGACCCGCTCGAGGCCGCGTCCCCGCGACCCCACCGGTCGCGGGCCTTGGGATCCCGCGTCTGCGGATCGCCGAACTGGACGACGAACCCCTCGATCGCCCGGTGAATCCGCTGGCCGTCGTAGAAGCCGGCTTTGATCAGCCCCAGCACGTGCGCGACCGAGACCGGCGCAGCGTCGCGGAACAGCATGATCGTGAAGCGGCCGCGGTCCGTCTCGACCTGCACGATCGGACCGAGGGACTGCGCATGGACGTGCGCTGGACCCGGCTGAACGGCCATCGCGATCGCGGCCGCCACGAATGCGGCGGCAAGACACCGGCGGAGGGTCGGACGCCAAGGGCGCGCCGAACGCCTGGCCCGTATTGAGCACCCGGACGTCATCTCGCGCGACCTCTGGTCCGGGCCGTTCGCTCGACGCCGATGCGGGGACACTCGTCTCGGATCACGCACTCGGAGCACCGCGGATACACCGGACGGCAGACGTTCTGGCCCCACGTGACGAGATAGAGATTGATGTGGGGCCACCAGCGCCGATCGGTGGCCCGATAGAGCGCTTGTTCCGTCTCTTCCGGCGTGCGCGTCCGTACCCATCCGAGCCGGTTGGCAATCCGATGCACGTGCGTGTCGACGCAGATGTTCCTCTGACTGCCGAACGACAGAATCAAGACGAGGTTCGCCGTCTTGCGCCCGACGCCGGGGAGTGTCAGCAGTTGCTCCATCGTGCCAGGAACGCGTCCACCGTAGCGATCCACCAGCATCCGGCACGTCTCCCTCACATGACGGGCCTTCGTTCGGAAGAAGCTGACAGGTTTGATGAGCGCCTCGATCCGCCGGACTGAGAGCTCGAGCATCGCCGACGCGGAGGGCGCGATGGCGAACAGCCGAGTCGACGCCGCAAGCGTCGTCGCGTCCTGGGTCCTCGCGGACAACAAGGTCGCAATCAGCACCTGGAACGGATCCTCCTGCTGGCCTTCCGAGATCTTCTCGACGGCCGGGAGCTCGAGTCCGGTGATGGCCCTCGACAAGGCGCGCATCACCGTTCCAACGTTCCTGGGACGCCGGTTCGGGTCGGGCATCAGGCAATTGGCGTGAGCGCCGCACGGCCGCCGAGCACGGCGATGACGTTCTCCGCGGCGAGATCGGCCATGGCAGTCCTCGTCTCAGTCGTGCCGCTGCCGAGGTGCGGAACCAGAAGCACGTTCTCGAGGGCGAGGAGGTCGGGGTGGATCTCCGGCTCGCGCTCGTACACGTCGAGCGCCGCTCCGGCGATCATGCGGCGGCCGAGCGCCCATGCCAGCGCCGCTTCGTCGACGACAGGACCGCGCGCCGTGTTGATCAGGTACGCCGACCGCTTCATGCGCGCCAACGCCCGCTGGTCGATCAGGTGCGTCGTCTCCGTCGAGAGCGGGACGTGGATCGAAACGATGTCCGAGGTGTTGAGCAGCGCGTCGAACGACATCCGCTCGGCGCCGGGAAGGTCCGTGTCGCGCCTGGACGTGTAAGCGACACGCACGCCGAACGCCGCGGCCCTGGCCGCGACGGCCCGCCCGATGCGTCCCAGTCCGATCAGGCCAAGTTGCTTCCCCCTCAGCTCGGTGCCGAGCATGAAGTCGAAGGCCCACCCTGTCCAGTCGCCTCGGCGCACGAGACGCTCTCCTTCGGAGAGACGGCGCGTGATCGCGAGAATCAGGCCCCAGGTGAAATCGGCGACCGATTCGGTGAGCACGTCCGGGGTGTTGGTCACGATGACGCCCCGTGCACGGGCCGCCGGGACGTCGATGTTGTTGTAGCCAACGGCCACGTTGGCGATCACCTTGAGATCCCGCCCCGCCTCCAGCAGCGCATCGTCCACACGTTCGGTCAGCATGGTGACCAGCGCATGGACGCCTGGGACGCGAGCCCGGAGCTCGTCTGGGGGAATGGGGCCGTCTCCGGCGTAGACCTGCACCGATCCCGCGGCTTCGAGCTTGGCGACGACCGAGGAGGGGATCCTGCGCGTGACGAAGATGTTCATGGGACGCTCGGGGCGCCGCGCCGGCTCAATGGCCGAGCGACTTGCAGTAGCCGCAGTGATCGCACCGGACAGCCGGTTCGATCACGCAGGACTCGTCCGGCTGAAGCGGCAGCAGCAGGATCGCGTGGCTGGCATGCGCGCGGCAGGCCGACTCGAGCGCAGCAGCGGGTCCGGCAGCCGTGGCGGGCGCCGGGGACCGCGGGCCGACATGGCGTTCAATCGCGCCGCGGACCAGCGCGCGGAGATCCGGTTCAGATATCGGCATCGACGTCCACGCGGTCAACGATGCCCACGATCGCGGCGTCGACGGGCGCCGCCTTTCGTCCCAACGCTTCTCCGGCCGCACGGCCTTCGAGCACGATCAGTACCTTCTCGTGCACGCCAGCTCCGACGCCGTCCACGGCGAGCAGCGCCGCCCCCCGGGGACTCTCGTCCAGGTTGATCGGCTGCACCAGAAGCAGTTTCGCACCATGGAACTTGCGATGCTTCTGCGTGGCGACGACCGTGCCCACCACACGCGCGATCTGCATCTCAGCGCAACCCGAACGGTCCACGCGTCAGCGCGCAGCCTGGCCGCCGCACGGTTAGGTCTCGACGTCCCAGTGATCGACGATGCCGACGATCCCGGCATCCGCCGGCGCTTCGACCGGATAGAACGGAAAGCTCGCTTCCTTCCCTCTCACGAAGAAGACCTCTTCACCGACGCCCGCACCTACCGCATCCACGGCGACGATGGCGCGGCCGACCGGCGTGCGGGCAGGCGTGAGGGGCTGCACCATGAGCAGCGTGATGCCGGCGAGATTCTCGTCCTTGCGGGTGGCGACGACCGTTCCGATGACGCGAGCCAGCTGCATCAGGACGTGACCTCGACCGCATCGACGATGCCGACGATGGCCGCGTCGACCGGGGTGTCCTTCAGGCCGCTGGCCATGCGGGCGGAGCTCCCGCTGACGATGAGCACGGTCTCGCCGACCCCGGCATCGACCGTGTCGACCGCCACCAGGTAGCCCCCGTCGGCTTTCCCGCCGGGGTCCACCGGTCTCACGACGAGGAGCTTGCTGCTGACGAGGCGAGGATCCTTCCGGGTGGCGACGACCGTTCCGACGATGCGTGCGAGCAGCACCCGTATCAGGCCTTCGCGTTCGTGGCCTTGCCGATCGGCAGCGTGTCTTCGAGGTTGGCGTGGGGCCGTGGAATCACGTGTACCGATACCAGCTCGCCGACACGCCGCGCCGCTGCGGCACCGGCATCGGTGGCGGCCTTCACGGCCGCGACGTCGCCGCGCACGATGGCCGTCACGTAGCCGGCGCCGATCTTCTCCCAGCCGACGAGCGTGACCTTCGCCGCTTTCACCATGGCGTCGGCGGCCTCGATCATCGCGACCAGGCCTTTCGTCTCCACCATTCCAAGTGCCTCACCCATCGACGTCTCCAGGAGCAAAGAAGCTGCGATTGCAGAGTTCAGATTGCGGATGCTTGAACGGCTGATTCCGGCCGATTCGTCTCGACGCTATCGAAGGCTCCGGATGGCGTCTTCGATGAGGGCCGAGAGTTCGCGGTATGTTAACCGAATTTCGGCGTCGCTATCGGGCACGCCGCCCGGTGCCACGGGCGGCGCCGAGGGGCCGGAGGGCTCCGGCACCAGCCTGCGACCGTCGCCGGCCGGTGACTGCACGACCTGACACTCCATGGGCCCGGGCCCGGACAACAGGTCGTCGATCAACGCGGGATTCGGGCAGATCGGCGCCGGCGCCTTGATCCCGTACGAATCCCGAAGCTGCTGCAGACGGTTCACTTCCTCGCGGGAAATTAGGTTCTCGCGGCCGAGGAGCCTCGCCACCAGACTAATCTTCGCGAAATGCTCGATCGTCTCCATCTTGTAGTACGCCGAGAACAGGTCGGCGCCAAGGGTCAGCGCGCCGTGGTTGGCGAGCAGCATGCCGTCGTGTGCCTTGACGTACCTCCGGACCGCTTCGGGCAGCTCGGACGTCGACGGCGTCGCATACTCCGCAATCGGAATGCTCCCCAGCGTCGTCAACACTTCAGCGAGGACGGCGCGATCGAGCGGCATCCCGGCCACCGCGAATCCCGTGGCGATGGGCGGATGCGCGTGACAGACGGCCCGGACGTCCGCACGATTCCGGTAGACCTCGAGATGCATGAGCATCTCCGACGAGGGGTCGCGATCGCCCTGCAGCTTGCGCCCGTCGAGGTCGGTGATGCACATCATGTCGGGGGTCATGAACCCCTTGCACACGCTGCGCGGCGTCATCAGGAGCCGGTCGTCACCAAGACGGGCGCTGATGTTTCCGTCGTTCGATGCCGTGTACCCACGGGAGTACATCCGGCGGCCCACCTCGACGATCTCCGCACGCAACTGCGACTCGACGGTCATGCCGTCCTGCCTCGCGAAGCGGCCCGCGCCTGCTGTTCGGCCCGATAGCGATCCAGGCATGCCGCCGAGCAGAAGTAGAGACGCTCGCCTCCGACCGTCACATGAGCGGCGCGGTCGGGCACGACGAACGTGCCGCAAACAGGATCCCGCGCCATCTGCACGCCGCGCGCCGGCGTCCGGCGGCCGCCCGACGGAACTCCACGATACGCGCGAAGAGCCTCGGAGACGATGCGCACGACCGCGCGCAGCAGGAACGTGAGGAGCAGCGAGATGAGGATGAAGCGGATCATCAGGCCCCCGGCTTCGCTCCCGCCGCACCCGGGGGATGTGCCGAACGAAGGCTATCGAGCGCGCGCTTCGCGGCCTGCGCCTCCGGGCTCTCGGGCGCCAGGTCGATGACCTGCTGCCATGCCTGCTCGGCACCGGGAAGGTCCTGCTTCCCGAACGCCCGGACGATGCCGACGTTCAGCAGCGTCTTGGCATGTTTGGGATCGATCTTCAGCGATTGATCGAACTGAGCGAGCGCGCGATCCGCCTGGTTCGAGTAGTAGTAGCTCACGCCGAGATCGGTGCTGACGTTCACGTTGCCTGGATCGAGCGCGAAGGCCTCGCCGTACCACTTGATCGCGTCGGCGTAGCGCTCGGCGTCGAAGTACATGTTGCCCAGCTCCGCGCGCGGGGCGGCGTTGGCCGGCTGCTGCTCAGCGACCGTCGTCAGCGCCTTGACCTTGGCCTCGTCGAGAATCGCGGCCGGTGGAGCGCTGGCTGGAGCCGCCGGAGCGGCGGCCTCGACGGGCCGGGCTCCAGGGCGCTGCATGGCCTGTTGACTGCCGATGATCCACCCGGCAATCAGTCCGAAGACGATGCCGGCGATGCCAAACGCGATCGAGTCGGATTTCATTGATATGGACCCTCGATCATAGCAGCGGACCGGCTAGGCTCGGGCGTTCAGCGCGAGAACGGCCAGATATTCACGCACCGCGGTGTCCAGCCCGACGAAGACCGCTCGCGAGATCAGGGCGTGCCCGATCGAAACCTCATCGAGGTGGGGAATCTCGCGAAACGGGACCAGATTGCTCAGATCCAGGTCGTGCCCCGCGTTGACGCCGAGCCCGTGCCCGTGCGCGCGGACTGCCGCGGCAGTGTAGATTTCGAGGGAGCGCGCCAGGTCGGCGCCGCCCCGCTCGAACGCACGTGCGTACGGCTCGGTGTACAACTCGACGCGGTCGGCGCCGAGCTCGGCCGCCAGGTCGACGGCTTCGTCCCGCGCGTCGACGAACAGGCTGACGCGAATCCCCTGCTGCTGCATCGAGCGGACGACACCGGGAAGGCGGGCCGTTTCGGCCCCCCGTTGCCACCCCGCCTGGCTGGTGATCTCACCGGGCACGACCGGGACGAGCGTGCACTGATCCGGACGCACCTCGTGCACGAGAGCGATGAGGTCCGGCCGCGGGTCTCCTTCGATGTTCAGCTCGACGCCGGGGCGCAGGCCCTGCAGCGCGCGAGCAATGTCGCGAACATCGCCCGGCGTGATGTGCCGCTGGTCCGCTCGCGGATGTACGGTGATTCCCGGTGCGCCCGCCTCGAGGCAGACCGCGACCGCCTGCAGCACGCTGGGTTCGCTTCCGCCCCGGGAGTTGCGAAGCGTCGCGACCTTGTTGACGTTGACCGACAGCCGAGCCCCGCGCGCCATCACGCCTCACCGATCTCCTCGCGGACGGCGTCGACAATCTCCTGCCCCCAGGCCGAGATCGCATCGTGATCGGGCCCTTCGAGCATCACCCTCAACAGCGGCTCGGTGCCGGAGTAGCGCACGAGCAGCCGTCCGTTGCCGGCCACGCGCGCCTCCACGCGGGACACCGCCTCTGCAACCGCCGGCACGCCGCTCAGGTCCACCTTCTCGCGCACGCGCACGTTGAGCAGCACCTGAGGGTAGCTGATCAGATCCGCCGCGAGGTCGGCGAGGGATCGGCCGCTCTTCCAGATGGTGCGCAAGACGTTGAGCGCCGTGCACAGTCCGTCGCCGGTGAACAGATAGTCGGAGAAGATGACGTGCCCCGACTGCTCGCCTCCGAGCGAGATCCCGCGCGCCAGCATCTCCTCCATCACGTACTTGTCGCCGACCGGGCAGCGCACGATCCCGATGCCCGACTCGCGCAGCGCGATTTCGAGACCGATATTGCTCATGACGGTCGCCACCACGGCGTTCCCGGCAAGCCGTCCCTCGCGCTGCAGCTGGCGGGCGCACATCAGCAGGACGGCGTCGCCGTTCACGACGTTGCCGAGATGGTCGACGAAGATCGCGCGGTCGCCGTCGCCATCGAAGGCGACACCCATCTGCGCCCCGCGGCTCACGACCTCCGCGGCGAGAGCCTCGGGATGGGTCGATCCGCACCCCAGGTTGATGTTGCGTCCGTCGGGTTCATTCCCGATGACGGCCGCGTCGAAGCCGAGCGCCTCGAACAGCGCCGGCGCGACTGTCGTCGTCGCGCCGTTCGCACAGTCGAGAACGAGCCTGAACCCCTTGAAAGGAGCGGGATCGGAGAGGATCGCCTTCAGATGATCGACGTAGGACCCGACCAGGGCCGCCTGCGGCGGCGCCTCTGCTGTCCCGCGACGCACCTCCCAGGTGGGGTCGGCCACGATCGTTTCGATCTCCCGCTCGACCTTCTCGGTGAACTTCTCGCCGCGCCCGGAGAACACCTTGATGCCGTTGTCCGCGTACGGATTGTGCGAGGCGGAGATCACCACGCCGGCGTCGTAGTCGTCGAACGCGCGAGTCAGGTAGGCCACCGCTGGCGTGGGCACGATGCCGACGCTTGTCACCGAGGCGCCCTCCCCTGATGCGCCGGTGGCGAGCTCGGCCTCGATCCAGCTGCCCGATTCGCGAGTATCGCGTCCGATCAGAAGGTGCGCGGGTGAATCGACGTGCGGAAGCGCCCGGACGAGCGCCGCGCCGAGGCGCCGAACGGTGGGCCGGTCGAGGGGATGGACACCGGCCGTGCCGCGCACGCCGTCGGTGCCAAACAGTCTGGTCTCAGTTTTTGTCACTGGTGATCCGAACGCGAACGGTAGACGGGTCGATGCGTGCCACGCCGGCGCCCGCGGGCGCATCCACGTGGACGCCAAGGGTGTATTCGCCGGCGCCGAGCCCGGCCAGATCGACGAACGCGACGACATCCTCGGCGTCGACGCGGCCGACACCTTCCCGGCTTCCGCGCATCACGACTTCGACGATGTTCGGCGTCGAGCTCGCGAGGAGACGCGGTCCGGTGTTCCGCAGCTGGACCGGTCTACCTTCGATCGCGCGTTCGACGGGACCTGGATTGACCTCGACGCTGACATGCGCCAGCCGCGGCGTCTTCAGGCGCAGCGCCGGATCGAGGAAGCCGACGGGGACCGACTCGCTCACGCTGCTGTGCGCGTCGAGCACCGACACCGGTTCGGTGACCGCTTCGGTGACGCGCGCGACGGCGCTCTCCGCGCCGACCACTTCAACGGTCGCCGGATCGACGGTCACCTTGCCGATGACGTATCCCGGAGCCGGATCGCCCTCGACCGCCGGCACCACCGGCACCTGCTTCATCGCAGACGCCTCGAAGGCGAGCACGATGGTTGGCGGGGCAACCTGCACGACCTGCACGCCGAATGGCACGCGCACCTGCTCCGGCGTCAGCTGATAGAGCCGCCGGCCCGGACGCGCGGCTTTGAGATCGAGCACCGCCACGATGTCTCCGGAGCCGATGCGGCTGAGCGCGCCTGACGCGCCGCGCACGCGCACGTCGACGAGCGAGGGCGCCTCACCCTGGAGCTCGAGCGTGGCGGGGAACTGCTGCAGCTCGAGAGGCACACGAAGTCCGCGCTCGACGACCTCTTCGCCAGAAACCACGAACCAGAGGAACACGGCGAAGGCGACCGACAGCACCTTCAGGCCGAAGTGGCCGAACGGCCAGGGCGCCTTCACGAGTACTGCACCTCGCGCCTCCCGCGAACGGGGCGCTTCTGGATGAACAGTCCGCGCAGCCGCTGCCGGAGATCATCCGCGCCGAGGTTCCGCTCGATCTGCCCGTCGACGACCACCGACACGGCGCCCGACTCCTCCGAGACGACCACCGCGACCGCGTCGTTCTCTTCAGTCAGGCCGATCGCCGCGCGGTGGCGCGAGCCGAGCTCCTTGCTCAGTCTCGGGTTGACGGTGAGCGGCAGAAAGCAGGCCGCCGCCGCCACGCGCCCTTCCTGCACGATGACCGCGCCGTCGTGCAGCGGTGACGTCGGCTGGAAGATGCTGAGGAGGAGATCGTAGGTGAGCACCGCGTCGAGCGGAATGCCGCCCTCGATGTAGTTGCGCAGACCGATCTGCCGTTCCACCGCGATGATCGCGCCGATGCGCTGCGCCGAGAGCATGCTCGCGGCCACCACCAGCTCCTCGATCGACTCTTCGGCGGTCTCGTCCTTCGCGAAGTACTGAAAGAACGGGGCCCGGCCGAAGTGCGCGAGCGCACGGCGGATGTCCGATTGAAAGAGCACGATGGCGCCGAACACGACGTAGCCGAAGAGATTTCGGATCAGCCAGTTCAGGGTATCCAGGTGTCCCCACTGGGATCCGTAGAACAGGACCGCGAGCACGCCTCCGCCGAGCGCCATCTGGACGGTCCGCGTCCCTCGAATGAGCTTGAGAACCTCGTAGACGAGGATCGACACCACGAGGATGTCGGCCAGGTCCCACCAGCCGAGCGGACGCCGACGGATGACGGCATCGATCCAGTCCCAGTTCACGATCCTTCGACCCGCTGTGAGTTCTGACGAGCGTGCCTGCGGATCGCCTCCGCTACACGCACCACCTGCACCATTTCCGACACCGCGTGCACGCGAACGGCGTGCGCTCCGGCCAGGACGGCGGCCGTGACCGCCGCCGCCGTGCCCCATTCGCGCGCCTCGGGAAGCCGATCGCCCAGCGCGTCGCGCATGAACGACTTGCGGGACGGACCGACCAGCACCGGCCGCGCGAGGGCCTCGACGATCTCGTCCAGCCGCGCCAGGACACCATAACTGTGCACCGGACGTTTGGCAAACCCGATCCCGGGGTCGACGATGAGCTTTTCGCGCGCCACGCCGGCGGCCACCGCCATCGTGACGCTCTCACCCAGCTCGCGGAGAATCTCGGGCAGCAGATCGCGGTATTCGGCCTCGCGGTACATGTCCTTCGACCGGCCGCGGGTGTGCATCAGCACGAGCGCCGCGCCGTAGCGAGCCGCGACGCCGGCCAACCGGTCGTCGTATCGCAACGCACTGACGTCGTTCACCACCGCCGCCCCCTCTGCCAGAGCCGCTTCGGCGACGTCGGCCTTGTACGTGTCGACAGAGATCGGAATCCGCAGCTCTCTCGCCAGCCGGCGCACGACCGGGACGACACGCGCGATCTCTTGCGCGGCGCCGACCGGCTCTGCGCCGGGCCGGGTCGATTCGCCGCCGACGTCCACGAGGTCAGCGCCTGCGGCTTCCATGGCGAGCGCCGCACGCACGGCGGAGTCGGTGTCCAGGTGGCCGTCGCCGGCGAACGAGTCGGGGGTGATGTTGACGATCCCCATGACGAGCGGGCGCTCGTCCAGGCGAAGGAGTCCGCCTCCGGGGAGCGGGACGACGAAAGGGTGTCGGGCAGAGAACACGGCGGATCGAAGCACCGGCTCGACCCGTCCGTGCGGTTCCGCCGGCCCTTCTTATTCCTGTGGAAGCGGCTTGTTGAGCGCGGGGACGATCGGCGCGCGCTCCTTCTGGCGGGGACGCGCTTCATCCTCGTCGTTGATCGGAGCGGTGCTGACCACCGGCCGCGGCTCGTCGAGCGGCAGCCCGGCGGCCAGGCGCTTCACCTGGTCGGCGTCGAGCACCTCGCGAGCCAGCAGCGCGTCGGCCATCTCGACGAGCGTGTCCTTGCGGTCGCTCAGGAGCTGGTGTGCGCGTTCGTAGTTCTGCGTCACGAAGCGCTTGACCTCCTGATCGATCTTGAGCGCCGTGTCCTCGCTGTAGTCCTGGTGCTGCGCGATCTCCCGGCCAAGGAAGATCTGCTCCTCCTTCTTGCCGAACGTCAGCGGACCCATGGCGTCGCTCATGCCCCACTCGCACACCATGCGGCGCGCCAGCTCGGTTGCCCGCTCGAGATCGTTGCCCGCGCCGGTCGTGAGGCTGTTGATCGTGATCTCCTCGGCGATGCGGCCGCCGAGCAGGATCGCGATCTGATCGTTCAGATAGTCGCGGGAGTAGTTGTGCTTCTCGTCGGTCGGCAGCTGCTGGGTCAACCCGAGCGCCATGCCGCGCGGAATGATCGTCACCTTGTGGATCGGATCCGCATGCGGCAGGAGCACGGTCATCAGCGCATGCCCAGCCTCGTGAATGGCGGTGACCCTCTTCTCGGCGTCGCTGATGATCATGGACCGCCGCTCGGATCCCATGAGCACCTTGTCCTTCGCGAACTCGAAGTCGTGCATCCGCACGACCTTCTGGTTGTAGCGCGCTGCGTTCAGCGCCGCCTCGTTCACCAGGTTCGCCAGATCCGCTCCCGAGAAACCGGCGGAACCCCTCGCCAACACCGCGACGTCCACATCGTCGGACATCGGAATCTTGCGCGTGTGCACGCTCAGGATGCCTTCGCGCCCCTTCACGTCGGGCCGGTTGACGACGATGCGCCGGTCGAATCGGCCGGGGCGAAGCAGCGCCGGATCCAGGACGTCGGGCCTGTTGGTGGCCGCCACGAGGATGACCCCCTCGTTGGACTCGAAGCCGTCCATCTCGACGAGCAGCTGGTTGAGGGTCTGCTCCCGCTCGTCGTGCCCGCCGCCGAGACCCGCGCCGCGGTGGCGTCCGACGGCATCGATCTCGTCGATGAACACGATGCAGGGTGCGTTCTTCTTCCCTTGCTCGAACAGGTCGCGCACGCGTGACGCGCCGACGCCGACGAACATCTCCACGAAATCGGACCCGCTGATCGAGAAGAACGGAACGTTGGCTTCACCGGCGACCGCTCGAGCCAGCAGCGTCTTGCCGGTTCCAGGCGGTCCCATGAGCAGCACACCCTTGGGAATGCGGCCTCCGAGCTTCTGGAACTTCTGCGGCTCCTTGAGGAACTCGATGATCTCCTGGAGCTCCTCCTTCGCCTCGTCGACACCCGCGACGTCCTTGAAGGTGACCTTCTTCTGAGAGCTGGACGACAGCTTCGCCTTGCTCTTGCCGAACGAGAGCGCCTTGTTGCCGCCGCTCTGCATCTGGCGCATGAAGAAGACCCAGAAGCCGATCATCACCAGGAACGGCGCCCAGTTGTACAGCAGCGAGGCCCACGGACTGGCCGTCGGCTCCTTCGAGGAAACCGCGATGCCGCGTTCGATCAGCTTGTTGGCGAGCCCTTCGTACTGGGTCGGGGCGTAGGTGCGGAAGGTCTGGTTCGGATTGTCCTTGGTATTGCCGGTGATCTCCTGGCCCGTGATGACGACACGCTGCACGCTCCCCGAGTCCACCGCCGACATGAACTCACTGAACGTGAGCTGGTGGTCACGGGTCTCGTACCTCGTGGCGAAGTTCCAGATGAGCACGCCGGCCACGACCAGCACCATCCAGAACAACAAGCTCTTCAGGGTCGAATTCAACACGAGCCTCCCACACCCTTAAGTCTCAAGACTACCACGGCTTGCGCGGGGTCCGTTACGCGAAACTCCTGCGCCTGCACATGTCCAGCCACCCAAACGATCCGGTCGTCCCTGTCGACGACGAGCGGGATCCGATCGCGATCCTGACGAGGCACTTTCCTGTCCACGAGCACGTCCTGCAGCTTGCGCGATCCACCAGGACCTGGCCTGACGCGATCGCCCGGCCGGCGGCCTCGAACCGCCATCCCGCCGGACGCCACGAGCGCCGCTGGGACAACTGCCGCCCTGTCTGGCGTGAGCCCAAGAACGTCCGGGCTCGCCCCCCCCAGCAGTTCGGCAGTCACGACGCACCCGGCTTCGCTGATGGGGGTGTCGCCGGGAATGCGCAGTACGTGCCGGAATTGAGGCGCCGCGTCGCGGGGCGACGGCGGGCGCCCGGCAGATCTACTCCTTAGGACGACGAAACGGCCGTGGCGTTCCCACCGTTGACCCGGAAGATCGACGGCGGCTGAGGACGGCGTCAGCAACGCGACCGCCCGCTCGACGTGTTCGAACCCCACGGGCCGGCCGGGCGCGACCACCGCCATTCCGTGCAGCACGACCCGGCGCTGCAGCGCGACGGGGCGCGACGCCAGATCCCCCGCATCGAGACTCCAGCCGAGCGGATGCGCCGCGGCGTGGCGACGCCAGTAGTCCGCCGCCTGGGCTTCCAGGGACGCCTCGTCGGCACGGGCCAGCTCGGCGGCACGGGACAGCGCGTCCACGATCCGCGGATTGAACCGGTGCTCGAGCAGCGGCAGCAGTTCGGTCCGGACGCGGTTCCTCGGGATCCGTACATCTTCGTTCGACTGGTCGCAAACATACCCGATGTGATCCGCGTCCAGAAACGCGCGCAGCTCGGACCGACGGCAGTCGATCAGCGGCCGGACGACGGCGCCCCGTTTCGGATGCATCGCCCCGAGGCCGCGCGGACCGGCGCCGCGAATCAGCCTCAGCAGGAAAGTCTCGGCCTGATCGTCCATCGTGTGGCCGAGCGCCGTCGCGTCGGCGTGGTGCGCGAGGCGCGCTCGTTCGAAGAACGCGTGACGGATGTCGTGCGCGGCGGCTTCGATCGACCGGCCGGTTTCTGCGGCCCTGGCGCGAACGTCGATCCGCTCGACGACCAGCGGCAGCCCGAGGGCTTCCGCGATCGAACGGCAATGCGCCTCGTCGCGTTCCGCCTCCGGGCGAAGCCGGTGATTCAGATGCGCCAGCGCGACCAGCCGCAGTTCCCCCTGACGGTCGAGGGCGTGGAGAAGGTGGGCGAGCGCGACGGAGTCAGGTCCACCCGAGATGGCCGCCACCACCCGTGCACCGGGCGGTACGAGGTTGCGACGCCTGATCGTCCGCCGGACACGATCGACCAGAGACATTGAAATGGGACGTGGGCGGGCGTGGTGCCGGAGGGCGGACTCGAACCGCCGACCCCGCGCTTATGAGACGCGTGCTCTCACCATCTGAGCTACTCCGGCCGGAACAGTGAATGGTAACACGGCGAACCGGGCCCGTACCCGGGCTCCAGGCCCGGTCCGGGCCCGCAGTCATCGCGCACGGGCGAGGATGGCTGCGGCCAGCAGTGGGATCAGGATCTCGTGATGACCGACGACCGAATAGCCGCGCCCGATCCCGGAGGTCGGGCGCGTCACGACATTCACCTGCGGACGGTACGTCCGCACGAAGTCGAAGTTGGCGGTGACGAGCCCGTCCAGGCTGAGTCCCCGGTTGCGCACGAGCGCCACCGCCTTCAGGAACACTTCCGGAAGCACGACCGCCGACCCGCAATTGAGGTAGACCCCTCCTTGCAGCTTCGCGACGTTCGAGACGAGATAGCGGAAATCGCGGAGGCTGCCCTCGCCGAGCGCGGCACCCGACGCCGCCGGATGCATGTGAATGATGTCCGTCCCGACGGCCACGTGCACCGTGACCGGGATGCCGAGGCGGCCGGCCGCGGCGAGCACGCTGACACCGGCATGCGGCGGGTTCTGGCGGTGCAGGAACATCGACACGGCCTGACCGATGCCGAGTCCCTCCGCGACGCCCTCGTTGATGGTGCCGTTCAACAGGCGACCGGTCTCTTCCGCCATCCCGAACTGACCCGGCCCAAGAGCGGCGTCGACGTCTTCGGACGTCGCGCCTCCGAGGGCGACTTCGAAGTCGTGGATGACCGCGGCGCCGTTGGTCGCGATCGCCGAAACGAAACCGCGTTCCATCAGATCGATCAGGACCGGCGCCAAGCCGGTCTTGATGACGTGCGCGCCGAGGCCCCACACCGCGCCGCGACCCGCGCGCGACGCGTCGGCCACGGCCTGCGCGACGGCCCTCAGATCCGCGGCACCCAGGAAGTCCGGCAGCGCCTCGAGAAACTCCGATACCGAAGCCTCCGGAGCGACCGGACGGCCGAACGCCGCGACCGTCGCCTTGCTCCGCCTCGAATGCAGCGGGTACGTACGGACGCCGTCGAGCGCGAACTCTTCATAGGAGAAGGGCATAGTCGTGGTCCATAACGTAATGCACCCAGGCGCTCGACACCAGGGGCCGAGTCACGCGATCAGCATCGCGTCGCCGTAACTGTAGAAGCGGTATTCGGCGGCGACCGCCTCGCGGTAGGCCTGGAGAACCCGTTCCCGGCCGGCGAACGCGCAGACCAGCATCAGGAGCGACGACTCCGGCAGATGGAAATTGGTCAGCAGTCCGCTGACGACCTGAAATGCGAAGCCCGGATAGATGAAGAGATTCGTGTCGCCTGCCCCGGGCACGACGCGCCCCTGGCTGGCGGCGGCCACGCCCTCGAGTGTTCTCGTCGTGGTCGTGCCGACGGCGACGACCCTCCGTCCGGATGCGAGCGCCTGGTTGATCTGCGCCGCCGACTGCTCCGAAATCTCGTACCGCTCCGACTCGAGCCGGTGTTCCTCGACCACATCGGTTCGCACGGGTTGGAACGTGCCGTACCCGACATGCAGCGTGATTTCGGTCGTCTCGATCCCGCGCTGCTCGAGCGCCTCCAGGATCGCCGGCGTGAAATGCAGGCCCGCGGTGGGCGCGGCAATGGATCCGCGCCGGGTCGCATACACCGTCTGATACCGATCCCGATCGCTCTGTCGATCGTCCCGCTTGATGTACGGCGGGAGCGGCATGTGCCCGATGGCGTCGACGAGGGCCTGCACCGGTCTGCTGTCGAGCGATCGCAACCGCACGACACGCCTCCCATGGAAGAGCCTCGCCAGCACCTCGCCTTCCAGTGCCCCTTCGGGCGCCTGAAACAGCATGCGTGCGCCGGGCTTCAGCTTCTGGCCCGGATGCACGAGCGCTTCCCACCGCTCGGCATCGGCGGCATCAGACGGGTCGTGCGGCAGCCGGCGGACCAGCAGGCATTCGACCCCGCCGCCGCTCGGATCGCGCTGCCCCAGCAGGCGAGCCGGAAAGACCCTCGTGTTGTTGATCACCAGCAAGTCGTCGCTTCGCAGCAGGCCTGGCAGCTCGACAACGGAGTGATGGGCTGTCCGTCCGGTGCGCCTGTCGAGCCGCAGCAGGCGCGAGGCGCCTCGAACGGCGCTCGGCTCCTGCGCAATCAGCCCGGGCGGAAGCTCGAAGTGGAAGTCGCTGACCTGCACATCGTCATGGTACCTGCGGCCACGGCTCAGGTGCCACGGCAGACCGCCACGCAAGACCCGCACGGAAAGACCCACACGGCACGACCACCACGCAGGACTCTCGACGGCGAAACCCGCTGCGGGGTCGGGCGGCGCGCGGATGGTGAACGTCTTGCAGAGGTGCGACGCGGTGTTCGACGTCATTGTCGTTGGAGGCGGTCCGGCCGGATTGAGTGCCGCGCTGATGCTTGGGCGCTGCCGGCGCCGCGTGCTGGTTTGCGACGAAGGAAAGCCGCGAAACCGGCGGTCGCGCGCGCTGCACGGATTCCTCACGCGCGACGGGACACCGCCCCTGGATCTGAATGCGCTCGGCCGGAAGGAGCTGATTCAGTACGGAGTGGAGTACCGCAACACGGCAGCCCTGGGTGCCACCCCTCGCGAGGGCGGTTTCGCCGTTTCGCTCGCGGACGGGCGTACCGAGCACTCGCGCTTCCTCCTTATCGCCACGGGCGTGGTCGACGAGCTGCCGGACATCCCAGGCATCGCCGAGTGCTACGGCCGCTCGGTCTTCCACTGCCCGTACTGCGACGGCTGGGAACGTCGAGACACCCGGCTGGTTGCACTCGGACGCGGTCGCCACGGCGTGCCACTGGCGCTGTCGCTCAAGACGTGGAGCCATCGCGTGGTGTTGTGCACCAACGGATCGAGGCTCGACCGCGCTTCCGCGGATCGACTGGCCCGGAACGACATCGCGGTCGTCTACGAAAAGCCCCTCCGCTGCGCCCAGCAGGACGGGAACATCACGCGGCTCGAGTTCGCCCGCCGCGGCGCGATTGGCTGCGACGCGCTCTTCTTCAGCACCGGGCAACATCCACGGTGCTCGCTTGCGGAGCATCTCGGCTGTGCAGTCAACCGAAAGGGCACGGTCGACACAGGCCGGCTGAGCGATACGAACGTACCCGGCGTGTTCGTGGCCGGCGACGCGTCACGCGACGCGCAGTTCGCGGTCGTTGCGGCAGCCGAAGGCATCAAGGCGGCCGTGGCCATCAACCAGTCGCTGCAGCGCGGCGACCTGCAGCCATGAGCGACAGCAAGCCGCGTTTCGCCTCGGAGGCCGCGGCCGAGGATGCGAAAGCACCGCCGAAGCCAGTACTGGAGCCGCGCGCAGCCGGCGAGGGCCCGCTGGTTCCCATTCCGGTCGACGTCCGGAGCGCGGCGGTCACCATCATCGCGGTCATCGCCGCGGTCATGCTCCTCCAGTACGCCCAGCCGGTCTTGATCCCGCTGGTGCTGGGGCTGCTCCTCAGCTATGCGCTGGACCCCGTGGTCATCCGGCTCGCGCGCGCGCACATCCCGCGTCCCATCGGAGCTGCGCTGGTCCTGCTGATCGCCACGAGCGGGAGCGGCGTCCTGCTGTATCAACTCAGGTTCCAGGTACAGGCCATCGTGCAGGACCTGCCCGACGGCGCCCGGCGCTTCCGCCGCGTGCTCGAGTCGCAGCGCACGGGAGAGCCGAGCACCATCGAGAAGGTGCAGCAGGCGGCGACGGAGCTCGAGAAGGCCGCGGACGCCACCGGCTCCACTCCGCCGCCGCGCCCCGGGGTGACCCGCGTCCAGGTCGAAGCGCCGCCGCTCCGGGTCAGCGACTATCTCGTGCCCGGCTTCCTGCGGATCGCAGGCATCGCGGGGCAGGCGTTGCTCGTGCTCTTCCTCGCCTATTTCCTGCTCGCTTCCGGGGATCTGTACAGACGCAAGCTCGTGAAGATCGTCGGACCGTCCCTCACGAAGAAGAGGATCACGCTGCAGATCCTTCAGGAGATCGATCACCAGATCGAGTCGTTCCTCCTCGTCCAGGTCTTCACGAGCGTCGTCGTGGCAGTCGCGAGCTGGCTGGTGTTCGAATCGCTGGGGCTCGAACAGGCGGCTGTGTGGGGAGTGGGCGCGGGCATCTTCAACTCGATCCCCTATGTGGGCCCCGTCATCGTCTCCGGCGGCACGGCGATCGTGGCGTTCCTGCAATTCGGCACGCTCGAGATGACGCTGATCGTCTCCGGCGCATCGGTCGTGATCACGAGCCTCGAGGGTTTCCTGCTGACGCCCTGGCTGACGAGCCGCGCCGCTCACATGAACGCCGTCGCCGTGTTCGTGGGCCTGCTGTTCTTCGGCTGGGTGTGGAACGTCTGGGGGTTGCTGCTGGCCGTGCCGATGCTGATGGTGATCAAGGCGGTGTGCGACCACGTCGAGGACTTCCGCGCAGTTGGGGAACTGCTGGGGGAGTGACCGGCATCGAGGGCCCTCACCGCATCACTGGCCCGCGAACCATCGCGCCAGGTCGAACCGGCCCCTGGCGCTCAACAGAGGCTTCCAGAGATCGCCGACCTTGTCGATCCGCGCGGGCACGTTCGCGATCGTGAAGTCCTCGATCGCGACACCCCGCTCGACCTCGTCCCATGTCACCGGTGTCGACACCGTCGCGTCCGGTCGCGGCCGGACCGAGTACACCGAGGCGAGGGTGCGGCCCCAGGCGTTCTGGTTGTAGTCGACGAGCACGCGCCCATGTGGGCGCTTCGCGACCCGGTACTCGGCCGTCATCAGCGACGGGTGTCTGACCGCCAGTTCCTGCGCCAGAGCCTTGGCGAAGCTCCACACCTGCTTCTGCACCACTCCCCGCACGATCGGCACGTACACGTGAAGACCACGCGACCCGGTCGTCTTCACGAGAGCGCTCATGCCCAGAGCGGTGAGCGCCTCGTTCACGACCAGGGCGGCCTCACGGACCGCCGCGAAATCAGCGCCCGGACCCGGGTCCAGATCGAAATGCACGTAGTCCGGCCGATCGACGTCGTCGCAGCGCGCGTACCACTGGTTCAGATCGATGCAGCCGAGATTCACGATCCAGAGAAGCGTCGGTCGATCCTGCACCATCGGAAAATCGATGACGCTGCCGGAGCCGTGCTCGATCGCGCACGTGCGGATCCACTCGGGCCGCGGGCTCGGGGCCCGCTTCATGAAGAAGAACTCCCCGGACGCGCCGTGCGGATACCGCTTCATCACCATCGCCCGGTCTTTCAGATGCGGCAGCAACGCGGCGGACACATCCAGGTAGTACTGCAGCAGGTCGCGCTTCGTGAGACCCAGCTCCGGCCAGAACAGCTTCCCCAGATTGGTGAGCCGGACGTCGCGGGTGTCCACGCGGATCAGCAACTCCGGCTGTCCGGCCGCGATCGAAAGACGATGACGCCTGGACGCCGCCATTAGCGGCCAAGCGGGCGCGACGTCGGCACTCGGGCCTGGCGCTGCGGCGGTAGCTCGGGCGACAGCTGCGGCGGCAGCTTCGGAGGGCGCGGCCCTCGACGAACGGCGCCGGCGACAGCCACGTACTCGAGCTCGACGCCCGCAGCCGCGTGTCGAAGCAGCAGGCCTCCGCGGCTCATGTCTCCGCGTCCCACGAACGCAGCCGGGAACTGGAGGCGCGCGCCGAAGATGCCGGTCAGCACCTCGACATACTTTGGCGTGGCGATACTCCCGAGAAGCACGACGTCCCGATCGCGTGAGACGACGTCGAGCGCCCGTGCGCTGGTCTCGAGCGGCAGGCGGTAGGCGCTGTTCTCCGCGCTCACGTCGACGCTGGCGTATTCGGCGAGGATCGACGCGGTCACGGAAGTCTCCGGCCTCTGCAACCCGGCCGTGGGTGTAATCACCAGCACGCGCGGGGTCGCGCCGCCATCGTCCGGTGCGGCGAATCGGCGCGCGTAGGTCAGCTTTCCCCGAAAGTACAGTCCGCTCACGAACGAGAAGACCTCGCCCAAGGGGACTCCGGCGGGTTCGCGCAGGCGGCGCGCGAGCTCGAACCGCGCCGAAGGGCCCAGCAGCAGCGAACCGCGGCGTCCGCCACAGTTCGCGGGCGAGAGCAGGAACACTCGGCCGCGCGTGTCAGATGACGGGCCGGTGGAGGACGGCATGGAGAAGCCAGTACATCACGAGGAGCGGAAGCGCGGCAACGGCGAGAATCGCGAGAAGAACGCCCGCGACGAAGACGTAGTCGCCAGGAGAAGCGGACCGCCCCGTTCCGGCGTGGCGTTCGATCAGCGCCATGTTCCGGCTGTTCGCTTTCCAGAAGACGTCAGCGACGTCACCGAACAGCGGAATCAGACCGACCAGCACGTCGATGCCGACGTTGAGCACCATGCGCAGCTGGACCACACGCGGCAGGCGCATCTGGTGCGCCTGCAGGACGAGCGCGCACGCCAGCAGAGCCGTGGCCACATCGCCGACCCACGGAAGCAGCCCGATGATCGGATCCCAGCCGAAGCGGATCCGTGTCCCCGGTACTCTGAAGGCGTTGTCCATGAGGCGCTGCAGCGCTCGCAGCGCCTCGATCCGGTCAGCGTGTTCCACCGGACGATCTCACCACATCGGCGCGCCGGGCGCGCGCGCTACGTCAGAAGCCCCATCTCAGCAGGACCGAGCCGACGGTGAACCCGGCGCCGACCGACGCGAGCAGCACGAGATCGCCCTTCTTGAGGCGTCCGCAGGCAACGGCGTCGTTCAGCGCCAGCGGGATCGTCGCGGCGGTGGTGTTCCCGAATCGTTCGATGTTGATGATCACCTTCGACGGATCCACGCCGAGCTTCTGGGTCGCCGACTCGATGATCCGCCGGTTGGCCTGATGCGAGACGAACAGATCGAGATCCTGCGCGGTCAACCCGTTGCGGTCGAGGATCCGGCGCGCGATCTCCTCGGTCTTGCGGACGGCGAATCGGAACACCGTCTGGCCGTCCTGCTTCACATAGTGCATGCGGGCGTCGACGGTCTCGTGCGACGGCGGGCGCAGGCTTCCGCCGGCCGGCATGCACAGAGCCAGGCCGCCGCTGCCGTCGATCTCGTGTTCGTAATCGAGCAGCCGGCCATCGTCGGGCCCGGCCGCCGACACCACGCATGCGCCGGCGCCGTCGCCGAAGAGCACGCAGGTCGATCGGTCGCGGTAGTCGATGATGCTCGACATGACGTCGGCGCCGACCACGAGCGCGTGCTCGTGGCCGCCAGCCGAGACGATCTGGCTCGCGGTGGTCAACGCATACGTGAACGCGGAGCAGGCGGCGCTCAAGTCGAAGCCCCAGGCACGATGCGCGCCGATCTTGTTCTGGATCAGGCAGGCCGTGCTCGGGAACATCATGTCCGGCGTGACGGTGCCGACGACCACGAGCCCGATGTCGTCGGGGGTCAGTCCCGCGCGCGCGATCGCTTGCAGCGCCGCTTCCTTCCCCAGGTCGGAGGTCGCCTGCCCCGCGTCCACGATGTGGCGCTCGCGGATGCCGGTGCGCTGGAGAATCCACTCGTCGCTGGTGTCGACCATCTTCTCGAGATCCGCGTTGGTCAAGACCCGCGGCGGCACGTATGTCGCCAGCGATCGAATGAAGACCGGCCGCCCCTGACAGCGCGACACCCGTCCCCCCTGTTCCTTCTCGTGAACCGCTACCACAGTCGTGAATCCCTTCCCGGCGCCGGCAGTCCGAAATATCCGTACGCCCGCGGCGTGGCAACGCGCCCGCGCGGCGTTCGATCCAGGAAGCCGACCTGGATCAGATATGGTTCGTAGATGTCCTCGATGGCGTCGCGCTCCTCGCTGATCGCCGCGGCAATGCTGTTCACGCCGACAGGTCCGCCGCCGAACTTCTCGATGATGGTGCGCAGCAGCTTGCGATCGACATCGTCGAACCCGTACTCGTCGACCTCGAGGAGCTTCAGCGCCGCATGCGCCACGTCGAGGGTGATCCTGCCGTCCGCCCGCACCTGCGCGTAATCGCGCACCCGTCTGAGCAGGCGGTTCGCGATGCGCGGCGTGCCCCGGGAGCGCCGGCCGATTTCGGCGGCGGCCTCGTCGGCGACGAAGACGTTGAGAATGCGCGCCGATCGGCGCACGATCTCCTGAATGTCGGCGTCTCCGTAGAACTCCAGGCGGTGCACGATCCCGAAGCGCGCACGCAGCGGCGATGTCAGCAGGCCCGCCCGCGTCGTCGCCCCGATCAGCGTGAAGTGCTGCAGCGGCACCTTGACCGACCTGGCGCTCGGCCCCTGGCCGATCATGATGTCCAGCTCGTAGTCCTCGAGCGCGGGGTACAGGATCTCCTCGATCGCCGGCGCCATGCGGTGGATCTCGTCGATGAACAGCACCTCGCGTGCGCCCAGGTTGGTCAGGAGCGCCGCGAGGTCGCCGGCTTTTTCGAGCACCGGTCCCGAGGTCGCCCTGACCTGCACGCCGAGTTCGTTGCCAATCACATACGCAAGGGTGGTCTTGCCCAGTCCGGGCGGGCCGTACAGCAGCACGTGATCGAGCGCCTCGGACCGCTGCTGCGCCGCGGCGATGGATACTTCGAGGTTCTCGCGCACCCGGTCCTGGCCTATGTACTCGTCGAGGGCGCGCGGGCGCAATCCCGCTTCGTACTGAGCGTCTTCGTCGACCCGCGCGGCTGTAACGAGGCGATCGTCCATGACTACCGTGCCGACGTCATTACCGCGCCAGCTCTCGCAGCGCCTGGCGCAGCGTCTGCTCGAACTCGCCGCCGCTCTCCTTGACCGCGCGCTCGACGGCGCGCTCGGCGAGCGGGCGATGGTACCCCAGATTCATCAACGCCGACAGCACATCGTCGGCCACCGCGGACGGCTTCGCAGCGCCGGCCGGCGCCGCGGGCTGCGCCGAAGCCGGCAGCCGATCCTTCAGCTCGAGAACGATCCGCTCCGCGGTCTTCTTGCCCACGCCCGGAATCGCGGTGAGGCGGGCGATGTCGCCGTCCTGAATCGCGCGAATCAGCTCCGGCGGGTCGATGCCGGACAGGACCGCCAGGGCGACCTTCGGACCGATGCCGCTGACCGAGATCAGCCGCTCGAACAGATCCAGCTCGAGGCGGGTGGCGAACCCGAACAGCGCAATCGCATCCTCGCGAACGTGCGTGTGGATGCGCAGCGAGATGTCCGCTCCGGCGTCGCCGATCCCGTAGAACGTCGACAGCGGTACAGCCACGTCGTAGCCCACGCCGTTGACGTCGACGACCAGGCGATTCGGCTGCTTCTCGAAGAGACGCCCGCGAAGATGGGCGATCACGACCGCGCCGGCCTGTACTGACGCCAGCTCCCCTGGGCGCGCGACCGGCGCGTGCCGCCAGCCTCCGCCGACGGCGAGGTCAGCGAATGCCCGTGGCAGATCGCGACCGCAAGCGCGTCCGACGCGTCGTACGGCGTCGGCTCGACCGCGAGACCGAGGAGCAGTTTCACCATCTGCTGGACCTGGTGCTTCTCGGCGCGGCCGTACCCCACGACCGCGCGCTTCACCTCCGCCGGCGTGTACTCCACGACCGGCAGGCCAGCCTCGACGGCGGCGAGCATCGCCACGCCGCGGGCGTGACCCAGCTTCAGCGCGCTGCGCGCGTTGGCGGCGTGAAAGAGGTTCTCGATGGCCACGCAATCGGGACGGTGCTCGGAGAGCAGCGCCGCGAGTCCGGCGTGAATCGTCAGGAGCTTTTGCGGAAACGAGGCGGCCGCGGGGGTCTTGATGGCGCCGCTGGCGAGCATGCGGTGGCGCGAGCCGTCGGTGTCGACGCAGCCGTAGCCGGTGCGCTCCGACCCCGGGTCGATGCCGAAGATCCTCACGCCAGCGAGGCCTCGATCTCCTTCTCCTCGATGTCGAAGTTGGACCAGACGTGCCGGATGTCGTCGTGTTCGTCGAGCGCGTCCATCAGCTTCACCATCTGCTGCGCCTGCTTGCCCTCGAGCTTCAGATAGTTCTGGGGCAACATCGTGATCTCGGCCGCGGCGGGCTCGATGCCCAGCTGCTTCACGGCGTCGAGCACGGCCTGAAAGGCCTCGATCGACGACAACACTTCCCAGTTGTCGTCGTCGTCGCGCAGATCGTCGCCGCCGGCGTCGATCACGGCCGCCATCAGCGTTTCTTCCTGGGCCTGATCCTTCGGAACCACGATGTAGCCGCGCTTGGTGAACATCCAGGCCACGGCGTTGCTCTCGGCGAGGTTGCCGCCATACTTGGTGAGCAGGTGCCGCAGCTCACCGACCGTGCGGTTCTTGTTGTCGGTGAGCACGTCCATGATCACGGCGGCGCCTCCGGGGCCGTAGCCCTCGTACTGCGCCTCCTCGTACGACACGCCGGGCTCTTCGCCGGTTCCGCGCCGGATGGCGCGCTTGATGTTGTCCGAAGGCATGTTGTTGGCCTTCGCCTCGGCGATGATCGTGCGCAGCCTCGGATTCGTGTCGGCGTCGCCGCCACCGTTGCGGGCCGCAACGGTCAGTTCCTTGATGATGCGGGTGAAGATCTTCCCGCGCTTCGCGTCGGCGGCACCCTTCTTGTGCTTGATCGTGTGCCACTTTGAATGGCCGGACATGTTCGAAACTCCCGCTAAATCAACAAGATCGGACCAGAAATGGTATCACAGCCTCCGCGCCAGCATGATCCACACGTCCGCCCGCTCGTCCCACGGCCCGCCGCGATAGTCTCCCAGCACGGCCTCGATTCGAAAGCCCGATCGCTCGAGCCGCCGCGTGAACGCCGGCACGGGAAGCGTGCGGAACGTCAGCTCGAAGCGGTGTTTCGTCATGCGCTCCCCGCGACGTTCGATGTAGGTCTGTTCGAAGATGGTGAGGTGGCGCCGAGGCTCCTGACGCACCGACTCCACGAGCGTCAGATGACTGCCTCTCGCGCTTCGCCCCTTCAGCTGGATCCGGTTGGAGTACTCGCGCCAATTCGGCACGTCGGGCACGAGGTCGACGCCGAAGAGCCCTCCCGGCTTCAACACCCCGGCCACCGACGTCAGCGCCGACGCGAGATCCTTTTCGCGCACGAGCGACTGCAGCACCCCGTAGGGCGCGAGCACCGTGTTGAAGGTTTCCGCCGCGAACGGCAGCTCCCGCATGTCGCCGCGCACCAGCCGCAGCCGACTCCGGCGAGCGTCCGGGACCCGGCGGGCGAGCGCCGTCCACCGCGCTGATGCCCGCGCCAGCATCTGCGCCGATCGATCGAGGCCGACGACTCGTACGCCGGCGCGGACGAGAGGGAGCGAAATGCGCCCGGTCCCGCACCCGAGCTCCAGGACGGGCCCCTTCGACTGCAGGGCCACCCCTCGCCAGAAGGGCACGTCGCGGCGGCCGAGCGTGCGCGCGTTCTCCCAGTCGTAGAACGGCGCGTACTCGTCCCAGCCGGTCCAGCCCTCGCGTGTAGTCATTGGCAGCAGATTCTACGCGGGGGCTGCGTCGGGCGTCGGGTCAGTCGGAAACGGCCAGCTCGCCGGGGACGATCGGACGCGTGCGGGGGAGCCGGCCCAGTCGGGCCATGTTGCCGACGAACGCAAGAATGCCGAGGAAGACGCAGAGTTTCAGGATGTCGAACGCGCGCGTCTGCGGCAGGGCCTTCCAGAGGAACCACAACACCGGCTGCGCCCAACAGACCGCCCAGACCGATCCGTAGAAGTAGCGCCGCTCGTGCCCTTCGCCCTTGGTCGACGCCTTGACTCGAGGCAACTGGCCGAGGAGACCGAGCAGCCAGATCGAACCCGCGATCGGAAAGTACCCCACGCGGTAGATCTGCTTCAGATACCACTCGCCGGTCACGATCGCCACCACCAGGCCGACGACGTTCAGCACGGCGAACGTGATCACTTCGCTCCACGCGAAGGTGTAGCAGACGCGACGGTACAGGGGATTCGGGCGATCTTCGGTGAACCTGATGATGTACGGCTTCGGCTCGACGCCCGGCAGAGCTCCTCGCAGGCCTGCTATTCCGGTCCCGAGCAGCACGAGACCGAGCCAGATCCCCATGCGCCAGTCGAATCCCCCCTCGAACAGGTCGAACGTCAAGGGTCCCGGCGCGATGAAGAAGACGAAGATCCAGATCGGCCAGTGATTGAAACGGTAATAGAGCTTGTTGCGCTCGCGGATCTTGCGCTCTGAGGCGTATTCGACTGGGATGGTCACGCGGTGTCTCTGTTGTACCAGAGGAGGCCGAAACGCTCAATCCTCTATCGCACGTCTGGCGGCACGCGCGGGTGATCGCTGTCAGCGAGCAGGGCGAGCGCGATCCCGCAGGCGACGCCGACGTTGAGCGAATCGACCATCGACGTGATGGGAATGCGCACACGTACGTCCGCGCGCGCCAAAGCGCCCTCGCTCAACCCGGCGCCTTCGCTCCCCAGCAGGATCGCGAGGCGCCCTGGCCGGGTTCCCGCGGCGAATTCGCTCAGCCCGCGCGCCGGTTCGCGGGGCGTCAGCGCCGCGAGCGCGTACCCCTCGCCCTTCAACCAGTCCAACGCCTGCGGCCACGGGTGCACCCTCGCGTACGGCACTCGCAGCGTCGCGGCCATGGACGTGCGAACCGCTTTCCGATAGAGCGGATCGCAGCAGGCCGGGCTGAGCAGGACACCGGCCGCGCCGAACGCCGCGGCGCTCCGAAAGATGCTGCCTACGTTGTCGGCGTCGGCCACATCCTCGAGGACGACCATCGGGGCGGCGCCGGTCGACGTCCCGACGAGCGCCTTCGGCTCGATCGTCGGCGGCCGCTCCACCATCGCGAGACATCCGCGATGGATGTTGAACCCCGTCGTCGCCCGGAACAGCCGCAGCTCGCACACGTGGACTTCCGTGTGCGGCGAGGACGCCAGACGCTCCGGGCCGAGCGCCGCCAGCGCGGTGGGCGTCACCATCAACGACATGACTCTGAAGCGCCGGTCCTCCAACACTCGACAGACGACGAGACGGCCTTCGGCGACGAAGAGCCCGCGGGCGCGCAGCAGTTCGGCGTCACCAATCGCTTGATAGACGGCGAGCCTGGGATCGTCGGGCGTGTCGATGGGAACGAGCTTCATGAGCCGATGCGTGCGGGCGAATACGGTACCATCGGACCGCCGCACTCATGAGGATTCTGATTGCAGCGATCGTCGGCGTCCTGGCGGCAGCCGCTCCGGCCTCCGGCCACCCCGTCCCTTTCACGTACCTCGATGTCCGCCTCGAGCCGGGCTCCGCCGAGGTCGTCCTCGTGGCGCACATCATCGACGTCGCGCACGATCTCGGGATCGAGCCGCCGGAGCAGCTCCTCGATTCAGGGTACCTGACGCAGCACGGACGTGCGGTGACCGGTCTGCTCGGCGGACGGATGTCCTTCCAGCTGGGAGAGGACAGCCTTCGAGCGGACGGCTGGTCCACCCCCGAGGCGCTGCCGGAACGGCAGTCCGTGAGGATACGCGGCCACTTGAGGTTCGACGGCGTGCCCCCCGCGCTCGTCCTCGACGCGCGGCTGTTCCCGTACGACCCGGAACATCAGACGTTCGTGAACGTCTACGAGTCGGGGGATCTGGCACTGCAGGCCATCCTCGACCGCGGCAAGACGCGCGTGGAGTTCTTCTCGGGAACGCGCCAGGGAATCGTGGCGGTCGTCCGGCGATTCATCCCGGCCGGGATCGAACACATTCTGATCGGACCGGACCATCTGCTGTTCCTGGTCGGGCTGCTGTTGCTCGGCGGAACGGTCAGACGGCTGGCCCTGGTCGTGAGCGCCTTCACGCTGGCCCACAGCGTCACCCTCTCGCTCGCAGCGATGAACGTGCTCAATCCACCGGCTCGCATCATCGAGCCGGCGATCGCCCTGAGCATCGTCTACGTGGGGGCGGACAACCTCACCGTCCGCGGCGGGCGCGACGTCCGGGCGTGGATCGCGTTCGCGTTCGGGTTCATCCACGGGTTCGGATTCGCGAACGTGCTGCGCGAGATGGACCTGCCCCGTCTCGCCCTCGGATGGTCGCTCTTTGCGTTCAATCTCGGCGTGGAGATCGGACAACTGCTCGTCGTCGGGGTGGTCGCGTCGCTGCTCCAGCTGATTCGATCGCGAAGCGAGCGCGCGGGGCGCAGCCTGGTCGTCGTGGGGTCGGTCGGCGTGATCGTCGCCGGCGCGTACTGGTTCGTCGAGCGCGTGTTCTTTCCAGGGTGAAGGCGGCGACGGAGCCGCCCCGGCGCGACGACCGTCTCAGGGGCTCGAAGGCTCGGGCGCCGCTGCCAGGCCGCGGGGGCACTCCACTCCTGTGCCGCCGAGGCCGCAATAGCCGCCGGGATTCTTCGCGAGGTATTGCTGGTGATACTCCTCCGCGTAATAGAGCTCCGGAGCCGGGAGGATTTCGGTCGTGACTGGACCGTAGCCGGTCTTCTGCAGCTCGTGCGCGTAGCGATCGCGTGAACGTTCGGCAGCCGCGCGCTGTGCGTCACCGTAGTAGTAGATGCCGGAGCGGTACTGCGTGCCCACGTCGTTGCCCTGGCGCATCCCCTGAGTCGGATCGTGATTCTCCCAGAAGGCCCTGAGCAGGTCCTCGTACGAAATATGCGCGGGGTCGAAGACCACGAGCACGACCTCGTTGTGTCCGGTCATGCCCGAACAGACCTCGCGGTATGTGGGATTGGGCGTGAGCCCCGCCCCGTACCCGACGGCCGTCGTGTAGACACCGGCGAGCTGCCAGAACTTCCTCTCCGCACCCCAGAAGCAGCCCATGCCGAACATGGCGCGCTCGAGCCCCGGTGGAAAAGGCTCCTGAAGCCGATGCCCGTTGACGTAGTGCTGTTCGGGAACCGGCATCACTTCGAGGCGCCCCGGCAGCGCTTCGGCGGCGGTGGGCATCCGATTGGACTTTCCGAACACACTCACCTCCCTGGCCCTGAGTCGGGCTCGTCGGGGACGAAGTTCAACGCCACGCCGTTCATGCAGAAGCGGAGCCCTGTGGGCTTCGGACCATCCGGAAACACGTGTCCCAGATGACCGCCGCACCGCGAGCAGTGCACCTCCGTCCGGCTCATGAAGTGGCTTCGGTCCTCTGACGTGGCGACGGCGTTCTCGACAGGAGCGAAGAAGCTCGGCCACCCCGTGCAGCTGTCATACTTGGTTTCCGACGCGAAGAGCGGTTGCCCGCATCCGGCACACGCGAACATGCCCCTGCGTTTCTCCTGGTTCAGCGGGCTGCTCCCCGGCCGTTCGGTCCCATGTTCACGCAGCACGCGATACTGCTCGGGGGACAGTCGTTCGGCCCATTCGGCGTCGCTCTTCTGGACGGGAACGATCTCATCGCTCATGAATCGAGTCTAACGCTTTGATGCCTGCCGCGCCCGAGATGTTCCCCGGGGGAGTTCCGTCCATGCGCGTCCGCCTTCTCAGCCGGAAGCCCGTTCGACGCGGAGGAGCCTTCGTCCTCTATTGGATGCTCACGGCCCGGCGGACGCGGTTGAACTATGCCCTGGACCGCATCGCCTGGTGGTCCACCGAGCTGAGCCTGCCGATCGTCGTGGTCGAGCCACTGCTGGCGAGCGAGCCGTACGCATCGGATCGTCTGCACCGGTTCGCGTTGCAGGGCATGGCCGACAATGCGCGGGCGCTCGAACCGACGCCCGTGCGGTATCACCCGTACGTGGAGCCGGTCCCAGGGGCGGCCGAGGGCCTGTTGGCGCGTGTGTCCCGCGACGCCGCCGTGATCGTCACGGACGAATACCCCTGCGGTTCGGTCCCGGCCTTCCTCAAGAAGGCGACGGACGAGATCGCGGTCAGGCTCGAAGCCGTCGACAGCAACGGGCTCCTGCCGCTCTGGGCCGTGCCGCGGGCGTATCCGGCGGCGGTCCATTTCCGCCGCTACATGCAGGGCTGCCTGCGTACGCATCTGCGTGACCTGCCGTCCGAATCGCCGTTCGCTTCTCTTCCGCGCGCGACAACGGTGCTGCCGGCTGATGTCACGGAGCGGTGGCCGGCCGCGTCGCCGGCGCTGCTGCGTGGCGAGGCTGGAGCCCTCGCCGCGCTCGCGATCGATCACAAGGTGCCACCGGTGGCCATGACGGGCGGCAGCCAGGCGGCGGGGCGAGCCCTGCAGGCGTTCGTGCGCGATCGCCTGCCCGCATACCACGAGCGCCACAACCACCCCGACGATCGGGGCACGAGCAGGTTGTCTCCCTATCTGCACTTCGGTCACATCTCCGCCCACGACGTGTTCAACGCCGTCATGCGCGCGGAGCGGTGGACGATCGGCGACCTCGGCGCACAGGCGACCGGCGTCCGAACCGGCTGGTGGGGTGTTGGACCCGGCGCTGAGGCGTTCCTCGACCAGCTGGTCGTCTGGCGCGAGCTCGGCTTCAATACGTGCACGCATCGTCCGCACGACTACGACCGGTTCGAAGGCCTGCCCCCCTGGGCGCAGGAGACGTTGATCGCGCACGCCGGAGACCCGCGCCCGGCCGTCTACGATCGCCAGACTTTCGAGAAAGCCGCGACGCACGATGCCTTGTGGAACGCAGCCCAGCGCGAGATGTTGACCGGCGGCTGGATGCACAACTACATGCGGATGCTCTGGGGCAAGAAGATCCTCGAATGGAGCGCGTCGCCGCAGGAGGCGCTCGACGTGATGACGCGCCTCATGAATCGATGGTGTCTCGACGGCCGCGATCCGAACTCCTATGCCGGTTACAGCTGGACGCTGGGACGATACGATCGCCCATGGCCGGAGCGGCCCGTCTTTGGCGTGGTTCGAGCGATGAGCTCGGCCAGCGCGGAAAAGAAGGTCCGTGTGCGGCAGTACCTGTCCGGCGGCCTGAGCCTCCTGTAGGCCTGCTGCGCGAGCGTGGCTCGCGTGGACGGCTCGAACCGTTGAGGGCCGTTCAAGACTGTTCAGGACTGTTCGAAGCGGTCCGGATTCGAAGGGAGCCACCGGTTGAGCGACCTCGCGATAGACGTAGCGATAGACGTCGAGCAACTCGTGAAGGTGTACCGTGCCGGCACGCCTCGCGAGGTCAGAGCCGTCGATGGGCTCAGTTTTTCTGTCCGGCGGGGTGAGATCTTCGGTCTGCTCGGTCCCAACGGCGCCGGCAAGACGACGACGCTGCGCGTGCTGACGACGCTGGCGCGGCCGACGTCCGGTCGAGTCCTCGTGCACGGTCTGGACGTCGCCCGTCGCCCTCTCGACGTGCGCGGCGTCATCAGCGTCGTGATTCAGGAACAGGCCGCTGAGCTGCTCTTGAGCGTTCGCGATAACTTGCGGACCTTCGCCCGGTTCCATCAGCAGAGGGGGCCGTCGGTCGCGACGCGCATCGACGGGGTGCTCGAGCGGTTCGGTCTCGCGTCGATCGCCGACACGAAGGTTCAGGACCTGAGCGGCGGCGCACGGCGCCGAGTGCAGGTCGCAAAGATGTTCATCGTGGACACTCCGATCCTGTTCCTCGACGAATTTTCGTCCGGCATGGATCCGATTCTGAAGCGCAGCGTGATCGAATTGCTCCGCGAACAGTCCGGACAGGGACGGACCATCGTCTTGACGACGCAGATCCTGACCGAGGCGGAGGAGCTGTGTGATGACATCCTCATCATGAACCGCGGTCGTGAGATTGCGCGCGGCGACCTGCATCACCTGAAGACGCTGGTCGACCGCCTCTATGACGTGACGCTGACGTTCGAACAGATCCCCGCGGACGTGCGGGGGATGGTCGCGGCGCTGCACCCGATCGAGTTGGTGACGACCCACAACACCCTGCAAATGAAGCTGCGCGAGGACGAAGCGCAGGTGCTGGAGCTGGTGACGGCCATCGCGCGGAGGGCGAGGTTGCTTCGGATCGAGATCAACGGGGCGACGCTCGAAGACGTCTTCGTCGAGCTCACGAAGCGGGCGGGAGGCGGGGAATGAGGTTCGAGGTCCTCGGCGCGGTGTTGGCGCGGGAGGGGCGAATTCGCGCGACCAATCTCCTCTTCATCTTCTGGGATGTGGTCTATCCCTTGGGCTACCTTCTCGTCTTCGGCCTCGGGATGAACGCCACCATGGGGTTCACCGCAGCTCTGCCCGGCGTCGACTACAACGCGTTCTTCCTTGCAGGCGTACTCGGCATGGCGAGCTTCGGGATCGCGGCCAACACCTCGTGGTCCTTCTTCCTCGACCGCGACAACGGCATCTTCTACGAGATGTTGACCTATCCGATGAGCCGTTCTCAGTATCTGCTCGGGAAGGTCCTGTTCAACGTCGGCGTCGCGATGGTCCAGGCGATCGCCACGGTGGCGTTGTCGGCGCTGTTGCTGGGAGTGGACGTCAGACTGGCGGGGCTTCCCGTGCTCGTCCTGGCGACGGGCGTCGGAACGGCCGGCTGGTTCTTCTTCTACGCGATCTTCGCGCTGCGGATCCGGCGCAACGATGCGTTCAACACTGTCACATCGGTCTTCTACTTCTTCTTTCTGTTCGCCAGCTCGATGTTCTATCCACTCGAGCCGCTCCCGCGAGCATTTCGGCTGGTGGCGATGGCGAATCCGATTACGTGGCAGGTGGACGTGCTGCGGTTCGCGACAATCGGTCTTGGGGCGCCCCGTCTCGTCGCGCTCGAAGCAGCGGCGTTCGTCGTTTTCACCCTCGCGGCGTTCTGGGCGGCCGTGTGGGCGCTGGAGCGCGAGGACTGAGGACACGCGTAGCCGCCAGCCCCCGCGAACCGAGGCTGCCGAGAGCGCGCCCACTGTCGAACTGAGACCGCGGCGAGCTCAAGGCCGCGTCGGGGCGAAGAGCGCCGCGGCGAAGAGTGCGGCGGCGAAGAGTGCGGCGGCGAAGAGTGCGCCGAAGAGTGCGCCGAGGGGTGCCGACGCCCAAAAAAGAAAGAGCCCGCGAACACGAATGTTCGCGGGCTCTTTCGAGATAATGCCGGCAGCGACCTACTCTCCCACGCAGTTTCCCACGCAGTACCATCGGCGGTATCAGGCTTAACTTCCGTGTTCGGAATGGGAACGGGTGTGACCCTGATCCTATGACCACCGGCAAACTTGTCTGCCTGGGGTTCCCGTCTTCGCGCCTGTCGGCGCTCCGAGGTGACGGGCCTATTCAACGGCCTGTCACGACGTAGCTCGCGGTGCGAGCGGAGTCGGGATCGTCCCAGACAATCTCAAAGAGCACTTGCCGTCGTCGAGATGACGGCGGACCGCCATGCGCCCAAGGCGCGCGACGGTGCAACTGAATATCCTGCAAACGGTAGTTTCGACCGACCCCACATGCGCAGCGTTTCCGCGTGCATATGCACTTTGTTCCGGAGCAGAGCTCCGGATCCGGGCAGAGCCCGGAGAAGCAAAATATATGGTCAAGCCTCACGGCTGATTAGTATCGGTAAGCTCAACGTGTCGCCACGCTTACACACCCGACCTATCACCTGGTCATCTTCCAGGAGCCTTCAGGGATCTTGCGATCCAGGGAGATCTCATCTTGTGGAGGGTTTCACGCTTAGATGCATTCAGCGTTTCTCCCTTCCGGACGTAGCTACTCGGCGCTGCCGCTGGCGCGACAACCGATACACTAGAGG
>JBFXAT010000038.1:0-40517 GCA_050183995.1 Vicinamibacterales bacterium
GTGCGGTCGCGGAGTTGAGCGGCTACGTGAACAATCGCGACACGGTGAGGATCACCGGATCGCCATTCGTGGCGGTCGATGGCTCGGTTCCTCCCGCTCTATCGACGATCCGCAATCTCACGCGGGCGACCGCTGCCCTCAACTGGCAAAATCGCAGCGGGTTCTTCGTGGGAGGCGGCATCAGCTGGAATGTGCCGATGCGCGATCGGGACCTGTACCCGACCGACGACAACGCGTTCGGCGACTTCGTCGATTGGCAGGTGCGCATCGGCTTCCACCCGGGCGCGCGAGCCTATGTGCCCCCGCCGCCCCCGCCGCCTCCGGCGCCAGCGCCCCCGGCGGCGCCGGCCAACCGGCCGCCCACCGTGCAGGCGCAGTGCGACCCGTGCACGGTCGAAGTCGGCGGGCGCTCCACGCTGACGGCCAACGCCAGCGATCCGGACGGCGATACGCTTACCTATCGCTGGACGATTCCGGCCGGCACGCTTGCGAACCCGGCAGACCGCCAGACCGGCTGGACCGCGCCGCAGCAAGAAGGTCCGCAGCAGGCGACGGTCACCGTGGACGACGGGAAGGGCGGGACCGCCTCGGCGAACGTCACGATCCAGGTGACACGTCCGCCGGTGCGCAACTACACGTTCGAGGACGTGCACTTCGACTTCGACCGCTACACGCTCCGGCCCGAGGCGACGCGTTTGCTCGACGAGGCGGTCGCAGCACTGCGGGACAACCCGGATCTGCGGATCGAAGTGGAAGGCCACACGTGCAACATCGGCACGGCCGAGTACAACCTGGCGCTGGGTGATCGACGTGCGAGCTCCGTGCGCGACTACCTGGTGAGCCGTGGCGTCGACGCGAACCGCCTGACGACCGTCAGCTACGGCGAGGAGCGTCCGAAGCACGACAACTCGCGCGAAGAGACGCGGCGCCTGAACCGGCGTGCCGCGCTGACGGTGAACGTGCGCTAGGAACGTGCGCCCCGTTCACCTGTATCTGCTCGGGTACTTTCTGCTCGTGATTGGCGCCGGCCTCGCCCTGTGGCGGGCCGGCGTCGTCGATCGTCTCCCCGGATTCTGGCTCGCCGCCTCGGCGACCGTCGCGGTGGGGCTCGGCGTCGCGCTCGCGCTGCTGTCGGCGCGGCCGAGACGACCGTCCGCGGATGCCACGCCTGGCGCGTGAGCCGCTCCCGCCGATCGTTTCGACTACTTCAACTGCTTCACCGCCGTCCTGTACTTCATATGCGTGATGGCACGGGATGTGGTTTCATCCTGTGAGGATGAGTCGTGCCTGTCAGCTGATTTTCGCCATGTTTTGCGCGCTCGCCCTCGCGGGGTGCAAGGACGGAGGCACGATCACCGTCCGGTCGCTGCGTTTCGAGGGCGTGAAGAGCGTCGACGTCGAGCGGCTGAAGAGCGCTCTCGCGACGCGGGAGAACACGAAGATTCCCGTCCTCGGCTGGAGCCTGCCGTGGGGGCGCAAGCACTATTTCGATCGCAGCCGCTTCGATGCCGACCTGAAGCGCATCGAGGCGTTCTATGGAGACCGCGGGTTTCCCGACGCGCGGGTCACGGCCTTCGACGTCGATTTGAATGACGAACAGGATGCCGTCGACGTCACGCTGACGATCGACGAAGGTGATCCGCTCCGTCTGGTGGCCGTCGAGTACCGCGGGTTCGAGGCCGTACCGGAGCTGCAGATCGACGAGGTGCGGCGGGAGAGCCCCCTGGAAATCGGCGAGCCGCGCGACCGGCAGGAGGTCATCGCGGCGCACGAGCTGGCCGTGAACGCGTTGCGCGATCACGGGCATCCGTACGCCCGCGTGGCCACACAGGAAGACGATGGTCCGGACGGCAAGCAGGCGACCATCACGTTCACTGCGGAGCCCGGCCCGGAGGCGCGTTTCGGCCCGATCGAGATCGTCGGGAACAACAGCGTCGGAGCGGACGTGATCCGGCGGCAGCTCACGTTCGAGCCCGGGCAAGTGTATCGGCGGAGCCGCGTCCAGGACTCGCAGCGGCGCCTGTACAACCTCGAGCTGTTCCAGTTCGTGAACATCGAGACGCTGAACGCGGGCGAGCAGCCGACGGACGTGCCGATGCGGATCACCGTCGCGGAGGGCCGGCACCAGCGCGTGAACTTCGGCGTCGGGTATGGGACGGAGGAAAAGGCGCGCGTCGACAGCGAGTACCGCCACGTGAACTTCCTCGGCGGCGCGCGGACCGCGGGCGCCCACGGACGGTGGTCGTCGCTCGATCGCGGTCTCCGGCTCAATTTCACCCAGCCGTACTTCTTCGCGCCGCACATGTCGCTCGGCGGCGAGGCGCAGCAGTGGTACACCTACACGCCGGCCTATCGCTCCGCGGTCACCGGCGGCAAGGTGACACTCACGCACCGGGAGAACGTGAACTTCTCGTGGGCGGTGTCGCTCACCAACGAGCGGAACAGCACGTCCATCGCGTCCAACGTGCTGAACGATCCGCTGCTCTATGCCGATCTGATCGCGCTCGGACTGGACCCGACGACCGGCCGCCAGGAAGGCACGCTGAGCGCGCTGGCGTTCGACCTGCAACGCACCACGGCCGACAACGTGCTGAACGCGACGCGGGGTTATCAGCTCGCGCTGCACGCCGAAAACGCCGGCCGCATCCTGCCTGGGACCTTCAGCTATCAGGCCGTGTCGGCGGACGGCCGGCACTATCTGCCGATCTCCGAACGTCTCGTGTTCGCCAACCGGCTCCAGCTCGGAGTGATCGGGGCGGCGGGCGGCGACCCGACGCTCGTGCCGTTTTCGAAGAAGTTCTTCCTGGGCGGCGCGACGAGCATCCGCGGGTGGGGGCGCTTCCAGGTCAGCCCGCTCAGCGGATCGGGCCTGCCGATCGGCGGTAACAGCATGCTCGCGTTCAGCTCGGAGCTCCGGTACTCGACGGCCGGCAACCTCGGCGCCGTGGCGTTCCTGGACGGCGGCAACGTCTGGGCGGGCGACTGGCAGCTGCACCTCGACGATCTGCGCTACGCCATCGGCACGGGGCTCCGGTACACCACGCCGGTTGGGCCGATTCGACTCGACATCGGTTATCAGCTGAACCCCATCCCGGACCTTCGCGTGAACGGCGATCCCCAATCACGTCCCTGGCGGGTGCACTTCAGCATCGGGCAGGCGTTTTGACGAGCGTTCGGAGCGCCGGATGGCCGGCCCAGGTTTTGCCAACCTGAGACGGCATGCACATGGTCCGCCGTCTCGTTCAGGTGCTGGTCCTCGTCCTGACGCTGATCGTCGGCGGTGCAGCTGCGGCCGTCATCGTGTCTCAGACGGCCTGGTTCAAGAACTGGCTCCGCGGCTACATCGTCTCCGAAGCCCACACCTACCTCAACGGTGACCTTACGATCGAACGCCTCGGCGGAAACCTGTTCTTCGGCGTCGAGCTCGAGAACATCGCCATCACCGTGGACGGCAGCGAGGTCGTGGCGATCCGGGACCTCGGTCTCGACTACAACCTGTTTCAGCTGATCGCCCAGGGGCTCGTCATCGATGACATCCGCCTGAACAGACCCACCGTGTACCTTCGACGAGAGGGCGACACCTGGTCCATCGCCCGGCTGATCAAGGAGCAGGCGCAGGAGGCCGACCGCGAAGGCCCGCAGGCCCCAATCTCCATCGGTGAGATCGGCATCAGCGATGGGGCGGTCATCCTCGAGGATCCGATCGAGGTCGCGGGCCTGAACGTCCCCGAGCGCGTCGACCGGATCGATGCGCGGCTCGGATTCGAGTACGAGCCTGTGAGGTATTCGGTCGAGATCGCTCACGTCTCCTTTCGCACGGACTCGCCGGCGATGGGCCTGAACGCGCTCTCGGGGGGCCTCGCCGTCCGCGACGATACGGTCTTCGTCGACACGCTCGCGATGAGGACCGAGGAGAGCTCCCTCACCATCGACGGATCTATCGAGGACTATCTCGGCAGCCCCCGGCTGAAGCTCCAGGTCACGTCGGACAAGCTTTCGGTCCCTGAGATCGCGCGCCTCGTGCCTGCGCTCGCCGGCATCGATCAGCAGCCCGCGTTCGAGATCGCGATGAACGGACCGCTCGATCGCCTCGGCGTCGACGTGAACGTGCGCGCCTCCGCCGGACAGGTTGCGAGCACTCTGGTCATGGACCTCCAGGAGCCCGGCCAGGCCGTCCAGGGTGACGTCCGCGTCCGCGGACTGGATCTGTCGGCGCTGACGAACGACCCCGCCTTGCAGAGCGACCTCACCGCCGATCTGCAGGCCGATCTGCGGGCCGACACGTTCACGGATCTTGATTCGCTGCGGGGCAGCCTCGGCCTGACGGCGCGGCACATCGCGGTGTCCGGCTACTCCGCAGACGACATCGCGGCGAAGGCGGAGCTGCAGGGGCGCCGCGCGTCGGTCGATGCGAGCGCCTCGGCGTACGGCGCGCGGGCGACGGTCGACGGTGATGTCGTCCTTCCTCTGGATGAACAGCCGCTGACGTTCGACGTGCGCGGACGCGCCGCGAACATCGATCTGCGTAGAATGCCCGCGCAACTCGGCGCGCCGAAGGTCCCCACGGCGCTCACGGCCGACTATCACGCGACGGGCACCATTCCCCGAGACGCCGCCGCCCGCCGGATTGCAGCCGATGCGACGTTCGCGGACTCGACGGTGCCAGGACTCGACATCTCGCAGGGCAGCCAGGCGGGTGTGACGCTGGACGGCGAGAAGCTGTCCTACCGGCTCGACGCGCGCGTCGCACACGTGAACCTGCAGGAGCTCGGAAACGCGTTCGACGTCCCCGCGCTGGCCGATGCGCGCGCGGCGACTTCGCTCGCGGGGCACGTCACTGCGAACGGATCGGGCACGACGCTGCCCGAGCTGGACGTGCGTGCCGAGGGCACCCTCGAAGACTCGGCCGCGCTGGGAGGCCGGATCCCCAGGCTGACCTTCGATGCCGGGGTTGCCGGCGGCAACGCGCAGGTCAGCGCGGAGGGATCGTTCAGCGACCTCGACATGGCTCTCGCCAGCGGCCGCGACGCCATGGAAGGTCGGGTCACCGGCCGGCTCGACGTCGATGCGCGGATCGAGGGGTTCTCCGATGGGGTGACGCCCGCAAACGTCACCGCCACCGCGCAGGTCAATCTGGAGCCTTCGACGCTTGGCGGCCTGGCAATCGAGCGCGCGTCGGTCGACGCGGACTATCACGACCTGTCGGCGGAGATCCGGCAGCTGGAGGTCGCCGGGCGCGATATCAACGCGACGGCCGAGGGCACGTTGGTGTTGAACGAGACCGGCGAGTCCGACCTGCGCTTCCACGTCGATTCGCCGCGCATTCAGGAGATCGCGGCGTTGTTCGAGCTGCCGCTCTCGGGAATCGTGAAAGTCGAAGGCCGCGTCGCGGGAAATCGGGCGGAGCTTCAGGCGTCGGGTAATCTGGTCGCCAACGGCCTCGAGTACGACGAGAACGGCGCACTGATGCTGAACACCGACTACCGGGTCCGAGTGCCCGACCTGGACGTCGACCGGGCGTCGGTCGATGCCGACGCGGAGGCGACGTTCGTGACGATCGCGGGCCAGAACATCAACGAGGTGACCGCCCAGGCCACCTACGCGCGGCGCGAGGTCCAGTTCCGCGCGACAGCCGAGCAGCCCGAGCGAACGCTGGCCGCCGGCGGCGCAGTCGTGCTCCATCCGGACCACCAGGAGCTGCACCTCACGCAGCTCGCGCTCGTAGCAGGGCAGCACCAGTGGAACATTCCAGCAGGCAGCGAGCCGACGGTCAGCTACGGAGGCGGCGCGATCGAGATCAGCGCGTTCCAACTCGTGAGCGGCGAACAACGCATCGCCGTCGACGGAACGCTCGGACGGCCTGGTGCCACGCTCGACGTCACGCTGGCGCGCATCGATCTCCCGGGAGTCGAAGCGCTGCTGCTGCGGGAGCCGCAGTTCTCCGGTCAGCTGAATGCCACGGCCGCGGTCGGCGGCACGACGGACGCGCTGGACGTCCGAGGAGAGTTCCAGGTCGCGCAAGGCGGGTTCCGCGAGTTCAGCTACGACACCTTCGGCGGCACTGTCGCCTACGACGGAGCCGGCCTCACGCTCGATACGAGGCTGCAGCAGAACGCCACCCAGTGGATCACCGCCTCGGGGTACGTCCCGACGGCGCTCTTCAGCTCCGCCGAAGCGGACCCGTCCGCCGTGACCGAGGGCGGGCACATTCCTCCCGCCTCGGATGCCGATCGCGTCGATCTCACAATCGACAGCAGCACCCTGGATCTCGGACTGATTCAGGGTTTCACCGGCGCGCTCGACGATGTCGCCGGGACGCTGGAGACGCACGTGCACGTGACAGGAAGCGCGCGCGACCCGCACCCGTCCGGTGATATCCGGATCGCGGACGGCAGCCTCACCGTCGTCCCGACCGGCGTCGCCTACTCGCACATCAACGGGACGGTCGAGCTCCAGCCCGATCGTGTCCACGTCGAGCAGATCACGATTCTCGACAACCACCAGAGCGCGCTCTCGCTCACGGGCGACCTCGGAGTGCACGCACTCGAAGTGGGAGGATTCCAGATCTGGATCAACGCGGAGGACTTCAAGGTCATCGACAACGACATGGGCGAGATCCGCATTCAGAGCGCGATGTCGCTCCAGGGGCGGCTGCGATCGCCCATGGTCCAGGGATATCTCGGCATCACGACGGGCGACATCAATCTCGACGAGGTGATCGCCGCCGTGGCGAGCTCGCCCTATTCGACCGAGGAGGCCGGCTACGATTCGGGCGGCACGGTCGCCGCGCTCGCCGACGCGCCTCAGGAGGCTCCACAGGGCGCTCCGTTCGACGCGCTTCGGATGAACATCGACTTCATCATCCCGAACGACCTCGTAGTCAAGGCCGACAGCCTGCAGACCCCCGGCTCCCCCGTAAGTCTGGGATCGCTCAACGTGACGCTCGGGGGCGAGTTGACGATCACCAAGGAACCGGCCGGGCCGGTCCGGCTGGTCGGTCCGATCAACACCGTCCGCGGGACCTACGACTTCCAGGGCCGGCGTTTCGACATCCTCCGGGACGGAAGCATCCGTTTCGACGGCTTGGAGGAGCTGAATCCTCGTCTCGATCTGCGCACACGCCGGGTCATTCAAGGCGTGGAAGCGCGCGTGAACATCCGCGGAAACCTTCGGAGTCCGGAAATCGTTCTCACCAGCGTCCCGCCGCTCGAGCCGGCGGACATCCTCGCCCTGATCGTTTTCAATCAGCCGGTCAACCAGCTGGGCCAGGGACAGCAGGTCTCGCTGGCGCAGCGGGCGCAGTCGATTGCCGCGGGCGCCGTCGCGGGCCAACTCGCGCAGTCGATTGGCGGCGCGCTCAATCTGGATACCTTCGAGATCAACGTGGCGCCGGAGAGCGGGCGCGGGCCGGAGCTCACGGTCGGTCAACAGGTGGGGCAGAACCTCTACGTGCGCGTTCAGCAGGGGATCGGCAACCAGACCATGACGAACTTCGTGCTGGAGTACGAGATCACGGACTGGCTCCGGCTGCAAACCAACGTGGTCCAGGGGTCGTCCACGCAGCAGTCGCTGTTCCGCCGGAACCAGGGAAGCGGCGCGGACCTGATCTTCACCTTCAGCTACTGACGCGGCGCGATGCGCCTATGCGGTTGCGAGCGAGGCAACCTGGACGCGCGCGTCGTTGAAGCATGCGCCGCCGCCGATGTCCGTCAACGTATCGGGCACCAGCGCGGTTCCGGTGACGCCGTTGCGCGTCACCTGTCGCCACAGGCCTTTCGCCAGGCTGACGGTGCCGGGTCGGATCGTCGGCATCACCTTCAGCGTGCAGTGCACCTCGCCCAGTTCGTTGAACACGCGCACAGGATGGTTGTCGTCCAGCCCGCGCGCCGCGGCATCATCCGGGTGCATGACCAGCCGGCCGTCGGCCCCCGGCAGTTCGCCGAGCGTGGAGCTGATCGTGCGGTCGCTGGCAGGCGAGATCAGCGCCAGCGGGTAGCGCTCGTTGCCCGGGTCGGCGATGTAGACATAGAGCCCGGACCTCGATTCCGACTCGAGGGCGGCGGGGCAGAGGTCCACCTTCCGCCCCGGCGTATTCGGGAAGACGTCCACGAACTGGATGGGCGCCGTCGTCCCGAACGGCGGTGACGGCCTCGTGTCGTCCTTCAGCCCCGCGCCAATCGGCCCGGGCAGTTCGTCGAGCACTCTCAGCAGCATGTCGAGCTCGGTTGCCGCCTCACCCTCCTCGAGCAGGTCCAGCCGCCGGCAGAGCTCGCCGAACACGTCGGCATTCGGTCTCGACTCGCCGACGGGCTCGACGACCGGACGGACCAGGTCCAGGTTGATGGTCCCGTACGACTTCGCGAAATCGTAGGTCTCCAGGAACGTCGTCGCCGGGAGCACGACGTCGGCATACAGCGCGGTGTCGGTCATGACCTGTTCGTATACGACGGTGAAGAGGTCCTCCCGCTCCAGTCCCCGAATGACGCGATGCTGATCCGGCACCGTCGCCGCAGGGTTGCAGTTGTAGACGAAGAGCAGCTGGATCGGTGGGTCGCGCATGTCGAGGAGCGCTCGGCCGAGCCGGTTCATGTTGACGATCCGCGTCGTCTGCTCGGGCGCTCCGATCCATGTCCGCTCGATGCCCCATGAAGCGGAGTTGCTCATGGAGTAGCCGCCCCCGCGAACCCCGAACTTCCCGGCGACCGCCGGCAGCGCCAGGATTGCCGCTGCGGCGCTTCCACCGTTGCGGTTGCGCTCGAGCCCCCAGCCGCAACGCACGAGCGCCGGCGACGCGTCCGAGTACCACTCCGCCATCGTTCGCAGCCGGTCGGCGTCGACGCCTGCGACCTCGGCCGCGCGCTCGATGCTCCACGGTTCGGCGCGTTCGCGCAAGCCGGCGGAGTTGATCGTGTGCTGATCGAGAAAGGCGGCGTCGGCCCGTCCGCTGTGGAAGAGGTGACGGTGCAGCGCGAGTGCGACGACCAGGTCGGTTCCGGGCGTGACCGCCAGATGCAGGTCGGCCGCACGCGCGAGCTGCGTGGCTCGCGGGTCGACGACGATCAGTTTCGCGCCGCGCTTCTGCGCCTCACGCACGTACGGCACCAGGTGAATGCCCGACGTGTTCGGATTGACGCCCCAGAGCACGATCAGCGCGGCTTCCGGATAGTCCTGGTAGGTGACCGACGGCATCTTGCCGTAGAGGGCCATGTTCGCGGCGCCGGTCGGCGCGGCACACACCGTCCGCGCGAGACGGGAGGTGCCGAACCGGCGCCACAGCGTCGCGTCGAGTGTGTCCTGGGACAGCAGTCCGTTGGAGCCGCCGTACGAATACGGCAGGATCGACTCGGCGCCCCACCTCGAACGTGCGTCGCGCATCTTGTCGGCGACGAGTGCGAGCGCGGCATCCCAGCTGACGCGCTCGAACCGGCCGTCGCCCTTGCGCCCTTTCCGCACGGCCGGATAGAGCAGGCGGTCGGGGCCGTAGACGCGGTCCCCGAAGCGGCGCACCTTGGCGCAGATGTACCCGTCGGTGACCGGATTGCGGTGCGATCCGTCGATTGTGACGAGCTTTCCCTGCTGGACCGATACAGCCAGGCTGCACGAATCCGGACAGTCGAGCGGACACGCGGTGTCGACGACGGTCAGGGGCCCACCGAGTTGCCGTGCCTTGTCGGAGCCGCTCATGATGTCAAGTATTATCGCCGGAGTGCCCTCGCGCCCTCACGTCCTCGTGCTCGGCGGTGGATTCGGCGGCCTCGACGCGGCGCGGGCGCTTGCACGCGCTCAGGTGCAGGTCACTCTGATCGACCGCCACAACTATCATCTCTTTCAGCCGTTGCTGTACCAGGTCGCGACGGCGGCGCTGTCGCCGGGCGACATCGCCTCACCGATCCGCTGGATCCTGCGTCGCCAGGACAACGTCAAGGTGTTGTTGGCGAACGTGACCAGCATCGACGCGCGGATGCGGCAGGTCCGCGTCGACACCGGGCTCGACGAGAAGAGCATCGCGTACGACTACCTCATCGTCGCGACCGGCGCCGCTCACGCCTATTTCGGCCACGATGAATGGGCGCCACGCGCGCCTGGGCTCAAGACGCTCGACGATGCGCTCGAGATCCGGCGGCGGGTGTTGCTCGCGTTCGAAGCCGCCGAGCGCGAGACCGACGACGAGATACGGCGGCGGCTTCTCACCTTCGTCATTGTCGGCGGCGGTCCGACGGGCGTGGAGCTCGCGGGAGCGCTGGCCGAAATTGCGCGGCAGTCGCTGCGGCAGGACTTCCGGACGATTCACCCTGAGACGTCGCGCGTGCTGCTCATCGAGGGCGGACCGAGTCTGCTCGCCGCCTTCCCGCCGCATCTGCGCGAGGCTTCGCGCGCGGCGCTCGAGCGGATCGGCGTGGACGTGCGGACCGGCGCGACCGTGACGGCGGTCGACGATCTCGGCGTGATGATTGGCGCCGAGCGCGTGGCTGCTGAAACCGTGCTCTGGGCTGCGGGCGTTGCCGCGTCTCCGATTGCGAAGTCGCTGGGTGCGCCGCTCGACAGGGTCGGGCGCGTGCTGGCGGAACCGACGCTGGCCGTGCCCGGACATCCGAACGTGTTCGTCGTCGGCGATGTCTGCGCGCTCCAGCAGGATGGTGCGTGGCTGCCTGGTGTCGCGCAGGTGGCGAAGCAGGGTGGGGCGCACGCGGCGGCCAACGTCCTCCGCGCCATCGGCGGTCGGCCGCTCGCACCCTTTCGATATCGCGACTACGGCAACATGGCGACGATCGGGAGGGGATCGGCCGTCGCGGATGTCGGTCCCATCGAAGTGTCGGGCTTGTTCGCCTGGCTGATGTGGATCTTCATCCACATCTTCTGGCTCGTCGGCTTCCGGAACCGAATTGCCGTGCTGTCGGAGTGGGCGTGGTCGTACGTCACCCTGCAGCGGCGGGTCAGGCTCATCACGGGCGAACGGTTGTTTCCTCAGTAGCGAGCACCGGCAGTCGCGAGCTCGACGCCGCGGATCGACGCTGCGCACGAGCCTTGCAGCGCAGCGCTGCTGTTATGAGGCTTCCGAGCAGCTGGAGGCGCCTCGGCCGTTCGCAGCGTGCGGCCCTGGAGCAGCAGGTGAGGATGCGGAAGGCCGCGCGGGCGCATCTCGCCCGTGCGCGCACCTCGGCGTCGCCCACGGATTTGAGTCCTCCCGAGTCGGCGAAGATCGCCGGGCTTCGCTATGTCGACGAGGGGGCGACACCCGGCATCACACGTCGAGGCTCGAAGAGCAGGCCGGCGTATGTGCGGCCGGACGGGACGCGTGTGGCCGATCCTGCCGACCTGCAGCGTATCAGAGGCCTCGCCATCCCTCCCGCGTGGACCGACGTGTGGATCTGCCCATACGCCGACGGTCACCTCCAGGCCACCGGCCGAGACGTGCGCGGCCGCAAGCAGTACCGCTATCACGAGCGCTGGCGCGAAGTGCGTGACGAGGTGAAGTACGGGCGGCTGATCGCGTTCGCGGACGCGCTGCCGCGCATCCGACGGAAGACGGCCGCGGACCTGCGGCGTTCCGGGCTGCCGCGCGAGAAGGTACTGGCTGCCGTCGTGCAGCTCCTCGAGAAGACGCTCATCCGCGTGGGCAACGACGAGTACGCACGTCAGAACGGCTCGGTCGGACTGACGACCATGAGAGACGGGCACGCACGCGTGCACGGTGGCACCGTGCGCTTCGAGTTCCGTGGGAAGAGCGGCGTCGAACACGCCGTGGAGCTCGACGATCGGCGCCTCGCGCGCATCGTGAAGGCGTGCCGCGATCTGCCGGGTCAGGAGCTCTTTCAATACGTGGATGTGGGCGGACAGCGGCAGGCCGTCGGATCGGGAGACGTGAACGACTATCTGCGCCGGATCAGCGGGCAGGATTTCACGGCGAAGGACTTTCGTACGTGGGCGGGCACCGTGCTGGCTGCGCAGGCGCTCGCGGCGGGGGAGCCGCACGTCACGCCGGCGCAGGCCAAGAGGCACATCGCTCAGGCGATTGGCGCGGTGGCCGCACGGCTGGGCAACACCAAGACCGTGTGCCGGGCGTGTTACGTGCACCCGGCGATACTGGAGGCCTACGTGGACGGCACGACCATCGATACGATCGCCGTGCGTCCCATCCTCGCGGGGACGGCGCATCTCGGCGCCCTTGCCGCCGCGGAGCGCGCCGTGGTCGGCATCCTCGCGGCGCGGTTGAAGAAGAGCGCCTGACCTTCGACATATAATCAGGGGACTCTTCCCCCTACTTTCTCGACAATGCGCGCCGTCGTCCTCGCGCTTGCCGATCTCGGCAGAAGCGCACGCATGCAGTACCACGCGCGGGCCCTGGCATCCAGCGGCCTCGACGTGGACCTGATCGGCCTCGAAGGCACGCCGCTGCCGCAGGCCGTCGCCGGACATCCTCGCATTGCGGTGCATCGCATCAGCCCCTCGACGCTGCGCCTGTCGCAATCGTCGAGCTTCGTCTACGCGATGGTTGCCGTGTTCGACACCCTGCGGGTCGCGGCGCGGTTGTGGGCGGTCCTGCGGCGGCTCTCGCCGCCGGATCTGCTGCTCGTGCAGAACCCGCCGGCGTTTCCGACGCTGGCAGTCGCGCGGTGGACGCTGCACCGGAAGACCGTCCGGTTCGTGATCGACTGGCACAATCTGGGCTTCACTGTGCTGCGGCTGCGATTGGGACGCTGGCATCCGGCGGTGCGCCTGGCGCGGTGGTACGAGCGCCGCGACGCTCGGCGGGTCGACGCGAACATCTGCGTCTCGCGCGGCATGGCGGCGTGGCTGGAGAGCCGCTTCGACGTGCCGCGGCCGGCCGTGCTGTACGACAGGCCGGCAGCGGCGTTCGCGCCGCTCGAACGGGTGGAGCGCGAACGCTTTCGCCAGGCGCTGTTCGGGCGTCTCGGCGTCCCGCTCGGGCAGAATGCATTGGTCGTCTGCCCGACGAGCTGGACCGAAGACGAGGACTTCGATCTCGTCGTCGACGCCGTGCGCCGGCTCGACGAACGCGTCCGCGGGTGGGAGGCGGCCGGGCCGGACCGGCGATTCCCCGATGTGGTCATCCTGGTCACGGGCGACGGCGCGAGACGCATGAGGTTCGAGCGTCTGTTCGCAGGCCTGTCGGCGCGCCGCGTCCACCTGCGTACGCGCTGGCTGGAGCCCGAAGAATATCCCCTTGTGGTGGGAAGCGCCGATATCGGGCTCTGTCTGCACCGGTCCTCATCCGGGCTCGATATTCCGATGAAGGTCGCGGACCTGTTCGGTGCGGGCGTGCCGGTGTGCGCGCTCGACTACGGTGCCTGCCTGGCCGAGCGGGTCCGGCACGGCGACAACGGGCTCCTGTTCTCGACGGGACGGCAGCTCGCGGACATCCTCTTCGAGCTGTTCGAGACGTTCCCGGCGGATCAATCGACCCTCGAGCGGCTTCGCGCCGGTGCGCGACGTTCGGCGCGGCCCACCTGGGAGCAGGGCTGGAAACGCGAGGCGATGCCCGCGCTGCTTCCCGGCCGCGTGGAGTAATCGAGGTGCCATGATCGACCTGGCGGCTTACTTCGCGCGCATCGGGTACGCCGGGCCGACGGCGCCGACGCTCGAGACGCTGAGCGGGATCGTGCGCGCCCACGTCGAGACGATTCCATTCGAGAACCTCGACGTGCTGCGCGGGCGCCCCATCGCGCTCACGCCGGCGGCGATCCAGGAGAAGCTCGTCGAATCGTGCCGCGGCGGCTACTGCTTCGAGCAGAACGGGCTGCTCCTGCTGGTGCTGGAGTCGCTCGGCTTCCAGGCCACCCCGCTCAGTGCCCGTGTCCGCTACCAGCGTCCCCGCGACTACACGCCGCCGCGCACCCATCTCTTCGTGCGCGTGGAGATCGACGGCCGGCCCTGGATCGCGGATGTCGGTGTCGGCGGGCTGTCGCTCACGTCGCCGATTCGACTCGAGCTCGACGTCGAGCAGCCGACGCCTCACGAGACCCGGCGTGTGGTCCGCTGCGGCGCGGTCTACATGCACCAGGTGAAGCTCGGCGCCGAATGGGCAGACGTCTGCGAGTTCACCGGCGAAGAGATGCCGCTCATCGATCGCGAGCTGGCGAACTGGTTCACGAGCACGCATCCGCAATCGCACTTCAAAGGACGGCTCATTGTCGCGCGCGCGCTGCCCGGAGCCGAACGCCTTACGATCGACAACCGCGAGATCTCCCACCGTCGCAGCGACGGACGCGCGGATCGCCGGGTGCTGCGGACACCGGAGGAGCTCCTGTCCGAGCTCCAGGCGTCCTTCGGCCTACGCTTCGATCCGGGTACCACGTTTCCGTGTCCGGGCCTGGACTGGCCGACAGGACACCTCGCGTGAAGGGCAAGGATCTGATCCACCTGCTCGGCATTCGGCCCGCCGAGAAGCGCTACGGCTATCGCATCGAGCAGTTCGAGGTGACGCCGTATGGATCGATCGAGTACGCGCAGTGGCTCCACCCCGCTGAGACGGAGAAGTCGATCCGGGGCGCCGACGTGGCCGCCCTGCGAGCGTTTCTCACCGAGGGCGACTTCTGTATCGACGTCGGGGCACATACCGGTGACACCGCGCTGCCGATGGCGCTCGCCGTCGGGCCAAGCGGATGCGTACTGGCGCTCGAGCCGAACCCGTTCGTCTTCCCGGTCCTGAACAAGAACGCGACCCTGAACGCGCGGCACACCACCATCGTCCCGTACATGCTGGCCGCGCTTCCGGAAGACGGAGACGCCCGGTTCGACTACTCGGACGCCGGCTTCTGCAACGGCGGCCTGCACGGCGCCTCCCGCGGCCGGTGGCGGCGTGGACACCTCTTCACGCTGAACGTGGCTGGGGTGAACCTTTCCAGGTTCGTACGACGGCACTTCGCCGATCGGCTCCCGCGCTTCAGGTTCGTCAAGGTCGATGCGGAAGGGCAGGACCTGCAGGTGCTGCGGTCGATCGCCGACCTCATCGACGAGCACCGGCCCCACGTGAAGGCGGAAGTCTTCAAACACAGCAATCGGGACGACCGCGAAAGGCTGCACGCGTTCCTGGCGTCGCGCGGTTACGCCGTCCATCGTGTCCGGGGCGAAGACGACTACGTCGGTGAACGCCTGGACTCGGCCGATATGCACCGGTGGGCGCACTTTGACATCTTCGCCGTCCCGACTGCGCGATGACGAAGCGGGAGTGGCTCGCAGCGTCCACGCTCTACGTCGTCGTCGCAGGCGCGTTGCTGATGCCAGCCCTGCGGCAGTTCGGGTCCGGCTTCGCCAACGACGCCGGCGACCCGGTCCTGAACACGTGGATTCTCTGGTGGGGCACACGAGCGCTTCCGTTCAGCACCGCCTGGTGGAACGGGCCCATGTTCTATCCGGCAGCGGAGACGATGGCGTTCTCCGAGCTCCTCGTGGGGCTGCTCCCGGTTTCGGCGCTCGTGCAGTGGGCAACCGGCAATCCCGTCGCCGCCTATAACACGGTCTTCGCGCTCTCGTTTCCTCTCTGCGGCCTCACGGCCTGCGCGCTGGCCTTCGAGGTGACCGGCCGCCGGGCGGCGTCCGTCATCGCCGGGCTCGCCTTCATGCTGGCGCCCTACAAGATGCAGCAGCTGGCGCACGTGCAGGTCGTGTCGTACTACTGGGCGCCGCTCGTGCTCTTTGCGCTGCATCGATATCGACGCCAGCCGCAGCGGCGTTGGCTTGCGCTGTTTGCGGGGGCCTGGCTGGCGCAGTCGCTCGTCAATGGATACGCGCTGTTTCACGTATCCATTCTGATTGGACTCTGGATCGTCTGGTTCATGCGGCCCTTGAAGACGGCGACCCCGGTCGTCGCCGCCTGGTGCGTGGCGGCCCTGCTGTTGGCGCCGATGCTCTGGAAGTACCACATCGTCCAGAGCTCCCTGCACCTCACGCGCGACATCAACGAGATCAAGCGGTTCGGGGCGGACCTTCGACAGTTCCTGGCGGCGCCTCCGTTCCTCGTCCTTTGGGGCCCTCTGTTGCGCGGAGCGCGCACGGAAACCGCGCTCTTCCCAGGGTTGACGGTGCTGGTCCTCGCCGCGGCCGCGTTGCTGGAGTACGTGTTCGCCAGACGCTCTCGCGCCGGGAACGAGGACGAGCCGTCCGCCCGGTGGCGCTCCGTCGCCATCTACGTGTCGGCCATCGCCGCCGCCGTGGCGCTGAGCGCGGTCACCATCGGCCCGTGGGCCATCGGTCCGTTGACGGTGCGCGACTTCCACAAGCCCTTCTCCATCGCGGTCGGTGCGCGGCTGCTCGCGTTTCTCGGCGGCCCGTGGACGCGTCGTGCTTGGAGGACACGGTCCGTCGCCGGCTTCTACCTGCTCGCCGTCGGGGCGATGTACCTGCTCGCGCTCGGACCCGAGCCGCGGCTCCTGGGACGGCCGCTGATCTACGAGCCGCCGTACGCCTGGTTCATGCGTCTTCCCGGCTTCGACGCGCTTCGCGTGCCCGCGCGCTTCGCCATGCTCGCCGTGCTCTGTCAAGCGGTACTGGTGGCTGTCGCGCTCGCCCGCTGGGCGACCACCGGCCCCCGGCGCAACACGGTTCTCGGGCTCGTCGCCGTTGGCGTGCTCGCCGATGGCTGGATCCGCCTGCCGGTCGCGCCCACGCCCGAGCCGGGCGTCGTCGAATGGGGGCGCGCCGAGGCTGTCGTCGAGCTGCCGCCCGGTGATCCGGCGACCGACTTCGGCGCGCTCTACCGCGCGACGATTCACGGACGGCCGATCGTGAACGGCTACAGCGGATACATGCCTCCGCACTACCTGCCTCTGGCGCATGCCATTCGCGACCGTCGATTCTCCGTGCTCGACGAGCTCGTGACGGGCGGTCCGATCGGCATCGCGGTCGACACGCATCGCGACGACGCGGCCGAGATGACGCAGGGACTGCTCGACGCCGGCATGACCGCGACCGGCCTTCCTGGCCGGTGGTCCACGTTCATGACCGCGGGCCGACCCACGCCATTGACACCTCTCGGTCCTGCGCTGCACGCCGCCTCGACGACGGCGGTGCCCCACCCGGAGAACGTCGGCCTATTGCTCGATGGTCGGATCGACACCGGCTGGGGAAGCGGCAACAACCAGATCGGGAACGAGGAAGTGCAAATCGATCTGGGCGAGTCCCGCGGCGTCGGCGCACTGGAGCTCGACATGGGGGCGTTTTCCTTCGGGCATCCGCGCCTGCTCGAAGTCGAGACTTCCGACGACGGGGAGTCGTGGACGAGCGCGTGGAGCGGTGAGACGTCGGTGCTCACCGTACGCGCGGCGATCCAGGCTCCGCAGGTCGTGCCCGTGACAATCGAGCTCGGTCGCGTCCGGGCTCGCTACATCCGGCTGCGTCAGGTCGGATACGAGCCCGGCATTCCGTGGTGGATTGCCGAGCTGCGCGTGCACGCTCCGCGTGAGTGAGTGTCAGCGGGACCCGAAGAGGTCCTCGTAGGCCACCATCATCGCGGCGGCGCACAAGGGCAGCGCCAGGATGACGCCGATTCCAGCGGCCAGCGCGCCAATGAGAATCAGCATCGCCTGCGCGAGCAGCAGGCCGAAGACGGACCACCAGTGATGGTGCACGGTGCGGCGGCTCAACTCGAGCGCTTCCCATGCCGAGAGCCGCTTGTCGACGATCAGCGGCAGCACGAAGGCGTAGCCGACGAGGAGATAGATGCCGGGCACGATCAGCAGCAGGAGCCCGAGTCCCGTCAAGGCGATCTGCGCGGCGCCGGCGAGGAGGATCGTGCCGGCGGATGCCCCGACGATCCCCGCGATGCGCGAAGGCGATGTCGGCGTGCCCCGCAGGCGCGCGAGATAGAGCAGGAAGAGCGCGCTTCGCAGGAGCTGGTCGCTGACGAACGCCAACACCAGGCCGGCGCGCGGAACCATCCCCAACACGCCGACGATGATGCTGACCAGGAGGGTCCACGAGGCCAGCACCGCGAAGTCGCGCGTCAGCAGCCCCCAGCCGCGCTGAAAACAGCTGACCGGATCGAGACGTTCGAGCGTACGACCGTCCGACGACGACGAATCAGGGTTGGGGGCCAGGGCAGACGCACCGCCCAGCATGGGGGGACGGGTGGCGTGCTCGAACTCGGGCATGTCGCGCAGCGGCTTCCACTGGCTCTCGCCGTCCCGCCGCGCGCGCGAGTGACGGCTCGCGCGTCCGTCGGTGAGCCACGTCTCCACCTCGTCGGAGGAGAGAGGGCCGTAGTGTCGGCCGTCGGTGCCAATCAGGAAGTAACGCCCGTCCATCGTGCGTATGATCCTTGCCGCATTCGGACAATTCTGCAATCCTGAGCCACTGATGGACCTGCGCCAGCTCGAGATCCTGCAAGCGATCGCCGAGACCGGTTCGTTCACGGCGTGCGGCCGGAAGCTGCACGTGTCGCAGTCAGCGATCAGCCGCCAGGTCGCGATGCTCGAAGAGGAGCTCGGGGAGCCGCTGTTCGTGCGTGTGGGGCGTCACGTGCGCATGACGCCGGCAGCCGAGAGCCTCGTGCAGCTCGCGCAGCGCGTCTTTCAGGACGTGCGAGACACGGTCGGTGCCATTACCGATCGAACCACCGAGCTGCGTGGGACGCTGCGTCTCGCCGGCGGAATGACCGTCTGCTTGTACGTGTTCCCGCCGCTGCTCAAGCACCTGAAGCGCGTACATCCCGAGCTCGACATCCGCGTGACGGTCGCCACGGCCTCGAGATCGGTTGACGAGATCCGCGCGGGACGCCACGACGCGGGACTCCTGACGCTCCCCATCGAAGGCACGGATCTCGTGACGGTGCCCGTCATGCGCGAGGAGCTCTTGCTCGTGACCATGCCGACGCACCGGCTCGCTGGCAGACGGCGTATCGAACCCAAGGAGCTGGCGGGGGAGCCGTTCGTCCTGTTCGAGCCCGGCTCGGCCACGCGCCGCGTGATCGATCGGATGTTCCTCGCCGAGAAGATGGAGCCCACCGTCGTCATGGACACCGAAAACGTCGAGATCATCAAGGCGATGGTCAAGACCGGGCTGGGCATCAGCATCGTCCCGTACCAGGCAGTCGCGCGCGAGGTGCGATCGGGTCAGTTCTTCTGCTCGCGGATCGACGGGCACGAGCTGGCGCGCGACACCGGCTGGGTCTATGCGGGGGCGAGCCGCGTGCCTCGGATGATTCACGAGCTGATGAGGGCGTTCGAGGAGACCAAACACCGCCTGCAGCTGGGGCCAGGCTCGACGCGCCCGAAGATCGCCTGACGCTGACCGGACCGGTGGGACCGGGTGCCTTGGACCCTGCACGCCGGTCCGCCCGCAGCCGCTGCGGCGGAGGAGCTACGCGGCAGGCGCCGCAGCCAGGCCTGCAATCGTGAAGGTGGTCCGTCCGGGTTGGCTCGCGACGAAGATGCGGCCGCCGTGACGCTCGACGATCGCTTTCACGATCGACAGTCCCAGCCCGCTCCCCCCGCTCCCTTCGGCCTGTACGGTGCGGGAGGGTTCTGCCTTGTAGAACCGCTCGAAGACGTGCGCGAGGTGTTCCGCCGCGATGCCCGCGCCTTGGTCGGTGACCGACAGCGCGACCGTCGCGCCAACTCTGACGGCGTCGAGTGTCACGGCCGATCCGGCAGGAGCGTAACGCAGCGCGTTGGCCGCCAGGTTCTGAAGCGCCTGCTCGAGGCGCGTCCGGTCGGCCACGATACGTTCGGCCCCCGGTGTGATGGTGGTTCGCAGCGACACGTTCGACCCGGCGGCCGTTCGCTCGTGACGCGCGCGCACGCGGGCGAAGAGCTCGTCGACCTGAATGGGTTCGAGCAGCAGGCTGCCGCCGCCACCCTCGAGGCGGGCGAGGTCCAGCAGATCGCCGATCGTCCGCTCGAGCCGCGCGGTCTCGTCGCTGACGATCGCGAGATAGCGAGCGCGTGTCTCCGGATCGATCGACAGTTCCGGCATCGAGAGCGTTTCGAGGTAGCCCCGCATAGCGGTGACCGGCGTGTTCAGCTCGTGCGACACATCGGCCAGCAGCTGGCGGCGCAGGGCATCGGCGGCGACGAGCGCCTGCGTCCTCGCCGTCAGATCTTCGGCCATCGCGTTGAACGCGGATGCGACCGCTGCGACCTCGTCGTTGCCGGTTTCCGGTGCACGCGCCGTGAGGTCGCCAGACCCGATACGCCTCGCGGCTTCTTCGACGGCCTTCAGGCGGCGCCGTGTCGGCCCGAACACCACCACGGCCGCCAGCACTGCGCCGACGACCAGCGTCGCCGCGGCAACGGTCAGCAGCGTCGGCGCGTAGCGTGTCAACAGGAAGGTGAAGGGCGGTTGGGGCGGCACGACCACCAGGCCCTGCAGCCGCCCGCCGACGATCACGGCAGCGGGCCAGCCCGCGCGAAACCCGCCTCCGGATCCGACAGGTCCACGCAGACCGCGACGCTCGAGCGCTCCTGGGCCCGGCAGCGCGTCCACGCCCGGATCAGGTTCTCCCATCCCGTCCCGCGGCGGGAACCGCTGGGCACGGCTGCCAGGCATGCCAGGGTCGTCAGGGTCCGCTTCGGGGGCCTGGGGGGGGAAGGCCCGCGGGCCGTAGCGAAACGGCGCGCCTCGTCCGAGCGGGACGCCGCGATTGAGCCGCCGCGCCTCGAGCGCCCTGAACGCGTCGAATCGGATCCGTGCCTCGCGAACTCTCGCTTCTGATATCTGTCCGCCGACGACAATCGCGCGCTCACCGATCAGGACGAAGAACGGCTGGACATCTCGTCCGTACTCCTCGCGCAGATAGGGCTCGACATCGAGGCTCGCGTCCCGTTCGAGCGCCTGGCTCAGATCGATCGCGATGGCCTGCGCCAGGCGGTTCGGAGGCTGATTGGGGATGGTCGCGCCCGCCTGGGCCATCATCCAGACGAAGAGCACTCCCTGCACGATGAGCAGGAGCGCCAGGCAGGCGATGAAGCCGACGGCGATGCGCCAGTAGAGGCTGCGATACCAGGTCACGACCGCGTTCTTCCTGCAGTGATCCTAGCGTCGCGGCGGGGGAGCGGGGCACCTGCCCGCCTCAAATCACAATCTTTTCACCCGTCACGGTCTGCTATTCGTCGACCTCGTCTTCGTCCTCTTCGTAACCGGTCGGTACGAAGCGGAGCAGGACGTTCGGTCGGCCGATTTTCGCCAATGCCGGCCGGATGACGTCGAGATAGTGGACCTGGATGTGCCGGCCGTCGGCGGCAGAAGGGACCCAGACGCTGATCAGGTCGCCGGCGTCGCCGGCCTGCGACGACGCTGAGAACCAGCGCCGGTATTCCTCTGGTTGGATGGTCTGCCGCAGATCCTCGAGGACGAGCGACCAGACGTTGTCCGTCACTCGTCGTCGCTGGCGTCGTCCTCGACCGGGCGTTCGCCGGCGTCCTCTTCTGCCGGGCGGCTGGTGGCGAAGTCGTCGATATCCGGCATCACATCGTCGGCGCCGTCGTCGTCGAGCGAAAACGAGCGACCCGTGAACTTCGTGGGGATGGGACCTCGCGGCCGCTCCGATTCCTTCTTCTTGACCTTCGAGTTCGGACCGCGCTGCGGTTTGGCGTCTGGCCCGAAGTTCCGGCTGCGCGGAGGTGAGGGCGCGGCCGGGTCGAAGGGGCGGGGGCCGCCGAATCCGCCGCCGGGCCGAGGACCGCTGAATCCGCCGCCGGGTCCGGCCGGTCGTGGGCCGCCGAATCCGCCGCCGGGCCGGGGACCGCCGAATCCTCCCGCCGGGCGCGGGGCACCGGGGCCGCGATCCTCGCGTGCCCGAGCCTCGCTCACCGCGAGCGGTCGTCCGTTGAAGATCTGTCCGTTGAAGCGCTGGATAGCCGTCTCGGCATGGGTGCGGTCCGCAAATTCGACGAACGCGAAGCCGCGCGGTCGACCTGTTTCCCGGTCCACGGGCAGCACCACTTGTGACGGAGGCGCAACTGCGCCGAAATAGGTGCGCAGATCTGCCTCGGTCGTGCTGTACGACAGGTTACCGACGAACAACCGAACAGCCAATCAGCTCTCTCCTTGCTGGAAGAATGGAACGCGGACAACCGCGAAGGGGAAACAGGCGAAAAGACACGGTGGGCAGCGGAAGCTTAGGCGGAAGACGTTACCTGAAGTTCGCCACGCTGGCAAGCGGCTATAGTAGTGAAACGAGGCCCTCCGATGATCCGTCGCCGGACATTCCTGTCGGTAACGTTGGCCCTTGTCCTTGCCGGGGCCGGTGTCCAGGCAGTCGGCGGCCGCGGGTCGATCGTCGCTCCCGATTTGCGGGAGTGGCTCACCTACATCTCCTCCGACGAACTGCAGGGGCGGGCGGTTTTCTCCGAAGGGCTCGGCCTTGCGGCCGGCTACATCCAGTCGCATCTGCGGAGCTGGGATGTGGCTCCCGGCGGAGACGCCGGTGCCTATCTGCAGGCCGTTCGGGTCCATGACGTCAAGGTGACGAGCCGATCGTCGGTCACCATCCAGGTGGGGCGTGAATCCCGCACCTTCCGCGACGGGGCCGGCGTCGTGTTTCCGAGGAACGCCGGCGCCCCGCAGACCCTCACGGTGGATCGCGTGGAGTTCGCCGGCTACGGTCTCGATGCGCCCGGCGCGAAGTACTCGGATCTTGCGGGCCACGACTACACGCATGCGGCCGTCATCTATCTCGGCTTGAACGGGCCGCGCGCGATTGACGCCGACAGTTCCCGGCGAATCCTCGCGCAGCGTCCCCGCTGGCTCACCGAGCAGGCGCACGCTGACGCGGCGATTGGTCCCCCTCCGTCCACGCGGCGTGGGCGCGACACCCGGGGGCCCGCCGGACGCGACGCGGAGAACACCGCCGACTTCACGACGTCGCAACGTCTCGACCACGTGGTCGCCCCGGCGGTGTCCGGCGGCGACGCCATGCTGCAGTTCCTCTTCAGCCGTGCGCCCGTGAAGTACGAGGAGCTGAAGCGGAAGGCGGAGGCGCGCGAGCCGTTGCCGCACTTCAGCCTCCCGGACGTGCGCATCACGTTCACGGTGGACGCCGACTACCGCGTCATTCGGACGCAGCTGACGCAGAACGTCGTCGGAATCGTGGAAGGGACCGACCCTCGTCTGAAGTCGACCTACGTGGCGCTCGGCGCTCACTACGATCACGTTGGGTACATGCAGGAGATCGCGACGAACGGTCGCGCGGCCTCGACGCCCGGGCGGGTCACGCCAGGGGCGGAGTCCGACCGCATCTGGAACGGCGCGGACGACGACGGGTCTGGTACCGTAGCGCTGATGGCCCTGGCGCGGGCGTTCGCTGAAGGACCCCGCCCTAAGCGATCGGTGCTGCTCGTCTGGCATGCCGGCGAAGAGCGGGGGCTTCTCGGCTCGCGCTACTTCGTCGACTATCCGTCGGTGCCGCTCGACCAAGTCGTCGCACAATTGAACATCGACATGATTGGGCGGAACCGGGACGACAAGAGCAGCGAATCGAATACCGTGTACCTCGTCGGCTCCGACCGCATCAGCAGCGAACTCGACGCCGTCACCCGCGAAGCCAACCGCGCGCTGTCGCCGCCGCTCACGCTCGACTACGAGATGAACGACCCGGCCGATCCAGAACAGGTGTACTTCCGCAGCGATCACTACAGCTACGCGTCGCGCGGAATTCCGATCATCTTCTTCACCACGGGGCTGCACCCGGACTATCACGCGAACACCGACCACGTGGCGAAGATCGAATTTCAGAAGCTGACCCGAGTGACACAGCTCGTGTACGAGACCGCATGGCGCCTGGCGAACCTCCCGCATCCGCCCGCCCGCGATTTCCAGGGGCCGAGATCGGGGAGGGGAACCCGTCAGTGACGCGACCGCTGCTCATCATCTTTCTCACGATCTTCGTCAACCTCGTCGGCTTCGGCATCATCATCCCGCTGCTGCCTTTCTACGCGGAGACCTTCGGTGCGTCACCGCTCGTGATCGGGCTGCTGTTCGCGGTCTTCTCGGCGTGCCAGTTGATTGCGGCGCCGGTGCTCGGCACCTGGTCCGACAAGTACGGCAGGCGGCCTGTCCTCGTCTTCAGTCTGGCGGGAACGGTGTTGAGCTTCGTCATGCTCGCGATGGCGACGTCCATCACGATGCTGTTCCTGGCGCGGATCGTCGACGGGCTTTCGGGCGGCAACATCTCGACCGCCCGGGCGTACGTGGCGGATGTCACCCAGCCCAAGGATCGCGCGCGTGCCTACGGGCTGATCGGTGCGGCGTTCGGGCTCGGCTTCATCATGGGGCCGGCGCTGAGCGGCGTCCTCGCGACGGTCAGCTACACCGCGCCAGTGTGGGCCGCCGCCGCTATCACCCTCGTCGCGACGCTGATGGCCTGGTTCTGGCTCCCCGAGACGGTACACAGGCAGCCGGCAGGGACGGGCATGCCGTTCCGGAATCTGGTGGAGATGATGCGCCGTCCTGGGCTTCGGCGGATGCTCTGGATCGACTTCATCTATTGGTTCGCGTTCGCCATCTTCCAGACGACGTTCGCGCTTTTCATGGCCCGGCGCTTCGGGTTCGGCGTGTCGCAAACCGGCTACATCTTCGCGGCGTTCGGCGTGCTCGGAGCCGTGGTGCAGGGAGCGCTCATCCGGCCGATCCTCTATCGATTGGGCGACAAGACGACGTTCCTGCTCGGGCTGGCGTGCACCACCGTCGGACTGATCGGCGCCACGCTGGCGGCGACGCTCGTGTCGTTCACGTTTGCGCTCGTCTGGATGGCGTTCGGGATCGGATTCGGCCACCCGACGGTGACGGCGCTCGTCAGCAGGTCGGCGCGTACCGACGAGCAAGGGCGCGTGCAGGGCGCGGCCGGTGCCATGGAGAGTCTCGGGCGGGCGATTGGGCCGGTCTGGGGAAACGCCGCGCTCCAGCGCTTCGGGGACTCGATGCCGTATCTCTCGGCAGCCGCGTGCGTCGCGCTGACGCTCGTGCTCAGCCTCACCTACAACGTTGGCGATCCCGATCCGCCGCTCGCCTGACGGCCATCGATATACACACCCAGCAGTCGAACAGATCCCGCCCTCGATCGGATCCCCCGCGTCGATCGCTCAATTAAGGGTGGAGCAAAAGCCGCGGAAGCTAGAATTAAAGGCTGAACTAATGCACAATGCGTGAGCTAGCGGAATGGCGTGCCGAGGCGGCGCGCCACTTTCGCCCGCAGGTCGGCCTCTGAAGTCGCGGCTGATACATCCAACCCGCTGTCGAGCAGACCGTCGATCAAGGCCCTAATGATCTCCGCACGATTGAGCGTACGCCTTCGGATGGCCGACGAGCCGTTTCCGAGCGTGTCGAGCTGCGCGAGCTGACGGTCGAACAGCACGACGGACACTTTGGACCACGGCTCCTGGTGAACTGGAGGCCGTCCGCGGCTCGGCTTCACAGCCGCGGCGGCCGTTTGACGACGACGCTTCATGGCGGGCTATGGCGCGGATTATATCGGACATTTGTGCTAGCACAAACACAGCTATAGCAGATACGTGACGCAGCACCCTCCCACTCCGCCGAAGAGCCGAACCCGCCGTGTCGGCAGACCTCCAGCAGGCGCTCGCGCAGGGGAGAAGGTGAAGGACTATCCCCAGCTGAGCCTCCGTATTCCGAAGGAGGCGAAGGCCAAGCTGCAGGCACTCAGCATCGTCAGCGCCCGCCCGCAATGGCGTCTTCTGAGCGACGCCATCGACTGCTACCTGCGCGACCGCCCGGAAGGAGAGCAGCGGCTCGTGGATCAGGTCATGCGTTCCCACGCTCGCGAACAGGACTCCGGGAAGAGCTGATCGCCCGCCGCTCGGACCTCGTCGACTCCCGTTCCCGTAGGATCGTCAGATGCGCGATTCCTGGATTGTCGAACCGCCAGACGCCGGGGTCCGGCTCGACAAGTTCCTGGCCTCAGAAGGGAGGCTGGGCTCGCGCAGCCGCGCTGCCGCGGCGCTGGGGCGCGGCAAGGTCTTCCTGAACGACAGCGAAATCGGGGCTGACAGCGCGGCCGTGCGGCTGTCGCCCGGAGATACGGTCGGCGTCTGGATGGATCGGCCGGGCAGCGCTCACCGCCGCCCCGTTCGCGGTCCCAGACCCGGAGAGCTCTCGATTGTCTACGAGGACGATGCGCTGGTCGTGGTCGACAAGCCGCCCGGCCTGCTGAGCGTTCCCCTGCCGCGCCGTCGCGACGCGCCGTCAGTGGAGGAGATGCTCGGCCATCAGCTGCGATCGCGGCGAGGCCGCCGTCCGCTCGTCGTCCACCGGATCGACAGAGACACCTCCGGGCTCGTGCTGTTCGCAACCCGTCCGGACGCTCAGGATCGCCTCAAAGATCAGTTCCGGCGGCACTCTGCGGAGCGTGTCTACCTGGCCGTGGTCTACGGCGTCCCGGCGCCAGAACAGGGCGTGTGGGTGGATGCCCTGGTCTGGGACGAGGACGAGCTCATCCAAAAGCAGACCCACGGGCACGATCCTCGAGGCCGCCCGGCCAAAAGCCACTACCGCGTCGTCGAAAGCTTCGGGACGGCTGCGTCACTCATCGAGGTGTCGCTGGTGACGGGTCGGCGGAACCAGATCCGACTCCAGGCGCGCCTGCGAGGGCACACGCTGGTCGGGGAACAGCGCTACGTGTACGGACCTCAAAGTATTAGAAACATTGACTTTGAGAGACAGGCGCTGCATGCAGCCCGGCTTGGAATCTTGCATCCACTGTCGGGCCGGCCGATGAGGTTCGAGACCCCGATGCCGGCCGACATGGATCAGCTCGTGCAACGCCTGCGGGCCGAGAAGGACGCGCGGTAACAAGATTTGGGGATCCTCCCAAGCGCCCAGGCGGTCTAAAATGGCGAGGGAGTTTGCTATGGCCAAACGTTCATCTGCGGTTGCGATTGTCTGCCCCCGGTGCGGCGTACCGAGTGCCAAGGTCATCGGGAGGTCGGAATCGCTGCCGGTTGTCTATCTTCGCTGCGACGATTGCGGCCGGACTTCTATTTCGCCGGAATAGACCTCGCGCACACCTCGAGGGGGGCACGGTCCGTCTGCAGCACGCCCCCCGTCGTCTCTCAATCCCGCCGGGCCTTTTCGCAGCTCACTTCACGCGCTGAACTGGTTTCGCGGCCGCGCGGCGGTCGTCCATTTCCGGGCCGTCCGAGGCGTCGGCCGACTGCATTTCGTTGGCCGCCCGCTATTTCGGCCGCCGCTATTTCCTGTCGGCCGCGGGAGTGTCCGGGCCGTCCGGCGGGGGGTTCCCCTGGCGCTCGTTCCGGTGTCGGCGCAGGATCTCGATCACCTCCAACTGGTTGCTGCCAGCGGCGAGGAGCCAGGCCGACTGGCTCTCGTTGTTCGTGAGCTCCATGTCCGCGCCCTTGTCGAGCAGGAGCTGCACCATCTCGGCGAATCCTGCGGCGGCCGCGCGCATCAGGGCCGTCGAGCCCTCATCGTCCTTGGCGTTCACGTCCGCCTGATGCGACAGGACCAGGTCAACACCCTCACGGCAGTTCGCAGCCGCTGCCAGGGTGAGGAGCGGCCGTCCCGACAGGCGCGCGTCGACGCTGGCTCCCCCCGTCAGCAGCCGAGTCGCCAGCGGAATGCGGCATCCGCGGACGGCGTACGCCAGCGCGAGGTCTGAGCCCTTGCGAACGCCCGCCTCCTGGAGCAGCAGGGCGACACGCTCGTGCCCGGCCGACGCCGCGTAGACGAGGGCGTTCAAGCCGCCGCGGTCCTCTGCGTTGGGATCGGCGTGGTGATCGAGGAGCAGTTGGCTCACTTCGGCATTCCCGCCGAGCGCTGCGGCCATCAGAGCCGTACGGCCGCTCCGGTCGCGGAGCGAGAGATCGGCACCGCCGGACAGCAGCGCATCGGCCGCCTCCAGGTGGCCGCCATAGGCCGCCGCGATCAGGGCGGTCGCGCCGTCGTTGTTGACCGCGTTCGACTCTGCGCCTTTGGCCAGGAGTACCCGGACCGCCTCGGCGCGGTTCGCTGAGGCCGCGGACATGAGAGGAGTGATGCCATTGGCGTCCTTCGCCTCGATGTCGGCGCCGGCCTCGAGCAGCGCCTCCAGCGCGGCGGTGTGTCCTTCGCGGGCCGCGACGGCGAGCGCGGAGTCGCCGTCCTGGTCTGCCGACACCTTCGCGCCAGCCGCCACGAGCGCGCGGATCACGTCGGCATGGCCGTACAGGGCGGCGATGCCGAGCGCGGTCATCCGGGATCCGCCGAGTTCGTCGATGCCGGCCTTTTCAGAGATGGCCGCGCGCACGGCCGCGAGGTCGCCGTTCATCGCCGCCTGCTGAAGCCGTTCGTTCGGACTGAGTTGGGCGCCTGACGCGCTGACCTCCTGTTCCTGAGGGGGCGCGGACTGCGCCAGGCCGCTGCCTGCGCCGAGTACGAGCGTGACGACGAAGCTGATCGGTCCGACGGAGTATCTAGGCACGTACGGGAGTATAGCCAACTGGCTGAGGGTGGTCGGAAGGATGCTCGCGCCGCCGTTCGCGCGCCGATCCGAACGGTCCCGCTTCGGGTAACATTTAGACCCTTTTGCTTCGAGTGTCTTCACGCCGACATGTGGTCCACACCGTCCGCTGCCTCAGCGCCCTGGCAGCGTCCTGGATCCTGGCGGTCGGGGTCCCTTCGGGCGCCCTGGCACAGGACCGCCCGGCAGCCGCGCGTACGGCTGTCGCGGGTGAAGATCCGCCGCCGCCGATTCCGCCGGAGGTGATGTCGCGGGGGGCGAACGGGCGGGTCGTGATCCGCGCCGTCAAGCTCGATCGCCCGCTCCGCGTGGACGGACGGCTCGACGAATCGGTCTACTCGACGGTCCCGCCGATCACCGGTTTCGTTCAGACGGTGCCCAACGAAGGACAGCCGTCGACGGAGCGTACCGAGGCCTGGATCTCGTTCGACGACAACTACATCTACGTGAGCGGAAAGTGCTACGACTCGGCGCCTCCCGAGGAGTGGACCGCCAACGAGATGCGGCGTGACACGAGCCAGCTCCGACAGAACGACATGTTCGGCGTGCTGCTCGACACGTATCACGACGGCAGGAACGGCTTCAATTTCTACACGAACCCGCTGGGCGGGTTCGCGGATCAGTGGGTCACGAACGAAGGCAATCCGAACACGGACTGGAATCCGGTCTGGCAGGTGCGGACCGGGCGCTTCGACGGCGGCTGGACGGCCGAGCTGGCGATTCCATTCAAGTCGATCCGCTACCGCTCCGGCACCAACCAGACGTGGGGCATTCAGCTGCGGCGGTCGATCCGGCGCAAGAACGAGTGGACGCACCTGACGTTCGTGCCGGCCGCCGCGGGCGGGTCCACCGCGATCTTCCGGATTTCCCGCGCCGCTACGCTGATCGGCCTCGACCTGCCGCCGGCCAGCAAGAACATCGACCTCCTGCCGTACGCCATTTCGCGCATGACCACCGACAAGGCGCAGGGCATCTCGAATGAGTGGGATCCGAACGTCGGCGTCGACATGAAGGTGGGCATCACCGCCAACATGACCGCCGACTTGACCTACAACACGGACTTCTCGCAGGTCGAGGTCGACGAACAGCAGCTGAACCTGACGCGCTTCAGCCTCCAGTTCCCCGAGAAGCGCAACTTCTTCCTCGAGGGGCGCGGCATCTTCGATTTCGGACGCGGCGGGCCGACGGTGACGACGGCGGGCGGCGGAGGCGGGAGCCTGACCAACCTGACGCCGACGCTCTTCTACAGCCGCGCGATCGGTCTCAACGCGGGGCGGGTGATTCCAATCATCGGCGGCGGCCGGGTCACCGGCAAGGCGGGGAAGTTCAACATCGGCCTGTTGAACATCGAGACCAACGAGGACGGCCCCTCGAGCTCGCCGAAGACGAACTTCAGCGTCGCCCGCGTGCAGCGCGACATCCTCCGCCGCAGCAGTGTCGGGATGATGGTGACCAACCGGTCGCAATCCGCCCTGGTGCCCGGCGCCTCGAATCTGGCGTTCGGCGCCGACGCGAACTTCAACTTCTACCAGAACCTCAACTTCAACGGGTACTACTCCCAGTCGAACACCGACGGCGTCACGACCGACAACGACAGCTACCAGAGCGGCTTCAACTACGCGGGCGACCGCTACGGAGCCCGCCTCGAGTACCTGAAGGTCGGCGCGAACTTCAGTCCCGAAGTCGGTTTCGTCCGGCGCCGCAATTTCGATCGGACGTTCGGACAGCTGCGGTTCTCGCCGCGTCCGCGCAAGCGCTTCAAGGCGGTCCGCCAGTTCACCTACATGGGGACGCTCGAGTACATCGAGAACGGGTTCGGCGATCTGGAGTCGCGCGCGCAGACCGGCCGCTTCGCGATGGAGATGCAGAACAGCGACGTGTTGACGGTCGACGCCGTCGACTATTACGAGCTGCTCCTCAACCCGTTTGCCGTGTCGGCCGGTGTCCGCATTCCGCGAGGCGGCTATCACTTCCGCGACGTGACCGCCGCGTATCAGCTCGGGCAGCAGCGGCGGTTCAACGGATCGATGTCCGTGCAGCGAGGCTCGTTCTACGACGGCACGATCACGACCATCGCCTTGAACAGCGCGCGATACGCGATCCTGAAGCAGTGGTCGGTCGAGCCGAGCATCTCGTACAGCGACGTCAAGCTGCCGGCGGGGGACTTCACGACGAAGCTCGTTCGCGTGCGCACCGACTACGGCTTCCATCCCCGCATGTTCCTGAGCGGGCTGATGCAGTACGCGTCGGCGGGCAACGTCTTCAGCACGAACGTGCGCTTCCGGTGGGAGTACAAGCTCGGGAGCGAGCTGTTCATCGTCTACACGGACGAACGGGACACCCTGCCCCCGGGCTTTCCGGCGCTGCGCAATCAGGCGTTCGTCGTCAAGTTGACGCGCCTCATGCGCTTCTGACCGTCAGGCGATTCGGACCTTCCGCGGAAACTGCGAGTTGTCCTCGAGGAAGGTCTTCTTCTGCGCGAGCTCCTGCAGCGTCGGCTGAATGCGCCCGGAGGCATCGACCGCCCGCGACACGAGCGTGTGCTCGCCGGGCGTGGCATCGTTCCACGCGAACGAGAACAGCTTCCACGAGTAGGCGCTGTTCGTTGCCGGATCGATCTGGGCGGGCTGCCACGGTCCATCGTCGACCTGCACCTCGACCCGGCGGATCGGCGTGCCGTCGCTCAGCGCGAAGCCGTGGATGCGGCACGTCCGTCCGTCGGTCGTGACGCGGGCGATCACCGACTTCAGCCGCATCTTGGTGATGGCCGTTTCCTTCCACTTGGTTTCGCCGTCGATGGTCTCTTCCTTGAGCGTGCGGTACCAGCGGGCCTGGAACTTCCCGAGATATTGTTCGTCCTGCGCGTGAATCTGTGCGAGCCACTTCACGTTGGCCACGCCGTACCAGCCCGGCACGATCAGGCGAAGCGGTGACCCCTGGTGTTTGGTCAGGGGGGCGCCGTTCAGGGCCCAGGCCAGCAGCGGCTCAGGGGAGAACGCCTGATCCCGCGTGAGACTCCGTCCGAACTGCTGCTCGACCTCGTATTTCTGCGTGCGGAACTCGACCTGCTCCTGGCCGCGATCGGCCCCGAAGAACACGAGCTCGCGCGCGTCGCGTGCCACTCCGGCTTTCTCGAGCACGGCGCGGAGCGGCACGCCGGTCCAGCGTCCGTTGCTCACGAGCCCTTCGATGCTGCGAGGACTGTTGCCGGAACACTCGAATCCGGCGACCAGATCGCGAGTCCCGATCTTCTGCAGATCGTCGACCGACAGGGAGAGCCGGCTGGCCACCATGCCGGTGACGCGGAGACGGAACGCGGCCGGATCGACCTCGGGATGACCGTAGTGCTGCGTGGTGAAGAAGCGATCGGCCGGCGTGAACGCGCCGTCGAGCGTCCGAAGATCCAGCAGCCGGTTGCTGGCCGTCGGCGTCGGGTTGAACGTGGCCGGAATGTCGGTGAACGGCACCAGCGTTTCGCCCTGGGCGAGCACGGGCAGCGACCACCCCATCGCGCGGATGCCCGACAGACCAATGCCGGCCCACGCGAGCTGTCTCAGGAGTTCACGGCGCGACTGAGCAGGAGCCATAGCGGCAGTCCCTCCGAAGATCGAATCCCGAAAAGAGGGCCGATGTTAGCACGGCCTTTCGGACGAGCTCGCACGACCGTGCACGTGCGCGGCGCGTCAGCGCCTCGAACGGCGGACGCCTCACCCTTGAATCTCGACGAGCGCCGCAATCGATTCGACGAGCCTTCCGGCATCGACCGGCTTCGCGACGTGCATCTGGAACCCGGCCGCGAGCGCCTGCTGCACGTCTTCGGGGCGCGTCCTGGCCGTCAACGCGATCGCGGGCACGTGCGACGTGCCGGTCTCCAGGCTGCGGATCGACGCGATCAGCGAGAAGCCGTCCTCCTCTGGCATTCCGAGATCGGCAATCAGCAGGCTCGGATGCGTGCGCTGGAACATCTCGCGGCTCTCACTCGCCGACGCGCTCGTGACGACCTCGGCCCCCGCGCTCTCCAGGATCGCGCGCAGCACGTCGCGAGTGTCGGGGTCATCGTCGACGACCAGCACGCGGGCACCATTGAGACGAGCGTCCGCCGCCGGTCTCGAGAGGCCAACGACCTGTTCCGGCACGGTGCCGCGAATGGGCAGCCGGACGATGAACGTCGCGCCCTGGCCCTCGCCGGGGCTGTCAGCCGTCACGGCGCCTCCGTGCAGGGCGACGAGGTCGCGCACGATGGCGAGGCCGAGGCCGAGGCCGCCGTGGGTGCGCGTCGTGCTGCTGTCCGCCTGGCGGAAGCGCTCGAAGACGTGTGGCAGGAACTCCGGCGAGATCCCGCAGCCCGTGTCCGCGACGCAGATCTCGATCTCGTCGTCGGCGGTCGCCGTGACCGTCACCTCGACACGCCCGCCTCGCGGCGTGAACCGGACGGCGTTCGACAGCAGGTTCCAGACGATCTGCTGGAGCCGCCGCGGATCGGCCTGAACGGTGATCGGCGGCGCGGAGACGTGCCGCACGAGCTCGACGCCCTTCGCCTCGGCCGAAGGCCGGACCGATTCGAGCGCGGCATCGACCACGCCCCCGATGGCCACGTCGGCGGTGTGCAAGCTGACGGTGCCAGCCGAGATCCGGGAGACGTCGAGCAGTTCCTCGATCATCTGCGCCTGAATCCGCGCGTTGCGTTCGATGACATGTACCGCGTGGCTCACGCGCGACTTGTCGTAGTCGCTGCGCGCGAGAATGGAGGCCCACCCGAGAATCGCGTTCAGCGGCGTTCGCAGCTCGTGCGACAGCGTCGCCAGGAACGAGTCCTTGGTGCGATTCGCCTCTTCCGCCTCCCGCCGCGCCCGCTGTTCCCTGGTGATGAGCACGCTGATCGAGGCCGCCATCGCGCGCAGCGTGTGCCCGAGCTGTCTGACCTCGGACGGGCCGGCGACGGGGACGTCCGTATCGAACCGTCCGGCCGCGAGCGCACGAGTGCTGTGCGCGAGCCTGTTGAGCGGCCGTGTCGCGACGCTCGCGATGACGACCGACACGACGCCGCCCAGCAGGCCGACCAGGCCCGAGGCGTACGCGAGCAGCCGGCCCAGCCGGCGAATCGCCGCCGTGGCGTCCTCGTAGCTCACGTTCGCGACGATGCAGCCGCCGCCGACCGGCGAAGCGGGAAGGACACCGGTGATGACGGCGACGCCGCGATAGTCGGTGGTCAGCGTCGCCTGCGCGATGCCGCGAAGACAGGGCGCGATCGGCGCCATCTCGACCGGGTAGGCGCTCGCCGTCGTCGTGGCCGAGGAGGTGAGTCTGTAGCCGTTCGTGTCGGTCAGGAATGCTTCGCCGTTCGACTCCAGCCCGGCTGGATCGGCGAAGATCGCATTCACATCGTCCAGGGTGAACTCGCTGTGGATGTCCAGGTCGCCCAACGCGGCGGTCATCGCGTATTGGCCGTCTGTGCCGACGGTGCCGATGCGCGCGAGCCGCCCCGGATGTGGCGGCGGCAGCCCGGGTGCATTCCCGGCGCGTGCGATCGCGCGGTCGCGATATCGGACCGATGTGGACACCGCGCGTTCGCTGCGATGGAAGCCGCGCGTCGCCGTCCTCACGCATTCCTCTTCGAACCCGATGCGTCCGCTCGGCGCCGTCTCGCCGCACAATGAGCGCAGACTGAGGAGGAACGACGCCAGCCGTTCCTGCCGGTGTCCGAGGATGGTCAGCAGTTCGCGCTGGCGGCTCCGCGCCACCAGCGATACCGACGCGACCGACTGATCGACCATCGCGTCGTGCGCCGCCCGATAGGCGAAGAGCGCCACACCCGCGGACAGCAGAACATTGACAATGATCAGTGCGAGGCCGAGTTGGTAGCGGAGCGATAGGTGCAGCACGGAGACCCGATCGCGCGTCGCGCGGGAGCTAGCGCCGATGCTATCCGCAAACTCTGCCGAGTCACAATGAAATCGATGGGAGGAACGCGTCGAAGCTCATGCATGCGCCCCGCGGACGCATCGGCGTTCCGCGGGGCAGGTCGTGCGTTGGTCGCTCGGTCGACTGGAACGCTAGCGCTTGATCGACTTGCCGAGATCTTCGACGAACTCGCCGACCTTCCGGCGGCCCCGGCCAATCGCTTCTTGCGTATCACCCGCCGCCTCGTCGGCAACCCCTTCGTTGCGGAGCTGCTCGTCGTCGGTCAGATCTCCCGCCGCCTGCTTCACTTTGCCTTTGAGGGCCTCCGCCTTACCTTCCATTTCGTCGCGATTCATGTGTCCTCCTAGACCACCGTACGGCGGCCGCTGATGATGCCCACCAGGAACAGCACCAAGGCGATCACGAGGAGCAGGTGCACGATGGAGCCGATGGTGTAGACCCCGACGAGCCCCAACAGCCACGCCACGAACAAGATCACCGCAAGCGTCAATAACATTGTGTCGCCCCTTTCCTGGCCGTCCTCGGACGAGGACCGGCCTCACGGCTCCGGTAACTGCAAGGCGCGAGCCGAGGCAGCCGGCCGAGCTCATATCCAATCTTGGGGAGACTATGGAACTCTGAGGCCGCTCCGGCCGAAAGCTCCTGTAAAATTGGGTCTTATCTTCTTGCCTGCGTCGGCGTCCTCTTAGCGTTTGAGATCGATGTTCCGAGTCCTGCTCGTCACGTGTGGAGTGCTGTGTCTATGTGTGGACGCGAGCGCCCAGACCCCAGCGCCTCGTCAGGCGGTCGTGCCAGCCGCCGCTCCGGCCGCCGCGCACGTCGCCGCGGCGCCAGCTCCGACCCCAAACCCGGACCCGGCCGAGCCGGTCGTGGTGCGCGACGATCACGGCGCCGTCACGGTTCGGGCGACCCGGATCGGAGAGGCCGTCGTCCTCGATGGTGAATTGAAGGAGTCGATCTACTCGACCGCGCCGTATATCGACGGCTTCCTGCAGCAGGAGCCCAAGCAGGGGCAGCCGGGCAGCGAGCGTACGGAGGTCTGGCTGCTGTACGACGATCGGAACATCTACGTGTCCGGACGGTTGTTCGATTCCGAGCCCGAGCGTGAGGTCGTCACCGAGATGCGGCGCGACGGCCAGGGCAACAACGACAACGAGAGCTTCGGCGTCATCTTCGACACCTTCCTCGATCATCGCAACGGATTCCTCTTCCAGATCAGTCTGGCGGGCGGGCTCTGGGACAGCTACGTCACCGACGAACGCGACAACAATCGGGACTGGAACACCGTGTGGAACGCGCGGACGCATCGGAACCCCGAGGGCTGGACGTTCGAGATGTCCATCCCGTTCAAGTCGCTCCGCTATCCGCCCGGGGAAAGCCAGACCTGGGGCGTCAATCTCAAGCGCGTCGTCCGCTGGAAGAACGAAGTGCAGTACTTGACGCAGATTCCGGCCGCGCTCGGCCGCCGCGGCTTCAACAAGGTCTCCTCGGGTGCGACCCTGGTGGGGCTCGAAGCGCCGAACGTGCATCGGGTCTTCGAGATCAAGCCGTACGCGATCAGCGGGTTCACCACCCAGAGCCCCGCCGACGCCGCTCGATCGACGGATGGCCGCGGCGACGGGGGCTTCGACGTCAAGGTCGGCCTGACCAAGGGCGTGACGGCGGATGTCACCTACAACACCGACTTCGCCCAGGTGGAGCAGGACGAGCAGCAGGCGAACCTGACCCGCTTCAGCGTGCAGTTTCCGGAGAAGCGGGAGTTCTTCCTGGAGGGATCGGGCATCTTCGCGTTCGGCGGGGTGCAGCTCTCACAGCGAGGTGGGGGCGGTGGCGGCAGCTTCAACAACCCCATCCCCAACGACGTCCCGGTGATGTTCTTCAGCCGGAACATCGGTCTGGTCAGCGGCACACCGGTTCCGATCGACGTCGGCGGCCGCGTGACGGGAAAGGCCGGCCGGTTCAGTATCGGGCTCATCGACATCAGGACCGCCAGCCAGCCATCGGTCGGAGTGGACGCCACCAATTTCGGCGTGGTGCGGGTCAAACGCGACATCATGCGGCGCAGCGCGGTCGGCGTGATGTACACGGACCGATCGTTGTCGTCGTTCGGCAACGGCGCCGGCCGTCTGGCCGGCGTGGATGGCGTGTTCGGGTTCTACGACAACCTGATGTTCAACACCTACTTCGCCGTGTCGGAGAATCCCGGCTCGTCGGGGCGGAACACGAGCTACCGGACGCAGATGGACTACAACGCCGACCGGTACGGGCTGCAGATCGAGCGCCTCGCCGTCGATCAGAACTTCGCCCCCGACATCGGCTTCATGCGGCGCTCGGCGTTCACGCGCAATTCGGCCTACGCGCGGTTCAGCCCGCGTCCGAACCGGCCGTGGCTGCGCAAGTACTACCTGGAAGGGAACTACGACTACACGACCGACCCGTTTGGGGCCCTGCAGTCCCGCAACGCGCAGTTCGCATATCGCGCGGAGTTCCAGACCGGCGACAACTTCTACGTGGAGCTCGCGGACATCTACGAGTCGCTGCCGAATCCGTTCGAGATCGCGACCGGCGTGACGATTCCGGTGGGCGGCTATTCGTTCACGGAGGTCCGCACGAGCTATTTCTTCGCGCCCCAGCGACCGATCTCGACCAACCTCATCTTCGAGCTCGGACAGTTCTACGGCGGGCGCCGGACCAGCCTCACGATCAACCGCACGCGCTTGCAGTTCGGCCCGCAGATGACGGTGGAGCCCAGCCTCGTCATCAACGCGGTGCGTATGCCGTACGGCGACTTCACCTCCAAGCTGGTGGGCAGCCGCATCACCTACACGATGACGCCGCGTCAGAGCATCAGCGGACTGGTGCAGTTCAACTCCGCGAATTCGACGGTGAACACGAACATCCGCTACCGGTGGGAATACACGCCCGGCAGCGATTTCTTCGTCGTGCTCACCGACAATCGCGACACCATGCCGAGGGGCTTCCCGCAGCTGCGAGACCGCTCACTGATCGTGAAGTACACGCGTCTCCTGCGGTTCTGATCGCCGCCGATCCCGCGCATGGCGATCGATGGCCCGGCTCGACGTGGCAGCGTCGCCCTCGCGTCCGTCACCGCTGCGGAAGCCGCAGCGGTTGCCCTCTTGCTCGTCCCGACAACCGCGATCCTGTCCGCATACGCGTGCGACCTCCTCGGATTCCGCTTCCTTCCCTGGCCCATTGCTGTGCTCTCCGCCGGCGTGCCGGCAGCGCTGCTCATCCGGATGCGGCGCCGCGCGGTTCCCGACCGGCGCACCCTCCAGGCTTTCGCCGCCGTCGTGTTGCTCCTTTTCGCGTGGCTCCTGTGGATCGCGCGGCCGTCGCTCCTGCCGCTCGGCACGGGGCCGGACCTGACGCACCATCTGATGCTCATCCGGTATCTGGGGGAGCATTGGCGCCTGGTTCACGACGCCGACGCCGGGCGATCCCTTGGCGAGATGGCGCACTACACGCCAGGCAGTCAGTTGCTCGCCGCGTTTGCGGGAGCCTGGTCCGGCACTGACGGCTTGCGTGCGTTGCACCCCGTGCTCGCCGCGACCGTGGCGCTCAAAGCCGGCTTTCTTCTGTTGATCCTGGTACGGGTGCTGCGGGCCGGCGTGCCCCGGCTCCCGCTGGCGATCTGCGGCGTCCTGCTCCTGTTCGCCGCGCCCGGATATCTGCTCGGCGGCTTCACGGAGTTCGGGTTCGTCGCACAGGTCGTCGCCGAGCTCTTCACGATCGCCCTGTGGTGGGGCGTGGTCGCCTGGGACGAACGGCCTTCGTACGCCATCGCCGCGCTCTTTGGAGCGGTCGCTGCCGCGACGTTTCTCACATGGCCCGTCTACATCGGTCCGCCCGTCCTCGCGTTGGCCTGCACGTTGGCGCTGCGCACTCGACTTTCGCTGCCAGTACGGGTGCGGCACGCGGTCCTGGCGCTCGTGCCTCCGTCGGCCGCCGCGATTGCGCACATCGCCGGTCGTATCGGCTGGCTGCAACTCGCGGGGACCGGGGGCACCGCACCGTGGCCGACGGCGAGCGCGTACTCCTGGCCGCTCCTCGTCTTGGCACTCGTCGGTCTGCTGCGGACGATGGCGAGTCGGACCGGTCGATCCACGGCGCTCTTCACGTGGGCGATCGCCCTCCAGATGCTCGCCTTGTGGGTGCTTGCGCGACGCAGCGGCGCGGACCGTCCGTACATGGCGTTGAAGCTGTTCTACCTGCTGCTCTGGCCGATCGCGGCGTGTGGCGCGGTCGGGCTCGGTGAAGCCTGGCGGGTGCTTCGCCGGGCCGTGCACCTTGCGCCTCCGCGCGTGGCGCGCCAGCCCCTCGCGGAATGGGCGCCGATCGTCGCGCTCGTTGCGTGCGTAACGGGCGCGGTCGTGCCTCGTCTCGCGCGAACGCCACACGCCGCTTCTCCCTCGCCGGCGGTTTCGCTTCCGCTCTACGAGGCCGGACGATGGGCGCGGGCGCACGTGCCGGCGGACTGCGTCGAATACCTGGTGGGCGACGATGAGACGGCGTACTGGCTGCATCTCGCGGTGCTCGCGAACCCTCGGGTCACCGAGAGGACAGCGGACGAGAGCACCTTCGAGCTGAACCCGTCGCTGCTACGGTGGCTTACGCCAGGCGGGCTGCGGTACGCGGTCGCGGACCTCGACGCGCTCCCGCGCGACGTCCGCGACGAGCTGAATGTCGTCGCGCGATTCGAGACCGCTGCGGTTGCCCGGCGATCGAACGGAGCCTGTCCGGGCGAGTGAATCCGGGGAGTGAAGAATGGAGGGCGTCCGGTATCATTGTGCGCCCTTGAGCCAGCTGCTCTCCATCATCGTCCCTGTTTTCAACGAGAGTGCGACCATCGCCGCCGTTCTCGAGCGGCTGCTCGCGATCGATCTCCCGGTTGCGCGCGAGATCCTCGTCGTCAACGATGGATCCAGCGACGGGACGGCTGCGGCCATCGACGCAGCCGCGTGCCGGAGCCCGTTGATCGACGTCGTCCATCTGGCGCGAAATGGCGGCAAGGGAGTGGCGTTGCGGACCGGATTGGCGCGCGCGCGCGGCGATATCGTTGCCATCCAGGACGCGGACCTCGAGCTCGACCCCGCCCAGTTGGCGACCCTGGTGGGTCCGATCCTGCGTGGGGAGGCGGATGCGGTGTACGGGTCGCGGTTCAGCCGCGGCGCGGCACACGTGCCGGTTGCGACGCGGTTGGGCAACGCGGCGCTCACCGCGTTGACCAACGCGCTGTACGGGTGCGCGCTGACCGACATGGAAACCTGTTACAAGGTCATGCGCGGCGACCTCGCGAGGGCGCTACCCCTGACGGCCGACCGATTCGACATCGAGCCGGAGATCACGGTGAGGCTGCTGAAGGGCGGAGCACGGATCGTGGAGATGCCCGTGGTCTTCGCCCCGAGATCGCGTGCGGCCGGGAAGAAGATCCGCTGGCGCGACGGCGTTCACGCGGTCGGGATGTTGGTGCGGCACCGGCTGTACCGATGACCGCGATTGCGATCGCGATCGATGGCCCCGACCTCAGGCATTCGTCGCGCGTGGACCGCTGTGCGTCGGGGGATCGGTTATGGCTGAGCTGGTGCCGGAGGTGGGAATCGAACCCACACGGGGAGTAAACCCCACGGGATTTTGAGTCCCGCGCGTCTGCCAGTTTCACCACTCCGGCGAGGGGAAAACTGCCTGCCAGTATACCCGCGCTCGGTTTTTCCACAGCTTCGGGATCGGGCCGGCTCCGCCAAGTGGCTGACGCACACGTGGTTCCGGGCACGAGCCGGACGCGGACGAAGCCACGGTCGAGCCGGGTCACACCCATCTCGGCCAGGGCCCCGGCCACGCGCTCTGAACGCACAGATGCAGCAAAATAGGCCATTTTTCGGCCATTTTCGTTGTTATGCCCTGAGGAAGTGAGCTATACTGGGGGAACTGCCGGCACGACATCGGCCTACCATACTGCGCTCCTAACCGGGGGGAACCGTGACATTTCAAGTCGGCGACAAGGTCATTTACCCGAACCATGGTCTCGGGATCGTCGAGCGAATCGAGGAGAAGACCATCCTCGGCACGACCTGCGGCTTCTATCACCTTCGCATCGTCGCCAACGAGACGACCGTGCTCGTTCCCGTCAGCAACGTCGACGGCGTCG
>JBFXAT010000039.1:0-40353 GCA_050183995.1 Vicinamibacterales bacterium
GCCGCGGAACGCCTCGTGGACGCAGTTCCGTCAGGTCCTGCTGTTCCGACGAGGTCTCGGCAGCAAGGCACGCGACTTCAACTGGCACAACGTGATCGGCATCTGGTCCGCCGTGCCGCTCTTCGTCGTGGTGCTCGGAGGCGTCGTCATTTCGTATCCGTGGGCCGGCGATCTTGTCTACGCCGCATTCGGTGAAGCGCCGCCCCCACGACTGCGTCCAGGTGGACCTCCGCCAGGCGGCGGCCCTGGCGCGGGCCCCGCAGGGCGGCGCGGTCCTGGAGCTCGACCGGGCAACGCAACACGACCCGCCCCCGGAGCCGGACCGGGCGATGAAGCGGGACGCGGTCCCGGAGCCGGACCAGGCCTGGGCCCGCGAGCCGGGGGACGCGGCGGGCAGCGCATCGACGCACCGCTCGACCCGGCCGCGCTCGAAGGCGTCGACCGGGCATTCGAGGCCGCCAGGCGTGAAACGCCGTCCTGGCGGACGCTCAGCGTGCGCCTGCCCGCATCGACCGAGCAGCCACTGACCATCGCCATCGACACAGGCACGGGTGGCCAGCCCCAGTTCCGCTCGACGCTGACGGTGAACCAGGCCACAGGACAGATCGAGCGCGAGGAGCGGTACGCCGATCAGTCGGCCGGCCGCCGCGCGCGCTCGTGGCTGCGCTTCGCGCATACGGGCGAAGTGTACGGGTTGTTGGGGCAGACGGTCGCGGGGGCGGTATCGCTCGGCGGCGCGGTCCTTGTTTGGACCGGTCTCGCCCTGGCACTGCGCCGCTTCGCGAACTGGAGAGCGCGCGGACGGAACGGGCGCGCCCTGCGCGCTGCGTGACGCTTCGTCCGACACCCGCACAACGGCGGCCGGGGCTCTGACGCAGCCCCGGCCCTTCAACCCGTTCGACCGCCATGACGCTCCGGTGCGTCGAGGCCAGCATCATGGACCGACGTCACCGAAGCGCAGTGTCGTCGCCCGAGCGCCAGGGATTCGAGAAACGGTTGTCGACGAGGAGCGCGCGGTCGGTCAGCGATTCGAGGAACGCGAGGAGATCCGCCTGCTGTTCGGCTGTGAGCGTGAAACCACGAATCGCCGCGCTCTTGTATGGATTCTCGCTTCCGCGACCAGCGTACGGCCCATCGGGAATCGACCGGCCACCCGCCGCGTAGTGCTCGATCGCATCCTCGAGCGTGGCCACGCTGCCGTCGTGCATGTAGGGGGCGGTCACGGCAATGTTCCGCAGCGTCGGTGCCTTGAACTTCCCGACGTCTCGACGATCTCTGGTGACCGTCTAGAGACCCGGGTCGGCCTCGGGATACGACAGCACTCCGGCCAGGTTGTACAAACCCGTATTGTGAAACTCCAACGGCTCCCCCGCTCGCCGCATCCCGGCCGGCATGGACGATGAGAAGTTCACACCGCCGTGGCATTGAAAGCACGATAGCGGACGGCTGTGAAACAGCACCTCGCCGCGGCGCGCTGACTCGGCGAGGGCGCTGTCGTCCCGGTCGAAGTGATACCGGTCGTACGGCGTTCGCGCCGACACCAGCGCACGTTCGAAGGTCGCGATGGCCTTGACGATGCGCTCGCGGGTGATCGCCCCCGATCCGAACGCGTTCGCGAACCACGGCCCGTAGCGTGTGTCGTCGGCCAGCCGGCCGAGCCAACCGTCGTCTCGTCCGAGCCCGAGCTCAACCGGGTGATTGCCGTACATGGGCACGAGAGCCTGCTCCTCGAGCTTGGTCTGCGCCGGATCAGCCCACGTAAGCGACGTTGCGTAGGCGACATTCACGAGACTCATGCTGCTGCGGGCATGCGTCTGCCCCGTCGATCCGACGGCGTGCGCGCGTCCATCGGTGAACGCGCGCTCCTGCTGGTGACAGGTCGCGCACGACTGCGTCCCGTTGCCCGACAGCCTGGTGTCGTAGAACAGACGGCGGCCGAGCTCCACCTTCGCCTCTGACATGGGGTTATCCACCGGCACGACAGGCAGTGGAAACGACGCTGGAACGCGCCACCCCTGATATGGTCGCTGCGCCGGCTGGCCTCCAAGCGTGGCGCCCACGCCGAGCGCCCACACGAGCGCTACCCAACTCCTCCGTGCGTGCGTACGCATCGTCGACAGTCGCCTACTTCGCGGCTTCCTGTCCCGGCAGCCGGACGAGCTCGATCCTCTCGAGCATGCGTACCGACCGCGCCCCGCGCGTGTCCCTTGGTGCGACGATGCGCAGGGGGCCCTGATAGTCGAACAACGGGCGGCCATCCGCGGTGTCCGCGACGATGATCTCGCTGCCCGTGAAGAGCGGATCGAGCTCGGCGACCGAATAGACCGCGCGATAGCCGTCGCGCGCGACGGCCACGACGTACGCGGCGACGGCGGGGCCGCGCAGATCCGCACCGCTGGGAGCGCCGGCCCGTTCGAGCAGTGCGGCGACGAGGACGCCTTCGTACCGCACGCTGCGGCCTTCTTCCTCGACCGTCACCGCCTTGCGAGGCAGCACCTTCAGATCCCCGATCGACAGCGCGAGCGGAGCGGTGACGTCGCCGGCGACGACAAGCGCCGGTTGCCGCTGCTCAACGAGGCCGGTCGACGACTGCGCGCCCACCCCAAGCGGCATCGAGGCCACCGTCGCAGCGATTACCAAACGCGTCAGCCATCTCGTGGTCATCACACCTCCCGAACGCGAATCGACCGCTGCGGCCACACCCGACCCGGCGCGACGCGATCGCGGATCTCCACGGGCGATCCCGACTGCAGCCTGACGAGATACCATAAAGCGCACTGAATCGATCTCGTAATATGCTCTGAGTCGATTCATACCGTCTTCATTTTTAGCCAGATCATATTGATCTTTCACCGATCGATCCAGTACAAGCATCTGCACCATGCACACACGTCTGCATCGAGCTCCGCTCGCGCACCTGCTTGCAGCGGCGCTGGCGCTGGCGGCGTCCTCCAGCGCGTCGGCCCAGGCGCCTGTGCCGTCGGCCCAGACGGCGGCTCCAACGGCGGGTCCCACGTCGAGCACCGAGCCGCTGCCGCCTTCGGTCTTCCGGCTGGGCGAGATCGTCAATGTCGGCGGTACGGCATCCGGCCTGCCCGGCGTGGGCGGCGCGGTGATCACCAAGACCGAGGCGTGGACGTTCGAGCGCGCGACGCTCGATCAGGCCGTCAATCTCGCACCTGGCGTGTCCAGCACGATGGACACGAACGGACGCCGCAACGAGGCGGACATCTTCGTCCGCGGCTTCGGGCGCTGGCAGGTGCCCTTGATGATCGATGGCGTGCGCGTCTACCTGCCGGCGGACAACCGACTCGACTTCGGCAGATTCCTGACGGCGAACATCGCCGCCGTGCAGATTCAGAAGGGGTACGCGTCGGTGCTCGACGGCCCGGGCGCAATGGGCGGAGCGATCAACCTCGTGACCGCCACGCCCACGCGCGCACTCGAAATCGACGGCGGCATCTCGGCTGGCAACCGCGACGACTTCGGCAGCTCGAACGGGTACGTGCTGCTCGGCACCAGGCGTGAGCGCTTCTATCTCCAGACTGGCGCCGCCTACTCGAACCGAGACCATTGGACGCTCTCGAACCGCTACTCGCCCACCGCCGGCTCGCTGCAGCCTGCTGGAGACCGAATCGGGTCGGACACGAGCGACTGGTCAGTGAACCTGAAAGCAGGGCTCACGCCCAACGCAACCGACGAATACACGCTGAACTTCTCGAAGCAGTCTGGCGAGAAGGGCGCCCCGCTGAACGTCTTCAACAATCCGCCGGCGCCTCCGAACTCGTTCTGGCGGTGGCCGTATTGGGACGTACAGAACGTCTCGCTCCTGACGCACACGCAGATCGGCTCCTCCTCCTACATCCGAGGCAAGGTCTACCGCAACGCCTTCAAGAACGGCCTGGATGCCTACGACGATGCGACCTATACGACACAGGCGGCGAACGGCAGGTTCACCAGTCCGTACGACGACCAGGCGTACGGTGCCGGCGCGGAGTTCGGCAGCACGCCGACGAAGGCCGACACCATCAAGGCGGCGTTCTCCTACAGGCGGGACATCCACAACGAGCAGCAGGTCAGCCGTCCGGGCAATCCGGCGCTCCGCTCGACCGAACCGAACCAGCGGCAGTCTCAATACACGTGGTCGATTGCGGCGGAGAACACGGCGCATCTTTCGCCGCGCCTCGATCTGGTCGCCGGCGTGAGCGTCGAGAAGTACGCCATCACGCGGGCGGAGGACTACAGCTCAGCGCGAGGACTGTTTCAGTACCCGCGCGGCGGCGCGGACGCGGTCAATGGTCAGGGCGCCGTCGTGTGGCGCTACTCGACCGCTGCGCAGCTGCATGCGAGCGTATCCAGCCGGGCGCGTTTCCCTGTCATCTTCGAGCTCTACAGCACGCGATTCGGCACGGCCACGCCCAACCCGACCCTCGGACCCGAACGCGCCACGAACGTCGAACTGGGGTGGAAGAAGAACCCCAGTCGCCCCGTCCACGTCGAAGGCGCCATCTTCTACAGCGACGTCCGCGACATCATCCAGACCGTCGTGCTCCCCGATTCGACCACCCAGGCGCACAACGTCGGGACTGGCGAGTTCTACGGCCTCGAGATCGCCGCAAGCGCGCCACTCGGGGCGAGGCTGACCGTCGGCGGCAACTACACGCTCGTGCATCGCACGATTCGCGACGCGCTGCAGCCGAATCTCCGCGCGACCGGCGTGCCGACGCACAAGGCGTTCGTCTTCACCACCTGGCGCGCGCTCGACCGGCTGCGCATCACACCCAGCCTTGACCTCGCGGGCGATCGCTGGAGCGACGTCAACCCTGCTCCGGCATTTCCCTACGCACGACTCGGCGCCTACACGTTGCTCAATCTCGACGCCACGGCAACGCTCGGCGGCAGCTACGAAGTCGCCGCGGGCCTTCGCAATCTTCTAGACGACGACTATCAGCTCGCGTGGGGCTATCCGCAGCAGGGGCGCACCTTCTATGTGAAGACCAGGGTCCGATTCTGACGGCCAGCGCCGGGATCGAACTGGGGTGCGTCTAGATGGCTTCGGCGGCTAGGTGGCTTCGCCGGACGCCTTGAGTTTCGCGCGGAACGTGACGAACAGCTCCTGGTCGCTTCGGCGGTAGCGCTCCTCCACAGCCGTGCGCTGCTCGCGGTCGGCCGCCTGGATCCGCTCGGCTTCCGGCATCGATTCGAGCGCGCGAGCCAGCGCCTCCTGCGCTCGCGCGATCGCGGCGTCCCGCTTCGCCTCCGCAGCCGACACCCGCGTGTCTCGCGCCGCGGCAGCCTTGATGAGGGCCTGACGCTCGCGGTCGAGTGCGACCGTGCGATCGGTCTGCTGCGCATCGCGGTCCTTGCGCTGCCGGTCACGTGCAGCCGCCTCGATTGCGGCGCTGGCGTTCCTATACGCCTCTCGCGCAGCCTCCCGCTCGGCGAATTGCTTGTCCAGGCCCACTGTCTTCGCAATGGCGTCGAGTCTCGACTGGAGGACGGCTTGCGCCTTGGCGATCTCATCCCGCCGCTCATCGTCGGCACGGCGGCCCGCGACGACATACTTGCGCTCGCCCGCCATCAGTTCCTCGCTCCGTGCGCTGCCAGCGGACGTCACTGCGGCGTCGTACGAGGCGCGCGCTTCGGCGATCGATTCATCGCAGTCGCGTGTGGCGTCGGTCGACACGGCATCGAAGCGCTCGAACGCCGTGCGTGCCGCCGGTATCCCGCGCAGCGCGCCGCGCGTCTGCTGCTCGATCTCCTCCAGCCGCAGCAGCCGCTCCGCGTTCAGACGGGAGAGATCGCGCGTCAGCTGCAGCGTCAGGTCCTTGTAGGACTCGGACATGGCGAGGAGGGTATCACCGGATCCCTCCGGCCGCCCGACAACAGTGCGCACAAGAACGTACGACTGGCCCCGGCCATCGACACTCTTGTCCGCCGTGCGTGGAGGGCCTTGGCACCGAGATGGCCAGCATTTCCTCGGAATCCGCTCGGATCGCGATCGCCGCTGGCTGGTTCGTCCCTTGCTCACGCCCACACCGACGGCTTCGCTCGGCGCCACGGGCACGCCGTGAGCCACACACCAGACAGCCGAAATGGAGCAGCGATGGCCACCAGGCGGGACTTCCTGATCCGGGTCGGACGCGCAGGCGGCGTCAGCGCCGCGTTCGCCATGATGCAAGCGCTCGACCTGATGCCGGGGGCGTCGGAGATCGCGGCGGCGCCGCTCGACCTCCCGCCGGCCTCGGGCGCGGGCACGACGGTTGCGGTGCTGGGCGCAGGCATCGCCGGACTGGTTTCCGCGTACGAACTGCGCAAGGCGGGCTACGAGGTGACGGTCATCGAGGCGCGCGCGCGGCCAGGCGGCCGCAACTGGACGATCCGCAACGGCACGACGGTCGAGTTCCTGGACGGAACGACGCAGCGGCCCGACTGGCAGGCCTCGAGCTACTTCAACGCCGGCCCGGCGCGCATCCCCTCGATCCACACGACGATGCTGGACTACTGCCGAACGCTCGGCGTCGCGCTCGAAGTGGAGGTGAATTCGTCGCGCAGCGCGTTGCTCGTCAGCGATCGCTCCCTCGACGACGCGCCAATCGAACAGCGCCAGGCCATCAACGACACGCGCGGACAGGTGTCGGAGTTGCTCGCCAAGTGCCTCCGCCAGCACGCGCTCGACCAACAGCTCACGAGCGCCGATCAGGAGCGCCTCCTCGCGTTCCTCCGGGTCTACGGGGACCTCACGCCGGACTACCTGTACAAAGGCTCCGAACGGGCCGGCCTGGCGCGAACGCCAGGGGCCGCGGACCAGACCGGCGAGCTCCGCGACCCACTTCCGCTCGCCGTGCTCCTCGACTCGGGTTTCTGGCGTGGCCTGATGTTCGAAGAGCAGCTCGACATGCAGGCGACGATGTTCCAACCCGTCGGCGGCATGGACCAGATTCCGTACGCATTCGCGAAGGCGCTCGGTTCGGTCGTAACGTTCGAGGCGCCGATCACCGCCATCGGCAAGACGGCCTCTGGCGTCCGGATCGCCTACCGGCATCGCGGCACGGATCGGCAGGTCGACGCCGACTACTGCGTCTGCGCGCTGCCGGTCACGGCGCTCAAGCGGATTCCAAACGACTTCAGCGCGGAGGTCCGGCGGGCCATCGATGACACCTCGTACGACGATGCCTACAAGATTGCGTGGGAGGCGCCGCGATTCTGGGAGACGGAGTCCAACATCTTCGGCGGGATCTCGTTTCTCGGCGGCGGTCCCATCGGCCTGGTGTGGTACCCCAGCGGAGACCTCTTCAGCCGGACCGGCGTGCTCGTCTCAGGCTATGCAGTGGAGAGCGGGACGGAGCTCGGCATGCTTCCCAACCTGCAGGCGAAGCTCGACGCGTCGCGGCGGGCGGTCGATCGCCTTCACCCGACGGCTGGAGCGAGGCTCACCCAGCCCGTGTACGTCAACTGGGGCCAGATCGCCTCGAGCGAAGGCTCGTGGGTGCGACGCACGCTCCCAGGCGATGCGACCGCAGCCGGCCCCACGTCGTCGGGCTACCACGAGGGCGCCTATCGCGTCTTCAACGCCCCGGACGACCGCATCTACTTCTCCGGCGATCATTGCAGCCGTGTGGGCGCCTGGCAGGAGGGTGCCGCGCTCTCGGCGCACCGCACAGTGCGGATGATTCACGAGCGCGTCCAGGCGGAGAGACTCACGGCGTCGCGCGCCGCTCGATAGTCGCGGCACGCGGTCGTCCCGTTGCTCGAATATCGTGCCGCCGCGCCGCTCGAGTATCGCGCCGCCCGTCGGACGCTCACCCGGCTCGGCAACACGTGGTCGCCGAGCCGGCAACCGGAACGAGGAGAATCGACATGATCAGACTGCTCACGATGAGCCTTGCCGTTGCGTCGGCCATGCTGCTGTGGTCGACGAACACCTCAGCGCAAGTGAAGCACTTGCAAACGGAGCGCAGCGCGATCGCGACCGCCGTCTGGGCGGGCGACACGCTCTATGTCAGCGGGCAGCTTCCCACCCCGACGACGCCCGCGGATACGGCAGGGGGCATCCCCGCCGTCTACGGCAGCACGCAGGAGCAGACCGAGAGCGCGCTCATGAAGATCGAAGCCATCCTGCGTGAGCAGGGGCTCGGCTTCCGGGACGTCGTGATGATGCACGTCTTTCTCGTTGGAGATCCAACGAAAGGCGGCACGCTCGATTTCGCGGGGATGATGGCGGCGTACACCAGGCACTTCGGCACCACTGATCAGCCGAACAAGCCAGCACGCAGCGCCATGCAGGTCTCCGCACTGGCGGCCGCCGGAGCGCTCGTGGAGATCGAGGTGATTGCCGTCAGACCCGGTTGACCTCGCGGCGGTGATGAACGCACCAGCGCCTCCGCACGGACCGCTTCGTGCTCGGCGCCGCGCTCCAGCGCTTCCCCTGTGTGGAATCCACCGTCGCCGCGCGGGGCTCTTCGGGAGGTGGGCGGTCCGTCTGCGGAATGCGCGTCGGACCTCGACGGTCCGACGCGCGTGTGTCACTGAGAGGCATCGCCGGAGGACTGGCAGGCCTGCCCCGTCGGCTGCACGGCCTGCACGTTCATTTCGCTGACCTCCATCCGGAGCTGATAGCCCGTCGCAATCCTGGCCCCGTCCGCAGCGTGTGCGTCGGACGCGCTCGTTCCACTCGTCGCCGTGGCGCGAGGGTGCACCATCGGATGCAGGTTCTCGAGGTTCACCACGTGGTCCGGCACCGCTTCGCCGGTCACTCGGACCTCTTCGCCGACGTGCTGCCGCAGATCCTGCTCGGCGCCCACCAGCACGTACGCTTCGGTAGTCGGACGGGCCGCGACCACTGCCGCGCTGCCGCCGGGTTCGACGTCCCGCGTTCCGGCGGGCTGAAGGTCGGTCAGCACGAACCGCCCTTCGTGCGCCGTCACACAGCCCGTCTCGACAATCATCGTCGGTGGGACCTCGGCCGTTTCGCACGCCGCGAGAGCCAAGAGCATGCCTCCTGCGACACCCCATCGGAAAGATACGCGCATGGATCACCTCCTCGGCTGCTCGTGAAGCAAGCGATCTGCCGACGACGCGGCGGCGAGGCTGCGGAGATCCGGAACTCGAGCGACCCTCGGTCGCGAGCGGAAATCGGGAACACTGGAGCGACGAGGAAGGGGACCAGCGCGGCAGTGAGACGCGCAGCGGAGTGGTGGCAGGCGATGCGAGCAGCTGACCTTGGACGCGAGCGGCCGAACGTGGAGGCACGAGCGGCCCCAAAAAACGAAGGGAGCGGCAAGGCCGCTCCCTTCGTTCAATCCGATCGCGGTTCGACTCAGGCTATTCGGACACCCACTTGTCGAGCCGGTTGCCGTACAGGTTTGCGAGGATGAGCGTCTTCTCGTCCGGGCACGCCAGCTGATGGATCGAGTCGATCGTCCCCGGCATACGGCCGGCCTTGCCGAACACACCGAGGATCTTGCCGTCGAGCGCCACCTTGTAGACGCGGCTGACGCTGCCGACGAACAGCACCTGGTTGGGGCCGGTCGTCATGCACAGCGACCACGGAGCCGTCGGGAAGTCCCACACCGCTTTCAGGTTGCCCTTGGTGTCGAAGGTCTGGACGCGGCTGTTGCCGCGGTCGGCCACGTAGATCGTCTCGTTGTTGTCGATCGCGATGCCATGCGGCGTGTTGAACTGGCCGCGGGCGCCGCCCCGCTCACCCCACTGGGTGACGAAGTTGCCGTCCTTGTCGAATGCCACCACGCGCGAGTTGCCGTACCCGTCGGCGATGTAGGACGTGCCGTCCTTCCCCCAGGTGATGTCGGTCTCGTGATAGAAGTTCGACTTGCCCGGGATCGCGTGCTCGATCACGTGCGTCAGCCAGGTCCACGGCTCCGGGTTGTTCCCGAGCACGCCGATCGTGCGCCCTTCCTTGTCGAACTTCGCGATCACGTTGTCGCCGGCGTTCACGTACCAGAGGTTGCCCTCGGGGTCATACCGCAGGGCGTGCGCCCCGTGGAACATCGTCGAACCGTCGCCCCAGCTGCGCACGAAGGAGCCGTCCTTCGCGTTGAACTCGAGCACCGGTTTGTAGCCGCGAATCAGCGCCACGATGCGCTGCCCGTCCGGGCTGGACGCCACGCCGCTCAACCGGCCGATCACCGAATACGCCGGATACTTGAAGAACCCTTCCACGAGCTTGAACGGCAGCTGCGGAATCTGCTGGCCACCGCCACCCTGCGCGGCGATCGGCGCGATAGCGCACAGCGCAATGGCTGCCGCACACGCGATAGACGTCAAGAACCGTTTCTTCATCAAAACCCTCCCACGAGCGTGTTTTAGTGTGCGCGCAAGCTTAGGCCATGTTCCCGAACTCGGGCAAGCAGGGTTGTGAGGAGCGTGGGCTCCGGCGGGAGGGTGGGGGCAGCGGCTCTTGGCGGCGGGTTCGGGGTGGGCGTCAGCGGGGGCGTGGATCGGCGCCGGCGCCACTGCGCGGAGCGCTCGCCACCGCGGTCACCTGCGCCAGGAGCTCACCTGCCGCGGCACGCATGTCAGCAGTGCTGCCGCGCGACGCGAGGCCGGCGAGAAGCTCGGAGGCCTCCTGGTACTCCCCGGCCATCGCCAGCGCTCTCGCCAGCATCAGCCGGTAGTTCTCCCGCCCGGGCACCGATCGCACGACTCGCCGCATCAGGGTGACCGGCCTGTCACCGCCATTCTCCCGGATCATCTCCAGGGCGGCCAGCATCACCGCCGCCGGCACGTTCGACGGCTCCAGGTCGACGGCATGCGCCAGCACTGACCGCGCCCGCTCGTAGCGCGCGTCAGCGTCGGGACCGCCGCGTTCCCCCTGCGCGACCAGCGCTCGTCCGAAGGCCCCCTGCACCACCGCCGAATTCGGCGCGAGCGCCGCGGCCCGTTCGAGCAGCATCGAGGCTCTCTCGAGATTGCCAGCGTCCAGCTCGAGCTGCCCCAACGCTCCGGTGGCCAACGCGGCTTCCGGCCTCGCGGCGAGTGCGCCCTCGAGGTACTCGCGCGCCGCAGTGGTGCGACCCAGCCGGGCGAGCATGTCGCCGAGGTATCCCGCGGCTTCGTGATCGCCAATCGACTCGGTCTTCGGCTCGGGATCGTCGCCGGCGGTCTCGGATGCATCGACACGAGCGACCTTGAGGCTCTGACTGACGACGTACCGCTGCAGGTCGGCGTCGATACCCACGACATCTGCGCCGAAGATCTCCATGAAGGCGTCCGAGGGGGATTCCCCCTGGCGGATCGCCGACATGTAGCGCTGGAGCCGCGACGCACGGCTCGCGTCGGCGAACGTCAGGTAGTGGACGAGCGCCCACGACTGCGCGTAGAAGAGACTGCGCTGCTCGTCGGAGTTGTAGAGGGCGGAGCCCTTGTCGACATCCACCAGCTTCGCCACCGGCAGGAGCGGAGTCGACTGGAGGCGGCGGAGGTGCGCCGCGTTGGGCACACCGAGCACGGCACTTCGGTCTGCGGCGTTCAGATCGAAGGTCTCGTAGAAGCCGGCCAGGCCTTCATCCAACCATGCGGGCGGACGGCCGATTGCGTCCGCCAGGAGCGCGTGCGTGTATTCGTGAAAGATCACGCCATACGCGCCGACGTCCTGTTCCGCGTTGACGGCGATGTACCGGATGTCGCCCGTACCGACGAAGTATCCCGCCACGGAGACCGGCTTGCCGTCGAAGACCGGCTTGAACGGCGTGAACGAGCGGTCGTTCCGGAAGACCACGACGACCGTCGGCACGCCCGAGTGGATGTCGCCGTCCGTGAGCAGCCGCGCCATGACGGCTCGAAAGCGCTCCAGCCGCTGCGCGATCGCACGCATCTGGCGCTCGGACGCATCGCCCACGAATGAGAAGTGGGGGGAGGACATCCGCGTCCACGCGGCCGCAGCAGGCGCTGCGGTCAGCAGCACGACGCCCCAGGCGAGTGCGTGAACCACGAGTCGCGCCAGCGTCGGGCGCCGCTGGTTCCCCTTCACCGAGACCGGCATCTGATGGAAAGCTTAGGTCAGCCCTTCGGGGCGAACAAGCGACCGGCGATGACGGGCCACGAAGCTGGGACGACCGTCGAAACGTCGGGACGCGTTGCGTAGCTCAACCGGCCAATGGGGCGATCGCTGCTTTCGCCACCGCGCCCGATCGCACGTCCACACGACGGCGCGCGCTATGCTACCGACGATTCTGCGCCATGCCGCTCAAGGTCACGACCTCGACACCGCTGGAGCCAACGACCGCGGATCTCGACGGTATCATCGAGCAGCTGAAGGCCTCCTGGACCGCGCGCGTCACGGTGCGCCGCCAGGCGAAAGACGACGTCGGGTTGCGAGAGATCTACGTGAACCTGGACGATGAGCGGGTCGCCGTGCTCCGGCCGGGCCAGGAGGTCACGCGCGACGTGCAGCCGGGTCCGCACCGGCTTCGGGTGCACAACACGCTGTTCTGGAAGACCTGCGAGTTCACGGTGGCCGTGGGAGAACATGCGAGCTTCATGGCAGCCAACCGTGCCGGCTTCGCGACGTTCTCGATCCTCGCGCTGTTCCTTGGGGCCAACCTGCTGTATCTCTCGCTCGAACGGGACACGCGGCCCGCGCCGTGAGGGGCTCCTTCCCGCTGCGCTCTTCAGCAGCCTGCTAGAGTGTGATCGGGATCGAACAACCGTGCGCGCCCTGGTGGTGGAAGACGACCCGGCGATTGCCGACTTCGTGGGCGGCGGCCTTCGGGAAGCCGGCTTTGCGGTCGAGACGGCGAGGGATGGTCAGGCCGGCCTGCACATGGCCCGGACCGGGACCTACGACGTTGCCGTCATCGACCTGATGCTGCCGGGCCGGGACGGACTCGCGCTCATCGAAGAGATCCGTCGCGCCGGCATCACCACGCCCGTCCTCATCCTGACCGCCAAGCGTTCGATCGACGACCGCGTCAAGGGCCTCCAGATCGGAGGCGACGACTATCTGACCAAGCCATTCGCGTTCGCCGAACTGCTCGCCCGTGTCCAGGCACTGCTGCGCCGTGCGGGACGCGTACCCGACTCGCCCGTGCTCACCGTCGGCGACCTGACGCTGGACCGCCTCTCGCGACGCGTCGAACGCCAGGGGCGGCTGCTCGATCTGCGCCCCCGCGAGCACGCGTTGCTGGAGCTCTTGATGCAAAACGCCGGACGGGTCGTCTCCAAGACGATGATTCTTTCGCACGTGTGGGGCTACAGCTTCGATCCGGGCAGCAACATCGTCGATGTGCTGGTCTTCCGGCTTCGGGACAAGATCGACCGCGGGTTCGATCGACCCCTTCTGCATACGGTGCGCGGCGTGGGGTATGTCCTCCGGGTGGCGTGAACGCCTGACTCGCACCTTCGGGTCGAGGCTGGCGCTCTGGTACTTCGTCCTGTTCGCCACGGGCGTGACCGCCGTGCTCGGTCTCGCCTACGGGCTGCTCGGGCAGACGCTCCGCGCCCGCGATCGGGAGGTGATCGAGTCGACGCTCGTGCGCTACGCCACCGCTTTTGGCGCGGGTGGACTGCGCGCGCTCGATCTCGCGATTCAAGACGAGCGTGAAACGGCACGCTACGAGCCGTTGTTCGTGCGCGTCCTCATTCCCGGCCGCGGCGCCGCCGCCTTCTTCAGCCTGCCGGCCGGCTGGGACGCGTTCGATCTGCAGCAGGTGCAGGTGCCGCCCCTGCCAGAGGGACGGGCGTGGATGGAGGTGCGCGCTCGCAACAGCGACGAGTGGCTCGAGCTGCTGACCGCGCGGCTGCGCACCGGCGAGCTGTTCCAGGTCGGCAAGAGCACGGCCGCTCGCGAGGAGCTGCTCGAACGCTTCCGCGGTCGCGCGGCCGTCCTCGTCGGCGTCATCGTGGTGGCCGCGCTGATCGGCGGCGCCACGCTGACATGGTCCGCTCTGCGCCCGCTGCGGAACATGACCGACGCGGTCGGACGGATTCTCGCAACGGGGTCGCTCCACGCGCGCGTGCCCGTGGCTGGTACCGGCGATTCGCTCGACGATGCCGCGGCGCTGATGAATCAGATGCTGGAGCGGATCGAGCGGCTCGTGGAGCGGCTGCGGGCGTCGCTCGACAACGTGGCGCACGACCTGCGGACGCCCGTGACGCGGCTGCGTGCCTCACTCGAAACGGCGCTGCAGCAAGGCGGCACGGCCGACGACTACCGACGCGCGCTGGGGGACGGCCTGGAGGAGGCCGAGCGGCTCGTCACCATGCTGGATGCCATCATGGACCTCGCGGAGGCCGAGTCGGGAACGTTGAAGCTGAAGCCTGAGCCCGTGGATCTCGCAGCAATCATACGAAGCGCCACTGAACTGTATGCAGACCTGGCCGAGGAGAAGGGCATCGCGCTCACCACGGCTCTTCCCGAGGCGATGCCGGCGAAGGCCGATCCGGTTCGCCTGCGGCAGGCGATCGCCAATCTGATCGATAACGCGCTGAAGTACACGCCGCGTGGGGGGGCGGTGGCGGTGAGCGCGGCGGCGCAGGGTCCGGAGCTGTCGATCGTGGTTGCCGACACGGGAATCGGCGTGGATCCCGTCGACTTACCACACATCTGGGAACGGCTCTACCGGGGTGACCGCAGCCGTTCGGAACGTGGGCTGGGTCTCGGCCTGAGCCTCGTCAAGGCGATTGCCGAGGCGCATGGAGGGCGCGCGACCGTCGAGTCGGTGCCAGGCGCCGGGGCGCGGTTCGCGCTGATTCTGCCTGCATGACATGCATGTAATGGAGCGGTAACCCACCTGTCATGCGACTGTCCGTATCCTCGATCAAGAGCAACCCCTAAGGGAGGAACGGCAGTGAACATACGACAATTCTTCGACAGTGACTCGCAGAAACCGGCACCGGCGCGTCAGTACGGACGCGCAGCGGCCGCGACCGCTGCCATCGCGCTTGCCGGTTATCTCACCGGGTTCGCCACGGCCAGCAACGAGCCGGGCATTCACGGGGAGCCGGTCGCGTACGCGGCGGCGGCCGGTGGTGATGCCCGGACGGTCGGCGCAGGTCTCGACTCCTACGCGGACGTGGTCTCCCGAACCACTCCGGCGGTCGTCACCATCCGGTCGACGCGGCGCGTCGTCCCCACACAGCAGCGGCTGTTCGATGACGACCCGATTTTCCGCCGCTTCTTCGGCGAGGGCGACGAAGGCGGTCGATCCGCGCCTGCGCCGCAGCGTCAGGAAGGCCTCGGATCGGGCGTGATCGTCCGCAGCGACGGCTACGTCCTCACGAATCACCATGTCATCGACGGCGCCGACGAGATCACCGTGGAGCTGTCCGATCGCCGCACGCTGAAGGCCAGCGTCGTCGGATCGGACGAGCCGAGCGACCTGGCGGTGCTGAAGCTCGAAGGCAAGGACTTCCCCGTGCTGACCCTGGCCGATTCGGATGCGGTCCGAGTGGGAGACGTGGTGCTGGCGCTCGGCAACCCGATGGGCGTCGGACAGACCGTCACCATGGGCATCATCAGCGCCAAGGGACGATCGACCGGGCTCGGCGACGGGTCGTTCGAGGACTTCCTGCAGACCGACGCGCCGATCAACCGCGGCAACTCCGGCGGCGCGCTCGTGAACACCAGCGGACAGCTGGTCGGCATCAACTCGCAGATCCTGTCGCCGTCGGGCGGCAACATCGGCATCGGGTTCGCGATCCCGGCGAATCTGGCGCGCAACGTGATGGACTCGCTGATCGAGAACGGACGGGTCCACCGCGGGATGATCGGGGTCACCGTGCAGACCGTGACGCCCGAGCTCGCGAAGAGCCTGCAGCTCGACTCCATCAACGGGGCGCTGGTGAGCGACGTGAAGCCTGACGGCCCGGCCGCGAATGGCGGCGTCAAGCGCGGAGACGTGATCACGGGTCTGGACGAGGCGCCAATCGGCGACAGCAACGCGCTTCGCAACCACGTTGCGCAGCTGAAGCCGGGGAGCAAGGTGCAGCTCCACATCGTGAGGAGCGGGCACGAGCAGACGCTCTCGGTGACGCTCGACGAGCTGCCGTCCAAGAGCGCATCGGCGGCCCCGGGCAGCGGCGGTTCGGCTCCCGAAGGCGCGGCGGGCCTTTCGGTTCAGCCGCTCACGCCGGACGTCGCCAAGCGGATGGACGTCGACGCCGACAGCGGCCTGGTCGTGACCAACGTGGACCCCGACGGGACTGCGGCCGAGGCCGGCTTCCGGCGCGGCGACGTCATCCAGGAGGTCGACGGCGTGGCGGTGTCGACGCCGTCGGCGCTTCGCGAGCAGTTGAAGAAGGCCGGATCGCGTCCCGCGCTCGTGCTGGTGCAGCGTGAAGGCGCGACGATCTTCCTTCCGCTCGCTCGCTCGTAAACCTCGGCGGGATATCGGGCATCACACGCGGGATATCGGGCCTCACACGTGGACCTCAGGCGGCGCGCGTCCGGCGCGCCGCCTGGGCCATCACTCTCTTTCTCTTCCCTCTCCCCTCTCCCCACACTCCTCTGCCATTTTCGACAGGCACGCTACACGGATCCGCTCTTGCACTTCGTCTGTCTCGGGCGATTCGTGTGAATGGCTCGACGATTCGTTTGAATTGAAAGGAGGAGTGATGCTGACATCCGTACGTGCAGGTTGGTACGTTGCTGCCGCCGCAGCCCTACTGCTCTGGTCGCAGCCGGCCAGCGCCAATCCGTGGAACGAGAAGACAGTGCTGACCTTCAGTGCGCCGGTGATGGTGCCTGGCGCGACGCTCGAAGCCGGCACCTACGTGTTCCGGATCGCACAGTCGAGAAGCGCACGCCACGTGATCCGGATCATGAACGAGAAGGAGGACCGCCTCGTCACGACGGTCAACGCGATTCCGATGTACCGGAACGACGCCAGCCAGGAAATCGTCGTGAAGTTCGCGCCGACCGAGAGCGGCCCTCCGGCGATGAAAGGATGGTTCTATCCGGACCAGCGGTACGGGCATGAATTCATCTACCCGGAGAACGAGGCGCGTCAGATCGCGGAGAGGACGAAGACCATGGTCCTCGCCGGCGAGGGCATGGCTCCCTCCGATCCGGCGTCCGGCACGCTCGAGGTGATCGATGCGGATGGCAAGCGGAGCCCGCACAAGAGCAACCCCGATCTCGATCGCGAGTGGAACGAGTGGAACAAGACGCGTCCGGGGTCGAACCAGAACAGCTCGGGCCAGAGCAGTTCGAGCCAGGCCAGCTCGAGCCAGAATACGTCGAGCCAGGCGCCCCGCAGCACTCCCACGATGGTGCAGGCCGAGTTCGAAGGCATGCGAGTCAACCTGGACGAACTCGAGGATCACCCGATGCGCTACATCGGCAAGCGCATCAGCGTCGACGGAGCGGTGGACGAGATTCTCGGGCCACGCATCTTCAAGATCGACGAGCCGAACTGGGGCGACCTCGAAGGTGAGCTGCTGGTCCTGGTGCCGGCGAACAAGCTGGCGCTGCTCAGCCAGACCGACAAGATCACCGTGAGCGGAACGGTCCGCCAGTTCGTCCAGGCGGACGTGGAACGCGAATGGGGCTGGTTCGGCGGCGATCCCGACGTCGCGGTCCGACTGTCGGACAAGCCGGTGATCGTGGCCGACCGGATTATCGGCGGCTCCGATCAGACGTCTCGTCTGATCGAGATCGACCGGCGGCAGGGCCAATCGGGCCAGCAGGCGCAATCCAACCAGCGAACGAGTCAGTCATCGCCGGCGAATCAGCAGGCGCGGTCCGATCAGCGGTCCAATCCGCAGTCGCAGACGGATGGGACGCAGACCGATCGCGCGGCGAGCGCTGGGGATTCTCGAGCGGCGGGCACGTCCGGCACGCGGGCAACCGGTGACAACGCAGCCGGCACGGCGGGACGCAGTACAACACATGCGGACAATCCGGCCGGCGGCACCGCAACCTCGATCGCAACGCCGAGTCCGAGTTCGGCCGGCGTAGGGGCACAGGCGAAGAACCCCATCTCCAACGTGTCGGCGCTCGCGTCGGCTGACGAAGAGGCCGTGGGGCGCCCGGTGCGGGTCGATGGCCTGAAGGTGACGGGCCTCGAGGACCGGGGGTTCTTCGTGCAGGCCGGCGATCGGCAGGTCTTCGTGCTGAGCGACGACTCGCCGAACGCGCGCGGCAACGTCACCGTCGGCGACTCGGTGTCGCTCGACGGCTTCGTGATGGAGATGCCCAACGGCGTGGTCCAGACGCTCGATGCGCCAGGATCCCTGAACAGGCGGATTTATCTGTACGCGACCAGCCTGAACGGCTCGAAGTAGCCCCTCCGACCGATACGATCAGGTCTGGCACCGCGGGGCTCGACGTGGGCTCCGTCGGTGCCGTCCTGGAGACCTCTAGGGCTTCACTGAGGCGGTGGCCGGCGGCAGTTTCTTCACGCCGTCCAGTAACGCCTGGAGCGCTTTCGCATATTCGGCGTCGAGACGCTGGAGGGAGCTCTGATACTTCTTGTTGCGTACGTCACCGTTCAGCACCGTCTGATCCTTCCCGCGCTCGTAGATGATGTCGACCTGCTGTTCGGGCTGAGTCCGCAGACCGTCCGCACCCATGTCCTGGACGAACAGGCGGCCTTCGTTGATGGTCGTGCCCTGCAGCGCGGTGTAGACGTCGCGGTAGTTGTGCACCCCGATGGACCGCAGCAGGTAGGTCGTCTCGGTGTGACGTGCGGCAATCACCAGCAGCTGGGTGCCGGGAAACGACAGCGCCGCGACGAAGGCGTTGTCGGCGGCGGGGTCCTGAGCGGCAAACGCGTCGAGTTGACGCGTGGAGAGCGCCGCGGTCAACTCCTTTGCGAGCTCGGCGGACTTCAGTTGAGCCTGCGCGGGAGTGGCCACACACGCCGCGAGAGCAAGAGCGAGCGTCAAGCGAGCCGTCAATGTCAGCATGGGCACATCATAGCGCCGTCGGCGCGTCAACTTGCTTTTCAAACGTCCGGACCGGTTCGAACCCCTCCGGGCCGGGTCGCGCCGCCCGGGTCAGCACACACGGTCAGACCCGGGCCGACAGCCAACCTCCCGCTGGGGCGTCGCGTCACTCCGGTCCGACGTCCGCCGCGGCCCGCGCCACGGCCGTGACGGCTCCTAGCCGCCGGGTGATGTCACCGAGGCTGATCACCCCCTCGACCCGCGACACATCGTCTCGCGCGAGCACCGGCAGCAGACCGTCGGCCGCGCGCCATCGCTCCAGCATCACGTCCATCCGATGATCCGGGTGAACGTGGGCGCGGGTGGGTCGCGCGATGGAATCGACTGACGCGCTCCCGAACCCGGCTTCGCAGGCGGCCTTCGCCTCGGCCAACCCGACGGTGCCGATGAGGCGCTTCCGCTCCCCCACCAGGGCGCGATCGAGCCCGGCGGCTGCCAACGAGTCGGCGGCGCTGGAGATGGGCAACGACCCTGGCAGCAGCAGCGGATCCGGCGTCATGAGGTCACGCACGGTCCACGCATCGGCGCCCGGCAGTTCCGCGGCGGGCAGGTGTACGCCGTCCTGCTGGAGCAGCGCGTGGTACACCGGCATCGGCTGGAACCGCCGGGATATCACCAGGCTGAGCAGATTGGCCACCATCAGCGGCACCAGAATCTGGTAGTCCTGGGTGATCTCGAAGACCATGAACACCGAGGTCATCGGCGCCCTGATGATGCCGGCGAAGAGAGTGCCCATGCCGACCAGGGCGTAGGCGCCCGGCGAAGCGACCGGAAACGGGGCGAGCGCGTTCACGAGCGCCCCAACCGCGCCGCCCGCCATCGCGCCGATGAACAACGTCGGCGCGAAGATGCCGCCGGCGTTGCCCGACGAGTACGACACGATCGTCGCCAACATCTTGCACGCGCCGAGAATCAACAGCGCCTGAAGCGCCATGGTCCCGTTCAGGGCACGGTCGACGTATTCGTAGCCGACGCCCATCACCTCGGGCCGCACCAGCAGGAGCGCGCCGATGGCGACCCCGCCGATGGCCGGCTGCAGGATCTGCGTTCGCGCGGGCAGAGCCTTGAATGCGGCGCGCGTCGCCAGCAGCGCTTTGCAGAAGGCGACCGACACGACGCCGCCGATCACCCCGAGGGCCGCGTACACGATCAGCTCGCCCGGGTGCACGAGCTGATATTCCGGCACGTGGAAGAGCGGTTCGTTGCCCAGAATCGAGCGCTCGACGACGACCGACGCAACCGACGCCACCACCGTCGACCCGATGACCGTGGCGTTCATGTTGCCGATGATCTCTTCCAGCGCGAACAGCACGGCCGCGACGGGCGTGTTGAAGGCGGCGGAGAGCGCCCCCGCGGCGCCGATCGGCACCAGGGCCTTCACCTGTTCGGGCGAGAGCGCCATCCAGCGTCCGATGGTCGACGCGATCGCCCCGCCAATCTGCACCGACGGCCCCTCGCGGCCAAGCGAATGGCCGGAGCCGACGCACAGCACGCCGGTGATGAACTTCCCGATGGCCACCTTGCCTGGAATCACGCCGTTGCGAAGGTGATACGCGGCCTCGGTCTGCGGAATGCCGCTCCCGCGCACGTCCTTGAACCATCGCGAGAGGAGCACGCCGGTCACGAGGCTGACGCCGGCCGGAATCGCGAAGAGCCGCACGGCCGAAGGGTCGAGACCGAACAGCATCCGGCTCACCCGCTCGATGCTCAAGGCGAAGAGGACCGCGGCCAGACCGGACAGGATGCCGACGATGATCGAGAGCGCGAGGAAGAGCTGGTTCTCTCGCAGCCGCAACTGAGTCGAACGCGAAACGAACTGAATCACCTCTGCTCCATCAGACCATGCAGACGCCCCAGGATGCCGATCGCTCGGCTGAGGGCGTCGGAATCGACGCAACTCGCGGTGCCTTGCTCGATGCGCAAGGCCAGATCGAGACCGTTCTCCGCCCGGTCGCGCGCATCCGCCTGCCGGGTGCGCCGCACGGGCGTGGTGAAGGCGGTCAGCGCCTCCCGCAGCTCGCCGAGCTCCGGCGAGGAAGATGCCGCGCACGCCTCCAGGCGGGCTTCGGCGTGCTGCAGGATCTGCTGCAGACGACGGTTCCGCTCGGCCCCGCTCAGGCGAACCGCCAACGGGTCGACGGTCAGCACGAGGTCGGCGACCGTCCGCAGCTGCGCCTGGGATTGAGTGGGAGACTCGAGCGCGGACAGATACCGGCGGGCGCGTGAATAGTCGCCCAGTGCAAATGCCGCCTCTCCCGCGCCCGCGAGCGCGTCGGGCTGATTCGGATTCTTGACGAGCACCGCGGAGAACGCGTCGAACGCCCGCCGCGCGCTCCCCGCGTCGAGAAACAGCCTGGCGACGCGAAGCTGCCACGAAGGATCGGGGGGCAGATCGGAGGCCAGCACGATGGTCTGTGCCAGCGCTCTCGCCCGCTCGCCTTCCGCCAGTAACACAGACACCAGTTCCAGCCGCAGCTCACGCCGCCGATCGGCGCTGTCCGGCGCCCAGAGGCCGTTCAAGGCGTCCTGGTAGTACCGAACGGCGACCGACGGGTTGCCGCGGTGCGCCTCGAGACGCGCCAGCTCGACGTTCACCTGAATGTCCTCGGGTCGCAGCTCGCGGAGCCGCGTGAGCACCATCGAGGCCTGGTCGTCAGCCCCGGAAGCCCGAAGGGCCTGTGCCAGCGACAGCGCGATGTCACGGTTCGTACGGTCGATGTGCTCGGCCCGCTGCAGCGCCTGCACGGCGCCCTTGGTGTCGCCCGCATGAAGGCCCGCCACGCCGGCCGCGTGCCACGCCGCCGCGTCCTGTCTGCGCACGGCCGCGTTGCTGGCCGCGAAGGTTCTGGTCAGCCAGAACACACCCGACCCGGCAACCGCCAGCACGACGAGCAGCACCAGCTCGCGGTGCAGAAAGCGAGCCGTCGGCTCGGTGCCCCCTCTCGCCACGTCAGTCATTGCAATTACAAGTATGACTGGCCTTGGCCGTCGCTGTCTCGCCGGGCACGATCGACGCCGGGACGAAGTCCGTCATCCCTGACGACGGGAGCCCGCCCCGATCGCCGGCGCGCCGCCAAACGCGCGCAGCACCCGCTGTTCGATGAGCTGGAACAGCGCCCTCCGGTGTCCTCTCCGCTCTTCGCTCACGGTCGTGGACGACGTCGCGACCACAACGAGGTCGAGGTCGCGAAAGACCAGGATGTACTGGCCGCCGTAGCCCCATGCGAAGCAGGCTTCGCCTCCGTCGAACTGCTGGATCCACCATCCGTACCCGTACTGACGATCCGCGTCGAAGTTCGATCGCGTCCGCGGCGTACACGACGCGTCCACCCACTCGGCTGGCACGATCTGCCGCCGGTCGGCCCGCCCGCGGTGCAGGTACAGCTCACCCACCGCAACCATCTGCCGAGGGGTCAGCAACATTTCGTTTCCCCCGAAGTAGATGCCCTGCGGATCCCGCGGCCACTGCGCGAGCGAGAATCCCAGGGGCGCGGCCAGCGCCTCCTGGGCGAACCGCCAGGTGCTCGCGCCGGTCGCCTTCGTCAGAATGGCCGACAGCAAATGCGATGTGCCGGTGCTGTACTGCATGATCCGCCCGGGCGGCGCCACCATCGGGCGCGTCAGCGCATACCGGACCCAATTGGCGCTGAGGACCCACGCGCCATAGTTCGGGCCGCTCGTCGACTGGAGCCCGGTCCTCATCGTCAGCATGTCCTCGATGGTGATGGCAGTCTTGCGGTCGTCGGCGTCCCGGCCCAGTTCGGGGAAGTACGTGGCGATCGGCTCGTGCAGGCCCGCGATCTGCCCCCGGTCGATCGCAATCCCGACAAGGATGGAGACGATGCTCTTCGAGGCCGACTTGATGTTGGCCAGCGTCGTGGGCCGCACGCCGCGTGCGTAGTACTCCGCGACGAGCGCGCCATGGGAGCTCACGAGCAGGCTCTTCAGCCGGGGCAGCTCGGAGGCATCGGCATCGAGGTCGATCGCGGCAGGATCGATCGATCGAGGGCGGGCAGGTGGAGGCGGAGCGGCCTGAATCACCAGAGCCGGCGTCAGGCTGCGATCGCCCGCCTGGATTCCGGCTCCTGGCGCCGGAGCTCCCGCGGAGAGAAGCGTGAGCGGGAGCAGGATGCGGAGAGCGGACATTGAGGACCTACTTGATGAGCGCACGCTCCAACCGTCGCATGGCCAGGATGAACGCGAACGTACCGGTGCCGACCAGGTAGGCGAAATGCCATCCGAGCGCTGCATCAATGGTGCCCGTCGTGAGGGCCCGCAGCAGCTCGACCGCATGAAAGAGCGGCACGACTTCAAAGGCCCACTGCACGGACACCGGCAGCTGGTGCACCGGGAAGAAGGTGCCGCTCAGCAGGAACATCGGGATGACGAGCAGACCCATCACGATGTCGAAGTCCTCGACCTTGCGAACGAAGCTCGTCATGCAGAGGGCCATCGACGAGAAGGCCGCGGCCACCAGAATCGCGGCGGGAAGCGCCAGCAGCGCGAGCGGACTCAGCAGCATTTTCGGCCCGTGCAGTTCGCCCAGCGCATACACCACGAGCAGGAACGCGCCGGCGTAGAGCGACCCTCGCATCAGCGCCCAGAGCATCTCGCCGAACGCAATGTCCGCGACGCGCATCGGCGTGGCGAGAATCCCGTCGTAGGTCTTCTGATAGTGCAGCTTGAAGAAGATGTTGAAGAACCCGTCGGTGATCGCACCGTTCATGCAGCTCGAGGCCAGGAGGCCCGGCGCCACGAACGCGGCGTAGTCGATCCCGTCGATCTCGCCGACCAGCGCACCAATGCCGAAACCCATGGCCAACAGGTAGAACAGCGGCTCGAAGAAGCCGGAAAAGATCACCATCCAGGCGTGTTTGTAGACGAGCAGGTTGCGCTGCACAAGGCGGCGTGCCCGCCGCCAGGACGGCATCACGCCGGCCGACGCGGCAGCAGCCAGTGCGCCGGAGGCGCTCATGCGTGCAGTCTCCGCGAAAAGGTCATCACGGCGGCAGCACCGCCCGCGGCGAGCAGGGCGAACAGGTAGGCCGCGTGCGAAACGGCCGCTGGCCAGCTGATGGTCTGGAGGACGAGTCCACGCGTCAATTCGACGCCATGGAACAGCGGTGTCATCGCCGCAATCGCGGGCAACGGTTCCGGAAGGCTCGACACCGGAAAGAACACGCCGGAGAACAGGAACAGCGGCGTCACGAGGAATCGGAACACCACGTTGAAATTGCCCCCTTCCCGCAGCGTGCCGGCGAACGCCATGATGGGTGCGCCGACCGCGAGCCCGGTCAGCGCCGCACAGGGGACAGCCGCCAGGAGCAGCGGCCACGAAGCGGCGCCGAAGCTCGCCAGCACCAGTGCGAACGCGGTCGAGACGGTCAGCAACCGCACGCCAATCCACGCCAGCTCGCCGACCACCAGATCGACGACCCGAAGCGGGGTCGCGAGAATCGCGTCGTAGTTCCGGCGCCAGGTCATCTTCCCGGCGATCGGGAAGCTCGCCTCGAAGCTCGCGGTCTGCATGCACGAGGCGGCGAGCAGACCCGGACCGAGGAATGCCAGATACGCGACGCCGCCCGGCAACCCGGCACCGCTTCGATCCACCATGCCGCCCAGACCGAGACCGATCGCCATGAAGTACAGCGACGGCTGCAGGAAGCTCAAGAACAACGAGCCGCGCCACACTCGCCGATAGACCATCGCGTTCCGCTGGACGATGCGAATGGCGCTGGGCATGCTCAATCCACGAGCGATCGGCCGGTCAGCCGCAGGAACACATCCTCGAGCGTCGCGCGGCGGACCAGCGCGCGCTCCACCGTGATGCCCGCCGCGTGCACCGCTTCCAGCACCTGCTCCCCATCGTCGGCGTACAGCTGCACGCGATCGGGCAGCTCCTCGATGCGCACGGCGAGTTGGGCGAGGCGGCCGTCGAGTGACGCGCGCACCACCCGGTCGAGCCTGAGCTCAAGCACCTCCCTGGTCACGTGCCGTTCGATCAATTCTCTCGGCGAACCCTCCGCGACGATGCGCCCCTTGTCCATGACCACGAGGCGATCGCACAACTGCTCCGCCTCGTCCATGTAATGCGTCGTCAGCAGGAGCGTGGCGCCCTCCTGCTTCAGCCGGTACAGGCGTTCCCAGATCAGATGCCGCGCCTGGGGATCGAGGCCGGTCGTCGGTTCGTCGAGCAGGATGAGGTCAGGCTCGTTCACCAGGGCACGGGCGATGGTGAGCCGGCGCTTCATGCCTCCGGACAGAGGCTCGACCTTCGACGAGGCGCGCTCGGAGAGCTGAACGAAGTCGAGAAGGTCATCGGCGCGCGTCCGAGCGATACGCCCCGGGATGTCGAAGTACCGGGCGTACATCAGCAGGTTCTCGCGCACGGTCAGCTCGGCGTCCAGGTTGTCGGCCTGCGGAACGACGCCGAGTCTGGCTTTGATGGCGCTTCCGTGCGTCCGCGGATCCATGCCGAACACACTGAGCTCGCCGCCCGATACCGGGGAGACGCACGCGATCATCCGCATGGTCGATGTCTTGCCTGCGCCGTTGGGACCGAGGAACCCGAACGCCTCGCCCGCCTTCACTTCGAAGTCGATACCGTCGACCGCCGTGAAGTCCGCGAATCCCTTCCGGAGCGATCGGGCGAGAACGAGCGGTCCGGAGTACAGAGCCATGCGGCATTGTAGTCAGGAACGCCGAGGCCAGACCGATGCCGACGCGCCGCGTCAAGGGCGCCGCGTGCGATCGATCCCCGATTCCCGATCGATGACGGATGCCACGGCCTCGAGCACATCGTCGACCGAGATCGACGTCAGGCACCCCCGCGCGTGCGGGCACGGCGACATCGGATCGTGCGAGCTGAAACAGGGCGAACAAGCCGGACGCCGCCACAACGCGACCTGTTGGGCGTAGCCGCTGACCGCGGGGTGCAGGGCGCCGCCATAGACGACGACCGCGGGGGTGTCGACCGCACGGGCCAGATGCATCAGCCCGCCTTCGAGGCCGAGGAACAGCTTCGCTCGTCGGAGGAGCCCGGCGGTCATCCGAACGCGGAGGCCGCGATGGTCGGCCGCGCCGCGGAGCAGCGGATCAGTTGGGCTGCCCACTTGAATCCACCGCAGATCGGATCGCGCGTCGACCACACCCTGGAAGCGGTCGAACCCCCACTCCTTGCGATCGGAGGCGTGCGACTGTTTACCCACTGGACAGACGACCACCGCACCGGCGGGAAAGGCGTCGGCGAACACTGAAAGCTCCGCTGGAGAGAAGTACATCTCCGGGCGCCGCTCGGTCTTGCCTCGAGGCAGCCCGACCTGCTCGAACAACTGATCGAGAATGTGGTCGGCCGGCGCCCCGGGTTCGATGCGATAGCGCGGGCGGGACACCCCTGGAACGCCCATCCACCGGGCATCGACCGCCCAGTCGACGTTCGGGTTGTGATCGAAGATCTCGGGTAGAGTCGTCTCGACGATGATGCGCCGTCCGGGCCGGGCACGGCGGATCTCGCGCGCGACGGCGGTCAAGAGCAGGTTGTCGCCGAGCGCTCTGGACAGGCGTCGAAGCACGATGGTGTCGCGACGCACGTAGCCACCGAGCAGACGCAAACGATCGGACACCGACATCTGAATCCCTTTTCTACCGCCAAACGCTGAGCCGGATCGCCGCGCCTGCTCCGGCCATCTCGACCGTCTCATTGTCGCTCGGGAATATTTCGAGCGCGGACCGAGTTATCGTTCCGGACGGAGCCTGTGCTCCGGCCAGGAGGATCCATGTTTCGCTTCCCCGCTCGGCTCTGCACCGCGTTCGCGTTCGCCGCGGCAGCAGTCGCTCTCGGCACGCCCCTGTTTGGACAACAACCGCCGCCCGCGATGCCCGACGTGCGATCGCTCGGTCCGCAGGTCGGCTCCAAGGTACCGGACTTCAGCCTGCCCGATCAGCACGGCGAGACGCGCACGTTGCGGTCGCTGATGGGTCCCAAGGGCATGCTGCTCGTGTTCTACCGATCGGCAGACTGGTGCCCGTACTGCAAGACGCAGCTCGCGGAGCTGCAGGCGCGCCTGCCGCAGCTCTCGAAAGAGGGGCTCGGCCTCGCCGCGATCAGCTACGACCCCGTGCCGGTCATCGCCGACTTCACACGGCGGCGCGGCATCACCTTCCCGCTGCTCTCGGACGCCGGGTCGGCCACCATCAGGAAATACGGGATCTTCAACACGACCGTCCCGGCCAGCAACGCTCAAAGCTACGGGATCCCGTTTCCCGGTACGTTCGTGCTCGATCGCGACGGCCTCGTGACCGCGCGGTTCTTCGAGCCGGCCTACCAGGAACGTGCGACGGTCGGGAGCATGCTCGCGAGGCTGGGCAACGACCTGGAGGTCCAGGCGACGACCGTGCGCTCGCCGCAGCTCGAGGTCGTCTCCTACGTGACCGACTCGGTGGTGGCTCCCGGGACGCACTTCTCGGTGGTGCTGGACGCGAAACCGAGTGCCGGCATTCACGTCTACGCGCCAGGAGTGACCGGCTACAAGCCCATCACCCTCACGATCGCGCCGCAGGTGGGCGTGCTCGTGCGGGGCGCGCAGTTCCCGACGCCGGAGACGTATCTCTTCGTGCCGCTGAACGAGCGCGTCCAGGTCTATCAACGTCCATTTCGGATCGTGCAGGACCTCGCGATCGATGCGACGCCCGAGGGGGTCGCGGCCCTGAAGGGCGAGTCGACACTGACGCTGCGCGGGACACTCGGGTATCAGGCCTGCGACGATCGGATCTGCTTCTCACCGCAGACCGTGCCGCTCACCTGGACGGTCAAGCTTCGGGAGCTGGATCGCGAGCGGGCGGTGCGATAGGAACGGCGCTCCGCTAGAACGTGCCGCGGATGCCGATGAGCACTGCATGGCTCGTCAGCGCGGCGCGCGTGCCGCCGACCCCGTCGATGACGAGCGTGCGTGACCCGCGGACGACCTCAATGGTCCCGGGGTCTGTCTCGACGTGGCCCGCGTCGGTGTACCGGTAGGTGACGTCGATCCGTGCGCGGGGCGTCACGCGTAGGGCCACGCCGGCGCTGCCGTCCCAGGCGGCGCCGCGCCACCGCCCGCCCTGGGTCGCGGTCGTCGAGGGCTGCGACGACAGTTCGGGAAACTCGTACGTCACCCCGGAGAGCCGCTGGCGCGATACGCCCGCGCCGACGCCGACAAAGGGCTCGAGACGCCACACGTAGAGCGGCGTCAGATCGACGATGGCCCGGGCCATGACGGCGAGACGGCTCATCTCAGCGGTCGCAGGCTGCTGCGAGCCGGCGCCGAGAAAGTTCGCGTTGGCCTCGAGGCTGTAGCCGACCGCGTTCGCCACGGCCACCTCGGCGCGCAGCTGCCGCAGCAGGCGGACACCGACCCCGAGCTCGAGAACCGGACTTCCCCCGAAATCCCCCGCGGCGCCGAGCTGCTGCCCGTCGGTGCCCGCCTGGCATCCGAAGAACAGGATGTCGGGGCCGTCGCACGCGGCGTCCACCAGCCGGGTGTCGCGCGAACGCTCGACGCCTCCGGCGGCCGCCACGTAGTAGCGCGACGGCGGCTGCGCGGCGGCCGGATTCGCCGCCGCGACCCATGTCGCGAGCGCGAGTGCGGTGGTCCGCACGATCGTCGGAAGGGTTTTCACGGTTTATGAGCCCATGTGCTTGACGAGCGTCAGCCGGTTGGTGCCGTCGCGCCGCTCGTAGACGATGTCGTCGGTGAGCTCACGAAGCAGGTGGATGCCGAGACCGCCGATCGGCCGGTCTTCGATGGCGAGCGACAGGTCTGGCGGCGGAGCCTCCAGCGGATTGAACGCGTGCCCGTCGTCGACCACCGCGATCGTCAGCGTCTGAGCCGCGATCGACAGGACGATCTCGATCGTGTGCTCGAGAGTGTCGTCGTAGCCGTACTTGATGCAGTTGGTGACCAGCTCCTCGATGACGAGGTTCACCAGGAACGCCGCGTCCGCCGGCGCCTGCTGCTCCTGCAGCCACGTCTCCGCCGACGCCGTGGCCGGCGCAATGGCGTCGAACGTGTTCAGGACCTGCAGCGTGATCGACTCACCCACCGGCCGAATCGGAGAGGACATGCACGTGATCGCGCGTCGATGGAGGCTACTGCACGGCCGCGACGGCGGAGACCCGGTCCGGGTAGATCCGGAAGAGCGACTGCAGCCCGCTGATCTCGAAGAGATCGGCGATCGACGGCGGAACGACGGCGAACGCCAGCTTGACGTTCTGCTTCTGACACCGCTTCGCGGCCATGAGCAGGGTCCGCAGGCCGATGCTGCTGATGAAGGTCAGGCCGGCCAGATCCAGGACCAGGCCGGACGGCGCCGCGTCCAGGGCTGTGTTGATCTGCGCGTCGACGGATGCGGACGTCGCATTGTCCATTCGACCGGTGAGCTCGAGAATACGTGTTTCTGCCATGGTGTGGATGCGCTCGCAACATTACCTGAAGTTCACTCGCGCTGAAAAGCGAAAGCGCTCATAGCGTCGCTTCCACGATCGACACGTCGTCCTCGAAGGGATGCGGGCCGCGAACGGCGCGGATCGCCTCGATGGCGTGCGGGATCGCGCTGCGGTCGCGCGGGCCGCCGGCGAGGATCGTCACGAACTCCGGCAGGCTGAGCATCGAGCCGTCCGGACGGGTGATTTCGTAGACCCCGTCGCTGAAGAAGTACACACGGCTGAACGCCGGCAGGTCGACCGTGCCCTCCTCGTAGTCCATGCCCGGAAACCCGCCGATGATCATGCCCGGACGCGCCAGCTCGGTCGGCGTCGCCTCGGCCGGCGAGGCTCCCGCCAACAGGACCGCCGGCGGATGGCCGCCGTTGGCGTAGGTCAACGTGCGGTTCGCGCGGTTGAAGACCCCGTACCACATCGTGAAGTACATGTTGTTGTGGCGGTCCATCTGAAACGCTTCGTTCATCCCGGAGAGAACGGACGCGGGCGACCGGAAGTCGGTGGACGGCAGCGTCTGGTTGCGCAGCACGTTCATCGCCGAAATCGACAGCAGCGCCGCCTTCAGCCCGTGGCCGCACACGTCCAGCAGGTACATGGCGAAATGATCGTCGTCGAGCCAGGAGTAGCCGAACGTGTCGCCCCCGAGCTCCGCCGAGGGAATGAACTCCCAGTCGGCGATGATCGGTCCGGTCAGGCGGTTGGGCAGCAGCGAGGTGAGGTACTTCGCCGCCTGCTCGAGCTCCTCGGCCAGCCGCTCCTCGCTGCGCTTCAGCGCCGCATAGGCCTCGTTGCGTTCGAGCTGCGCGATGTAGCCGCGGGAGTGCATGCGGACGCGCGCACCGAGCTCGATCGGGTCGGGCAGCTTCACCAGGTAGTCGCTCGCACCGAGCGTGAAGGCCTCGGCCTTCACCTTCGGTTCCTCCTTGGTGGAGAGGACGATAGTCGGGATCTCGCGCGTGGCGGGATTGGCCCGGTAGTACCTGAGCATCGTGAGGCCGTCGACCTCCGGCATGACCAGGTCCTGCAGGATCACCGTCGGACCGAATTCGGCGGCCATCTGCATGGCCCGCGTCGGATCCGCGCAATACAGGAACTCCACGTCCGGATCGCTCGCGAGCATGCGGCGCACGGCCTCGCCGACCATCGCCTGGTCGTCGACGAGCAGCACGCGGATGGCATGGGGTACAGCCGGACTCTCGGTTCCCGGCGCTGAACTGACACTGGTCATGCGCGAATCCTCTCTCCCGGCCGGCGGGCGCGGGCGCCCTCCACGGCCCTGACGATTGCCGGCCCGATCTCGTCGACAGGCAGGACTTCAATGGCGGCGTTCAATCGCGCCGCCGCCTTCGGCATCCCGAACACCACGCTCGTGGCCTGGTCCTGCGCGATCGTGTGCCACGCGGCCTGTTTGAAACCGAGCAGCCCCTCGGCGCCGTCCGACCCCATCCCGGTCAACAGCACTCCGATCGCGGGGCCGCGCCACGTCCGGATGACCGATCGCAGGAATACGTCGACCGAGGGCCGATACGGATAGTCGGCCGGTTCCGCGGTGTAGCGGTAGGTCCCGTCGGGCGTCAGCACGAGATGATCGTTCGTGCTGGCGATCAGGACGCGGTCGGCCTGCGGCCGGTCGCCGGCCGCGATCGCGGCCACGTCGTGACCCGTCCGGTTCTTGAGCCACGACGCCAGGCCTGGCGCGAACTGCTCGTCGACGTGCTGGACGATGGCAATGGCGGCTGAGAGGCCACGAGGCACGCCGCCCAGCACGCGTGCGAGCGCCGCCGGACCGCCCGTGGACGCGCCGATCGCCACCAGCGGCACCTCCGCGCCGATCACGCTCGAGCGCAGCGGCTGAGCGACCGCCGACGCGGCCCGCGCGGGCCCGGGCGCGATGAGACGGCCGAGCATCGCGATCTTCGCCAGGAGCGGACCGGCCCCCGACGGGTCGCCCGACGGCCCGAGCACCGGTGTGTCGACCGCGTCGAGCGCGCCGAATCCCATCGCCTCGAACACCTTCCCCGCATGCCCGCCAACCGTCGCGGTGACGACGAGAATGGCACAGGGGGACTGCTGCATGATGCGGCGCGTGGCCTCGGCGCCGTCCATCCGCGGCATCATGAGATCCATCAGGATCACGTCCGGCACGTCCTCGGCGCAGCGCGCCACCGCCTGCTCGCCGTCGGTGGCAATCCACGCGACGTCGTACGACGACACGCTGGTCACCACCCGCCGCAGCGCCTCCACGGCGAGCGGCACGTCGTTGACGATCGCGACGCGCATCAGACTGGAGGTCCGATCAGCTCGAGGACGGCCGAGAGCAGCGTCTCGTCGTGGAAGCTGTTCTTCGTCATATAGCGATCGGCGCCGGCCTCGAGACCCCGCAGCCGGTCTTCCTCACGATCCTTGTAGGACACGATGATCACGGGCATGGTCTTCAGCCGCGCGTCCGCCTTGACGCGGGAGACGAGCTCGATTCCGGTCATGCGCGGCATGTCGACATCGCTGACGGTCAGATCATAGCGGCCCGTGCGAAGCGCGTTCCATCCGTCGACGCCGTCCACGGCCACGTCGACCTCGTATCCCCGGTTCGTGAGCAGCGTGCGCTCCACTTCCCGCACCGTGATCGAGTCGTCGACCACCAGGATGCGCCGGCGGTTCTTCGCAGCCGACGCCACGCGGCCGAGCCCGCGCAACCGTCCTTCCTGCAGCTGCATCTCCAGGGACCGCACCAGATCGTCGACATCGAGGATCAACACGGGTGAGCCGTCTTCGGCAATCGCGAGCGAGCTCACGTCGCGAATCTTCCCGAGCCGCGTATCGAGCGGCTGCACGACCATGTCGCGTTCACCCAGGAAGCGATCCACGGCCAGGCCATAGCTCGACGGCCGCTCACCGACGAGCACGATCGGAATCTCCTCCGACCAGTTCGGCTTGCTGGCCATCTCGAGGACTTCGTGCGCCGGGACGACGCCGACACGCTCGCCGTCGAGCATGAAGTGCTGCTGCCCTTCGAGGGAAATGAGGTCGCTTGCCGCGACGGTGACGGTCTTCGCGATTCGGGTGAGCGGAAACGCGAACGGCTCGCCCCCGATCTCGGTGAGCAGCGTCCGCACGACCGACAACGTCAGCGGGAGCTCCATGCTCAGCGTGATGCCCTGGCCGCGGCGCGACGAGAGCCGCGCGGTGCCGCCGACCGACTTCGCCATCTCGCGCACGGCGTCCAGCCCGACGCCCCGGCCGGAAAGGTCGCTCACCGCCTTCGCCGTCGTGAAACCGGGCAGGAACAGGAATTCGATCAGCTCCCCCTCGGACAGCTGCGCGGCCATCTCCGCCGTCACGAATCCCCGATCCACGATCTTCGCGCGCAACTGCTCGAAGTCGACGCCTCTGCCATCGTCAGACACCGTCAACGCGAAGTGCCCCGCGCTGTGCCGCGCCTCGACACGGATCGTTCCGGCCGGCGGCTTGCCGGCGGCGGTGCGCACGTCGGGAGTCTCGAGACCGTGATCGAGACAGTTCCTGATCATGTGCGTCAGCGGCGCTTCGAGCCTGTCGAGGATATCGCGGTCGACGTGGGTCTCACGGCCCAGGATCTCGAGCCGCACCTGTTTCCCCAGTTGCCGCGAGACGTCCCGCACGAGCCTCGGGAATCCCTCGACGCCATCCCCGAATGGCCGCATGCGCGTCGTCACCATCTCCCGGTGGAGACGCTCGAGGACGCGCGCCGACCGCAGCGCGAAGGTCTCGAGCTCCAGGTGTCGCTCGGAAGTGGACTGCCGGAGGGACTCGAGCTTGTGGCGGGCACGCGACAGGAGGTCGCCCGCTTCGGCCGGCGCCTCTTCGGCCCGAGCCTGCGCGGCGTCGAGCAGGTCGGCAACCTCCTGTTGGCGCCGCTTCAGCGCGAGCAGCGATTCGCCGAAAGGCTCGAACCAACGTGTCTGCACGACGGCCTCGCCAGCCAGGCCGATCAGCCGGTTCAACGTCTGCGCACCGATCTTGAGCGAGCGGTCCGCGGCATCGACGGGCGCGGACGTGGGTCCGGGCGCCGGTGCAGATACAGGTGCAGGTGCGGGTGCCGGCGCGGCAGGTGCCGCGGCCGGTGCGCCAGCCGGGGCCATCGCGCCAGCGACGCCGGATGGAGAAGCGGACGCCGGCGCAGGCGCCGGTTCTGGCGCGAGCGGGGCCGGCTGCGGTATGGGCGCGACCGGTCCTGACGCGGCGGGTCCTGGTGCGGCCGGTGCTGGTGCGGCCACCGTTGGCGCGAGCGTCCCCGCTCGCAACTGGCCGAGCCGTTCGACGAGGCCGTCGATCGCCGAGGCCTGCTCCGCGACCCATCCTTGAACGGCCGACTCCTCTACGGCCGAGAGGCGCGAGAGCAGGTCGCCCGACGCGAGCAGCAGGTCGATACCATCGCCCTGGAGCGCCAACGCGCCCTCCTGTGCGGCGACGAGACAGTCCTCCATGACGTGCGACAGCCGCACGCCCACGTCGAGCTGCACGATCCGCGCGGCGCCCTTGATGGAATGCGCGGCGCGCATGGCAGCCGCCAGATGCGCCTGCGCGTCGCCACCGGCTTCGAGCGCGAGCAGCCCGTCGGTCAACACACGCATCTGGGATTCCACTTCACCGCGGAAGAGATCCCACATCGAGAACGCGTTGAGGCTGCTCACGCGATGCCCCGCTGCAGCGCCGCGAAGACCAGCGCCTCGTCCATCAGGCCGACGGAGCGTTCACCGCACTGCGCGATCCCGATCGTGTAGATGCCAGGCGCATGGGCGAGCGTCGACGGCACCGGTTCGATGCCGGACTCGGCGACGTCGTAGATGCCCAGCACCTCGTCGACCGGGAAGAGCCAGTCGGCGCTCTCGTGGCGAGCCACCAGGAATCGCGCAGCCGCGGCGGAGGGATCGGCCACTCCGTCGCCCACGAGCGCGTGGAGCGAGACGCACACGTGGATCTCGCCGCGCACGGCGGCGAGCCCCAGCAGCAGGTCCGACGACCGGTGCGGGATCGTGCGGATGACACCTGCCTGCGTCACCTCGCGGAGAGCGACGGCACGCAGTCCGAGCCAGGATTGTCCGACTCGAAACACGACATACGGCGTGACCTGGCCGGCATCCGCCTCTTTCTCCCGCGCCAGCAGCGTCGTCCAGCCGTCGATGTAGTCGTCTGGCGCCGGGCGATCGAGCAGTTGGTGACCGCTGTCGCTGTACACGCGGCAGTTCCGGCAGTGACCGAACTGGGTGAGCTCCCCACACGACCGATCACCCCAGACGCCGATCCGGCTCCAGCACCGCCCCTCTTCGACCAGCGGGAGCATGTCGGCGGTCATCGCGCCGCCTCGTCTTCGGCGCGCACGAGGGCCGCCGCCCGGGCGCGCAGGCGCGCGGCGCTGGCGGTCGCGCCCTTCGCTTCCTCGGACAGAGCGAGGTGCACGAGCGCGTCCGCGTGATCCGGTTTCAGGTAGACCGCGCGGCGGAACGCGGACTCCGCTGCGCTCGCGTCTCCCCCGGCGCCGAGGAGCACCCCCAGCAGGAAATATCCGCCAGCGGAACCGGGTGTCGATGCGAGGTAGGCCCGGCACGCGGCGACCGCGGCGCCCAGACGTCCCTGGTCGCCCATCTGCCGGATGCGTTCGAGCGCCGCCCGTTCGAGGTCCGTGGACGCGTAGGCGAGTTCGACGGGTCCAGGCTCGGCGGCAGCCGGTTTCGACGCGACCGCCGGCTTCGCGTCGAGACCGGTCGCGCGCGCCGGGAATCGCTCGACAGGCTGGACGTGCGCCGCACGCGGCACGCCAACGTCACTCCGGCGGGACGCCTGACGCGATCCGACCGGAGGGCGAGCACCAGGGTCGGTACGCGGTGCGGCCGCCGGACGTGCGGCCGCCGGGCGCGCGAACGCGAACGCGCCGGCCGTTCCGACGCTGACCCACCCATGCTCGCGCGCCAGTCCGGGCTCGGCATGCCCGACCAAGAGCACACCGCCCGCCGCCAGCAGACGATTGAAGGTGGCGAACACGCGGGCCCGGGCGCCGGCGTGCATGTAGATCAGCAGATTGCGGCACAAGACGATGTCGTACGCGTCACGACCGCTGAGACCATCGCCGGTCACCAGGTTCGCGCAGGCGAACTGGACGCGCGCCCGCATCTCCGCTTTCAGAGACCACGCGCGCTGCGCCGGCACGTGGTCGAAGTGTCGATCGCGCAGGTCGGCGGGAACACCGCGAAACGACCTCGGCCGGTACACCGCGGCGCGGGCCGCGTCGATAGCGGTCGCGCTCACGTCGGCCGCCTCAATCCGGGCGGCCTCGGGCGGCAGCCCCGCGTCGAGGAGCGCCATGGCGATCGAATACGGCTCCTCGCCGGTCGAACACGGACAGCTCAGGATCCGTGTCGCGTGTCCGCGGCCGAACGCCCAGCGCTCCCGGACGGTGTTCACCACATGTTCGAACGGACCCTCGTCTCGAAAGAACCAGGTCTCGGCCACGACCGCCTGATCCGCGAGCACCTGCCAGACCGGCCCTCCCGACTCCGCGTCTCTCAGGAACTGGGCAAGGTCGGTTGCGCCCAGCGCGTGGACGGCCCGCTGGATCACGTCGCCGAGAAACGACGGCGCCACCGCGCCGGTGTCCAGCCCGAGCCGATCGGCCAGCAACATCTGAAGGGCGCTGGCGTGCGCCGGCGGGATGGCGGTCGGACTGCGTCGGACAGGACTCGGCATGCGGCTATCGAACACGCCGGTCACGACTCGGCGAAGAGACGGTCGCGAACATCCGGGGGCACCAGTTCGCCCGGGTTGACGAACTGGACCGACTCGGCGCCGGCGGCGGCGAGTGGACCGAGGTACGGCGCATCCGTCGTGGCGATGCCCGTCGACACCAGCTCGCCGACGTTGCTCGCCACGCCGCGGCTCGCGCGTTCGAGGAGCAGGCCGAGCGGGCGCTCGGTCCCGGACACGGCGCTGTAGCGAACGATGACGAGACGGGTGCTGAAGCTTGGCCTGGCCGGCTGCCCGGTCAGCACCTGGTTGACGTCGATGACCGGAACGACCGCGCCGCGATAACGGAGCACGCCGGCGACGCACGCGGGAACGCCGGTCAGCGTGCGCAGGCGCACGGCGGGGATCACCTCGATGATCGACGAGACGTCGAGCGCATAGCGCTGGCGCGCGGCCTCGAAGAGCAGCGCCGTCATGCGTGCCGTCAGAGCGCGGCCACGGCGACCGCGGATTCCTGCGGGGGCTGTGGCTCGAGCGGACGATTGTTGTCGACCTTGAAGAGCGAGACTTCGCGGTGCAGACCGCGCGCGGCCTGGTCGAGCGACTGCATCACGCGGGCGGCGTCACGCTGGGACTCCGCGGTCGCGCGGGTCGCCTCGCTCAGCTGCACCATGGCTTCGGAGATCTGGCGCGCGCCGATCGACTGCGACTCCATGCCCTCGTTGACCGACTCGAATCGCGGACCGAGCCCCTGGACCTGCTCGATGATCCGGGCGATCTGCCCGCCGATGGCGTTCACTTCCTGGACGGCGCCCTGCACTTCCTGCGCGAACTTCTCCATGCTCATGACGCCCGAGGACACCGACGATTGCATGTCCTTGACCATCTGCTCGATGTCGAGCGTCGCCACCGCCGTCTGATCGGCGAGCCGCCGGATCTCGCGGGCGACCACGGCGAAGCCCTGGCCGAACTCGCCTGCCTTCGCCGCCTCGATCGCGGCGTTGAGCGACAGAAGGTTCGTCTGGTCCGCGACCTTGTTGATGGTGGTCACGACGCTCGTGATGTTGGTGACCTTCTGATTGATCGCGGCGAGCTTCTGCGCGATCGACGAAGACGCCTCCTCCATCTTCCGCATCGTCGCGCTCATCCTGGCGAGCCCCGTCTGCCCCTGCCCTGCGGATTCCGCGGCGTCCTGGGACAAGGTAGAGACGTCAGCCATCGTCCGTACCAGCGTCTGGGCGGTGGCGGAGATCTGCTTGGCGGACGAGACCACTTCGTTGGTGGACGCGATCTGCTCGTTGAGCGTCGCCTCGAGCTCCTTCGAGGAGGCCGAGAGCTGCGTGAACGAAGAGGTGACCTGGATGCCCGACTCTTGCACGCGGCGAACCAGACCGGTCAGCTTCGCCATGAGGCCGTTCACTTCGTGAGCGATCAGCCCGACCTCGTCGCCGCTGGTGGGGAGCCGCCGTGTCAGGTCCCCCTCGCCCGCCGCCAGCGCGTGCAGCTGCGCCTGGACGCGGCTGAGCGACCGGGTCACCGTCAGGAGCACGGTGCCGCCGAGGAAGAGCGACACGGCGAGGCCGACGGCGATGATCAGCATCTGCAGGGAACGACCCTTCGAGTAGGCCGCTGTCAGGTCTCGAAAGTCGTTGCGGGACTCGTTCTGCAGCGTCTCGTAGAGAAGCCCGAGCTGCTCGGTCAACGGATCCGCAGACGGATACCACGTGTCCCCGAGGAACGTCTCCACAGCCGCGCGGTCGCCCTTCTTGATCAGGTCCTGCAGGGCGACGATCTGGGCGTCGGTATCCGCTTTGAGGGCTTCGGCGGCCTCGGTCAGCAGCTTGTCGACCTCGTCGCGTTGCCGGCCGACGAACTTCGGCCAGACGTCCGCGACGACCGTCGCGGCGTTGCCGATCTGCTGCAGCGCCGCCTCGCTCTCGAGCATCCCGTCGGCGAACTTGCCGGCGGCGCGCGGCACCTGCGCCGCGTACGCCATCTCGAGATCTTTCAGGTAGCCGATCGAGACGACCCGGTTCTCGAAGATGTTCTGAAACCCGGCGGCGCCGCGCTGGGCCTGCATCAGCCCTTCGTAGCCGACCGCGAGGCTGACCAGGCTGCCGACCAGCACCAGAAGGATGAGGCGGGTTCGGATGCTGGCCGACCGCCAACGGAACGTCGCGAAAGAAGCCATCGTGTCCTGCGCTAATCGAGTGTGAAGTTCACGGGGACGGTCATGATCACGGTCGTCGGTTTGCCGTCGATGACCGTCGGTTGGTATTCCCACTTCTTCACGGCGTCGCTCGCCGCGGTATCGAGCTGCGGGACCGACTTGAGCGTCTTGGTCGCCTTGACCTTGCCGTCGGTGCCGATGGTGACCTCCAGGATGACGACGCCCTGGACCCGGCTCTGACGGGCGTTCGGCGGGTACTCCGGCTTGACGACCTTCGTGCGAGTCGGCGGTTTCACGGAGCCGCCGACCCGTACGGCGCCGGCCTCGCCGGCCGATTGCGCCGCCGCCGGCGACACCCACAACATCGCGCTGACCGCCAGGATCACGGCCACACGCGGCACATCCGGAAACGTGAACGACATATTCCCCCGCATTCCTCTTCTATCGGATGCTCAGGGCCTGACACACAGGATGCGAACGCCCCGGTTCGCACGGGCGGAACGGAGTTGCCCCGCCGGCCACCGGTCTTGCGGGCACGGCCGGCGTCCGTATGATAGCGCCGCTTGGTAACGCGGCTGCCTCCGGATTGCCACGCGGGTGTCACGGCATCCCGCTCGGCCGTTTGGGATTCCGCCGTTCTGCGGTATAAGTGAACCCTCCCATGAGCGACATGCGTGTCAGCGAAGACACCCGCGGCGACTGGCACCTGGTGTCGGTCGGCGGACGGGTGGACAGCCTCACGGCCGACCCGTTGAGCGCCGTGCTGGTCGATGCCGTCGCCGCGCACGCCCAGGTGGCGGTGGACTGCTCCGCTGTCGACTACATCTCCAGCGCCGGTCTGGCCGCGCTGCTGAACGGCGCGAGAGCCGCTCGTTCGGCGAACAAGACGTTCATCGTGTGCGGGCCGAGCCCGCGCATGCAGCAGGTCTTGGACGTCAGCCGGTTGAATACGCTGCTCAACGTCCAGGCGGTGCTGCCGTGTTGACACTCCTCGAAGAAGTCGTCCTTCTCACCATCGATCCCAGAACGGGCCGGCTGCGCGGCGGGCGCGAGTTCAGCGTCCAGTACGCGCTGGCCGGGGCACTCCTCTTCGATCTGGCCCTGGCCGGCCGGATCGACACCGACATCGACACCATCACCGTCGTCGACGGCACGCCGACCGGTCACCCGCTCCAGGACGGCCTGCTGGCCGACCTCGCGAGCGGGGCCGTCCCGCGGAACGTGCGCGAGTGCATCGAGCAGGTCTTCCGCGAGCGCAAGAGCCTCGAGACCGAGACGCTGAAGCAGCTCGAGGCGCGCGGCATCATCCGCCACGAGACCGACAAGCTGCTGTGGGTCATCGATCGGCACCGCTTCCCCCTGGTCGACGGCGCGCCGCGCCAGCTGGTCACCGTGCGGCTCGCGCAGGCGATTCTCGGCGACGAGATCCCGGACGTCCGCGACATCATGCTGGTGAGCCTCGCAAATGCGTGCGGACTGCTGAACCTGGTGCTCGCGCCCGAACAGCTCGAGGCGCGCGCGCCGTGGATCCAGACCATCTCGAACATCGAGACGATTGCCCGCAACGTGGGCTCGGCGATCACGGCGCTGATGGAGAACATCGCGCTCGGCATCGGACGCCCCGTCTGACCGCGGCGCGTCCGATCGCGCGCGGCCCGCGAAGGCGCTAGCCGCTGACCGAACGCTGGTATCATCCGGTTTCCCGAACGTGACGAGTCGATCACTCATGGGTCTGGTCAGGAGTCTGGGACTCGGCGTGCTGCTCATCGCCGCCGCCGCAGCCCTGTTGCTGTACTCCGATCTCGGATCGCGCCGGCGCCAGGATGCCGACGCCGATGGCGCGTCGCGCCAGTTCCGGATCGCCCTGGTTCAACACGCCTCGATCCCCGCCATCGACTCCGGCACACAGGGCGTGCTCGAAGCGCTCGAGGCGCGCGGGTACGGCGACGGCGCGCGCGCCACCATCCGCCGCTACAACGCCGAAGGGGACATGTCGACGGCGAACGCGATCGCCAAGGATGTCACGAGCGGCGATTACGACATGATCATCACCATGTCGACCGCGTCGCTGCAGACCGTG
>JBFXAT010000040.1:0-39767 GCA_050183995.1 Vicinamibacterales bacterium
GGCGATGGCTCGGGTGTTCCCCGCGCCCGCGGGGATGAACCCGCGTCACGAATCGCGCCGACGTGCTCTGAAGCGTGTTCCCCGCGCACGCGGGGATGACCCCCGAACGACCGTCGGGTCGGCCGCGGCGTTGATGTGTTCCCCGCGCACGCGGGGATGAACCCGACCAGTGAGCGGACCGCGATGGCCAGTGCCGGTGTTCCCCGCGCACGCGGGGATGAACCCTACACGACGCGCGGACGGCCGGCGACGACGATGTGTTCCCCGCGCACGCGGGGATGAACCTCTGGCACGGTCACGATCACCGTCGGAGCGTCAGTGTTCCCCGCGCACGCGGGGATGAACCCGACACGTCGTGCAGCGCGCGGCGCGGTGACGTGTGTTCCCCGCGCACGCGGGGATGAACCCGGCTCCGCGCCGCTCGCAGGGGAAAGCCCCGAGTGTTCCCCGCGCACGCGGGGATGAACCCATCCTGTTCGACGCGCCAGGTGGCGGCCTGATGTGTTCCCCGCGCACGCGGGGATGAACCCGATCCGTGGCTGCGCTGCGCGCGTTGCTGGGCGTGTTCCCCGCGCACGCGGGGATGAACCCGTGGCGTGGGCCGGCCGTTGGATTGGGTCGTGGTGTTCCCCGCGCACGCGGGGATGAACCCTGCGGCGCCTGGTTGTCGACCTTCGAATGACCGTGTTCCCCGCGCACGCGGGGATGAACCCCTGGACGGCACCGACCTGCACTTCAATCACTGGTGTTCCCCGCGCACGCGGGGATGAACCGTCTGGTCGCTCGGTCACCGAAGCCGTTGTTGAGTGTTCCCCGCGCACGCGGGGATGAATCATTTCGCGACCGGTATGCGACGCCCTACGTGGTGTGTTCTCGGTGTACTCCTGAAGGTCCCAAGATCCTCCGTCACACAGAGCGCAAGTCGCGGCGCGTTCGAGGACACGGGACGAACCCATGCCCGCCGCAATCACCAGCGTTCAGGACGGTCCCGCAAGAGAATGCGTCCTCTGTAGCGCCGGCCGCCCGCTCTATCAGGTGCTCGTGAGGCGGCAAGCGGAAGAGGACGCATTCTCCTGCGGGACGCCACAAGGACACCGCTGGAACACCGAACGCACCTCCGGCGCACCTACCGTTGCAACACCCTGAAGACGTTCGAGTAGTCGTCGGTCCAGACCGGGCCGTCGAACTCGTGCAGCGGCCGCCATCGCGGATCGCTGCCGATCCGGCCAAGGTCGGACGGCGCCCTGGCGACGACTGCCCAGCGCGACGGCGTGATCTCGGCGCTCATCCGGCGCTGCTCGATCGACGGCACGTGCAGCTGCACCGCGCCGGCGAGACCGAGCCGTCCTGCGAGCCCCGCCACCACCGGCGTGAGACTGAGAAAGCGGTTCGAGATGTGCAGCGCGACGACGCCGCCTGGGGCGAGCTTGCGGATGTACAGCTGCATGGCCTCGACGGTCATCAGATGAACGGGGATCGCGTCGGAGCTGAAGGCGTCGAGCACGAGCACGTCGAAAGCGGCGTCGGGCTCCCGCTCGAGCATCAGCCGTGCGTCGCCGATCACCACGCGCGCGTCAGGCGCGCAGTCCCGAAGGTAGGTGAAGAACTCGGGATTGCGGGCCAACTGCTCCACGACCGGGTTCAGCTCGTAGAAGGTCCACGCGTCGCCTGCCCGTGCGTACGCCGCCATGGACGCCGTGCCGAGTCCGACGACGCCGATGCGGCGGCCGCCGCCGGCCCCGGCCGGCCGATCGGCCATGACCTGGCCGATCGGTCCCTCACGCGAGTAGTACGACAGCGGTTCGCAGCGCAGGCGCGGATCGATCGACTGCACGCCGTGGCTCGTCGTGCCGCTGAGGAGGATCCGTTCGCGTCCCGTGTGCAGCACGCGGTGGACTCCGAAGAAGCTGCGCTCGACGTGGAGCGGCACGCGGTGATCGAAGCGCACGAACGATCCGATGACCGCCACGAACGCGAGCGCGAGACCCATCCGAAGCGGATCCGTGCGAAGCGCCAGACAGACGAGTGCGGCCGGTCCGAAGATCAGCAGGTAGCGGCCGAGCAGGTCTTCGGGCAGTCCCCGCTCCACGCGCTGTACCAGCAGCACCGTCGCGACGACGAGCAGCGCTGGCAGCGCGGTCGCCAGCCAGCGGCCGATCTGGCGCACCGGATCGTGTCGTGAGGGCCGTGTCGACTCCGGCAGCAGCAGGCACGCCGAGATCGCCGCGAGCGGATATTCGAAGGGGTTGACGAAGACGACCGGCGCGATGAGCGCGTTGAACAGACCGCCGGCGGCACCGCCTCCGGCGACCCACAGGTAGAACTCCGTGAGCCGTCGCGCGGGCGGGCGGATCGCCGCCAGCTCCATGTGGCAGGCGAGCGCGACGATCGTGAATCCGGCCAGGTGCAGCGCGACGACGATGGCCGGATAGATGGGAGGGGCCAGCGCCAGCGCCACCAGCAGCACGACCGCAGCCGGGAAGAGTCGCCCGAGCAGCCGCCGCGACACGAACTGACGGTCGGCGAACGCCACGACGAACGTCAGCAGGTACAGCGCGAGCGGGACCACCCAGAGGAGCGGCACGGCCGCGATGTCGGTCGAGATGAAGGTCGTGACGCTCATCATGAGCGTCGAGGGGATCGCGGCGAGCCCCAGCCAGCGGATGCGAGCCGGCCAGACCTCGTCGTCCGTCCCCGTCGGGTCTTCACGGAGCCGTCGGCGAGCGGTTCGTTCCTCACGCGCCGCAGTCTGCGGCGCGGCGGGCGAGGACGCGGCCACCCACGCGCGGCCGCCGCAGGCGATCATCAGCCCGACGAACACAAGGTAAGCGGCCATCCACGCCGCGCTCTGTCCGCGCAGCCCTGCCGCCGGCTCGACGAGCAGGGGGTACCCCAGGAGGGCGGCGAAGCTGCCCGCGTTGCTGGCGGCAAAGAGGCTGTACGGATCGGCCGAGGGGCGCCGCAGCGAGGCGAACCAGCGCTGAAGCAGCGGGCCGGTCGTCGCGAGCACGAAGAACGGCAGGCCCAGCGACAGGACGAGCAGCCGGAATACCCAGAGCGCCGGGTGGCTGGAGGCCGAGGTGCCCGCCGCACCGTGGACGCCGACCGGAAGCGTCGCCGCCGCCAGGACGAGCAGGGCCGCGTGCGCCAGGACCTGCCGGCGGATCGGCAGGCGCTCGCCGATCACGTGCGCGTAGAGGTAACCGGCGAGCAGCGCCAGCTGATAGAAGACCAGGCACGTGTTCCACACGGCTGGGGCGCCCCCCAGCAGCGGGAGCACCATGCGCGCGAACATCGGCTCCAGCAGGAACAGCAGGGCCGCGCCGAGGAACGCGGCGAGCGAGAAGACGATCCGCTCAGCGGCCACGGCCCTGGACGGTAGCATCGAGCCGTCTGCTCGGGCAAACGCGCCGGCCGGCGGCTCCTGGGCCGGCGGCCGTGTTATCCTCCGGCCGCCTGGGCGTTCGCATCGAACGCGCCCGACAGGAGGCATGAATGAAGGCAGCGATATTCACAGTGATGGTGAGCCTGGCCGCGGTCGGCGCGCAGGGTCAGACCAACCCGCGCGAGCAGCCGGAAGGTCCGAGCATCACCGTCGGCGGCAAGACCTACACGCAGCGGTCGCTCTTCCTGCGCAACGTCGGCGCGCCAGACGACATGACGACGCAGTTCCCGCCGCACAAGATCATCGGGAACATCTACTACGTCGGGACCAAGAGTCTCGGGGTGTTCCTGATCACCACACCGCAGGGCAACATCCTGATCAACAGCACGTACGAGCGGAACGTGCCGACGATTCAGAAGTCGATCGAGCAGCTCGGCTTCAAGTACGCCGACACGAAGATCCTGCTCGGGAGCCACGCGCACGGCGATCATCAGGAAGGCGACGCGCTCGTGAAGCAGCAGACCGGCGCCCAGGTCATGATCATGGCCGAAGACGTTCCTGCCGCGGAGGCGATGAAGCCGGGCGGCAAGCCGCACCCGATCGATCGCGTGCTGCACGACGGCGACACGGTGACGCTCGGCGGCACGACGCTGACCGCGCATCTCACCCCGGGCCACACGCGCGGCTGCACGACCTGGACGATGAAGGTCACCGAGGGCGGGAAGACCTACGACGTGATGATCATCGGCAGCTTCGGCACCAATCCGGGGTTCCAGTTGATCAACAATCCGCAGGCGCCCAAGCAGGTCGAGGAGTTCGAGATGACCTTCAAGAAGGCGCGCACGCTGCCGTGCGACGTGCCGCTCGGATCGCATCCCGGCATGTACAACCTCGACGAGAAGTTCGCGAAGATCGGCAAGGGGCCGAACCCCTTCGTCGACCCTGCCGGCTGCAAGGTCGAGATCGACACGGCAGAGGCGATGTTCCGCGCCGTGCTGGCCGAGCAGCGCAAAGCGGCTGGAATGGACTAGCGCCCCCGGGTGCCCGGACGGACAGCGCGGCGTCCTCCGCTTCTGATGCGGTCCACCTCGGATCGAATCGACGCTGGACCCGCGCTGTCACGCCGTGACGACCGTCAGAACGAGCGGCTCGCGGCAATCGGCCAGAGGCGGGTCACCGTCCAGATCACGATCGCGACCGACGCGCCGCCGATGGCGTAATCGGCGGCCGGCGAGGATCCGCGAGGTGCGGGCGCGGATCCGCGAGAAGCGTGGGTCCGGCGGCTTCGATCAGTTGGTGGCCGCGGACGGCCACCCCTTGTCGAGCGGCTTGGCCGGGTCGGCCGTGATCGCCAAGTCGGCGCAGTGATGGTACGAATAGCCGCCAGGCTGGTTGTAGCCGTGGTCGGCCATGAACTGGATCACCTGCAGCGTGCACTTCGCGCACGTGATGTTCGGAAGCTGGATGTCGGCTTCGTAGGTCTGAGGACTCGCAGGCCGCGTGTAGTGCTGGAACAGGCCGTCCGCGATCACGGGGAGTTGCGGCGGGCTCTGAATCGCCGCCCAGACGGAGTACGGACCGCGGTCGGTCATGCGCTCGACCGTATAGGGATCGGGCGGCAGCTCCGTGCGCGCGTTGATCGCGAGCGCCACCCTGTAGTGTCCCGGGTGATAGATCGTTTCGAGCACCTTCAGGTGGATCTTCGATCCGCCCACGGCCTTCGTCACCGACTCGCTCGGCGTCGGCGGGGCGTTCGGCGCGGCGCCGCATGGGGCCGCCTTCTGCGGATCCCCCCGTTCGTTCTCCACGATCCACGACGCGGGCTCGACCAGTTTGAAATGGGCGTGCACGGCGGCGGGCAGCGCCACGGCGGCGGCGACCGCCACCCACGGAAACGTGCGGAAGAGCTGCTTCATGCTGCCCATGATACGCCGGCCCTCGTGAGCCGGCCGGGAGAAGTTCGCCCCAGCCGCGCGCAGCCGGTAAGATGACAGCGGGCCGGCCGACTGTGTCCCCGCGCCGCCCTGGAGGCACAATGAAGCGAGCGATTCTGACAAGCGTCCTCCTCATGCTGGCCGGCGCCGCAGGCTCGGCGCAGGACGCTCAGCCCAAGCCGCAGGAGCGCTCGCGCACCCTCACGCTCACCGGCTGCGTCGAGAAGGGCAACACGCCCTCGCAGTTCACGATCAACGATCCCGTCAACGGCAAATACGAAGTCAGCGGCAACCGCATCCAGCGCTACGTCGGCCAGCGGGTGGAAGCCGCCGGCACCCGCGGTTCGACGCGGTTCCGCGTGAAGGGTGGACTCTGGCCGAACCCCAACGTCGCCGCGCAGGGAGGCAACATGGATCCCGCGCGCGCGGCCGTCGCTGCACAGCCGGGCGGGCCCTATTCCGGCACGGGTGAGATCGATCTGCCGACCTTCAAGGTCAAGTCGGTGCGCACGGTGTCGGGCGGGTGCGAATGACCGTGGGTCCGCGGATTCTCGTTCTCGGCGCGGGCGGTGTCGGCGGCTACTTCGGCGGCCGGCTTGCGGAGTCGGGCGCGAACGTCACGTTCCTGGTCCGGCCGGGGCGCGCCGATCAGATTGCACGGGACGGGCTTCGCGTCGAGAGCCCCCTCGGCAACATCTCTCTTCCCGCGCGAACCGTTCTCGCGCCTGACCTGCGTCCCGACTTCGACCTGGTGCTGCTCACCTGCAAGGCCTACGACCTCGACTCCGCCATGGACGCGATCGCCCCGGCGGTCGGCGGTGACTGCGCCATCGTCCCGCTCCTGAACGGCATCGTCCATCTGGACCGGCTCGATGCCCGATTCGGACGCGAACGGGTGCTCGGCGGCTCGTGCGGCATCGACGCGACGCTCCTGCCCGACGGCATCGTCCGTCATGGCGGCGGCCTCCAGCGCATCGTCTTCGGCGAGCGGGACCGATCGAAGACGCCGCGCGTCCAGGCATTCGCGGACGTCCTCGGGCGCACCTCGCTCGACTGGGAGCTGGCCGACGATGTGATGCTGCGAATGTGGGAGAAGGTGGTGTTCCTCAGCGTGCTGGCGGCGACCACGTGCCTCTTTCGCGGCAACGTCCAGGAGATCATCTCGGCGCCCGGCGGCCGCGATGCGATCGAGCGCGGCCTGGCGACGACCATCGAGACGGCGCGACGCGAGGGCTTCGCGCCGTCGGCCGGGGCGATCGCGTTCGCGCGCGATCGCCTTCTGGATCCCAACGGGCACTGGAGCGCGTCGATGATGCGCGACATGGAGGCTGGCCGTCCGGTCGAGGCCGATCACATCGTCGGCTGGATGATCGAGCGTGCACGCGCGAACGGCGTGCCGCACGATGGCGTCCTGCCGCTGGCCTATACGCATTTGAAGACGTACGAGAGGCGTCGAGCGAACAACCGGCTGCCGGGATCCATGCCGACCAGATAGCAGCTTCAGATTCCTGCGATGGTTCCTCTCCACGAACGTGCCAAGGATCTCTTCCTGGCCGCGCTCGAGTTGCCGAGCCGGGATCGCGAGCGGTTCGTTGCCGACCGCTGCGGCACCGATGCCGAGCTGTACCGTGAAGTCGCGTCGCTGCTGACCTTTCACGAGGAATCGGGCGGCGCGCCGTTTTCGCCCGGCGAAGACAGCACCGGCCATCCTGACGATCGCGCGGGCGAGCTCGTCTCGAGCCGCTTCAATCCTGGCGACGTGTTCGCCGGCCGCTACCGGATGGTGACGCGTCTCGGGCGCGGCGGCATGGGTGATGTCTGGCGCGCCGACGATCTCGTGCTCGAGACCCCCGTTGCGCTCAAGCTGATTCAGTCCACCGGTTCGGCGTCGCGCGCCCAGATCGTTCACGAAGTCCGCCTCGCCCGTCAGATCACCCACCCGTCCGTCTGCCGCGTCTTCGATGTCGGCGAGGACCAGGGCATCGTGTTCTTCTCCATGGAGCTGGTACACGGGGAGGATCTGTCGACGCTGCTGCGCCGCGCCGGACGCCTGCCGCCTGAGCGCGTGCTCGACATCGCGCGGCAGCTGTGCGCCGGCCTCGAGGCGGCCCACGCCCAGGGCGTGCTGCACCGCGACCTGAAGCCGGCCAACGTCCTCGTCGACAATCACGGGCGCGTGCTCATCACCGACTTCGGCATCGCGCTGATGCGTGACGATGCGCCGCAGACCAGCCCGATCGGCACGCCGGGCTACATGGCCCCGGAGCAGCTCACGCCGGGCGCCAGGCTGACCGAGAGCACCGACATCTACGCGCTCGGCCTGATCCTCTACGAGCTGGTCGTCGGCCAACATCCGTTCAGCAACAAGATCGGACGCACGCCGGAGCCGACGCAGCCGTCGGTGAAGGTGCCGGACATCGACCCTCGTCTGGAACGCGCGATCATGAAGGCGCTGCAGCTGAAGCCAGGCGACCGGCCGCAGTCGGCGGCCGCGCTCGGGGCGAGCCTGTCCGATACCCCTGTCGAGCCCGTGCGATCCAGCCGGCTCTGGTACGCGGGAATCGCCCTCGCGGCTGCGATGGTGATTGCCGCGATTGCGGTCGGGTTCTTTCTCCCGCGCGCGCGATCGCCGCTCACGGAGCAGGACTCGGTCATCCTCGCGGACTTCGTCAACACCACGGGTGATCCGGTGTTCACCGGGGCGCTGAAGGTGGCCTTCGCGGTTGCGCTCGAGCAGTCGCCGTTCCTCAAGGTCTTCCCCGAAGGCAGCATGCGGGAGACGCTTCGGCTCATGGGCCGGCCTGCGGATGCGCCCGTCACGCGCGAGGTCGCGCGCGAGATCGCGCAGCGGGAGCAGATCAAGGCGCTGCTGACGGGATCGATCTCGAGCCTGGGCCGCAATTTCGTGCTGCTGCTCGAAGCGGTCAACGCGGTGACCGGGGACGTGATGGCGCGCGAGCAGGTGGAGGCGACGAGCAAGGAGGAAGTGCTGAGCACGCTCGGCGGCGCGGCCGCGCGGCTGCGCGAGAAGCTCGGCGAAGCGCTGGCCTCGGTGCAGAAGTTCGACACCCCGCTGGCGCGGGCGACGACCCCGTCGCTCGAAGCGCTGCACGCCTATTCATTGGCGCTCGACCAGGGCAGCATCAATCCCCGTCTCGAGGCGATTCCCCATCTGCAGCGGGCGCTCGAGCTCGATCCCGACTTCGCGCTGGCGATGGCCCTGTTGGCCACGGTGTACGCGAACACGGGTCAGGAGATGCTTGCGCCTGCCTACGCCAAGCGCGCCTTCGATCTGCGCGACCGGGTCAGCGAGCGGGAGCGCTTCTTCATCTCCCACCGCTACTACCGGGACGCTCTTCAGAACTGGGAAGAGGCGCTCGCGCTCAGCCGCAGATGGACCGCGTCCTATCCTCGGGAGGCATTCGCGTTCAACAGTCTCGGGCAGGCGCTGCAGCGCTTCGGCCGGTACGACGAGTCGCTCGAGCCGCTGCGCGAGTCGATCCGTCTCGATCCGCGCTTCGAGGCGCCGTATTCGAACCTCGCCGCCTCGCTCCTCGTGCTGGGCCGCCACGAGGAGCTGGCCGCTCTGCTCGACGAAGCCGCCAAACGGCAGATGAGCTCGTCGCCGGTCCTGCACATGCGCTACCTGTTCGCGTTCATGCGCGGCGACACCGCGACCATGGCGTCGACGGTGGAAGCGTCGGTCGGGGTCAACAGGAACAACGGCGCCTACGGATGGCAGGCGCACGCCTTGGCCGCCCGCGGGCGAGTGGAGGCGGCCCATCAGCAGTTTCAGACCGGTGCGCGTGCGGCGGCGCAGAACGGCTTCCGCGAAGTCGCCGCGCAGCTGACCGCCGAGGACGCGGAGTCGCGCGCGGCCGTCGGCGAGTGTGCGAGCAGCCGGGCCGATGCGGAGGCGGGACTGCGGCTGTCGCACGACAGCTACACGCTGGAACTGGCCAGCCGCGCGTTCGCGCTCTGCGGCCAGGAGTCGCAGGCGATGGCCATCGTGCGCGAGCTGCGCCGCGAGTTCCCGGACGCCACGCTCATCATGCGGGCGTTGGTCCCTGTCGCCGAGGCCGCCCTGGCGCACCGGCAGTCCGATCCGAGACGCGCCCTGGAGATCCTCGAGCCCGTGAAGCCGTACGATCGCTCCACGCGCTCGGAGCTCTGGCCGGAGTACCTCCGCGGCCAGGCCTATCTGCAGCTCGGTGATGCCGCGTCCGCGACCGCGCAGTTCCAGAGCGTGATCGATCACCTCGCCGAAGCGCCCACGTCGGTGCTGGTTCCGCTGTCGCGTCTGGGCCTCGCGCGCGCCTACGCGAACGAGGGCGACACCGCCCGCGCCCGCGACTCCTACGAGCGTTTCCTCTCCGACTGGTCGGACGGCGACCCCGCCCTGCGTCCGATCAGCGAGGCCAGGCAGGAGCTGTCGAGGCTGAACCGAATCCCCGCCCCAGCCAGGTGAACTGAACGCCGGCGGCTCCCGGCAGCGGTGACACCTCCAGCTTCGCGCGGCCGACGGTGATCGTTCGGCCGATCGCAATGCCGAGCGCCGCCCCGAACGCGACGTCGCTCAGGTGATGCCGTTCCATCTGCACGCGCGAGACGGCGACGTACGACGCGAGCGCGTAGCTCGGAATGCCGATCTTCCACCCGAAGTGCCGCTGCAGCACCGTCGCCGACGCGAAGCTGACCGTCGTATGACCTGACGGAAAGGCGAACGCGCCGCCGTCGGGCCGCTGGCGGCGGAACGCCTGCTTCATGCCGATCGCGAGCCCCTGGGCCATCACCTGCGCGCGAAAGAGGTCCGCGCTCACCGCGGTTACCCGCGGAGACGACGTCGCACGGCCGATCGCGTAGGCCGCCGCGCTCGCGCCGAGCTGCATCGGCGTCGAGCCGAGGAGCGCTCCCGGCTCGAACGGCTCTCGCAGCTCCGTCGCCTTCGACAGCGATCGTCCGACCGGTTCGTCGGCGTGTGTGGTGCCCAGGGCCGCTACGGTGCCGACGACGAGCCAGGTGAACGTGCCGCGAGACGGGAGTCGGCGCGCATCGCCGGCCGATTGCGTGAAGAGATCGCGCCAGACCGATCGAGCGGGCCCGGCCGTCGAGTCTGCCGCCGCGCCAGTCGGCTCGACGCCTGCCGTCTCCGTGCGCGCCGCGGCACCCGTCGGCGCAAGCGTCTGTGCCGCGATCGGCGACGCGGACCAGAAGAGCGCCAGCCAGTGAGACAGCGTGGCCGCCGCCACGAGTGGGGTGAGCCTCATTCCGCGTTACTCGCCACGTCTGGAGTCCGTTCGAATCCGACGAGCGCCCATGCGCCGCGTCGTCGCTGGAAGTACGCGTGCACCGGGGTGGACCAGGAGGCGATTCCGGACCCGTCGCTGCCCAGCCGCAGGTGGATGAACGAGCCGTCTTCGGTCGGAAGGGTCGCCGGTGCCTGCATCCGCGTCGTGGTGCTCGTCGTCGTTCCGATGGTGCGCGTGCGGCCCGTCGCGTTGTCGAAGCGCGACCAGACTGCTTCGTACTGTCGGGGCGCCCGGGCGACGTCCGCGTCGACCGCGGCGTTGCGGAAGGTCAACGCGCCGGTTGTGTCGAGGGCCGGGTCGCTGATCGGGTTCACGGCCGGCAGATAGGCCTCGAGAATTACCTGACGACGATCGGCGAGCGTCTTCACGAGGAACGCTTCGGCCGCCGGGTCGCCGAAGTCGCCGCTCCGCACCGCGGCGCGGATCATGTCCATGCTGAGCGCGGCCAGCTTGCTCGCCGCCCAGAACCTGTCGTCGTCGCGGGCGTGGAGGAAGGCGCGATTCGGGACGCGAGGCCGCCACTCGCGCGGATCGAACGCGCGTGAATCGCGAGGCAGGCGTCCGATCGCGGGCGACTCCTCGAACGCGACGGGCTGCCAGCGGGGCCGGACGAAGCCGAAGCCGACCATCTGCCGACCGATCAGCGAGGGCTCGACGAGATATTGCGTCCCGGCCCACTCCTGAGCGGGCCATACGCCGCCGCTGCCAAGTGTCGAACCGAAGTCGATCAGGTGATGACGCACGAACGACCGGCCGCCGTCGGTGACGAGCGTATCCAGCGAGTTGATGGCCTTGGCGTCCACGTGGTTCAGCCATGCCGCGAACACGCCGTACCCCCGCAGCTCGCGCCGGTTCTCGTGCGGCACGATGTCGTTCGGGTCGTCGGGCCTGGTGCCGGTCAGGCGGATGCGGCCCACCGGCTTGCCTTCGAGCGCCTTGCTCGCCACGACGCGATAGGAGCCGTCCGGCTCGCGTTCGGCGCGATCGAGCAGCCGGTCCACGTCGCCCTCGCGCATCGTGCGCGGGTGTCCCACTGGCGGAGTGAAACGGGCGCTTCGGCCGACGACCAGCTGCTCGCGGCGCAAGTATGCGATCCGGTTCTCAGGCACGTGGTAGCCCAGCGCCCACATCAGCTTGGTGACGGCCACTTCGGTGCCCGTGGACATGCCGCGGTAGCCGGGCGGGTCGAACTTGAGGAACCAGCGCTGACCCGCCGAATCCTTGATGGTGAACCCCGGAGTGACGCCGTCGCTCTTCGACGAGCTGATGGTCCAGGCGCCGGGCGCCGGGCCGTCGGTCGTGTCGGGGCCTCTCGCGACGTCGGCTGGCGTCAGGGCCAGACGGCCGAGACGATTGGTATACCAACTGGAGTCCGGCACTTCGTCCACGCTGTTGACGTTGCCGGCGCGTACGGTCTCCGCGGGAGGCTTCACGGCGATGAGGTGGTAGACGAGGTCCACGAACAGCCCCACCTCCGCCGGTTCGAGCGCGCCCGCATCCTCGGTCTCCCGCTCGATCCAGATCGGATCGTCGTCGTAGAAACGGGGTGCGGCGGCGGACCCGGCGGCGGTCAGCCCGGCCGTGATTGCGATGGCGGCGGCGACGATTCGGCGGCGAAACGTGATGGCCATAAAACCTCTCGGGGCGCGTGATGACCCAGCGGACGTCTGGGTGCGAAACAGCCGGTTCTGCGATGCGGAGCGGGGTGCGATCACGTCAGAACCCCGGGGTGAACGACAGGACGAAGCCGAGGCCTTCGCTCGTTCGCGCGAGCGCGATGCGCGTGACCGTTGCCTGCGGTGTGTGGATGTTGAAGCCGATCCCATAGGAGGTCCGAAGATCGCCGAGGGACAGGTCGCCCGCACGCGATGTCACCTTGCCGGCGTCGAGGAACACCGCCATGTCGATGACCGGGCCTGCCGCCCAGCGGTATTCGGTGCTCAACAGCAGCCGGTGCCGATCGCGCAGGCGCCACGCCGGGTATCCACGGAGCGCGTTCGGCCCGCCGAGATCGGGGAGCAGGAAGAACGGTACCGTGTCGCTCCCTTGGGTGATGGTGGCCGAGCCGACGGCGCGCAACGCGATCACGTGGCCGATGTTCGACAGCGGGATGTAGTGCTGCACTTCGGCGTCGGCACGCCGGAAGCTGTGCCCGCCCCCGTTGATCTGCGCGTAGTCGCTCAGGTCGACTTTCAAGAGGCTGCCGTGGCGGGTGTACGCCGGCCAATCGCGCGTATCGATCGCCGCGAAGATCGACGTGCGGCGATACGCCGGATCCAGGCGTCCAACCGTCCCCGTCCCCGTCCCCGTCCCTGCGCCTGCCGCTGGTCCTGGTCCTGCTCCTACGGCGGACCCTGCCTCGGCGTCTGTCGAGATCGCGGCGGGGACGCCGCGCGCGTCGGTCTGCAGCAGCGCGAGGCCTGCCCCGGCCGACAGCAGACGCGTCGCCTGGAACCGGCTCGCGACGCCGGCGCTCCACGTGTCGAGTCCGAAGCTGCGGCGGTCCGCGCGCGCCGAGTCGTTGCCCAGGCCGAAGAACGCGACCGCCGGCGCGTGCAGACGTTCACCGTGCACGTCGACGCGCAGCCGCCCACGCGCCATCTCCGGGAGGCGCATGTTCGCGTCGACGGCCGCATAGCTCCGGATCGACCACGCGGCATGTGCGGTGAACAGCGCGGTGTCCCCGAACGGCTTGCGGACAGCAGGCCCCAGGGCAAGGCCCCCGCCCTGCATCACGCCGCCGATGTAGGCGCCAAACGTGCGCGGTGTGAACATCAGCCTGTCGAGCGCCGCGAGCCGACGCTCGAGAGCGACCGGCTCGTACGGCTCGAGATTGGCGGCCTTCTTCGCACGAGCGGCTGCGAGCTCCGCTGCCCGTGAGCTCGGGGCGGGTGGCGCGTCCTGCGCCGAGAGCGGAGCGGCCACGAGCAGGATGGCCACGGTCGCCACGGCGTGACGGAGCGTCCTGGACGCGCCGGCGGATTGAACCGGCTCGGGCGCTTCCGGTCTTGCGATCCGAAGTGCCAGGCCGATCCACACCAGGGCGAACACCACGTTCGCGATCGCGAACTGGCCCGGCGCGATGTGGAGCACCGCGGCGCCGATGTAGACGACGCCGGCCGAGAGCACGTCGCCCGCGCGCACGGCGAACGTGTCGATCGCCTGCTTGGCTTTGTACTTTTCCTCCCGCGACGTCGGGAGCCACAGGAGCTGGCGCGCGGTGTTCATGATCGAGTAGTCGGTCGCGTTTTCGGCGGTCTTGATCCAGCGCACGAGCGTGAAGCTCGCGCCTGCGGCGATGAGCGCGTATCCGCCTACGGCGATGATCGGAAGCGCGAGCAGCGCCGCGGTCAGCCCTCCGAACCTGACCAGGCGCGAGGCGGCGAAGCCCTGCAGCAGCAGCGCCGCCACGTTCACCCAGAACTGGTACTCGCCGCTGAAGGCGCCGATGAAGGCCTGGCGATCGAGGGTCGGGTCGATGCTCGCCAATCGCGCCACGTGCGACGTGAGCATCTTCGCGACGACGTATTCGCCGGTCGTGTTCACGATGTTCAGGACGATGACCAGGGCGGCGATGAGCTGCAGGTATCGGCTGCCCGCGACGAGTGCGAAGCCGCTGCCCGGCGCGAGCGGGTCGGACGGGGCCGGCGTGCGGAGCCCCTGCCGGCGGTCGATCCAGAAGTAGAGGGCGAGGCTCGAGAGAAGCAGCAGCGCGGAGACCTGCAGGATCAGCTGCGGCGACACGCCGGCGCGGAAGAGCCGCGCCGCGGCCAGCGACCCGAGCGGCGCCCCGGCGGTCATCCCGACCATGACAATCGGGAAGAGTCGCGTCCCCACGTCCTTGCGGTAGATGTCGTTGGCGAAGGACCAGAACTGCGCCACCAGCGAGATGTTGAAGATCCCCACCCAGATGAAGAACGCGACGCCGACAAACGGCACGCGCGCCGCCACACCCAGGGCGAAGAGCTCGATGCAGACGACGAAGAACAGCGTGACTGCCGTGATGAGGCGCAGCCGGTCGACGCGGGAGGCGAGCGCGCTGTAGAGCGGCACAAGTCCCATGAGCAGCAACGCCTGTCCGGCCGCCGCGTACGAGCGGACCTCGGCCCCTCCGCCAAGGAGGATGAGCGGTTCTCGCACGGTCTTGATGACCGAATAGCAGACGAGCAGGAGGAAGACGTTCGCGAGGAGGAGGACGGCCGTGACCCCTTCGCCGGCGTGCACGTCGCCGAAGAGCGACAACATGCGGTCCAGGCGGGATCGCCGCTCCGCATGCGGCAAGGTGGCAGTGATGTCAGGCATGTGCGGTCCCTCTCGTGTATGGCGCGTGTCACATCTGAACGCGCCAAACGCTCCGGAACCCCGCAGCGGTTCAAGAGGTGGCTCCGGAGCTGCCCCGAAGCAGGTCCGTGCCAATTGGGCAGGTCCCGCCAGGACGTGGCCCTGGGGCCGGCTCGCCACAGCGCGGACCGCCCGGGAAGTTTGGGAATCTGGGGAATTTGGAGATTTGGAGATTTGGAGATTTGGGGACTTGGGGACTTGGGGACTTGGGGGTTGCGGATTCAGGCGGCGACGGACGGGTCAGGTCTGACCGCGGCGAGGTCGATCAGATGACGCTCCCACCAGCCGCGCGCGAGATCGTTGGTCCAGGCGCCCGGCTTCGCGATCTGATCGATGCGGCGCACCACGTCCGCGATGCTCGGCGGCCGTCTGCTGGGGTCCTTCTCGAGGCAGCTCATGACCAACGCGTCGACTTCCGGAGAGATGGGCAGCTCGCTCCTCCTCGAAGGCGGCACCGGCACGGACTGGAGGTGCTGCACGAACATCTTCATCGGTGAGTCGGCGTCGAAGACGAGCTGGCCGGTGAGCAGGTAGTAGGCGACGCACCCGAACGAGTAGATGTCGGCGCGCGCGTCAACCGTGCCGTCGAGGATCATCTCGGGAGCCATGAACGCCGGCGTCCCAACGGTCGTGTGTCGGCCCGTCATCAGCGACTGCCCCACCGACTGCGCTTCGGCGAAGGAGACCAGGCCGAAGTCGAGCACCTTCACGAAGTCGTAGTCCAGGCCCATCCTCGTCACGTAGACGTTCGAGGGGGTGATGTCGCGATGGATGAGGCCTTGTTCGTGCGCTTCGGCGAGCGAATGGCAGACCTGCCGCAGCAGGAAGAGCGCGCGCTCCTGCCGCGCGGGCCCGAACTGCTTGACCAGCGATTCGAGATCGCGCCCGGAGAGCAGCTCCATGACGTAGTAGAACGTCTGGCTCTGCGTGACGCCGAAGTCGAAGAGGCGGATCGTGTGAGGCGAGTTGAGCGCCGCCGTCGCCTGCGCCTCGCGGCGAAACCGCCGCAACATGGCCCCGGCCTCCGCCGCGCTGCCTGCGCCGACGAGCTCGGGCCGGACGAGCTTGATCGCCGCGCTCCGCGCGAGCAGCCGGTGGGTGGCACGCCACACCTCGCCCATCCCCCCTCGTCCCAGCCGCTCCTCGAGATGGTAGCTGCCCATGTCCTGCGCGTGCTGCAGTCGCCGTCCGAGATGCTGGAGCACCTGCGGCGGGAGGACGGCGGCCGCGGCGCATGCATAGTTCGGCATGAAGATCACGATCGTCTCGATCGCTCGGGGCACGTCCGCCCCCTGCAGGTGGCTCACCCACACGGCCAGCGGATCCATGGACGCCGCCACGAGCGCCGCGACCAGCATCTTTCGCGGAGACGACGGAATGATGCTCGCGGCCACGAGGATGACGATGGTGTTCCACGAGAGCATTCTCGACATGTCGTCGACCGACAGGTGCTTCCACACGTTCAGCAGCGCGACGGAGCCGGCATTGAGCACGAAGTAGACCAGGGCCACATCGGTCTTGGTCCGCGGATCGTGTGTCGCGTACCGCGCGTAGAGGAGCATCACGACCGAGATCGCGATCGACACGATCTCGATTGCCACGGACCGGGCCGGCACCGAGGTGTGCAGCGCCATCGGGCGCGTCAACGTGTCCATCACCAGGCCGTAGGTCCAGAGGGCGGTGCCGACGCCCGCGGCAACGGCGATGCGGCGCACCTGCTCCGAGAGCAGCGAGCCGGGCAGCCGCCAGCTCGTCGTCAAGGTGTCAGCCGGAACGGACGACTCGAATTGTGGGGCGATGACGCGCTTCATGGTGTTGCTCACACGGCCGCCGGCGCCGACCCTCCGATGGACCGGCGCTGCAGCTCTTCGAGGTTGAGGGTGATCGACTGATGCGACCGCAGGAGCGCCGCGATCGATTCCATTCGCGGGCGTTCGCGCCGCGGCAGCGGCTTGCCGTCGAGAAACGGCCAGAGGTGCTGCTTGATCGGCGCGGGCAGCACGCTGTCGAGATACTCGAGCGCGGTCCCGCGCAGATGGGGATCGTCGGTCTGCAAGCCGCGGAACGCGAGCTGCACCGGCTCGCGCGGCAGGACGAGCGAGAGGAGCGTGAACACGTGCGCGAGGCTCTCGCCGGCACGGTCGCGCAGGAAGACGTCCAGCGGAGTCTCGTTGTCGAACCCGTCGAGCAGCCGCCGCCCTTCCCACACCGGCCGGCCGACGGTGACTTCCTTCAGCACGACCTGCAGGAGGCGATCGCGATCGACCTTGACCATGTCGTTCCTCTCGACGATGGCGGACAGGGACCGGCCGATCTGCCACCGTACGGCGAACCGGAGGTCGTCGAGCGCCAGCAGCAGGGTGTCCGCAGCGCGCTGTGACACGCAGACGGAGAACGCGCGGGCGAGCCGGCGCCGCACGGCGAAGTCCTGGTTCGGATCGAGGATGGCATCGCCGAACTGTCCGACGTGCTCCTCCGCCACCTTCCGCAGCGCGAAGGTCGCGTGCTCGGCGACCGGCTCCCACGCAAGCAGCGGGATGATGTGAGGCACGAGGGCCGGCGCCGGACCCTCGTCTCGCGAGAGCACGGCGACGATCCGCGTCCGGTTCCTCGATCGCAGGCTGGCGATGTCGTCGATGAGCGGATCCGGGGCCTGGACCGCCGTCGCCATGCGCGTGGTGTCGGAGGGGCGCGCTTCCTGGCGCAGCAGCCGCAGCATCAATTCGTGCGTGTGACGCGTGCGGCCGGCGGCCGCCGCATCCTCCGCCTGTCCCGCCTGCTGCACGAGACTGCTGCGCAGGGAGCCGAGGTATCCGCGGTTCAAGCGCGTGGCGGCGAGCAGCGCGGCGGCGGAACACAACGCCGCCGTGCCGAGGATCACCGGCACCTGCACGGCGGGCAGCAGCACGATGGCGGCGCGCACGAGTGCCCCGCCCATGGCATCGCCGATACGGTCGAGCCCCACGTCGATGAACGATTTCGCCGCCCGCTTCTCGTCCGACGGAATGGGCGTGTAGAAGAGCTCGTAGCCCGCGCGGAACAGCGAACTGCGCAGCGCCGCCTCGCTCGCGCGCGTCACCAGGAGGCTGACGAATCCAGGGAAGACCAGGCTGCCGAGGCTGCCCGCCAGCAGCGCGACCGCCGGGCTGCCCGCGGTGGCGCCGAGACCGACGCGTTCCAGCGCCTGAGCGCTCGCGGAGGTCTGCAGCACGAAGGTCACGACGCTGACCGCCGCGTAGTAGAGGGCGAAGAACCGGAGGAGTTGATCGCCGCGGCCGAAGGTCTCGACGGCCTGGGCTTTGAACAGGTAGTCGACGAGCGCCGCGCCTGTGGTGCCGAGCAGCACCAGCGTCGCGAGGTGCCGCAGATACGGAGCCTCCGCGAGCACGCGCAGGCCGGATCGAATCGCCCCGGTGCCTTCCGAGCCGATCGGTACGCGAGCCGGGGAGACCGCTGAACCGAGAGCGAGCTCGCGAACGAGGAAGCCGCTCGCGAACTGCAGCAGGGCGAGCGCCGGCAGCATGGCCGGGGCGCCGAACCAGATCGCCGCGCGGTCGGCGGCCAGCGCGCTCACGAGCCCGCCCACGGTGCCCGCGCCGGCCAGTTGACCGAAGCGCAGGCGCGCCGTGTGTGGGTCGAACCGTTCGCTGGCGATCAGCCAGAAGCCCGATCCAAGGAGCGGGCCCACCGCCGAGATGTGCAGGTACAGGACGATCGCCGACGTGGTCGGGAGCGCGGGCCTGAGAATCCACTCCACCAGGAACATGGCGCCGCTCAGCACGAAGGCAGTCGGCACCAGGACCGCCGGCGGGACGATGCGCGCGCACCGGGTGTACAGCGCAACCAGGGCGAGGGCCACCACCGACGTCGCCACCAACATGCCCGGCAGGGCCGTGATGTCGAGCGACGTCAGGAAGAGCGTGTCGCGCAGCGCCTTGCCGGCGACGACCTGCCCCGTCACCGTGCCGGCGCACAGCAGCGCCAGGGTCATGGGATTCGCGGCACGCCGGACCGTGTGGGGGACCATTACCGGACCAACGCGTCATCCGTCGCCAAAACCCGCAGCCCGCCTTCGTCCCCGCCCTCGTGCCGCGTCGTCCTCCCGTCGTTGGTCCCGTGGGTGGTCCTGTCCCGGTCGAACCGAGACGCGACCCGATGGGCGGATGGCCCGGGGGATGTGTTAGCGTGGACGGCCCATGCCGACGAAGCGGCCGGCTCCTGCCGACGACATCTTCCCGATGATTTACGGGGAGCTACGGCGCGTGGCGCGACGGTACCTGAGCCGCGAGCGACGTAACCACACGCTGCAGCCGACAGCCCTCGTGAACGAGGCGTGGCTTCGCCTGGAGCACGAGCATGGGGCGGAGTGGCAAGGGCGGACACACGGGCTGGCGCTGGCCGCCCAGGCGATGCGGCGGCTGCTGATCGATCACGGACGGCATCAGAAGCGGCAGAAGCGCGGAGGCGGCGCGCAGCCGATCGCCCTTGACGACCTGGTGAAGGCCGCCTCGACCGGCGAAGTGCCGGTCGAGGATCTGTTGACGCTGGAGGCGGCGCTCACCAAGCTCGAAGCGGTCGATCCCCGGGCGGCGCACATCGTGTCGCTGCGGTTCTACTCGGGCATGTCCTCCCCCGAGATCGCTCAGCAGCTCGGCGTCTCGCTTCGGACCGTCGAGAGCGACTGGACGCACGCGCGTGCGTGGCTGAAACGCGAGCTCGCCGTCCCGGAGTCCGACTGATATGTCACGACGATACTGGCTCATGAAGTGCGAGCCGAGCGCCTACACGATCCAGGATCTGGAGCGCGACGGCACGACCAGCTGGGAAGGCGTCCGCAACTATCAGGCCCGCAATTTCATGCGGGACGAGATGCAGGTCGGCGACGGCGTCCTCTTCTATGCATCCAACGCCGATCCATCCGGTGTGACCGGGCTGGCGACGATCGTGCGCGCGGGTTATCCCGATCCGTTCGCGCTCGTGAAGGGGCACAAGTACTACGACGAGGCGGCTACCGGGGAGAAGCCGATCTGGTTCACGGTGGATATCGGCTTCGTCGAGACGTTCCCGGCCGTCCTTCCCCTCGACGTCCTGAAGAAGACCAAGGGGCTCGAGCAGATGGTGGTGACGCGCAAAGGCAGCCGGCTCTCCGTTCAGCCCGTCACCAAAGCCGAATACGACATCGTCGTCCGCCTGGGCCGTTCGGGACGCTGATTTCGCTGTGCCCGGGGGCCCTTCTCCCTTTCCCCTTCTCACTTCTCCCTTTTCCCTCCCTCTCCCCCTCCCGCCTCACGCCAAAGTCCGGTAAGCCTTCAGTTTCCGAAAGAGGGTCGCCGGGCCGATGCCGAGGATGTTCGCCGCCCGCGTGCGGTTGCCGTTCACGGAGTCCAGCACGGCGAGAATGTGATCCCGCTCGACGTCGGCCAGCGCGCGTGACACGACGGGTGCCGGCGCGCCGATGTCGGCCATCCCACGGCGGACCTCGTCGGGCAGATCCTCCACCTCGACCCGCGTGCCCCGCGCCAGCGCGAGCGCGCGCTCGACGACGTTCTGCAGTTCGCGGACGTTGCCGGGCCAGCGCCAGGCGCGCAGGAGGTCGGCGGCGGCGGGCGTGAAACCGGTGATCGGCACCTTCATGCGCGCGGCGGTTTCGGTCAGCACGTGCTGCGCGATCGGCAGGATGTCGTCGCGCCGGTCCCGCAGCGGCGGGATGTGGATCTCGATCACGTTGAGCCGGTAGAAGAGGTCCTGGCGGAACCGGCCGGCGGCCACCTCGCCGGCGAGGTCGCGCAGCGTGGCGCCGAGCAGGCGTACGTCGACGTGCCGGGTGCGGTTCTCGCCGACTCGCCTGAACTCGCGTTCCTGGAGGACGCGGAGCAGCTTCACCTGCATGGCCGGCGGCAGATCGCCGACCTCGTCCAGGAGCAACGTGCCTCCGTTGGCGGCTTCGAAGAGGCCGACGCGGTCCTGTGTGGCTCCCGTGAACGCACCGCGCGCGTGTCCGAAGAGCTCGCTTTCGATGAGCGCCTCGGGGACCGCGGCGCAGTTGATGGCCACGAAGGGCCGCGCGGCGCGCGCCGATTCCTCGTGGATGAAGCGGGCGACCGCCTCCTTGCCGACGCCGCTCTCGCCGGTGATGAGCACCGTCGAGTCGACGCGAGAGACGCGCCGCGCCTCGTCGATGACACGCGCGATGCGCTCGCTGCGGCCGATGATGCCGGTCGCCTGCTCCTCGACTTTGACGCGCGCGAGCTGACGCTTCCTGGCCGCGAGACGGAGCTCCGTGGACTTCAGCCGCTCCGTCACCTCCTTCAGAGCTTCGTCGAGGCAGACGCGATCGAAGAACCGCACGTCGCTCGCGCGGGACTCGGCTCGCCATTCCTCCTCGCTGCGCCCCACCATCGAGCAGAATCCGTCGCCTTTCGCCACGCAACGCTCTTCGAAGCAGAGGATCCGCCGGCCGTGGACGCAGCTCAGGTACCCGCTCGCGAAACCGGTGAGCGTCCAGCACGCGGGCTCCATCGACGGTCCGAAGTGGGTGAGGTGCTCCTGCGCCTCGTACGAGTCGTGCCAGATTGCCTGGGCCAGGTGTCGGGCCGGCTCGCCGGACGTGCGCGCGACCGGCTCGTACACGAGGAACCCTTGAAGCTGATGGACCCGCCCACCCGCCAGCTGCCACTCGTGTTCGGAATCCCAGTCGAGCTCGTGACGCAGCGACTCCGCGGTGCGCCAGCCGTGCGCGTAGCCGAAGCGCGTGAGGATGCCTCGGGCCGTCACCAGCCCGAAGGTCTCAACGAGCTCGCGGCGCAGCAGGCCGAGCGCGACCACATTGAACAGCACGGCCCGCTCTCCCGCAAATCGGATGATGCCGCCCGCGGCGGGGAAATCGACGAGCCCACGGAGGTCGAGGTCAGCGGCGCGCATAGGGCTGAATGCTATCAGATTGAGTCTTAAAAACATCTAATTGATTGACCAATATGATCTGACTCAGTTTCGGTTGCTGAGGCGGGTGTCGACTACAAGTGTTTTCAGATTAACTGTTTAGCTCGTTCAGACGATTCTCGTTTGCGAAGAACGGTAGATGGCGAGCATGTTGCCTATGTCAAGGGCAGGACCATTTCCAGGAGGGGTCACGACCATGGCTACAGCTACTGCCGCCCGCACGCTTCAGATCGACAAGTCGCACTCCGAGGCGATCTTCCAGGTGCGTCACCTGATCTCGAAGGTGCGGGGGCGTTTTTCGGACTTCGCCGGCACCATCGAGTTCGACGCCGAACATCCCGAGCGCTCGTCGGTGGATTTCACCATTCACACGGCGAGCATCGACACCAACGAACCCAAGCGCGACCAGCATCTCCGCTCGGCGGACTTCTTCGATGTCGAGCGGTTCCCGACGCTCACGTTCAGGAGCGCGCGTGTCGTGACGCGCGGTCGCGATCGCTTCGACGTCGAGGGCGATCTGACGATTCACGGCGTCACCAAGCGGATCGTCCTGCCGGTGACCTACCTCGGGAGTGCGAAGGATCCCTGGGGGAACGAGAAGGCCGCCTTCGAGGCCGAGTTCACGCTGAACCGCAAGGACTTCGGTTTGAACTGGAACGCGACGCTGGAGACCGGCGGGTTTCTCGTCGGCGACGAGGTGAAGGCGCAGCTGTCGATTCAGGCGGCGTGACGCGACCGCCGCTCGGCGGCATCGCTTTGCGCGATCGTCCGGCTACTGCTGGAACAGCGTGTCGAGACGATCGAGCTTCGCGGTGCTGCCCAGCAGCACCAGCCCGTCTCCCGCCTTGATCTGCTCGTCGGCGGTCGGCGAGACGTTGGTCGCCACGGGCGCACCGGGCTCGGGGCCGCTCGGGCGCTTGATGGCGATCAGCGTGAGCCCATAGCGGGGCCTCAGCTCGAGCTGTTTCAGCGTCTGGCCGATGAACGACTCGGGTGCGGGGAGCTCGACGATGCTGAAGTCCCTCGACAGCTCGATGTAGTCGACGACGTCCGGCAGCACCAGGCTGTGTGCGACGCGGATCGCCATTTCGCGCTCGGGGAAGATCACGCGCGAGACGCCAATCCGCTCGAGGATGCGGCCGTGCACCGGCGTCACCGCCTTGGCGACGATCGTCGGCACGCCGAGATCGCGCAGCTGCATCACCACGAGGAGGCTCGCCTCGATGTTCTCGCCGATCGAGACCACCGCGACGTCGACGTCCTGCACGCCTGCCGCTTTGAGCGCCCGCTCGTCGGTCGCATCGAGCTCGATGGACTGCGCGATGGCGTCCGCGTGGGCCCGGACCTTCTCCGCCTCGCCGTCGATGCCGATGACGTCGTGGCCCAGCTCGGTCAGCGTCATCGCCATGGCCGATCCGAACCGTCCGAGCCCGATCACTGCGAACTGTCGTCGCTTCACCGTCTGCCTCCCGTGTCAGCCCACCAGGATGGTGGCTTCCGCGTAGCGAATGCGTGTCTGCGTCCGCCGCCGCGCGAGCGCCACGGCCAGCGTCAATGGTCCAATGCGGCCGATGAACATCGCGGCCGCGACGAGCGCCTTGCCCGTCGGCGAGAAGGCGCCCGCCAGGCTGTACGGCGCGCCGGCCGTGCCGACCGAGAGGCCCACGGTCCCGAACGCCGATGCGGTCTCGAAGAGCGTCGCGATCAGGCCATGCTGTTCGTGCACCAGCAGCACCACGGCCATGGCGTTGAGGCCGAGGAACGCGATCAGGCAGATGAAGAACGCACGCACCACCACCTGCAGCGGGATCCGCCGCTTGAAGAGCGTCGGCTCGTCCACGCCTCTGACGGTGGCCCACAGCGCGGTGACGACGATGCCGAACGTCGTGACCTTCACGCCGCCTCCGGTTCCTCCCGGCGCCGCACCGATGAACATCAGGATCATCGTCAGGAAGAGCGTCGGCTCGGTCAGCGACCCGACGTCCAGCGTGTTGAAGCCGGCCGTTCTGGGGGTGACCGCCTGGAAGATCGACGCGAGCAGGCGCTCCGAGAACCCCAGCGGGCCGAGCGTCCGCGGGTTGGTCCGTTCGAGCAGGAACACCGCGACGGCGCCGACGAGGATCAGCAGCGCCGTCATCGACAGCACGACCTTCGTGTGCACGGACAAGCGCTCCCGGGAACGAAAGTCCCCGATTTCGGCGAGCACGATGAAGCCGATGCCGCCGCACACGATCAGTCCGCAGATCACCAGGTTGACGATCCAGTCGCCCCGATAGCCGATCAGGTTGTCGGAGAACAGGGCGAAGCCGGCATTGTTGAACGCCGACACCGAGTGGAAGAGGCCGAAGTAGGCGGCCTGCGCCGGGTTCATGTCGAATGCGAACCGTGCGGCCAACAGGACGGCGCCCGCGAGCTCGAACGCCAGCGTGAATCTGAGCAGCCGGATCGTGAACCGCGCGAGCCCTTCCATCGACTGGACGTTCAGCGCTTCCTGCAGCGTTCGCCGCTCATGGACCGACAGCTGCCGTCCGAGCGCCGCGGCCACCACGCTCGAGATCGTCATGTAGCCGAGTCCGCCCGCCTGAATCAGCACCAGCAGCACGGTCTGGCCGAAGACCGAGAACTGTGTCGGCGTATCGACGACGATGAGGCCGGTGACGCACACGGCCGAGGCCGAGGTGAACAGCGCGTCCAGCACCGATATCGGCTGGCCCTGCGACGAGATCGGCAGGCGAAGCAGGACCGTGCCTGCGGCAATCAGTGCCAGCAGGCTGACGACGAGGACCTGCGCCGGCGAGAGACGATGCGGCCGCGGTGCTGCCACGCGCTCCTACGTATGCGTGCGGCTCGAATACGCCTGGCCGAGGACGTCGACCGACTCGTCGAGCGCGTCGATGTCGCCGCTCGTCAGGAACCGCCGGGTGTCCGCCGCGATGACGTTGGACAGCAGCAGGAGCGCGATCAGGTTCGGAATGGCCATCAAGGCGTTTGCCGCGTCCGAGAAGTCCCAGACGAAGCCCAATGTGAACACCGAGCCGGCGTAGACGCCAATCACCCACGCGATCCGGTACGGCGTGATCATCGACTTGCCCCAGAGGTACTCGGCCGCCCGCTCGCCATAGTACGACCAGCCGAGGATCGTCGAGAAGACGAACGTGAGCAGTCCCAGCGTCAGGATCGCGGGACCGAAGTGCGGCATGGCCTGATGGAACGCCGCGCTGGTGAGCTCGGCGCCGCGCAGCGGTCCGAGCGTGCCCGGGTCCCGCATGATGCTGGTGACCACGACGAGGCCGGTCATCGCGCAGATGACGACGGTGTCCCAGAACGTGCCGGTCGCCGAGACCAGCGCCTGTCGCACCGGGTTGCGCGTCTGCGCCGCGGCGGCGACGATCGGCGCCGAGCCCAGACCCGATTCGTTCGAGAAGAGTCCACGTGCCACGCCGTAACGCGCCGCCATCACGACCGTCGCGCCGGCGAAGCCGCCGCCCGCGGCGGTCGGGTTGAAGGCGCTCCTCACGATGAGGCTGATGGCCGGTCCGATCAGGTCGAGGCTCATCGCGAGGACGGCGAGGCAGCCGAGCACGTACGCCGCGGCCATGAACGGGACCAGCACTTCGCAGACGCGTGCGATCGATTTCAGGCCGCCGAGGATCACCGCGGCGGTGATCGCGGCCATCACGACGCCGGTGATCTGTGGACTGAGGCCGAAGTTGTTCGCCGCCATGGTGGCGATCGAGTTCGCCTGCACCATGTTGCCGATCCCGAACGACGCGATCACGGTGAACACCGCGAACAGCACGCCGAGCCACTTCTGGCCGAGGCCGCGTTCGAGCGCGTACATCGGGCCGCCGAGCATCGTCCCGTCGGCGGTCCGAACCCGATAGCGGACGGCGAGGAGCGCCTCGCTGTACTTGGTGGCCATGCCGAGCACGCCGGTCAGCCACATCCAGAGGATGGCGCCAGGGCCGCCGAGGCCGACCGCGGTCGCCACGCCGACGATGTTGCCCGTGCCGATCGTGGCCGCGAGGGCGGTGGTGAGCGCGGCAAAGGGGCTGACGTCGCCGGTGGCGCCCCGCTCGCGCGCGATTGACAGTTTCAAGCCCAACCAGAGATGCCGCTGCATCAGGCCGGTGCGGATGGTGAGGAAGATGTGGGTGCCGAACAGCAGGATGAGGAGCGGTGGTCCCCAGAGGAAGCCGTCGATGGCGGAGATCCAGCCGTGGATGGTGTCGATCATCGATTCGGGCTCCTCACAATTGATTCCTCCGCGAATGGATGCGCGATTGGGTCTGGACTGACGTGCGCACTTGAACTAATAATCTTCCCGCGGTTCGCATGTGCAGCCTCTGCCCGCGATGCGGCGGGACGACAGCCAGACAACGAAGAAGGCCGCTCGAGCGGATCTTCATCCGGCGAATCGTGCGCTGCGGCTCCTGCCAGGCGACGGTCCGGCGCTATCGCATTCCCTTCGAACGGGCAGTGGCGTTCGTGGTTTCGCGCCACACGCGCTGCATTCGATGCGGAACGCCACGTGTGCGGCGGCTGCCGGCGCGTGACGCCATCGACGCGACGTCGCGGCATCCTCTCAGCCTGCTCTTTCATCTGACCGGCGCTCCGATCTGCCACTGCAATCTCTGTCGGCTGCAGTACCACGATTGGCGATCTCCCGCGCGTCCGCACACGCGGCGCGCCGCCTAGCCTCAACCCGCTCGCCCGGCGAACTCCCGCGTCTCGGTGTGCACCTTCACCCGCTCGCCCTCTTTGATGAAGAGCGGCACACGGATCTGAAGCCCCGTTTCGAGCGTCGCGTTCTTCGTGACGCCCCCGCTCGCGGTGTCGCCGCGCACGCCCGGCTCCGTTTCCGTGACGGTGAGCTCCACGTGCGGCGGGAACTGAAGCCCGATCGGGTTGCCGTTGTACTTCAGGACCTGCACGACGACGTTGTCGACCAGCAGGAGCCTATCGTCGCCGAGCACGTCGGCGCGCAACGTGAGCGTCTCGTAGGAGTCCTGGTCCATGAAGTGATACCCGTCGGCGTCCGTGTACAGGAACGACGCGGTCACCTGGGCGAGGTCCGGTTCGCCGAACTTCTCGCCCGCCTTGAAGGTGCGGTCGAAGACCGCGCGCGTGATCAGGTTGCGCATCTTCACACGCACGAGCGTCTGCCCGCCTCGCGCCGTCGGTCGGGAGATCTCGACGTCCAGGCAGTGATACGGCGCGTTTTCGTATTCGAAGAAGGTCTTGCGCTTGATGTCGATCGCTTCGATCAGTGCTGGCATGCCCGGCCGCCATTGTAGTCGGAAGCCGGGCACGCCTGCGCGCGCAGGGGATCAGGATGCCGATTCGTCCTGCCGGCGAACCTCGCGCCCGGCGCCCGAGCTGCCCTTCCGGCGCAGCCTGAGTTACTCTGTAGAGCTATGCTCCAACGGACAGACGACCTCCGTATCACCGAGGTCAGGCCGCTCATCCCGCCCGCCATTCTCCTGGAGGAGATCCCGATCAGCGAGCGGGCCTCGAACATCGTGTCGGACACGCGCCGAGCCGTGGCGCAGGTCATCGCCGGCGCCGATCCGCGCCTGGTCGTCGTGGCCGGGCCCTGCTCGATCCACGACACGACGGCCGCGCTCGAGTACGCGGGTCGCCTGCGCCGGTTGGCCGACCGCTACGCCGGGCACCTGATCGTGCTGATGCGCAGCTACTTCGAGAAGCCGCGCACGTCGGTCGGATGGAAAGGGCTCATCAACGATCCGGATCTCGACGAGAGCTTCCACATCAACAAGGGCCTCCGGCTCGCCCGCCAGCTCCTGCTCGACATCAACGATCTGGGTCTGCCGACCGCGTCGGAGTTCCTCGACACGCAGGTGCCGCAGCACATCGCCGACCTGACCTCATGGGTGGCGATCGGCGCCCGGACGACCGAGAGCCAGGTGCATCGCGAGCTCGCGTCGGGACTGTCGATGCCGGTCGGCTTCAAGAACGGCACCGACGGCAACACGCAGACGGCGGTCGACGCGGTGCTCGCGGCGCGGTCGCCGCACTGGTTCCCCTCGGTGACCAAGCAGGGCGTGTCGGCCATCTTCCACACGGCCGGAAACGACAGCTGCCACGTGATCCTGCGCGGTGGGACCAGGACCGGCCCGAACTTCGACGCGGAACACGTCAGCGAGGTCTGTTCCCGCCTGGCAGCCAAGGGGCTTCCGTCGACGGTCATGATCGACTGCTCGCACGGCAACAGTCACAAGGACCATCGCCGGCAGGCGGTCGCCGCGGCCTCGATCTGCGATCAGGTCGGCAACGGCTCCTGGCAGGTGTTCGGCGCGATGATCGAGAGCCACCTCGTGGAAGGGCGGCAGGACTACGTACCTGGAAAGCCCTCGGTCTACGGACAGAGCATCACCGACGCATGCATCTCGCTCGAGCAGACAGAGCCGCTGCTCGAACAGCTCGCCGCAGCGCAGCAGAAGCGCGGGTCACGGCGCTGAGCGGTTTCCGCACCCATCGTCGCCGCTGGAGCCGGCCCGCCCGGCCGGTACACTGAGACCGTGGCAGGCGCATCTCCGACGCCGGCGGCGGGAGGCGGCAGCAGCCTGAGCTTCATGGTTAGGGCGCTGCGCTATCGCAACTATCGTCTGTTCTTCGGCGGGCAGGTCGTGTCGCTCACCGGATCGTGGATCACCATCACGGCGACGAGTTGGCTCGTCTACAGGCTCACGGGTTCCGCGCTCCTGCTCGGCGTCGTCGGCTTCGCGTCTCAGATCCCGTCGTTCGTCCTGATTCCCTTCGCCGGGATCTTCGTCGATCGCTGGAACCGGCACCGGCTGCTGATGGCGACGCAGGCCGCGTCGATGGTCGTGGCGTTTGCGCTCGCGACCCTGACGCTTGCCGACGTCGTCACGATTCCCATTCTGATTGCCGTGAGCGTCGTGCAGGGCGTGATCAACGCCTTCGACATGCCGACGCGCCAGGCGTTTGTCGTCACCCTGATCGAGGACAAGAGGGATCTGGCGAACGCCATCGCGCTGAACTCGTCCATGTTCAACGCCGCGCGCCTGGTCGGCCCGAGCGTGGCCGGCGCGATTATCGCCGCGTCGAACGAAGGCTGGTGCTATCTGATCGACGCGATCAGCTTCGTGGCCGTGCTGGCGGCGCTCGCGGCGATGCGCGTGCCGCCGGCGCCACGCAGCGGCGCGGTGCGCGAGAGCCCGTTGACGCAGTTCGCGGAGGGCTGGAGGTATGCGTACGGCTCGCCGCTGATCCGCTCGCTCATTCTGCTCGTCGCGTTCGTCTGTCTGACCGGCGTGCCGTACGCCGTGCTGCTCCCGGTCTTCGCGGCGACCGTGCTCTCGGGCGGAGCCCACACGCTCGGCTTCCTGATGACCGCGTCGGGCGCCGGGGCGCTGCTCGGCGCGCTGTGGCTGGCCTCGCGCCGGTCGATCACCGGTCTCAGCCGCACCATCGCCGCCGCCTGCGCGCTGTTCGGCGCGGGACTCGTGGGCTTCGCGTTTTCACGGCTGCTGTGGCTGTCCGCGCTGTTGATGGTCGTCAGCGGTTTCGGCCTCATGGTGCAGATCGCCGCGAGCAACACGCTGCTGCAGACCGTGGTCGAGGACGGCAAGCGGGGCCGGGTCATGTCGTTCTTTCTGATGGCGTACATGGGGACCACGCCGTTCGGCAGCCTGGCGGCGGGCGCGGTCTCTGCGCGAATCGGCGTGTCGTATACGCTGGCAATTGGCGGTGCCTGCTGCCTCGCGGGTGCCGCGTGGTTTGCCTCGCTGCTCGACTCGCTGAAGGAAGAAGGTCCGGCGATCCACAGCCGCCTCGGCGTTTCGCGGCAGCCGTAGCGGGTCACGGCGAGGTGCGGAGGCTGGCGCCGTCAGGCACGCGTCAGACCGAGGTGAGACGCCGTCCAGGGCGTGGGTGAGACGCGGTTCAGGGCGTGGGTGAGACGCGGGTGATCCGGGTGCCCGAGTACCCGCGTCGCCCGAGGCGCTCCTGGGCTTCCTCGGCGGCTTCGCGCGTTTCGTACGGTCCGGAGATGACCCGGTACCATCCGGCGTCCGAGTCCAGGCGAATCGTCACCGGAAGCGTCAGGCGCGTCACGGTCTGGGCGGCGAGTTGCGCGCGCTGCTGGGTCCGAAACGATGCGACGGCGATCATGAACGAGCCGGGGGCTGGTGCGTCGGCGGCTGGGGGATCCGCGTCGGGAGAGTCCGCGTCGCTGCGTACCGCGGGGGAGGCAGGCTCGACAGTGGTCCCGCTGGTGTTGGCCGCCTGCGACGTGGCCGGTACCGGTGCCGCCGGTGGCGAAGGAGCCCGCGGCGCGCTCGGGGCCTGGGCCGCCGCCGAGGACGAGGTGGACGCGCCAGGCGATGTCCCGTTCGAGGCCAACGGCGAGGCCGCGTTCGAGGGCGCCGGCCGCTGAGGCGGTGACGGCGTGGCGGGCGGTGACGCCGGAGCGGCCGATCTGGCGGCACCCGCCGTTCCGCGCGGGGGGGACGCTGCCGGCGGAGGTGCGGTCGGGTCCGCGGGGGCAGGCGTCTGGCTGGCCGCGGGCGGTACGCTGGCCGGTGCGAACCTCGCCGGAGGCGCCGTGACGCTCCCGCCGGCGCGGGCATTCCACCACCACCACGCCGCACCGGCGAGCAGGGCGAGCAGGGCCACGAGGGCGGCGGCGAGGAGCCACTTGCGCGGTCGGCGGATGGGCAGACCACTGGGAATGACCAGCCGCAACCGTTCGGCCGCCTCGATGACGATGGTGGGGTCGACTTCCCGCTGCTGCTGCTCGTACGCCACGTCGAGCGCCCTGTCGGACAGGGTGTTCACGAGCCGCGGAACGCCCCCGGAAATCATCGCCACCGTGGCCGCTCCGTCGGGCGTGAACCGCACCGTCTCCCCGTCGCTGGACGCGGGCAGTCGAACGTCGGACTCGCCGGCCGGCTGGCTCGCGACGGTCAGCCGCCGTTCGATGTAGTCGGACACTTCGGCCTGCGAAAGCGGCTCGAGCTCGCAGCGCCGTGCCACACGCTGGTTCAGCTGCCTGAGCTCGGGCCGCTGCAGAAGATCGTCGAGGTCCGGCTGGCCCACCAGCACGATCTGCAGCAGCTTGGCCTCGTCGGTCTCGAAGTTCGACAGCAGCCGCAGTTCCTCGAGCACGCGCGGGCTGAGGTGCTGCGCCTCGTCGATCATGACGACCGCGTGCGCCTTCAACGGAATCAGCGACGCGAGGAACTGCTGGAGCGTCACGACGTACCGGTGGCGCGTCGCGTTGGTCATGGGGCCGGCCGGCTGGTCCTCGAACTCCTTCATGATGCCGAAATCGGCAAGGAGCTTGCGAAGCAGGTCCTCGACTTCCAGCCCAGGATCGAGGACGAGGGAAAGGAACATGCGCGCGTCGAACGTCTCGAGAAGGGTCCGGCACAACATCGTCTTGCCGGTTCCAATCGAGCCGGTGACGATGACGAGACCCTCACGCCGCTTGAGCGAAGAGGTGAGCTGTTCGAGCGCGTGCGTATGCGAACGGCTGTGATAAACGAAGCGAAGGTCGGGCGTCAGACTGAACGGCCGCGACTTCAGCCCGAAGAACTTCTCGGCCGGGCTCAGCTCAACGGCGGGCGGGGGAGGACGCTTGGACACGCGATTCAGAATACACGACCTGTTCCTTTGGATCGTGTCACTATTGACGATTGATCGGTCTCGACTTCGCTGGAGGAAACCTATGAAACGTGTTCTGCTCGCTCTCGTTCTACTGACCTGCCCGGCTGCGTCGGCGCAGGCGCAGACGTCGGTGCCGGCATCGGGCGGCGACATCGTCTTTATACCCCATCAGCACGCGAGCGTGCAGGTCGAACACGCCGGCCGCGTCATCCAGGTGGACCCGGCGCAAGGCGACCTGTCGAAGGCAAAGCCGGCCGACTTGGTGTTGATCACCGACATCCACCCCGATCATCTGAGTCCCGAGAATCTCGCGAAGGTTCGGAAGAGCGGTGCGCCGGTCGTGATGCCGCAGGAGGCGCGCACGATGGTCGGCGACAAGGTGCCCGGACCGGTCGAGGTGATGGCCAACGGCGAGACGCGCACCGTCGCCGGCGTCAGCATCGAAGCCGTGCCCATGTACAACCTGCAACGGGGTCCGGCCGCCGGGCAGTTGTTCCACACGAAGGGCCGCGGCAACGGGTACATCGTGACTCTCGGCGGCAAGCGGGTGTACTTCGCGGGCGATACCGAATGCACGCCGGAAATGAAGGCGCTGAAGGGCATCGATGTCGCGTTCGTCCCGATGAATCTGCCGTACACCATGTCGCCGGCCGAGGCCGCTGAATGCGTGAAGGCGTTCAAGCCAGCCGTGGTCTATCCGTATCACTACGGCGGGCAGAAGCCCGAGGAGTTCCAAGCGGCGCTGAAGGGAACGGCTATCGACGTGCGGCTGCTGAACTGGTATCCGACCCAGTAGGGCGCGCAGCGCCGGCGTCCCCTCGGGGCCGCTGATAGATCGAGCCGAAGAGGCCGGCGCCGACCAGCGCGCCGGCCAGCGCGGCGAGGGCGTAGACCTTTCCTTCGCCGATGTTGACGAGGATGGGACCAGGGCACATGCCGGTGATCGACCAGCCGACGCCGAACATCAGGCTGCCGACGACGGTCCCCTTGTCGAGTGATTTCAGATCGACCGCGATCGGGCGGCCGGCCAGCGTTCGTCCCCGCCGCTGGATCAGCCAGAGGCCTGGCGCCGCCAACAGGACGGCTGTGGCCATGATTCCATAGAGCTGAAAGCTCTCGAACAGGAACATCGCCTGGATGTAGTTGTAGTCTGCCGCGCCAGACCGGCTCAGCGTGTAGCCGAAGATGGTGCCGAGCACCAGATAGAGCAGCGTCATCGGTTCGCCTCAGTGGAGCAGCACCCGATAGATCAGTTGGGTCGTGGCGACGCCTCCGGCCATGAACGTGATCGTGGCGACGAGGCTTGGCAGTTCGAAGTTGGCCAGGCCGAAGATGCCGTGGCCGCTCGTGCAGCCGTTCGCGAGCCGCGTGCCAAATCCGATGAGGACACCGCCGACGAACATCCAGGCCAGCTTGCCCGCGGCGCCGAGCTCCACGACCGTGTCGAGCCGGCCCGCGGCCCAGGTGGGCGACCAGCCGGTGCCCGCAACCGCCGAGAGGACGCCACCCAGCACCAGTCCGGCCAGAAACGGAAGGCGCCATTGCCGGCCGGACAGGAGCGATGCCCGGCGGAAGTAGGGCTGCTCGAGCACCAGGCTGCAGATGTCCTCGAGGCCGCTCGAGATCCCGAGCCTACGGTTCGCCAGGAACAGAAGGGCGAGGGTGGTCGCCGCGATGATCGCCCCGGCCGCCGCCCAGTGAAGCGGGGGCAGACCATTCAGGATCAGTGGCATGGGCGGAGTCTAGCAGGGCCAGGTGTTTTATTGAGGAGCTACGGTTGTTTATAGCTCAGGCCGACGTCCCTTGTGTATGATGCCGCCAGAACCGATGAGCCACGACGGCAACACCGAGCGGCGCCTCACCGACCTGACCTCAGAGCTGGCCGCGTCCATCGAGCGCTGGCGTCAGCAGCGCGATGCCGCCGAGGAACGGGCGTCTCAGTCGTTGTTTCGTCACACGGCGCCCGCGCGGTCGGATACTTCACCGCGCGAGACGCGGACGCCCGCGCGCCCTGAACCCGAATCACGCGGCGCGCAGCGTGGGGCATCGCGTGCAGCCCAACCCGTGGATCGCCGCGCCGGCTCGCGCCGCGAGCCTCGCGCGGACACGCGGACGCAGCCGCCAGCGGACCGGCCCGCGGAGACGAAATCCGAGCCGAAGGCCGAACCCAAAGCCGAACTGTCCCCGGTCCAGCTCGAGCGGCTTCTCGAGCGGCTGATCGATCGCGACTGGTCGCAGCTGCGCGAGCGGCACGAGGCCGCGCTGCGAGAACTGCGCGACCATGCGCACACGCTGAGCCGCGTCACCATCGCCGCCGCCAACAGCAGCGTCAGTGGAGTCGAGCTCGCAGAAGCGCGCCTGATGGAGCTCTCTCGAGCCCTCAGCGTCCAGATGGCCAGTCTCGGCGATCGGATGACGGGGCTCGGAAGCGAGATCGCCTCCGCGGTGTTCGAGATCCGCACAGCCTCGCACTCGGGCGCGCTGGGCTACGACGCGCGTTCATCCGCGCCTGCCCTCGATCAAGCTGACGAGCAAGCTGACGAGCAGGCTGACGAGCCGTTCGATGAAGCGGCCAGCGCTCCGGCCGTCGACGCCCCGGGGGAGCCGCTCGCCGAATCATCCGTCGAGCCGCACGTCGACGCGCGCCGTGAGCTCGTGGAGCCGGATCCGGAGAACTACGAGAGTGCTGCCGACGCTCGCGCACCGTTCCTGAGCTCCTTCGAAGCGGAGAGCACGCCCTCCTCTTCTGTCGGCCGGCGCATTCTGACCGTCGTCCTGGTCATGGCCATCCTGGCGGGCGGCGGCGCAGCCGGCTGGAAGTTCTGGAACGAGTCACGCGCGGCATTGGCGCGCGCGGCCCAATCGCAGCGCGAGGCAGAAACGGCGTTGGAGCGTGTCCGACAGGAGCTCGTCGCGAGCCGCGATGAAGCGACCCAGCAGTCGCAACGTCTCGGAGAAACGACCGCACGTGCGGAGAAGCTCGCCGGTGTCTTCACCGCGCCCGATCTGATTCGCTTCAACGTGGCGGGCTCTCGCGGCTCGAGCGCCTCGGGTCAGGTGCTCTGGAGCCGTTCTCGCGGAGTCGCCGTGATCGCGTCCGGGGTGCCGCCGGCGTCCGCCGAGACGACGTACCAGTTGTGGCTGCAGACGGCGGACGGACCGGTCAGCGCGGGCACCTTCACGGTCGGCGACGGCGGCGCCGTGACGGCGGTGCTCGATTCGCCAGGAGCCGTTCAGCCGGTCGGGGGCGCCTTCGTGACGATCGAGTCGCCCGGCGGAGGCACGAAGCCCTCCGCCCGCGTCCTGCTCCAGAGCCCGCGTTCGTCCGACTGACGGGCAACCGTCACAGGTTCCTCACCGTGATCGCGAACCTTCACGATGTGCTGAAGCGGATCGGCCCGCTCGACGACCGCCTCGAGCCGGGCACGCCGCGCGGTCTCTTCCACCAGTTCCTCGCCGAGTACGGAGATCCCCAATCGATTGGTGCGCTGCTCGCCCAGTGCCAGGAGCAGCTCGGCCAGCAATACGCCTTCGCTCGCCAGGACTTGGTCGTGAAGCTGGGTGAACGGCTCGGATTCGAGCCGTCCTACGGCGCGTACGAGCCGGCGCGCGGCACGGCGCAGGACATGGGACGGTGGCGTTCTCCAACCGGCGCGCTGATTCTCCTGGACGTGCGCTCCGAGCGGACGCCGCACGACGACGCGACGGACCTGATGAGTGCGATCGACGTCGCGTCGGCCGTGGCGCCGGCTGGACCGTCCGCGCCAACCGGGCTGCTCGTGATCACGCCGTTCTACGTGTCGCGCGACTCGCTCGAGGCATGGCTGTCGCGGCAGCCGCGCCATGACCTGCGGTGCGTGTCGGTCAAGTCGCTCGTGCGACTCGCCGAGATGCGCGCGGCCGGCCGGCTGTCGCACGACGAGATCGTCCGGCTCCTGACCCATGGCTTCGATGCCGACTTCATGATCGAGCTCGCGCGAGGCCTGACCCTCGGCACCGGCGGCCGGCGCGTCAGACCAGCGATCCGCCCACGCGTCGCGCCGCGAGCCCGGCACACGCGCGGGCGCCGCGTCTGGATCGCGATGCTCGCGGGCGACGAGAGCGCCTCGCCGCGGCAGCTGCTCGAGTGCGTCATCCATCGCCGGCGGATTCTCGGCGTGAGCCGTCTCGTCGCCCAGCCGTCCGAACAGTCGAGCGGCGCAGCGGGAGGCGACGGCAGTGGCGCGGTTGACGGCGCGGCGCCGCGCGACGGCGCGCCGCGCGCGGGAGAGCGCGTCGCCTTCTACATCGCAGGCGAAGGTATCGTCGGCCACGCGACCCTTGACGGCCTCGCGTCGAATCCGGCAGCGGTCATCCGGCACGCCGACCGCTTTGCCGCCGTCTGCCGGTTGCGGGCCGTCGAGATCTACGAGGCTCCCCGCTTCGTGGAGCCGTCGAGCCGGGCGGGACGCGTGATCTACGGCGCGACCGGACACGGCGCCGGCTCCGTGATGTACGCCGTCGACCAGACGGACAGCGCCTCCGGTTCGTCAGCCGACGCCCCGAACGTCGGCGCGCTCGCTTCCTGAGTTCACACGATTGCCCCGCTCTTCGCACGCGGCCTCGAGGTCCGTGTGGAGCGGCGGGATCCAGCTGCCGATACACCGAATGCGGATGGCCGGGATCGTCCGGCGTGTGCATTTGTGGAATCCATGTGGAGCGGAGATGGGAGCGGCGCGATTGCGCGACGGCTCCGGGCGGGACACCGCGAACTGACGGGCCTGGTGGCGGCCGCCCTCGTCATTTCCATTCCGACGTCGTTGTACGCGGAGTCCGCTCAATCACTCGTCCCCGTGGCGTCCGCGGCTTCGTCCGCGCAGCAGTCCCAGGACGGCCTGAGCAACTTGCCGCTCGAGCAGCTGCTGGAGATGCGCGTCTACGCGGCGTCGAAGTTCATCCAGGACGTGGCCCAGGCGCCCGCGTCCGTGACCATCGTGACTGGCGACGAGATTCGCCGGCAGGGATACCGCACGCTGGCCGACGTCCTTCGCACCGTGCGCGGCTTCTACGTCACCTACGACCGCAACTACAGTCACCTCGGCGTCCGCGGCTTCCAGCGCCCCGGGGACTACAACGGGCGGGTGCTCCTCCTGCTGAACGGACATCGGCTGAACGACGGGGTCTACGATCAGGCGCTGCTCGGCACCGAGTCGCCGATCGACGTCGATCTCCTCGAGCGCGTCGAGGTGATCCGGGGGCCGAGCTCCTCCCTGTACGGGACGAGCGCCTTCTTCGGCGCCGTGAACCTGATCACGAGGCAGGGACGCTCGATCGAGGGGGCCGAGCTCTATGGGCACGTCGGCTCGCAGGAGACGCGCAAGGCACGCATCACGGCCGGAACCCGCCTCTCCAACGGCTTCGAGGGGCTGCTCTCCGCAACGGCCTACGGCAGCGCCGGGAACGACCGGTTGTTCTTTCCGGAGCTCGCTGCTCCAGCCAACATGTCCGGCCTCGTCACCGGCGCCGACGGCGACCGATCGGTCAGCGTCTTTGCGAGCGGTTCGATCCGCGGACTGAGCGCACAGCTCGGCGTCGGCTCCCGCACGAAGACGATTCCGACGGCGCCGTTCGACGTGCTGGTGGGTGACGCGCGCACCCGCACGACCGACGTGCGCGGCTTCGCGCACGTGCACTACACGCACCGCGTCGACGCGAGGACCACGGTCGACATCCGGGGCGCGTTCGACCGCTACGCCTACGACGGGACGTTCGCCTACGAGCCGGGCCTGTTCCGAGACAGCGGTGACGGAACCTGGCTGACGGGCGAGGCCGCGCTGAACCGCCAGTCGCAGCGCCACAGCGTGACCGCCGGGCTCGAGCACCGCGCGAACCTTCGGCAGGACCAGTTCGCTCGAGACGCGACCGGCGTCCTGCTCGACGATCGCCGCCGGTCCCAGATCACCGGGCTGTATGCAGAGGACGACTTCAGGCTGCACCCGAAGGTGCGGCTGAACGCCGGCATCCGCTGGGACCACTACTTCGGCCGTTTCGGCGGAACCGTGAACCCGCGCCTGGGCCTCATCGTGTCTCCGGCGGGCGGCACGACCCTGAAGCTCCTCTACGGCCGCGCCTTTCGTGCGCCGAACCCGTACGAGCTGTACTACGGTCAGAATGTCATCAGCGCCTCGCTCCGGCCCGAGCGGATTCAGACCGTCGAGCTCGGGATCGAGCACCGGCTCACGCCGCGCCTGCAGGCGTCTGCCTCGGTGTTCCACAATCGCGCTACCGACCTGATCGTTCAGCGTGGAGGCAGCGACGAGACCATCGACGGCCTCTACTATCGCAACAGCGACCGCGCCACGGCCAAGGGCATCGAGCTCGAGCTCCAGGGCGAGCTTCCTGGACGCATACGCAGCCGCTTGTCCCAGGTGTTCCAGGACGTCCGTCGCGGCTCGGACGGTGCGCGCATCGGCAACTCCCCCTCCACCCTCTCGACTGTCGTCGTCGAACTTCCTGTTCCGCAGGTCCGGGCCGTGCTCGCGTTCAACGGCGTCGGCATCGGCAATCGTCAAACCCTCGCCGGTGGAGTGGTTCCATCGGCGTTTGTCGGCAATGCGAGCGTGCTCTTCCGGCCGCGCGCGGGCGGGCCGCGGTTCGGTGTGACGATCTACAACGTGTTCAATCGCCAGTGGGCGGATCCGGGTTCCGTCGAACATCGCCAGGTTGCTCTTCCGCAGGACGGCAGGACCGTCCTCGGGCGCGTGCAATGGCACTTCTAGCCATGGCGTGCCGCACCGCTCCAGCAACGGCGTGCCGGACGACGTCGCGAAGGATCGCGCGCCGCGCGGGAGTCCGCACGTGTCGGCGGATCGGGCTGGGACTGCTCGTGACGCTCGCGCTCTGTGCGAGGGTGCCGATCGCCGTTGGTGCGCCGGCGATCGAGGAACGGGTCGACGAGTACCGGCTGAAGGCGGCGATCCTCTACAACCTCGCCCGCTTCGTCGACTGGCCGACCGATTCGTTCACCGACGCGTCTGCTCCACTGCGCGTCTGCGTTCTCGGCGTCGACCCGTTCGGCAGCGCCCTGGACGATGCGTTGCGCGGCCATGTCGTCGGTGGACGGGCGATCGAGACGCGCCGGATCGCGGAGCCGGAGACGGGCTGCCACCTGCTGTACGTGTCGGCCTCCGAGCGCAGCCGGGTTGCGGCGATCGTCGAGAGCGTGCGCCGGACCGCGGTCCTCACCGTGAGCGACCAGGTCGGTTTCGCATCGGTCGGGGGCGTCGTGGAGCTCTTCACCGAAGGCGACCGGATTCGCTTCTGCTTGAACACGGCGGCCGCCGAACGTGCGCGGCTGTACCTCAGCGTTCGGCTCGTCGCCCTCGCGTCGAACCAGCCTTCGGCGGGAGCGGCACGATGATCCGCTGGTTCGCGAAGGCGTCGATTCGGCGGAAGCTCACCGCGCTGATGGCCGGCACGACCACGCTGGCGTTGCTGCTCGCGACTGTGGCGCTCGGCACCTACGAGGCGCTGACGTTCGGCCGCGCGCTGGAGCATCGACTCACGATCGTCGCCGACATCGTCGGCAGGAACACGACGGCCGCGCTCGCCTTCGAGGATCGCGCCGTTGCCGGGGACGTGCTGCAGGCGCTCGGGGCAGAGCCTGGTATCGAGACCGGGGCGCTGTTCGACCGAAACGGGCGGCTCTTCGCGACCTATCGCGCTGCCGACGCTGGCGAGTGGCTGCCGTCGGAACCAGGCGACGACGGTGCCCGTATCAGCGGGCGGTGGCTCGTCGTCGCCCGCCCGGTGGTGCTCGATGGTGACAGGGTCGGCACCGTGTTCCTTCGGGCCTCGCTCGGCGAGCTGCTGATGCGGCTGCTGGGGTACGCGGGCGTCACCCTGGCCATCGTGCTGGGCTGTTCGAGCATCGCCCTGATGGTCTCGGTGGGCCTCCAGCGGACGGTACTGAGGCCGATTCTGGATCTGGCGAACACCGCCCGGCTCGTCACCTCGGATCGCAACTTCGCGTTGCGCGCGGAGGGAGCAGGGACAGACGAAGTGGGCATGCTGGTCCAGGATTTCAACCGGATGCTCGCCGAAATCGAACGGCAGGACAGGCAGCTCCGGGTACAACAGGAATCGTTGACCGAAGAGGTCGCCAACAGGACGGCCGCTCTCGTCGCCGCCAACGAGCAGCTGATGGTCTCGGTGCACCGCATCGAG
>JBFXAT010000041.1:0-33971 GCA_050183995.1 Vicinamibacterales bacterium
GAAGAGGTCGGGCTCGGACACCAGAGAAGCGGTCCGCACCGAGCCGTCGGCGCACACCACGCGCGCCGACAAGAGGCTGTCGATCGTCAGGCCGTACTTGCGTCGGACCCACCCTTCCCCGCCGCCGAGCGTCAGTCCCGCGACTCCGGTCTCCGACACCACGCCGCCTGGCACCACGAGTCCGAATGCCTGCGTCTCGCGGTCGACGTCGCCCCAGAGGGCGCCGCCTTGCACTCGCACGGACCGCGCCTCCGGGTCGACGTCCACGCTCCGCATGTGCGTCAGATCGATCACCATGCCGTCGTCGCAGCTCGAGTGCCCCGCAACCGAGTGGCCGCCGCCGCGCACCGCGACCAGCATGTGGTGCTGGCGCGCGAACTTCACAGCGTCGACAACGTCGGCGGTCCCCCTGCAGCGCACGATCAGAGCGGGACGCCGCGTGTGCATGGCGTTGAAGATCGGACGCTCGGCGTAACCGGTGTCATCCGGCTGCAGCACGTCGCCCCTGATGGCGGCACGCAGATCGTCGAGCGCAGCGTCGTCGATCGACGTGCGTCCCCCATCGAACGTGGCAGCATGAATCGGCACAACACACCTCCCTGGCTATCCGGGCTCAACGGCGGCGAAAGGATCGGAGCCTTATACACCTGTGGCCGCGGCTGGACAATCGGTCACGTCGCCAATCCCGAGTCCGGCGACGGCTGAGCCAGATTCTCTGGTCGGAAGGCCTCAACGACGCCGATCTTGCTTACGATCGCCTGACGGGACCGGACGGCTGCCTGACGGCCTGGCGGACCGACGACGGCTTCATGACTGCTTCATGGTTCTCGCGCTACGCTGCCGGCATGACCCGTGTCGGCCGGTCCCTCGTGATGGCGATCGCCGCAGCGGCCGGCGTCGCCGGCGCGCAGCACGCTCCCGCGACGGTGCACGGCTTCGAGACCGATCGAGTCGGCGCGCCGCCCGCAGGTTTCGTCTTCGCCACGATGCGGCAGGCGGACCCGACCCGCTGGTTCGTGCGGAGGGATGGCGCGTCGAACGTGCTGGTGCACGAAGCCGACAGCACAGGCGGTCGCGGCGCGGCGCTGGCGGTGCTTCAACGGCCGACATGGCGCGACGGCGACGTCTCGGTGCGGATGCGGCTGCTGGGCGGGGACCGCACAGGCGGGTTGGTCTGGCGGTACCGCGATGCCGAGAACCACTCGCTCGTGCAGTTCGCGCTGAAGGCGCAGTCGATCGGGCTCTATCGGATCGCCGATGGGAATCGCATTCGCCTCGAAGAGGAAGACGATCTCGAGCTCGATCCGGACGCATGGCACACCTTGAAGGTCGCACAACGCGACCGTCGCGTGCGCATCTACCTCGGGGGCGTACGGGTCTTCGAGGAGCGGAACCGCGGTGACGCCGTGCCTGGCTCCGTCGGCATCTGGTGTTCGGGCGGAACGGTCGCGCAGTTCGACGACCTCCGCGTCACGACGCCGGAATAGCGCCGATGCGCCTGCTGGTGGCCGAAGACGATGAGGAACTGGCAACGACGCTGAGGAAGATCCTCCAGGAGGGCGGCTTCGCGGTCGATGTGGCGCCAGACGGCGATGAAGCGCTCTTCCAGGCGCGGGAAGTCCCCTACGACGCGATCGTGCTGGACCTGATGCTGCCGGGCATCGACGGCTGGACGGTGCTCGACACCCTGCGTCGCGAGCAGATCCGGACGCCGGTGATCGCGCTCACCGCACGGGACGCCTTGTCGGATCGCGTTCGCGGGCTGAACTCGGGAGCCGACGACTACGTGACCAAGCCGTTTGCCGTGAGCGAGCTGCTGGCGCGGATCGGAGCGGTGATCCGCCGCAACTCCGCAGACCCGTCTCCCGTGCTGAGCATCGGGGACGTCTCGGTCGACACGAGCGCCCGGCGCGTCGAGCGTGCCGGCCGGCTGGTCGACCTCACCGCCCGCGAATACGCCATTCTCGAGTTCCTGCTCCGACGCCGCGGAACTCTGGTGACACGCCGCACGATAGAGGAGCACATCTACGCGGACGACTGCGAGGTCGGATCCAACGTGATCGACGTTCACGTCGCAGGGCTGCGGCGCAAGCTGGGCCGCACTCTGGTCCAGACGCGGCGCGGGCAGGGATACCTCATCGATGCGTGATTCGCTCCGGGTGCGCCTCGTCCTGCTCTACGCCGCCGTCGTCACGTCGATCGTTGCGCTGTTCGGCGCGACGGTCTGCTATCTCTTCTGGAACTCGCTGCAGCGGCAGATCGATCGCGAGGTCCAGGATCGGGCACAGCGGGTCGCGCATGCGCTCGCTCCCTTCGAAGACGGCTCCTTCGACGTGAACCTTCCCGACGACGCGACGGCGTATTTCGATCCGGAGCGTTTCGAGCGCGCGTACTACGTCATCTGGGCATCGGACGGACGGCGCGTGGACACCTCGGATCCCGACCTCGCTGGCCCGAGACCCGCGGAGGCAGGCACGCGCACGCGCAGCGGCTGGCGCGAGGCGGCCGTGCCTGGCCCACGCGGCAGTCTCGTCCTGGTTGGCCGCCGTCTCGACGATGCGTACGGTGAGCTGTGGTCGCTGGGCGTCACAGCGGGCATCGTCGGATTCGCTGCAGCGCTGCTCTCCATCGTCGGCGGGTGGCTGCTCGCCGGCCGTGTGCTCGCCCCCATTGCGCGGATCAACGCGACGGCGCGGTCGATGGCCGCCGGGGCGCTCGACGCACGCATCCCTGTCGAAGACACGGAATCGGAGCTCGGACAGGTCGCGGAAGCCCTCAACTCGGCGTTCGATCGGCTTCGACTCGCGGCCGATCAGCTCAGGCGCTTCACGACCGACGCCTCCCACGAGTTGCGGACACCGGTGGCGACGTTGTGTGCGGAAACCGAATGGGCCCTTGCGCGAGAGCGTGACATCGCGGCCTATCAGGGATCGCTCCGGACGTGCAGGACGGCGGCCCTCCGTATCGGCCGCGTCGTCGAGACCCTGCTGACGCTCGCGCGAGCGGATGCCGGGCAGATCGATCTCACGAGCGAACGCTGTCGCCTCGATGCCGTCGCCGCCGACGCCGTTGCGCTCGTGCGTCCGCTCGCCGACCAGCGTCAGGTCGCCATCACCACCGACCTGCGAGCGGTCGAGATGATGGGCGATCGCGAACGGCTCCTCGAAGCGATCTCGAACGTCGTCGTCAATGGCGTCCTCTACAATCGGCCTGGCGGCCAGGTCTGGGTGGAGCTCGGGCCCCGTGCGGACGCAATCGAGTTGGTCGTGCGCGACACCGGAATCGGCGTCGCGCCCGAGCATCTGCCTCGCATCTTCGACCGATTCTACAGAGTGGACGCGGCGAGAACGAGCGGAGCGGGCGCCGGCCTCGGGCTGTCGATCGCGCAATGGGCCATCGAACGACACGCGGGGACGATTCGGTGCTCGAGCAATCTGGGCGTGGGAACGGAGTTCGTGATCCGGTTTCCGGCTGATACAGGCGCGTGAGCGCTCCCGCCGGCTGAAGCGCGTGTGGACGTCGAACGTTCGACGCCGGGGACCTCGGTGCTCCCGAGATCCCCGGCCATGCGACCGACTCCAGCAATCCGGAACGAGGTTACCGGCTTGGCGTCGAGGGGCACGTGCCCTCGATCGCGCGGATCGACACCGCCTCGAATTCCGGCAGTTCGACGTCGTCCGGGCTGGCGACGTTGCTGTCCGCCTTCGGCGCGTTCGACGCCTGGTCCTTCATGTCGTCAGCGTCGATCTTGCCGACCACTTCCACGCGCTTGCCGACCAGCGGCTTCAGCTTCTCGTCGTCGACGTGTTCGACCTTGTACATCTTCTTCGCTGACGCCATCGCGCCGCTCGCGTTGGTACCGCTCGTACCCGTGGCGCCCGGCGTGGCTGACGAGGCCGAGGCGTGGGACGCATCAGCGAGGATGTAGTCCTCCATGATTCCCGCGCGCTCCGCCACATTCGGCGTGCGTCCGGGGACGTCCTTCTCGTTGTACAGGCATCCGACCAGCGTGACCGATCCTGACTGATTCGACATCGACCGCGAGCCGGTCGACGTCCCGCTCTGGGACTTGGTGTCCGATCCGCTCTGCGACTTCGTCTCCGCGCCGAGCTGCGACGGCTGCTGGGTCGTGGCCTGCGCGGCTGCGAGGGTGCCGGCACAGAACATCGCCGTGACGGTCGACAGGAAATAGCGCTTCATCGTTCTCCTCCTTCGAGATTCAAGGGCATTCGTCTTGGGGCCTGGTTCGGTTCGAGGAACATCCATCACTCTTCGACTCGAACATGTGCAAACGCGACACCAGAACGCAAACGGTTGACCCGTAACAGCTCGTCCGACATTGGACGGCCCACACGAAGGGCTCGCCCGCGGACGCGTTGACGTGATGAGAGCTCGGCTCTTATGCCGACGGGGGAACGGATGTGGACGCCGGCGGATGGAGACGGAGCGATAGCGTCTCGAGTCGATCGAGAGCTGAGCGCCACCGTTCTTCCTCGGAGCGCACGAACCGCGCATACGGCGACACCGCGTCGGTCAGACGTTGGACGGTCCGCTCCTGCGCCTGCTCGAACTGCTGCCGCAGCGCGGCGGCCAGCCGCTCGCGCAGCTCCGCGATCCGTACCGTCAGGAGCGACTTCGCAGCCCGCCGCCTCTGGGGAATCACGAGGAATCCGATGCCGAGGAGGGCGCTGGCGAGGAGCATCCCGGTGATGTCGGCGGCGAGCGTCGAGGCTGCGACGGTCACGATCGCACCGAGGCCAACGGCGGCGCCTCCAGCCGCCGCGGCCGCGGCCACTGCCACGCGTGCCTGATCCGCCATCAGGCCGGCTTCACGCTGCCGATCGTAGGTATCGACGACTCGCTGGGCCTCGCGACCGACCGACTCCATGAGACGAGCGCGATCGCTGTGGAACGTGCCGACGTCCGGAGAGCCCAGCGGACCCGAGTCGTTGTCTCGACGCCGCCGCAGCAGCGCACTGGTGACGGCCTGCCATTCGCGGAACTCTTGGTCCACCAGCCAATCGATCAATTCGGCCACCTTGCGTTCGATCTGCACGGGCACGTCGGCGATCACCGTCTCCGTGAATTCCCTCTGCATGCGTGCGCGATTCAGCAGGTCGATCACCCGGCCGATTCTCAGCGTCTCGTCGAAATAGGCCTGCCCGCGCGCTTCCATGTCGGCGAGCACCCGCTGAATGGAATCCATGCGCGCGTCGAATCCGCGCCGCATCTGCTCGGAGAAGGCGCCGATCTCGCGGTCGATGGCCTCGAGACTTTCGACGTCACCCTGAAGCAGCGCCAACCGCTCCGCCGCGATCGTGGCGTAACGGGAGACCAACGCCGCGCCGACACCGAGCGGATTCGCCAGCTTGATGCGGAATCTGTTCTCCGGTTCGAGCAGGTCCCGAATCGTGCGCTCAAGTTCGTCGAAGCCGCTCGCGCTCCACAGCGACGGGTCGCCGTGCCTGGCCCGCATCGCCAGCCTCGCGCTCACCCCGAGCACCTGCGGCCAGAGCCCCAGTTCGCGTTCGGCGGCGCCGCGAACGAATTCCAGTACTCGAGAGCGGTCCTCGGCGTCGGGCACGATGTCCATCTTGTTCACGACGATGAGGATCTTCTTGCCCCAGTCGCGCAGGAGCGCCATGAACTGCCGCTCCGTCTCGGTGTAGGGGCGATCGGCCGATGTCAAGAAGAGCACGACATCCGACCGCGGGACGAAGTCCGTGGTCAGCCGTTCGTGCTCGCGCAGAATCGCGTTGGTGCCTGGAGTGTCGACCACGTGGAGCGTGCGAAGCAGCTCGACCGGCGCGGTGACGATCTGCGCACCTCGACCGTCGCCCATACGTGTAACGGTGTCGCCGTACGTCAGGACGGCGACCTGGGCCGTGGTTGGCGTGACGCCCTCGTCCACGAGCCGCTCGGACAGGAGAGCGTTGATGAGCGCGCTCTTGCCCGCGTTGAACTCACCAACGACGACGAGCAGGAAGAAGTCGTCGAGCTGGCGTATCGAGGCCTCGAGCGCGCGCGTGTCGGCCGAGGTAGCGCCAATGTGCAGCAGCTCATCCGAGAGCCGCGCCAGCACCTCGCGCGCTTCGGCCACCTGGCGTTGGTGTTCTGGCGTCAATACACGGAGCATGCCGGCTGCCCACGCAAGAAGAGGACCGCGACTGGACTCGTCGTTGCACGATGCCCAGTTTCCCGATGCCTCCCACATGTCCGACATCACCCTCGCGACCACCGCCGCGCCAGCATTCCGCCCCCGCGCGAGCACTCGACGCGATCTCGCTTGCGCTCCTCACCTGTGTGCTCGTACCCGCCGCACTGGCGGTCATGGGCCCGGACTTTCCGCAGGGCCACGACGCGACGGCGCATCTCACGCACATGTACCGCTTCGATCGCGCCTTCGAGCAGGGACAGATCCCGGTGCGGTGGGTCGAAGGCATCCGAGACGGCGTCGGCCAGCCGCTGTTCAACTTCTACCAGGTTGGGTTCTACTATGCCGTCGAGTTGCCACATCAGCTCGGGATGCCACTGTCGTCTGCGTTCCGCGCGACTCCCGTCTTCCTCTGGTGGCTGGCGGCGTTGTTCTCGTGGTTGTGGCTGAGACCTCTTGGTCTCGCTGCCGCCACGGCAGGGAGCCTGTCGTTCGCGCTCTCGCCGTACCTCATCGTGGACGTGTTCGTCCGCGCGGCGTACCCGGAATTCGCGGCGATTGCGTTCGCCGTCGGCACCATCTGGGCGTCGGATGCGTTCCTGCGCACTGGAGGCCGCTGGTACTTCGCGCTCACATCGGTGCTGGTGGCGCTCACGCTGCTGTCGCACTTGCCGGCAACGTTGATCGCGTCGCCGGCCGTCGCGGCTGCGATCGGGACGAGCGTCGCCTTCGACGGCACACGTCGAACCCGCCTGCGCCCGCTCCTTGGCGCAGCGGCACTGGGCGTCGGCCTCGCATCGTTCTACGTCATGCCGGCCCTGCTCGAGATTTCGCTGGTGAAGATCCGTGGGCTCACGACGAAGTGGTTCGACTTCCACCAGCATTTCGTCCCCGCCTCGTTGTGGACGCGCTATGTCTGGAGCTACGAGTGGAACTATGGGGGCTCGTCCGTGACCAAGCCGGACGACCTGATGCCGCTTCGCGTCGGTCCCTTCCAGTGGGTGGCCCTCGTCGGCGCGACGGCCATTGTGGGATGGGCAGTGGTCCGCCGCACGTGGTCGCCGCGCGCGACCGCGTCCGCGGCTTGGCTCGTCGTGGCCGCCCTCTCGCTGTTCATGATGCACGCGCGCTCCGTCGCCGTGTGGGAGGCGATCGGGCCGTTGGCATTCATCCAGTTCCCCTGGCGCTTCTTCCTGCTCACGTCGATCGCCTGCTCGGCGCTGTTGGCGCTCCTGGTCTCGGCGGTTCGCACGCCTCGCGCGAGAACGATCGTGCTGCTGGCCATCGTGGCAGGGCTGCTGCACCTGTATCCGCGCCGCCTGCACCCGGCGACCCGTCTATCCGCGGCCGAGATGAACATCGACAACGCCGCATGGGCGCAGACCGCGGATGCGAAGCGGCTGGGTCACGACGAGCCGTCCTACGACCCCTCAGGCAGCGAACGCGGTCCGGCGGTCGATCGGCGCTGGACAATCAGCGATGGCCGGGCAGCCGTCCACGCCCTGCGCACCGACGATGCGCGGCTCACGCTCCGGGTGACGGCTGAAGAACCGTCCATTTTCCGTCTGCACATGCGCATGTTCCCGGGCTGGAGGATTCAGCTCGACGACGCCCCTGCAGCCGTCACTCGAGTGCCCGTCGACGGCTACATGGCGCTCACCGTTCCTCCCGGCACGCACGTGGTCGATGCCCGATTCGACAACACTCCGGTGCGGACGACGGCCAACGCGGTGACCCTCATGTCCGCGCTGACGCTCGCGATCGTCGTGCTGCGCCGGCGTTCGGGCGCAGCGGTGAGCGAAGCGGAACGCCGGCGGGCGGCCTAGACACGCTCGTCCGCAAATGGCGTGGACAAGCGCGCGGCGGCACACGCACGTCTGCGCCTGGGCGGAGTCACGAGCCGCCGCGTGACAGCGGACGTCCGTGTCAAACGGCACAGTTGAGGCTATCCTCCTTCACATGCAACGACACACCGCGAAGGGGCGCGGCAGACGCCGGCTCCTGTTCGCGGCGCTGTTCCTCGCAGAGGCGCTCTTCGCGTTTGCCTGTCTGCAGCAGCGATATCCGATCTCGGGAGACGACTACTCATACCTCTATCAGGCGGAGCTCTTTTCGCAGGGGCGGCTGTACGCCGAAAGCCCGCTGTACGACGGCGGCCATCCGCTGCACGCCTGTATCGCGCTGAACTGCCTGAGAGACGACGATGGTCGGCGGTTCTCGAAGTACGCGCCCGGATGGCCCGCTCTCCTCGCTGTCGGCGCGGCTCTGGGCGTCCCGTGGCTCGTTGGCCCGCTCCTGGGCGCCGCGCTCGTGTATCTCATGCTGCTGCAAACGGAACGGCGTATCGGGCCGGACCTCGACGGCGCCGTCTGGGCGCTGACGGCATCGTGCATCTTCCTGGCCTACTACGCGGCGTCGTACCGGGCGCACGTGGCGACGGCGCTGTTCGTCTTCGCCGCCTACGTGGTGTACATGCGGATGTGCGGCGATACGGAGGTGCCGCGCGGGCGCGCGATCGCGGGACTCGCGATCACCGGCGCGTTACTCGGCTACTCGGCGCTGATCCGCTACCTCGATTGGGTGCCGCTCGGGCTGTGGATTGGCCTGTCGCTGCTCCGGCGCCGCCGGCACCTCGAGATCGTCGTCTTCGTTGTCGCGTTCTCGGCCATCGCGTCTGGCAATCTTGCCTACAACGCGATGCTCGCCGGGAGTCCGTTCACGCCGCCAACCAACGTGCCGGCGGGCGCGGGCCTTCACGATCAGCTGCAGCTGTCGTGGGACGGCATTCGCGTGACCGCAGCGCGATTGGGGCTCCTCCTGTGGGTCTTCCCGGCGGTGCTGCTACTCGCGTTCCGTACGCGCCAGATCGGAGCATCGGGCAAGACCTACGTGCTGCTCTTCGCCATTCAGGTAGGTGTCTACTTTCTCTACCCCACGGCGATCGCGGGGCCCGGGCCGCGTTACCTGCTTCCCTACCTCCCGTTCCTGATCCTCGCCGTGGCGGAGCTGTACGGGAGGATGCGCGCGGCGTCACCCGCCCCCGCGCGCCGCATCTGGCAAGGGGTCCTCGTCCTGCAGATCGCTGGGAGCGTCGTGTTCGCGGGACGTGAGGCCCACACGATCTACTGGCGACGGGATGTCGATCGCACGCTGGCGACACTCGCCGACCTCGGTGCCCGACCGCGGATCGTCGTGCTCCGCACCGGGACGTACCGGACGGACCGGGCGGATCTCGTGCGGAACCCGCCCGTTCTCGGATCCAATGAGGCGCTGATCGTGGCTGGATGCGACGACGCGCGGCTCGATCGGCTGCGCGAGCAGTACCCAGGGCGCGAGGTGGTCGAGTACGAGTTTCCTGGACGGCTGCGTCCGGTGAAGGCGGCCGGAGCCCGGCGCCGCGTCGAACCATGAACCCGGAAGCACCGATGATCCGGCCCGCCACGCTTGAAGACGCAGCAGAGATCGTGCGCCTCGTGAACTCGGCGTACCGCGGCGAGAGCAGCCGCGCCGGATGGACGACCGAGGCCGATCTCCTGGGTGGACAGCGCGTCGACGAACAGGCAATCGCGGCGACGCTCGTCAGTCCGAAGAGCGTGATCCTGCTGCAGGTCCGCCACGGGTCGATCGTGGGCTGCGTTCATCTCGAGAGCACCGGCGACGCCGGCTACCTCGGCATGCTCACCGTCGCCCCGACCGAACAGGGTCGAGGCTTGGGCCGGCGCCTGTTGGAGGCGGCGGAGGCGTGGGCAACAACACACTGGGCTGCGGCCGCGATGCAGATGACCGTGATCGCCCAACGTATCGAGCTGCTCGCGTGGTACGAGCGCCGTGGCTACCGGAAAACCGGAGAGCGCCGCCCGTTTCCGTACGGTGACGACCGGTTCGGCGTGCCACGCCGTGACGACCTCGTGTTCGACGTGCTCCGGAAAGAGCTTCTCTCGCCGCGGACGGCGTCCCAGCCAGCAGCCTGCTGAAGAACGCAGCCTGAAGCGGCAGCATCCCCCCGTGGGATCACGAGTCAGTAAGTTATGACTTACTTTAAGTAAGGCTGGCCCGGAGGGTGACTCATCGAAAGTTATAGACGCCGTGCATGGTTCGATTCGCGAATCGACGCCTGTCTCGTAAGCAAGGTCTCACGCGACCGCTCAAGCGTGGCAGAATAGGCCGCGAAGGGGGCGCAGTCGAGCATGAGCCACCAGAAGACACTGCACGCGCTCGCCGACGACACGCGGCGCGAGATCTTCGATCACCTGCGGGCCAGGAGCGCTTCGGTCGGAGAGCTTGCCGACAAGATGCCCGTGAGCCGTCCAGCCGTGTCCCAGCACTTGAAGGTGCTGCGAGAGGCGGGACTCGTGCGGGAGCAGCGGCGCGGCGTGCAGCGGATCTACCGTGTCGACGCGCGAGGGCTGCTCGAGCTTCGGCGTTATGTCGACGCGCTGTGGACCGACCTGGTCGAACGCTTCGACCAGGACACATCGGACACGCCACACGAGGGGCGGCCGCGAACAGCGCGTCCGCGGCGCCGAAGCCGCTGAGCACGCATCCTACTTCATCGGCGAGTAGTCGGTCGCGCTCATGAACACGTTCTCGATCTGCACGGCAACCTGCATCTCGTTCCGCGTCGTCACCCACTCAGGGTCAGCGCTGAAGGCGGCCCAGGAGGCGTCCCTCGCAGCCGCGTCCTTGTAGGCGAGCATGTACACGAGCACATTCGGCTTCTCGACCGGCTGCCAGTATCCGATGATCGTCATGCCGTGTTTCTCGAAGAGCCGGGACGTCCGGTCCTTGAACCGGGTGTGCAGCAGATCGATAGAGCTGCCTTCCCGGACCGTGTAGGTCCGAAGCTCGAAGCAGCGGGACTGCGGTGCCACGTGTTTCATCGCGACCGACGGTCCGCAGGCGGGTGTCGGCTTCGGCGCCGCGGGCGGGGTCGTCTGCGCGAGCGCCTGAGAGCTCCACATGGCGCCGGCGACGGCAAGGGACAACGACAGCAGCCTGAGTTTCATCGGACCTCCTCGCCCGTCAGGGCGTCGGCGCGCATCCTAGCACGCGGCGGCCTCTCCGAATCCGCAGTACGGCCTCGAGCACATTGCCGGCCAGCACGCCCGACAGGAGGTAATGCGCGGCGCCGGACAGCATGAACACCAGGAAGCTGGCGCCCGCCACCACCACGCCGCCGGCCACCTGCTCGGCCATGCGCGTCGGCGATGTCGGTGGATCGGTCAGCATGAAGCCGCTGAAGAACAGCGCCGCATTGAGATCCGGCGGCACGAACACGTCGGCCACGAGGGACGGATCGCCCAGCAGCGCGGTCCCGGTGAACAGTCCAAAATGCGTCGCCAGAAACGCAAGGACGAGCGGCGCCTTGTTCACTCGCCGCGCGACGACGATGGCAGCGAAGAGAAGCAGGGGCATGGCGGCCGACGGCACGATCGCCGGCATGCTCCCCCACCAGCTGTGCCCCACGGAGAAGGCGTAGTAGACCACCACGAGGCCGACAGCCGCGGGGTTGAAGACGTTCGCCGATCGCGTGCGCAGCAGGTGCTTGGTGAGGATCGCGATGGCGGCCGCGGCGCACGGCACATACCACGCCGCGTACGGACTGAGCACCATCGCCACCAGCAGCCCGGTGACCACCGCGCCGCTCGGAAATCTCAACCGTCTACGGCGGCCTGCGACGATCGACAGATCGAGCAACGCTGCGGCCCCGACCGCCCCTGCGACGCCCGGCGCAACGAGAGATGCACCCTCGACCCGGCCCGCGACGGCCACGAACAGAATCAGGATGCCGGTGAGCATCCCCTTGGGAGTGCGAACGAACCGCACGAACGCCACGCGTGCACCTGCGGAGGCGTCGCCGGCACACGCGCGCGGCCATCGCGGCAGCGGCGGCAGCGCCCGGGCAAGGCGCATCAGCGACCGGGGCCCTGCGCCGCAGTTCCGGAACCGGCCTGTGAAAGCGCGTCACGCGCCGCGCGCCAGAACGCCTCGGAGCTGTCGGACGCTCCAGACACGATATCGACCTCGGAGCTCTGGCGAGCGACGACCTGCGGCGGGAGCGCCGCGATCATCTCGCAGGGATATCGCATGCGGCAGTCGGCGATCGCGGCCGCGGTGATGCGTCCCCGCGAGACGGTGACGGTCGCACGGATGCGGCCGTGGCGGCTGCTGCCGACGCCCAAATAGGTGCCATCGACGAAATGAAGCCGTGGCGCAGCGCGGCCGAACACGAAATGACGCGCGGCCTCTGTCCGTGTAAAGCCGACCCAATAGAGCACGACAACGGTCGCGACACTCACAACAACAGCGGCCGCCGAAGGTCGTCCTGGCTTCACGTGCGCTTTCAATTATACGTGGCGGCCGGGCTCAGCCGCCGGACACGCGGCGGCTGATTCAACCGCCCGCGATGGCTCCGACGACGAACAACGGCTCGGCACCGCGGCAGACGGCCTCCGGCAGGGGAGCATCAGGCGGCTGGTGCGAGAGGTCCTCTTCGCAGGCGAAGAAGCGCAGGAACGGCCGGCGCGTGCCGGTCTGATGATCCCGGATCGTTCCCTGAAGAACGGGGTACTGCCGCTCGAGCACGTCGAGGACACGCCTCAGCGTCACCGGCGAGTCCACCACGAGCAGCACGTCGTCGTCGATGCCGGCCAGCGTTCGAAGATGTGCCGGGAGCACGACGCGAATCATGGGAGCGTCTGCACCTCCACCGAGAGAACAGGCGGCAGGTCTCGGGCGATGGCTTGCCACGTGTCTCCGGCGTCTGGCGAAGCATAGACCTGCCCGCCGGTCGTCCCGAAGTACACGCCGCAGGAGTCGAGCGAGTCCACGGCCATCGCGTCGCGCAGCACGTTGACGTAGCAGTCGCGCTGCGGCAACCCCTGGGTCAGCGGTTCCCACTCGTTCCCGCCCGTCCGGCTTCGATAGACGCGCAAGCGGCCGTCCGGCGGATAGTGCTCCGAATCACTCTTGATCGGCACGACGTAGACCGTGTCGGGCTCGTGTGCGTGCACGTCGATCGGAAAGCCGAAGTCGGTCGGCAGGTTTCCGCTGACCTCTGTCCAGTTCTCCCCGGCATCGTCGCTGCGCATGACGTCCCAGTGTTTCTGCATGTAGAGAACGTTCGGCCGCGCGCGATGCTGCGCGATGCGGTGGACGCAGTGTCCCACCTCGGCGTCGGGGTCCGGAATGTACTGGGAGCGAAGGCCGCGATTGATCGGCTTCCACGTCGTTCCGCCATCGTCGGTGCGGAAGGCGCCGGCGGCGGAGATCGCGATGAAGATCCGCTGCGGGTCGACCCGGTCGATGAGGATCGTGTGGAGGCACAACCCGCCCGCGCCAGGTTGCCACCGAGAACCGGTGGCGTGTTCGCGCAGACCCGGAAGCTCCTGCCATGTCTGACCACCATCACTCGATCGAAAGAGCGCCGCGTCCTCGACGCCTGCGTACACCGTGTCCGGATCGATGAGCGATGGCTCGAGATGCCAGACGCGCTTGAATTCCCACGGGTGGGGCGTGCCGTCGTACCACTGATGCGTTCCCGGAGTGCCGTCGTATGCGAACTTGTTTCCGACGGGCTCCCAGCTCCGGCCCCCGTCTTCCGAGCGCTGCATGACCTGGCCGAACCAGCCTGAGGTCTGCGACGCATAGAGCCTGTCGGGATTCGCCGGAGAACCCTTGACGTGGTACACCTCCCAGCCCCCGAAGAAGGGCCCCGCGATCTCCCAGTTCTGCCGCGCGCCATCGGCGCCGAGGATGAATGCCCCCTTCCGAGTCCCGACCAGTACACGCACTGAGCTCATGCCGCCTCCCGATTGTCAGCACATGTTAGACCGGTGTGAAAACGGCCGGACGCCGAATTCGTGGTCGTGCCGACCGAACCCCGGGCCCATCCGTCGTGCGTCACGCCGTCGGGGCCGGCGGATAGGGGCTGAGGCCAGTTCTCGACGACCTCGCACGGACCGAACTCCTCCTGGCCGCCGCGATCGGTCTGGACAGGGGACGGGCAGCCGGCCTTCCCGAAAAAAAATGTCCCCTCGAACCTGGATGACAGGCCCGAGGGGACATATTGTCGTCTGGCTAGCGCGGTTACTTCTTCAGCGCGGTGATGAAGGCTTGCGCCTCTGTCGCCTGGGGTGTGCCGGGGTGCATCGAGACCACACGCTCGAACGTGCGGATCGCCTCGTCGACGTCGGACTGGCTGAGCACCTTGCCCAGTCCGAGCAGCGCCGCTGCCCCGTTGGGCTGCTGCGCCAGCGCCTGCTCGTACGTCGCCTTCGCCTTGTCGGCGTCACCCATCGCGAACTGGATCGCGCCAAGCGTGACGCGAGCTTCGTAGGCGATCGGATCTTTTGGGTCGGCGACCTTCGCGAGCCCAGCCTCGAACGCGGCGGCGGCCTTCGGCATGTCTTTCATGTCGACGTATGCGCTGCCGAGCTGAAACTGCAGACGGGGGTCGTTTGGCGCCAGCGACGCGGCCTTCTCGAGCTGAGCCACCGCGTCGGCGGTGCGCTCGAGCCGGTAATACGCCAACGCCAGATTCACCCTGAGATCCGGGATGGTCGGCGCCCTTTCGACGGCTGCTTCGAACGACTTGGCAGCCGCCTGGAAGTCGCCGGCGTTGAACGCCTTCACCCCTTCCTGGAACTCGACCGTGCCCGCCGGTGTCGCCTTCGCAAGCTTGAAGTCGAACCGGCGGTCGGTGCCGGCGGTGAGTCGGAGCTTGTCGGCGAGCGACTGGTAGCCCTCCTTCTCCACCGTCATCGAGTACTCAGTCGCTTGCAAGCCGCGCCGGTAGAACCGGCCGCTCTTGTCGCTCTTGAGCACGATCTCCTGTCCCCGGTCCGCGTCCTTGAGCGTCAAGGTCACGTCGGGTATCGGCTTGCCGGCCTCGTCCTTGACCGTGCCCTGCATGACGGCCAGCTCCATCTGCGCGAAGGCGCTGGCCGTGCCGAACAGGGTGACGATGGCGAGGGAGAGCGCGCAGGCAAGCCTGCGCGCCGTGGAACCGGACAAATACATTCGCCTTTCCTCCTTACGACATCCTAGAACATCACGCGAATCCCGAACTGCATCTGGCGCGGGAACTGCGCTGCAATCGGGACCATGAAGTTCGCCGACGACCGGTTGCCGGTTGGCGCAACCAGGTTCGTGCGGTTGAAGATGTTAAAGATATCGTAAAAGAAGTCGAGGCTCTGGATCTTGTTGTGAACCGGCAGCGAATACCGGAACGACAGGTCGACCAGGCGCGAGTTGGGTCCCTTCAGGCCGTTGATCACAGCTCGACCTTGCGAATCCAACGCTGAGCGGATCGGCATGGTGAGGTCGTCCACCCCAGCAATAGGACGGTCGGTGTTGTCCTGGTCGCCGTTGACGTCACGCCCGACCGTTTCGTTGATCGGGGCGTTCGAGATCATGCTGACGACCGTCGCGACGTTGAAGGTGCGCCACACGTTGAGCACCGCGCTGCCCGCGAGCACGTGCCGGCGGTCCGACGCGAAGCGTCCGTAATCGGCCTTCGGATCGTTGTCGAGCCACACGCGGCGAGCGTCGGGGTTGCCGAGGCCCGTGTAGTTGCTCTTCTGCAGCGTGTACGCGAGACGACCGCTCCAGCGGTTCGCCATCCGCTTGGTGTAGGACAGCTGCATCGAGCGATAGTCGCCGTTGAACGCCGGGTTGGTCGTATACAGACGCACGCGCTGGAAGTTGGTGCCGCGCGCCTCAGCGGGGATGTAGATGCCGTTGGGGTCGAACACGTCCACGCCAGGCCGCACGCGGTTGACCGGCTCGTTGATATCGAGCTGACCGAGCTGGTCGCGCGAGATGTTGGCCACGTAGTCGGCGCCGATCGCCGACACCGCGCCGATCTGCTTCGTCAGGCCGATGCTCCAGGACACCGTGTACGGGAGCTTGCGGTTCGGATCGTCGACGATCGGGTTCCGGTTGAACGTCGACCCTGCCAGCACCGAGTCGCGGAGACGGTTGAGTTCCGCCAGCCCAGCGGCGCTCATCTGCGCGACGCCCAGGTTGCCCTGCGAGTCGGTGATCACGTCAGGCCGAAGGATGGGGCTGTTCGGGTCGCTGACGGTGATGTCGGGGAACAGCGTGAGCACACCCGACTGCTGAAGGTTCAGGTCGACCGAAATCGGCATGTAGGCGTAGAACTTGCCGACGCCGCCGCGAACCACGGTCGTGCCGTCGCCCGTCACGTCCCACGCGAAGCCGGCGCGAGGCGCCACGTTGAACTTGTCGTTCGGCGTGATCTTCTGAGAGTCGGTGCGCACACCGAGATTCAGCGTCAGGTTGTTGCTCACGCGCCACTTGTCTTCGAAGAAGACGTAGCCGCGGCGATCGCGGGCGGCGACTTCGTACGCAACCTGGGACGCGGGCCCGACGGTGGCGTCGAACTGGAACGGATAGGTCGCCGGATCCGCCGGGTTGTACGGCAGGTCGCTGCGGAACTGGTAGATGCCCGAGCTGACCGCGCCTCGAGCCGGTGCCTGGTTCAAGCTGAACCCGCCGCCGAACTTCATCGTGTGCTCACCGCCCCAGCTCGGGAGGAAGTAGCTGAACGAATCGTCGAAGGTGTAGGTGCGGATCTTGGTCAGCGTGCCCGTGCCGCCCTTGCCGGTGATGTAGCTCGGGTGCGTGTTCCGCTGACCGATCGAGAACGGATCCCGGCCGTCGAACCCGACAAACGTCACGTCGTCCATGAAGAACGCCTGCGCGCCGGTGTTGAGCCGTTCCGTGATGTTGCCGACGCGGATCACGTTCGAGGCCCGGTCGGACAGGACCGACGTGTAGCTGCCGCTGAAGAGCCGGTCGAAGTCGCTTTCCCAGCCTTGTGCGTCGAGCGTCTCGTTGCTGGTGTTGAAGCCCTCGCCCTTGGTCGGCGCCGTCTCGAGGACCATGCGCAGGTTCAGGAAGTTACGCGAGTTGATCTGATAGTCGCCGCGCGCGAAGTAGTTCTTCGCGTTCACGGTGAAGGCGCCCAGCATGTCACGAGCCAGCGGAGCGGCAACGGCCGGGAAGAGCTTCTGCCCCTGAATCCGCTCGAAGTCGCGCTCGATCGTGAAGTAGAAGTGCGCCTTGTCCCTGATGATCGGACCACCCAAGGCGAACCCGGTCTGCAGCGTCAGCTCGTCCGGCTTCGGCTGGCTCGACGGCACGAACGCATTGCGGTTGTTGAACCGCTCGTCGCGGAAGTAGTTGTAGGCGCGGCCGCGGAACTGGTTGGTGCCGCCGCGGGAGACCATGTTGATGATGGCGCCAGCGCCGCCGCCGTACTCGGCGCTGTACTGGTTCGAGAGCACCTGGTACTCGGCGATGTTGTCGAGGACCACGCGGACCTGCGTGCCCTGGCTGCCGCCCAGACGGTCGTCGTTGTTGTACATGCCGTCCAGCAGGTACACGTTGCCCTGCGACGGGGTGCCGTTGGCCACGACCTGACCGCCTTCGAACGAGGAGGCCGCGGGGTTCGGGGTCATGCCCGGAATGAGCTGGGTCAGCGCCGTGAAGTTGCGGAAGTTCGACGGCACGTCCTGGATTTCCTGTGCCGTGAGGCTGCCACCCAGCTGGTTGCTGGTCTTCTCGACGAGGGGCGCCTGGCCTGTCACGTCGATCGCTTCAGTGAGGCCACCGAGCTGCAGTTTGAACTCGAGCACCACCGATTGGCCGGCCGCGAGGACCAGGTCGGTGCGCTTCATCGACGCGAAGCTCGGCATCTCGACCGAGACCGTATAGGTGCCCGGCTCGATGTTTACAATGGAATATGCGCCGTTTTCGGCGGTCACCGTGTCACGGGCCGTTCCCGTGGCCTGATTGGTGACCGTCACGGTCGCGCCCGGCAACGCCAGACCATCCGGGTCGGTGATCTTCCCGGTGATCGAACCTCGCTGTTGTGCGGACGCCGGCGGCGCCGCTGCGATCAGACTCAGAAGTACAACGAAAGTACACCTCGCGAACCAGAGCATGGAGTCCTCCCCCCCACTGAACTGCGTACGTGTAGTGGTGGAGAGCCTACTGCTCGTCGGCCGTTTCAGGATGTCAAACGATGTCTGCGAATTGTCTCTTGTTTGTCATTGCGAGCGTATTTTGAGCGCCAGCGGCCTTCCTGTTGACAGAACGAGGGATCACGGATATGGTCCGTGCTCTCGCGAGGCGCGAACATGACGTTCACGTCCGGCTACCAGCGCCGCACCGATCCCTACCTCTACGCCATCGCAGCCATCGTCAGCGCGGCCGCGTTGGTGCTGTATCTGCAGCATCGCGCGATTGGCGAGCTTCGCAGCCAGACGGGGCTCGTGCTGCGCGAAATGGCTCAGCAGACAGCCCAGGCCGTCGTCGCCGACGTTCGACAGACGCTCGACGGCCCGGTCTTCGAGACGCTGCCCGCGGTGAACCACCCGCAGATTCGGGACAGCCGGCTGGACCTGCTGGCTCCGGGCTTCCGCAAAGGGCTCGAAAGTTATCCCCACGTCGAACGCTTCTTCGTGTGGACCGAACAGACCGACACGGTGGTGCCAGGTGAGGTGCTGTTCTACGGCCCGGGTCACGACAGCCCCCCCGCCACGGTGCCCCCAGGCATCCCCGGCGACTTCACGCGCGACGCCCAGCTCGGCAGCACCGTCTATGCGCTGGCCAAGCGCACGGCCCCTTCGCAACAGATTTATGGCGCGTACGAGCGCGTCGGACCTGGGGGCGAACACGACGTGTTTCTCCGGCTCTTCTGGCTCGACGCCCGGCGGGACCGGTTCTTCGCCGTGATCGGATTCGTCATCGACCGTACACATCTCCGCGAGTCCTTCATCGCCCAGCTGTACCGCCGTCACCTGGAAGAGGTGCTGAAGGTTCGAGGCGAGAGCGTGCCGATGCAGTTGCGCGTGATCGACGAACACGGCAAAGTCGTCTGGGGTGCTCCCGACGAGCCGCCGCTCGCCGCGCGCGCCGCGCTGCCGATGCAGTTCTACCCGCCGCAGGTCCGCGGCGCACGGCTCGCCGTCGGCCCGGACCCGGTGACCTGGACCATCGAGGTGAGCCCGGCGCACGCCAACGACCTCCTCGGCGCCGCCGCACACGGATATTGGCTGCCATTTCTGTCCGCGCTGCTGATGCTCGTCGCCCTCACCTTCACGATCCAGGCAGGACGACGGGCGGCGGTCGTAGCGCGAATGCAGGCGGACTTCGTGTCGCACGTCTCGCATCAGCTGAAGACGCCGATATCGCTGCTGAGCGCGGCGACCGAAACGGTCGAGCTCGAGCGCGTGCGCTCGCCTGAGAAGCTGGCCCAGTACCTCGGCATCATTCGAGGCGAAGTGGGCCGCCTGTCGTCACTGGTTCAGCGCATCCTGGAGTTCTCCACGGTTCAGGAGCGGCGCTCGCTCGAACTGGACACGGTCGACCTCGCGGCACTGGTCCGCGAAACGGTCGACGCGTTCCGGCACAGCTTGTCCGGCCAGAACTTCACCTTCCACGTCATCCAGCACGGGCCGTCGCCCTCGGTGCTCGCCGACCCCGCAGCCCTGGAGCAAGTGCTCGCGAACCTGCTCGACAATGCCGTCAAGTACTCGGACAGCATTCGCGAAGTGACGATCCGCGTCGGCTCGGCGGGAACCTTCGCGACGGTCGACGTCACCGACGCCGGGATCGGCATCGCGCCCGCCGATCGGCCACGCATCTTCGAGCGCTTCTATCACGGGTCGGGCGAGGCCGGCAAGCGGAAGGGCTTCGGTCTCGGGCTCGCGATCGCCCGCGAGCTCATGGTCGCGCACCGCGGCCGGCTCGAGCTCCACAACAGCACGCCACAAGGAGGCAGTACCTTCCGCATGTCGCTTCCCGCACTGTTCCACCCCTCGGTCACGGCTTCCCACCCTGCGGTCGAGGCCGCGACATGACGGCTCAAGCCGCAGCGCTGCTCAGCAGCAACGGCGTGCCGCGCTCGGTCCTGGTCGTCGAAGACGAGCAGCAGATGCGCGCGATGCTCCAGGACAATTTGGAGTTCGACGGGTACCGCGTGACGGCGGTCGGGACCGGGGAGGAGGCGCTCGAGGAGATGTCCCGCGCGGCGTACTGTCTGGTGCTCCTCGACGTCATGTTGCCCGGCATCAGCGGACTCGAAGTCTGCAGGCGTCTGCGCACCCAGGGCACGCGCGTGCCGGTGATCATGCTGACCGCCCGCACGCAGGAGTCCGACCGCGTCACCGGGCTCGACGTCGGCGCGGACGACTACGTGAGCAAGCCGTTCAGCGTCCGTGAGCTCCTGGCCCGGGTGCGGGCCCAGGTGCGGCGCGACGACTGGCACGGAGCCACCGCCGACGAGTTCTCCTTCGGCGACGTGAGAATCCTGCTGAGACAGCGGCTCGTCCTCAGGAAGGGCCGGCGCGTGCCGCTCTCGGCGCGCGAGTTCGAGCTCCTCCGCTACCTCATCGCACATCGCAACGAGGTGGTGAGCCGGGAACAGCTGCTGCGCGACGTCTGGGGCTATCACGAGCTCTCGATCACGAGGACGGTCGACAACTACGTGGCCAAGCTCCGCACCCAGCTCGAAGTGCGCCCCCACACGCCTCGCTACATCGTCACCGTGCACGGGAGCGGGTACCAGCTGATTGCCTGAGAGGAATTGGACGATTTGGAGATTGGGGAATTGGGGAACTGGTCGATTGGGTGATCTTGTGATCGGGCGATCCGGCGACCTGGCCGATGTGACGCTTGAGCGCTGGACGACTGGGCCAGTACCAGGGAGGTTCGCCGGCCCGTCACGCTTCCAGTCGTGACACATCAATTTTCCAAGTCTTCAATTCGCCACTCGTCAAATCGTCAAATCGTCCATTCGTCCATTCGTCCATTCGTCAAATTCAACATATGCAGCTCCGATTCCTGATCACCGGCGGCAGCCAGGGCATCGGTGCCGCCCTCGTCGAGCTCGCACGAGCGGCCGGGCACCAGGTCGCGTTCACCGGACGCGACGATCGCCTGATCGAGGCGGTACAGAAGGAGACCGGCGCAGTCGGAATCCGAGCCGACGTCGGACGTACGGAGGACAACGCCCGCACGGTCGAGACGTGCCAGCGCACGCTCGGCGGGATCGACGTCCTGGTGAACAACGCGGGCTACGCGTACCGTGCCGACGTCGGTGCCCTGGATCTCGACGCGATGAAGAGGATGTTCGAGACGAACGTCTTCGGACTCGTGGACCTCACCAACCGCGTCGTACCCGAGATGAAGGCCCGGGCGTCCGGAGACATCGTCAACATCGCCTCGACCTCTGGGATGAAAGGGGCGGCCGGGGGAACTGCGTACAGCGCCAGCAAGTGGGCCGTGCGCGGCATCTCGCAGTGCTGGCAGGCCGAGCTCCGTCCCCACGGCGTCCGGGTGATGTGCGTGTGCCCCTCCGAGGTGCAGACGAATTTCGGAGGACGCGCAGGCCGCAACAATCCCAACAAGCTGTACGCCGCGGACCTCGCCGCGACGATCCTGAACACGCTGGCGCTGCCGCGCCGCGTGCTGCTGCCCGAGTTCGCGGTCTTCGCCAACAACCCCTGGAAGGAAGACTGACCGGTCACGCAAAGCCGGCCGGCTGCGGCGCCCGGCCGGCCGGGTCAGGGCACGATGATCGACGAGCTGTCGCGGAACGTCAGGTCCGCCAGCTGCACCTGCAGGTTCCCGGCATTGGTGGCATACAGCATCCCGGTCTGCATCGAGATCACGCCGTCCCTGATCAGCCGCTCGATCTCGCCGTCGAACGCCCGCATGCCGTCGAGCGACCCGTCCTTGATGGCGTCGAGCAGGCTCTTGCCTTCGCGCTCCCCCTGCTCGATGTACTCGCGCGTGCGCATCGTCGACTTCAGGATCTCGAGCACCGCGATCCGCCCGCCCGAGATCCGCGGAACCAGCCGCTGCGCGATGAAATAGCGGAACGCTCCGGCGAGCCGCGTCCGGACGATCTGCTGATCGGAGGCCGGAAAGATGCCGATGATCCGCTCGACCGTCTTGGAGGCGTCGATCGTGTGCAGGGTCGAGAACACGAGATGCCCGGTTTCGGCGGCGGTGAGCGCGATCTCGACCGTCTCGCGATCGCGCATCTCGCCCACGAGAATCACCTTCGGGGCCTGTCGGAGCGCGGCGCGGAGCGCCAAAGCGAAGCTCGGCGTATCGGAGTGGAGCTGCCGCTGATGGACCGTGCCCTTCTTGTGCGTGTGAAGGAACTCGATCGGATCTTCGATGGTCAGGATGTGCTCGGCCCGTGTCTGGTTGATCAGATCGATCAGCGCCGCGAGCGTCGACGACTTGCCCGACCCCGTCGGTCCCGTGACGAGCACGATCCCGTTCTTGAGCGTCGAGATCTCGGCGAGCGCCTCCGGGAGCTGCAGGTCCTCGAGCGTCGGGATGCGGGAGGCGATCACGCGCATGACGATCGCGAGGGCGCCGCGCTGGCGAAAGACGTTGACACGGAAGCGCGCCTGACCCTCGATCGCATAGGAAAAGTCGCTCGCGCCCTCCGTTTCGAGCGCGTCGAGCGACTGGGCGTTCCCGGCGATCAGATGGCGCGCGAGCGCCGCCGTATGGCCGGGCGTCAGCTCTGTGAGATCGCCGACGGCCACCGGCAACAACTCGCCATGGCGTTCGACCTGGGGCGGCCGGCCCGGCGAGAACAGGAGATCACTGATGCCGCCGCCCGACCCGAGCATCGCCAGAATCAGTGCGGATGCATCGATCGCAGGGACGTCGGCCGCTGCGCCGAAGAGCCTGGCCTCGACTGCCGAAGGTGTGCTGTGGTGTGAAGGGTCAGACATGAGCTCCACTCTGAGAGGTCTGCTCATCGATATCGGTTCCCGGCACGCCGCGCGTTACGGCAGTTCCGGGTGAAGTATCCTGGGCCGGTTCCGCGCACCCTTTCCGAGGTGATCACCGTGCAGATTCGACTGCCACGCAGTATATTCTTCGCCCTCGCCCTCGCTCTCCTCGCTTGTACGGAGCCGACGCCGGCGCAAGACCGGACCGCGCCGCGACAGGTGCCGACCTTCCGGGTGGATCCGTTCTGGCCGAAGCCGCTGCCGAATCACTGGATCCTCGGCGCGGTCGCAGGCATCGCCGTCGATGCGCGCGATCACGTCTGGATCACGCACCGGCCGTCGACGCTGCAGCCGAACGAAACGCGTTCGATCTGGAAAGCAGCACCGCCGGTCCTCGAATTCGACGCCGACGGCACGCTGCTGTCGTCGTGGGGCGGTCCCGGCGACGGCTACGAGTGGCCGCAGCTCGAGCACGGGATCTACATCGACGACCGCGGCGATGTGTGGCTTGGAGCCGGAGGCGACAAGGACTCCCACATCCTCAAGTTCACGCGCGACGGCAAGTTCCTGAAGCAGATCGGACACCAGGGCAAGGGCCGTGGCAGCAACGACACCGAGAACCTCGGCGCTCCCGCGAACATCACCATCGACGCCGCAGCCAACGAGGTCTACGTCGCCGACGGCTACGTGAACCATCGCGTCATCGTCTTCGACGCCACGACAGGGGCGTACAAACGGCACTGGGGTGCCTACGGGAACAAGCCCGACGACGACTGGTTCACGCGAGCCGGGGAGAAGCTTCCCGGCCCGTTCAGCGGAGCGGTGCAGCACGAGAACAAGCCGAGCCAGTACGATCCCGACGGTCCGCCGGCGCCACAGTTCCGCATCGTGCACGCGGTCCGGATCTCGAACGATGGGCTGGTCTACGTCTGCGATCGCACCAACGACCGGCTCCAGGTCTTCAGGAAGGACGGGACGTTCGTCCGTGAAGTGGTGATCGCGAAGGACACGTTCGGCAGCGGATCGGTATGGGACGTCGCGTTCTCCACCGACCCGCAGCAGCAGTTCCTGATCATCAACGACGGAACCAACCAGCTGATCTACGTACTCGATCGGCAGTCGCTCGAGATCGTGAGCACCTTCGGCGGGCACGGCCATTGGGCGGGCCAGTTCTACGGGGCGCACAACATCGCCGTGAACTCGAAGGGCGACCTGTTCGTGACGGAGACCTACGAAGGGAAGCGGGTGCAGAAGTTCATCTACACGGGGCTCGGCGCGCCATCGACCGCGCCGTAGCGGCGTCTGGCACGGTGCGGATCCCGGAGCAGCGCTCCGGGATCCGCCATCGGCGATGGCTTCAGGACAGGGGCGGGCGGCTTCGAGCGACGGAAGGCCCTTCTCCGCCGAGGAGTCGCGTCGCCGCGGTCGATGCGTGTCTCAGTCGATGAGGAGCGCACCCGGGTCTTCGATCAGGTCCTTGACCTTCACGAGGAACCGCACGGCTTCCGAGCCGTCGATGATCCGGTGATCGTAGGTCAGCGCGATGTACATCATCGGCCGCACCACGATCTGTCCGCCGACGACGACCGGCCGGTCCTTGATGGCGTGCAGGCCGAGAATGCCGACCTGCGGCGGATTGAGAATCGGCGTGCTCAGCAGCGAGCCGAACACCCCGCCGTTGGTGATGGTGAAGGTTCCGCCCTTCAGGTCGGCGAGCGACAGCGATCCGTCCTCCGCCGCCTTCGCGAAGTAGCGGATCTGCTGTTCGATCTCGGCAAAGGTCATCTGGTCCGCATCGCGCAGGACCGGGACGACGAGCCCCTCCTTCGCGCCGACGGCGACGCCGATGTCGTAGTAGTGCTTCAGCACCATCTCGTCGTTCTGGAGCTCGGCGTTCACGCGCGGGATGTCCCGCAGCGCGCCGATGGCCGCCTTGACGAAGAAGGAGGAGATGCCCAGGTTGACGCCGTGGCGCTCCTTGAAGGCCTGCTTCCGCCGCTCGCGGAGCGCCATGACCGCCGACATGTCGACTTCGTTGAACGTGCTGAGCATGGCGGCCGTGCTCTGCGCTTCGACGAGCCGTCGGGCGATGGTGGCGCGCCGCTTCGACATCCGGACGCGTTCCTCCGAGCGCTCACCTGCGGCGCGGGCCGCCACCGGACGCTGAGCCGGAGCGGCGGGTGGAGCCGACGGGGGCTTCGGAGCCTCCTGGACCTTCGAGGGCGTCGACTGGGCGACCTGTTCGACGTCACGGCGCATCACGCGGCCGGCGACGCCGCTGCCGCGAACGCTGCCGAGGTCGACATCGTTCTGCTCGGCGGCCTTCTTCGCGGTCGGCGTCGCGCGCGTCTTCTCGGCGTCAGCCGCGGTGGCCGCGGCCGCCGGCGCCTGGGCGGCGGGAGCCGCTGCGGCCGTTCCAACGGCTGGCCCGGCCGCTACGGGCGCGCCAGCGGCGACACCCGATTCATCGATCACGCCGAGGACCTCACCGATCTTCACGTCGGCACCGGCTTCGTGGTCGATGCGGCTCAGCACGCCCGCGACGGGCGCCGGCACCTCGAGATTCACCTTGTCGGTCTCGAGTTCCACGACGGGGTCACCCAGGGCCACGGCTTCCCCGGCGCTCCGCAGCCAGCGCGCCACGCGCGCCTCGACGATCGATTCCCCGACTTCAGGTACGACGATATTTGCAGGCATCTGGCGATGAGTCCTCGTCTCTGCGTCAGCCAGCCACGCGCTCAGCGGGCCGCGTGCCCGGCCGCGCCCGGCCGGACGTCTTCTTGGCGAGCGGCGCAAACGCCGCGTCGATCAGGATCTGCTGCTGGCGCGCGTGCCGCGCCGCGGAGCCTTCCGCGGGGCTGGCGCTGCGCGGGCGGGCGATCAGCCGCACGGGCCGGCCCGCGGCGGCCTCTTCGAGCGGCGTCCGCACGAAGTCCCAATACCCCATGTTCTCCGGCTCTTCCTGCACCCAGACCACTTCCTCGGCGGCGGGATACCGGTCCAGCATCTCGCGCAACTCGTTGGGCCAGAGCGGGTACAGCTGCTCCATCCGGCAGAGCGCGACGCCGGCCGCGGCGGCGCGCTTGTCGCTGCTGACCAGGTCGACGTACATCTTGCCGGTGCAGACGAGGACGCGGCGAATCTCTCGCGCCCGCGCCGCGGCGTCGGCATCGGCGATCAGCCGCTGGAACCGCCCCTCTGCCAGCTCGCGCGGAGTCGAGGCGACCAGCGGGTGGCGCAGCAGGCTCTTGGGCGTGAGCACGACGAGCGGGAGCGGATCGACGAGCAGCAGCGCCGCCTGACGGCGCATCAGATGGAAGAACTGGGCAGCGGTCGTGCAGTTGGCGATCCGGACGTTGATGTCGGCGGCCAACTGGAGGAAACGCTCCGGCCGGGCGCTCGAATGTTCCGGGCCGGCGCCTTCGTGCGCGTGCGGCAACAGCAGCACCATCGAAGGCCGCTGGCCCCACTTGGCGCGGGCCGAGAGGACGAACTCGTCGAGCACCATCTGCGCGCCGTTGATGAAGTCGCCGTACTGGCCTTCCCAGATGACGAGCCTCGAAGGCTCCTGCACGTTGTAGCCGAACTCGAAGCCGATCGTCGCCAGCTCGGTGAGCGGTGAATTGTGAATCTCGAACGCCGCCGTCGCGCCGGCCAGCGCCTGCAGCGGGATGTGCCGGCGTCCGGTGTTCGGGTCGTGCAGCACCGCATGCCGGTGGCTGAACGTGCCGCGCTCGACGTCCTCGCCGGTGAGCCGGATGCTCGTGCCGTCGGTCAGAATCGACGCGTACGCCAGTTCCTCGGCGGCGGCCCAGTCGACGGTCCGCTCGTCCGCGTTCGCGAACAGCTGTGCGCGCTTCTCGCGCCCGCGCAGCAGCTTCTTGTGAACGGCGAACCCCTCGGGCAGCGACAGCAGATCCTGGTTCATCGCCGAGAGCCGATCGAGGTCGACACCCGTCTGAACCGTGCTCGCCGCGCCGGCCGGCGGCATCGGTGGAATCGGCTCGACGAAGTCCTCCTCGGGCTTCAGACCGTCGAGAGCCCTCTGCAGGTCGGCCGCGTACTTCGTGTTCAATTCCGTCGGCAGCGCCGTGCCGATGACTCCGCGCTGTTCGAGCGTTCGGGCATACAGCTCCCGAACCGTCGGATGCGCAGCAATCGCCTGGTACATCAGCGGTTGGGTGAACGACGGCTCGTCGCCCTCATTGTGTCCGTATCGACGGTAGCCGACCAGATCGATGAGGAAGTCGCGGTGGAACTGGTTGCGGTACGCGATCGCGACCCGTGCTGCCTCGATGCACGCTTCGGGGTCGTCGGCGTTCACGTGGATGATCGGGATCTTGAACCCGCGCGCCAGCCCGCTGGCGTAGGAGGTGCTGTAGGACTCGCGGGACGCCGCCGTGAAGCCCAGTTGATTGTTCACGATGATGTGGATCGTGCCGCCGGTGCGATAGCCAGGCAGGAGGCTCAGGTTCAACGTCTCGGCGACCACCCCCTGGCCCGGGAACGCCGCGTCGCCGTGGATCAGCACGGGCAGCGAGTGGCTCGGATCGAACTCGGGCGCACCCGGATAGTCGGTCTTCGTGCCTGCGGCCCGCGCCATTCCCTCGACAACGGGGTCGACGGCCTCGAGGTGACTCGGATTCGGCGGCATCGAGACGACCATGCGCCGATCGCCGTCGCTCGTGACCGTGCGATGCGCGCCGGCGTGGTACTTCACGTCGCCGGTCCACGACATGTCTTCCCGGAAGTGCTCGGCAGTCTGTGGATCCTTGAATTCGGCGAGGATCTGCGCGTACGGCTTGTTGAGCACGTGCGCCATGACGTTGAGGCGGCCGCGGTGCGCCATGCCGATCAACATCGAACGCGTCCCCGCCTCGCCGGCTCCCCGCATGATCTCGTCCAGCACCGGCACGAGCATGTCGAGCCCTTCGATCGAGAAGCGGGTCTTGGCCTGGAAGGCACGGTGCAGGAACCGCTCGAACGCCTCGACCTGGGTCAGGCGGTCGAGCAGCGAGCGGCCATCGATCGGGTCCACCGGCGGGCGGAAGCGGCCGGTCTCGACCACCGCGCGCAGCCAGTCGCGCTCCGCGGGAATGAAGACGTGCGCGTAGTCGTGCCCGGACGTCGCGCAGTACACCTGGCGGAACCGGTCGACGACGTCGAGCATGTTGGCGGCGCCGGCGACCAGCGGGGACGACACGAGCGTCGCCGGGAGCGAGCGGAGGTCGTCTTCGGTGAGGCCGTGCGTCGACTCCAGGAGGGTCGGATCTCCGGGACGCGGTGCGCCCAACGGGTCGATCTTGGCCGCCAGATGGCCGAAGCGGCGGATCGAGTGCGCCAGCGTGACCGCGCCGACGGCCTTCCGCAACGTCGCCTCGGCCGGCGCGGCGGCCGCCGGTTCATCGTCTCCGGGCGGCGCCCAGGAGGAAAACGCGGCGCGCGTCTCGGCATCGACACTGTTCGGATCCTTCAAGAAGCGATCGAACAGCTCCAGCACATACCCGCGGTTGATGCCACTGAACCCCTGCCAGCTGGCCATACCTCTGCAATCCTACCTTCCCTGCTTCGCACCACCGCCACGACGCACCCGTGCCGCCACCGAAGGAGGCCGCACGTTGTGACTGGGGAAGCCGGTGTGAACCACGTTGTCCGCGCCGAGCCAGCGCGGCCGGGCCATGCGAAGTGCCCGCGTCGCGGGCTGGTTGTCATCGTCGAATCGGGCGCAAAGAACCAGGACGGTACCGACCGGCAATTTTACCACGGCATACGCCCGAGGCATCTCGTCACGAGGGGCCCTCGGCGGTCGAATCTAACGAGTCCATTATGAGCTGCGGCCGGGCCTTGACGAGAGCCGCCGGTGGGGAAATAATCGCGCGCGTAACCGGGCCGGTCCATTCGGCCGCCCCCGGTCGACGTCAGCAGCTCGAAAGGAGCCAATGATGCGTGCCTCGATGCTCCACTCTGGAGCCGGTGTCCTGGCGGTCGGTATGTGCCTCGCGTTCCCGGCGATGTCGTCGGCCCAGCAGGCCCCCGCCAAGCAGGTCACCTTCTCGAAAGACGTTGCGCCGATTTTCCAGGCCAAGTGCCAGTCGTGCCACGAGCCTGGCTCGATTGGACCGATGTCGCTCGTCACCTATCAGGATGCGCGTCCCTGGGCGCGGTCGATCAAGGCGCGTGTCGCCAGCCGGCAGATGCCGCCCTGGCACATCGACCGGTCGGTTGGCGTCAAGAGGTTCAAGAACGACATGTCGTTGACCGACGAGCAGGTCCAGACGGTCGTCGACTGGGTCGACGGCGGCGCGCTCGAGGGCAACCCGGCCGAGTTCAAGGCGAAGCCGGTGGCGACGGGCCTCTACTGGCAGGCGGAGCGCGACGGCTACGGCCCGCCCGACCTCGTGGTGCAGTCGACGCCGCAGACCATGCCGGCGGTCCACCAGGATGTGTGGTGGCGTCCGATGAGCGACATCCCGCTCACGGAACCCCGCTGGATCCGCATGGTGGAGATCCGCCCCTCGACGATCCAGGGACGTAAGATCCTGCATCACTCGATCGCCTACCAGGTGCTGAACTCCGACAACGTGATGGCAGTGAACACCGGCATTGCCCGTCCCGGCGGCGGCGCGCCGACCTCGCAGGAAGAGTTGCTCAACCGTCGTCCGCAGATCATGGAGTGGGCGATCGGCAAGGGCTACGACCGCTACATGGAGGGCACGGGCAAGCTGCTCATGCCGGGAGAGAAGATCTCCTGGGATCAGCACGTGCACGCCGTCGGCGAAGAGATCACCAGCGGCTCCGAGCTCGGCATCTGGTTCTACCCGAAGGGGCAGGAGCCGAAGAAGCGCAGCTACCTGGTGGCGTTCACCGGCCTGAAGAACGGCAGCCAGGGGCTCGACATCCCGCCGAACTCCATCGCGCACACGGAAGGCTTCACGGTGCTGAAGGAGAACACGATCATCACCAACTTCCAGCCGCACTTCCATCTGCGCGGCAAGGCGATGCAGGTCGAGGCGATCTTCCCCGACGGCCACACCGAGATCGTCAGCTACGTGAAGGACTTCAACTTCAACTGGATGACCAACTACATCTACGCGGACGACGCGGCGCCGGCGTTCCCGAAGGGCACGATCATCCACGTGACCGCCTTCTACGACAACACGAAGGCCAACAAGGACAACCCCGACCCGGATCAGTGGGTGGGTCACGGCGATCGCACGGTCGACGAGATGGCGCACGCCTGGATGAACGTCGTGTATCTGAGCGACGCCGAATACCAGGAATGGCTGGACAAGCGTAAGGCGCAGACCAGCCAGCAGCAGCAACAACAGCAGTAACCAGCAACCACGGTCACCGGGGCCTTCATCGCGTTGCCCCCGGTGCGACGCTTCACACCGGCGGAGATCACCACACGATCTCCGCCGGCGCCTTCCCTCGGTCCACGTCGAACGGCGGCGCCCGTCTTCAACCGGTAACCGGCCCTGCGAAGATCGGAGAGGGCGCGATGCATGCACCGCTCGTTCAGCGTCTCGTCACGGTCTTCGCCCTGGCAGCTGGCGCTGCGGTGGCGGCGGCCCAGGGCCCGATTCTTCCGAGCTATCCCAAGCTCGCCTTCGGCGCGAGCATCACGCCGGCCTACGACGGCTGGTACGACAACCCCGACGGCACGCACACCTTCCTCATCGGCTACTACAACCGGAACTGGAGCACGCCGCTCGACGTTCCGATTGGACCCGACAATCATTTCGAACCGGGGGCGCCGGACCGCGGGCAGCCGACGCACTTCCTGCCCAACCGCAATTTCGGCATGTTCACGATTACGGTGCCGAAGGAGTATCCGACCACCGAACGGCTCTGGTGGGTGATCACCGCCAACGGGCTGACCCAGCGCGTGCCGTTTCACATGAGTCCCGACTACAACATCTCGCCGCACCAGGCGTCCGAAGAGAGCCCCGGCGGGCGCTACAACAGGCCGGCGCTGCTCAAGTTCGCGGAGCGCGATCCCTGGATTCAGAGTCCGGTGGCGAACATGGCAACCGCACTCAGACGAACCGCGGCGATGAATCAACCGCTCACGATCGACATGTGGGTGGCTGACGATGCGCTCCACTCGAGCGGCACGAACGCGCCGTTGCTGCGCGCGCCGAAGGTCGTTGAGCTCGTGGTCGGCAAGTATCGGGGACCGGGCACGGTCACCGTCGGCAAGGGACACGAAACGATTGCGGTGCTCAGAGGCGGAAGGCCCGACGAGCCGTTCGAGGGGAAGACGGCCACGACGGCCACCTTCTCGGCGCCGGGCGAGTACGTCGTGCACGTCACCGCGAATGACCTCTCCGGCCCTGGCGGCGGCTCCTCCGGCTGCTGCTGGACGACGGCGATGCTGCGGGTGAGCGTCACGGGCTCGACCGCGCGCACGGGTCAATAGCCGGGCCGATCGCACAGTGCCCGCGTACCGGGCACTGCCCCGGTACGAAGGCCACTCGAGCCGGCATGCGAGCTCAGCTGGATCGCCCGCGCGGCGGACACATGGACCAGCTCGACGGCAGTCCCGTGCACGAACTTTTTACGCGCAACCGAGCGGCCGCTCAGCTGCATTCGCGCGGCGGCCGCTTTACAATGAAGGGGATGTCGTGAGTCGTTTGGATCCAAACGACCAGCATCGAGACCACAGCGAAAGGAGCCCAGTGATGCGCAATCCGATGCTCCTTCCCGGAGCAGGTGCTCTCGCCTTCGGCGCCGTCATCGCCGTCTCGAGCCCGGCGCTCGCCCAGCAATCTTCCAGCAGGCAGGTCACCTTCACGAAGGACGTCTCTCCGATCTTCCAGGCCAAGTGCCAGTCGTGCCACGAGCCAGGCTCCATCGGCCCGATGTCGCTGGTCACGTATCAGGACGCGCGGCCGTGGGCGCGCTCGATCAAGAATCGCGTCGCCACGCGCCAGATGCCTCCATGGCACATCGACCGCAGCGTCGGCGTACAGAAATTCAAGAACGACATGTCGCTCACCGACGAGCAGGTGCAGACGATTGTCGACTGGGTCGACGGCGGCGCGCTCGAAGGCAACCCGGCCGACTTCAAAGCCAAGCCGGTCAGCCAGGGGCTCTACTGGCAGGGCGAGCGTGACGGCTACGGCCCGCCCGACCTGGTCGTCACTGCTCCCATGCAGACGATACCCGCCGTGCATCAGGACATGTGGTGGCGTCCGATGAGCGATATCCCGATCACCGAGCCTCGCTGGATCCGGATGGTCGAAATCCGGCCGGCGAACATCGAAGGCCGCACGGTGATCCACCACTCCATCGCGCGTCAGGTGCTCCGGCCCGACAACGTGCAGGCGGTAAACACCGGCGTGATCGTCTCGCGCGGCACTCAGCGCAGTGGCAGCAACGACCCGACGCCGGACGACCTCGTGAACAGCCGGCCGCAGCTCATGGAATGGGCGATCGGCAAGGGCTACGACCGCTACATGGAAGGGACCGGCAAGCTGGTCCTGCCCGGCGAGAAGATCTCCTGGGATCAGCACGTCCATGCCTCAGGTGAGGAGGTCACCACGGCGTCCGAAATCGGGATGTGGTTCTACCCGAAGGGCCAGGAACCCAAGAAGCGCAGCTACCTGGTCGGCTTCACGGGCCTGAAGAACGGTGCCGCCGGTCTGGATATCCCGCCGAACTCGATCGCGCACACGGAAGGCTTCACGGTGTTGAAGGAGAACACGATCATCACCAACTTCCAGCCGCACTTCCACCTGCGCGGCAAGGCGATGCAGGTCGAGGCGATCTTCCCCGACGGCCACACCGAGGTCATCAGCTACGTGAAGGACTTCAACTTCAACTGGATGACCAACTACATCTACGCGGACGACGCGGCGCCGGCGTTCCCGAAGGGCACGATCATCCACGTGACCGCCTTCTACGACAACACGAAGGCGAACAAGAACAACCCCGATCCGGATCAGTGGGTCGGCTACGGCGACCGCACCGTCGACGAGATGGCGCACGCCTGGATGAACGTCGTCTACCTCACCGACGCCGAATATCAGGAGTGGCTCGAGAAGCACAAGACGCCGACCACGCAGCAGCAGTAGCTGCCGGCGCACGTCCGACGCGCACGAGCCCACGGTCCTCCAGGTCCGTGGGCTCGTGTCGCGTACGTCGCGCATGCGGGCCATCCTCGTGCCTGCGACGGCAGACATCGGCAGCGAGGATGCCACCCACGCGGAGACAACGTGCTGGTGGTCGTGCTCCCAGGGCGCGCGTCCACCGGTGCCGACGCGCCGGGACCGCGCGGACGTTTCCGCGGCCCAAGCGGGATTTTTCGCGCGCCGAGCCCGCAACGCCGGCACTTCTGACCTCTGTACGCTCGAAAACTCCAACGATTCGCGGCAGTCGCGCACGGCTCAGCTCCGGCATGGCTCCTGCAGCGCGGGCGCCAGGCGAGTCCCGCCCTCGCTCGTGGCCTCAGGCCGCAGACCACCTCGAAAGGAGCCCATGATGCCTGGTTCGAAGCTCCATATGGGAGCAGGCGCCGTCCTCGGAGCCTTTGTCGTTTTCTCGGGCACCGCCTCGGCGCAGCAGGCGCCGCACAAGCCGGTGACGTTCTCGAAGGATGTCGCCCCGATCTTCCAGGCCAAGTGCCAGTCGTGCCACGAGCCGGGGTCGATCGGCCCCATGTCGCTCGTCACCTATAAGGACTCGCGCCCCTGGGCGCGGTCGATCAAGAACCGCGTCGAGACGCGGCAGATGCCGCCGTGGCACATCGACCGCAGCGTCGGCGTGCAGAAGTTCAAGAACGACATGTCGCTCACCGACGAGCAGGTGCAGACGGTCGTCGACTGGGTCGACGGCGGCGCGCTCGAAGGCAACCCGGCCGACTTCAAGGCCAAGCCGATCACCCAGGGGCTCTACTGGCAGGCTGAGCGCGACGGCTACGGCCCGCCCGACCTGGTGATCAGCGCGCCGATGCAGACCATGCCGGCCGTCCATCAGGACGTGTGGTGGCGCCCGATGAGCGACATCCCGATCACCGAGCCCCG
>JBFXAT010000041.1:33981-39188 GCA_050183995.1 Vicinamibacterales bacterium
GGCAGGCTGAGCGCGACGGCTACGGCCCGCCCGACCTGGTGATCAGCGCGCCGATGCAGACCATGCCGGCCGTCCATCAGGACGTGTGGTGGCGCCCGATGAGCGACATCCCGATCACCGAGCCCCGTTGGATCCGCATGGTCGAGATCCGGCCGGGGAACCTCGAGGGCCGCAAGATCCTGCACCACTCCATCGCCTACCAGGTGCTCAACGCCGACAACGTCCAGGCCGTCAACACCGGCGTCATCGTCAGCCGTGGACCAGGGTCCGCCAACACGCCGAACCCGCAGGAACTGGTGAACCGCCGCCCGCAGATCATGGAGTGGGCGATCGGCAAGGGCTACGACCGCTACATGGACGGCACCGGCAAGCTCGTGCTCCCCGGCGAGAAGATCGCGTGGGACCAGCACATTCACGCCGCCGGCGAAGAGGTGACCAGCGGCTCGCAGCTCGGCATCTGGTTCTATCCGAAGGGTGAAGAGCCGAAGAAGCGCAGCTACCTCGTGGGCTTCACCGGGTTGAAGAACGGCACCGAGGGGCTCGACATCCCGCCGAACTCCATCGCGCACACCGAAGGCTTCAACGTGCTGAAGGAGAACACCATCATCACCAACTTCCAGCCGCACTTCCATCTGCGCGGCAAGGCGATGCTGGTCGAGGCGATCTTCCCTGACGGGCACACCGAGGTCGTCAGCTACGTGAAGGACTTCAACTTCAACTGGATGACCAACTACATCTACGCAGACGACGCGGCGCCGGCCTTCCCGAAGGGCACGATCATCCACGTGACCGCGTGGTACGACAACACGAAGGCCAACAAGAGCAACCCGGACCCCGACCAGTGGGTCGGCTACGGCGACCGCACCGTCGACGAAATGGCCCACGCCTGGATGAACGTCGTCTACCTCACCGACGCCGAATACCAGGAATGGCTCGAGAAGCACAAGAAACCGACCACGCAGCAGCAGTAGAACGTCGAGACGTTCTCGACTTTTGGAAGAGAGAGTCCAACGATGCAACCACGCATGGTTTGCCGCCTTGCTTGCGCCTTCGCGGTCGCGGCGGGCAGCGCAATCGTCTCGGCACAGGGTCCAGGCCCGCTGCTGCCCAGCTACCCCAAGTTGGCCTTCGGGGCGAGCGTTACGCCGGCCTACGACGGCTGGTACGACAACGCCGACGGCACGCACACGTTCCTGATCGGCTACTACAGCCGGAACTGGGAAGCGCCGGTGGACGTGCCTATCGGGCCGAACAATCACTTCGAGCCTGGCGAACCGGATCGCGGCCAGCCGACGCATTTCCTGCCGAACCGGAACTTCGGCATGTTCACCATCACGGTGCCGAAGAACACGGCGCCGACCGAGCGGCTCTGGTGGGTCCTCACGGCGAACGGCATCACGCAACGCGTGCCGTTCCATATGAGCCCCGACTACAACATCACGCCGACCCAGGCATCTGAAGAGAGCCCGGGCGGCCGCTACAACAAGCCGGCCATGCTGAAGTTCGCCGAGAAGGATCCGTGGACCCAGAGTCCCGTCGCGAACACGGCGACGGCTCTGAAGCGAACGGCCATCGTCAACCAGCCCCTCACGCTCGACATGTGGGTGGCAGACGATGCGCTCTACACGAGCGGCACGAACGCGCCGCTCCTGAAGACGCCAACGCTGGTCGAGCTCGTGGTGAACAAGTACCGCGGGCCCGGCCAGGTCACCGTCGGGAAGGGTCACGAGAAGATCGCGACCACGAAGGGCGGCAAGCTCGAGGAGCTGTACGAAGGCAAGGCGTCGACGACGCTCACCTTCAGTGAGCCAGGCGACTACATCGTGCACGTCACCGCGAACGACATGTCCGGACCGGGCGGCGGCGCAGCCGGCTGCTGCTGGACGACGGCAATGGTGAAGGTGGACGTCAAGCCGGCAGGCGGGGCGCGCGTCACCGGCCAGCAGTAGCACTCGCCCGAACAGTTTCGACGCAGCCAGTCAGGGCCAGGCCGTTCGTCACGGCCTGGCCCTGATTCATTCAGGGCACCAGCAGCAGCTTGCCGATCGTCTTCCGCCCTTCCAGCGCGCGGTGCGCGTCGGCCGCCCTGACAAGCGGGAACGTCTCGTCGATCCGAATCCTCAGCCGCCCGGCGCCGATCATCCCGAACAGATCACCCGCACGCCACTCGAGCTCGTCGCGCGTGGCGATGTAGTGCGCGAGCGTCGGTCTCGTCAGGAAGAGCGAGCCCTTCGTGTTCAACAGGATGGGATCGAACGGCGGCACAGGTCCGCTCGCCGCGCCGAAGAGCGCCATCGTTCCGCGCCGCCGAATGCAGTCGAGGCCCCGCTCGAAGGTGCTGCGTCCCACACCGTCGTAGACCACGTCGACCCCCTCGCCGCTCGTCATGCGCCGGACTTCCGCGACCCAGTCCTGGTCACCGTACAGGATCACCTCGTCTGCACCCGCCTCGCGGGCGATAGCCGCCTTCTCGGACGTCGAGACGGTCGCGAAGACGGTAGCGCCCTGTTGCTTGGCCATCTGCACGATGAGTGCACCGGTCCCGCCGGCGGCGGCGTGGACGAGACATCGATCCCCCCGCTTCAGCGGGTACACCGAGCGCGTCAGGTAGTGCGCCGTCATGCCCTGCAGCAGCGCGGCGGCCGCTTCTTCCAGCGGTACCTCGTCCGGCACCTTGACCAGCTGGGAGGCCGGCACAATCGCGTACTCGGCGTACGACCCGCGCGTCATCGCGTACGCCACACGGTCCGCGGGAGCGAAGCCGGTGACCTCCGACCCGAGCGCCTCGACCAAGCCGGCGGCTTCGGACCCGAGCGCCACAGGGGCCGGGGCCTTGTAGACGCCGTTGCGATAGTAGACGTCGATGAAGTTGACGCCGCTGACCGCCACCTTGACCAGCACCTCTGACGGTCCTGGCTTCGGGATGGGCACGTCCCGAACCGTCAACTGCTCGGGACCGCCGGTCTGTTCGACGAGAATGGCCTTCATTCGGACTAGCCTCCTTCGCGGAGTCCCTGGGCGGACCGACGCATGGGCGCCGGCACACGGTCCAACCGCTACGGTCCGGCTTGGACGCGACACCGTCCCGCTTGGACGCGACGCGCCTCGCCGTCGCGATCGAAGCGTACCTGATCTGCCCTAGACTGTCCGCATGAAGGCCCGCGCTGTCCTGGCCACAGCGATCCTGGTCGCGCTCGGGGCGTCGGCGGCCCTCGCGCAGTATCGAGGCCGACCGGGCTACTACGACGGCCGGCCCGCCCGGTACGCCACGATGGATGACTTCGACGGCGGGTTCCAGTTCTGCCGGCTGGTGTTCAGACAGGGAGCCGGCGACGGGGCCGGCTGGAACGTGGACTGGCCGCGCGCGGACATCAATCTCTCGATTCGCCTCTCAGAGCTGTCCCGCGTCCCGGTCAGCATGGAAGGGCCCGACATGCCGAAGACGCTGTTGGTCCGTCTGAGCGGCCCCGAGATCTTCCACTGTCCGTTCGTCATGATGACCGAGCCGGGCGGGGCATACTTCGACGACGAAGAGGCCAGGCTACTGCGTGAGTACCTGCTCAAAGGCGGCTTCCTCTGGGCGGACGACTTCTGGGGAGAGTATGCGTGGGACTACTGGGAGAGCATGCTGCGCCGTGCGCTCCCCTCCGCCAACTACCCCATCGTTGAGCTCGACCGCGGCCACTTGCTGTTCCAGCAGATGCTCAACGCACGCGAGGTGCCTCAGATTCCGGGAATCGGCTACTGGGACGGCGCGAACCGGACGTCCGAGCGTGGGGCGGAAACCGCCACTCCCCACTTTCGCGCCATCCTCGATTCACACGGACGCGTCATGGTGCTCATGACGTTCAACACTGACTTTGGAGACTCGTACGAACGGGAAGCGGCCAATCCGCTCTACTTCCAGAAGTTTTCGGTACCGGGGTACGCCTTCGGCATCAACACGATCATCTACGCGATGACGCACTGACGGCGACATCAGCGCGGCGACGCACTGCCTCTCGACGCGGCGACCGACCGACGCTCGTAATCACTCACGGACGGAGGTGACCGATGGCTGAAGCTTCAAAGTGTGCGCATCCGGCGTGCAGTTGTCTCGTGGACAAGGGCGGCCCATACGGAAAGTACTGCAGCGAGCACTGCCAGAAGGCGGGGCAGAAGATCGAGCTTCGCTGCGAGTGCCGCCACCCGGGGTGTGGCTGAGCCGCACCGACGCACCCGAGCCCGGCGGAGGCCACTCGACGGCTTCCGCCGGCGCCTCGGCTATGGTCCCGCGCTGAAGTTGCGGTCGGTGACGAGCTCCGGGTGTGCGCGGCGAAAGGTCTCCGCCACGTGACAGTCCCAGCAAAGCGGGTGACTGCAGACGAGCTCGATGATCAGCTGTTCCGGCTCGAAGTGCGTCCACTCGCGGCTCACGTGGTCGGCTCCTCGCAGCGCGAAGTGGTGGAGAGCGTGCTCGGAATCGAGCAGTGCCGCGCCACACATGCTGCAGCGCCTCGACGATGCCCATTCCCGGACCATCGCCGCTTCGGTCCTCGAGATCCACCGCCCTCGCAGCCACGTCCGCGCGCCCATCGCCGCACTCCCATCGCGCGCAATCGTCAACGGGCAACGATGTCGACGTGGCGCAGGTTGAATCCGCGGGTGTCGAACACGACACGGAAGGCCTGCTGTCCAGCCACCAGGTTCACGGGAACGCTGACCGTCGTCCAGGCCTGCCACCCTCCAGTGTAGGGCACCGTGACGGGGCCTGTCAGGTCCGCCCCGCCCGATTCGACGTGCAGCACACCTCCGGTGAACGGCGACGCGACTCGGAACTGCATCGCATATGGACCAGTCGAGGAAACCGTGACCGAATAGCGCAGCCACTCTCCGGCTGCAATCCACCCAACGTTGTGTCCGCCTTCTGCGCAGCCCTCGATGTCGACATCGGACGACCGGAGCGCTCCGCCCGAGTTGCCCGGTGAATCATCGTGGTACGCGACGCCTTCTCCTCCCTCGTCGAATTGCACCGCGAGCAGGCGGCCCGGTGCCGTCGACGTGTGGTTCTCCTCGGCGATCGAGAACCAGTCGACGTTGCCGACGGCGATCGCTCCGGGACGATCCATGAGGAGCTTCGCGAGGTGCGGACCGGCCGGCAGCGTGACGGACGTCGAGAGAACCCGCCACGACTGCCAGCCCCCGGTATCGGGAATCGTCAGCGGCCC
>JBFXAT010000042.1:0-39145 GCA_050183995.1 Vicinamibacterales bacterium
GTCGCGCCGATGCCGCCGGCACCGACATCCGCGGCAGGGCGCCTCGGAACGCGCTGACCTCGGCGTAGAGCGCGTCGCGCTCATTTCCGCGGGCAGCGAAGAGCTTCTGGGCTTGGAGGAAGTGCGGCTCGGCCGCCGACCAGGCGCGCAGCCACGCCAGCCGATCAGCTTCTTTGAGCAGAACTCCAGGGTCGGGGCCGGACTGACCCGCGCTGCCGATCAGGACGAAGAACACCGCCGCCCGGAACGCACCCATGGAGCCTCCATGAATCGCAGGAGTTGGGAGGGTGGTTCAACGTAGCACAGGCCAGCGGGATCGATGCAACCTCAAGAGCGACCCTGCAGGCAATCGGCGTTTCCTAACTGAAGGCGCACACTTCCAGGGACGACGCGCCGTCGTGCGTGCAGCCTCTACGTTAGGCGACCTCAAGCAGAGCCCGTGGGTTCCTCTCGGCGATCATCAACAACGTGCGCGCGGCACCGGAGGGCGCCCGGCGGCCCTGTTCCCATTCCTGGAGCGTGCGCACGGACACGCCCAGGAGTTCCGCGAAACGAGACTGCGAGAGTCCCGTTTTCTCCCGCACACTGGCGACCGATGGCACATTGACGATACGGCCGTGCGCGCCTCGCTTGAGCTGACGGATCCCGTCGAGCACTTCCAGGCCGATGTTGCGTGCACGCTTAGCCATCGATCTCCTCCTTGATCTTCTTGAGAACATGCGCGGGGATCGTGTCGGCCACGTTCTTCGCATACACGGTCAGCAACCAGATCTGACCTTGCTGTGACCGCAAGTAGTAGATCACGCGGATCCCCCCACGTTTGCCGCGACCGGCCACCTGCCATCGCAGCTTTCGCACGCCGCCAGATCCACGAATCAGGTCGCCGGCCTCCGGATTGACCAGGAGGGCCTGCTGGAGTGCGATGTACTCGTCGTCGGCTAGGTACTCCGCGATCAGCCGGGTGAAGAGCTTGGTCTCGACGAACGTAAGCATTATACGTCAATGACGGACTCCGTCGCTGACGGAATCTGCCTCCGCGCGCCTCGCGCGCCATTCGGGCGATGGGTCGATGCTGATGCAGCGGCCTGACGTTGAACTGCGTGCGCGCCGGGTGGTGTCTCCGAGCCGTCCCACGTGCGCCGAACCTCGGCTTCCAGGATCGTTTGGCGCGCCTTCACCCAGGGCGCATAGTGCCGCTCGGTGACCTTGATCGAGCTGTGCCCAAGGAGCTTGGAGATGCTCTCCAATGAAACGCCTTTGAGTAGCAGCGACACCGCGAACGTGTCGCGAAAGCGGTGTGAGTGCGCCCCTCGCACGTTCGCGAGCTCAAAGAGCGAGTCCAAGTAGCGTGACCAGTTCGCACGGGCCGTCTGCGGCTTCGCGTCGCCAGTCGAGAAGAATCGGCCACTGGCGTGCACCTCGAGCAGCCCCAGCGCGGTCATCACAACCGGCGGGAGTGGCACGTAGACGGGCGTTCCGGTCTTCGCGGTGTACAGCAGCAGCTTGTTGCCCGACAGGCGGCTGTTGTCCAGCGCGATCGTGTCGCCGATCCGCAACCCTGAGTACCGCATCGTCAGCACGAATGCCTTGAGGCGGGCCTGATTGCCCGGATAGCGGTCGCACGCCCCGATGATCCGTGCCATCTCGTCGTCGGAGAACGGGAGCGTCGGCCGGTGCGCTACCTTCGGCCCCTTGACCGCACGCGCCGGGTTCTTCGCGATCCAGTCGCCGTTCATGCAGAACCGGAAGAAGGCCCGCAGGCGCTCCAGATTCTTCGAGGCGTAGAGCGCGCCGTCCGCCCACGATGCTCGGAACTGGCGTACCTCCTCGACTGTGAGCTGCTTGAGGTAGCGGAATCCCTTGCCCTCGCACCACGGCAGCAGGCGCTTCCGGAGAAGGTTCTCGTACTTGCGGATCGTTTCCTGGCTGAGCTTCTGGGCTGCCAGGTCGTCGAAGAACCGGTCGACGGCTTCAGCGATCGGGGGAATGTCCGGCTTCTTGACCACGCCGATTTCGCCGGCGGCTTCCCAGTCGCGAACGAGGTCAGTCGCCGCAGACCACGAGCGGAGATCGAGGGCGCGCCGGATGTACTCCCCCCGGAGGGAACCCTGCACCCAGATGGGACACTTGCAGTTGCGGTAGCGACGGGTGGAGTACGGGCACGGCGGTTGGTGCCGGCGGTAGAGGTTCAGCATGCTCCCTCCGGGGCCGAAATCGGCCCTCTAGGTACAGAACGAGTACAGCGCGCCGAAACTTACGGCTGCTGCGCGTCTTTCCTAGGGGATTTGGCTGATTTTGATGGCGGAGAGGGTGGGATTCGAACCCACGTGCCGGTTACCCGACAAGACGCTTTCGAGGCGCCCCCGTTACGACCACTTCGGTACCTCTCCGTCTGGTAGGCAGGCCGCTCAGGAACTTCCTAGTATAGCAAGCTGACGCCATCGCTTCATCCCCCAAGCACCCCACGATCCCGTCGGCCCCGCCGCGATCCTGTCCGCCCCGCCGCAGACCCTCCGTCCACCAGCCATCGCCCCAGCCTCCGTCCCCTTGGCCCCCTCGCAGTAGCCCGCCCTGCGCCGACGGCACACGCTCACTCGCGCGGCGCCTCCACCGATTCACGGCCGATACATCTCGGGTCGATAATCTCTTCGACAACCCGAAGATGCCCATGACGCGACGCACCTTCATCGTTGGCGCCGGCGCACTCGGTGTCGGGGGCGCGGCCGCCCTGCGCCGCAGCTCCACCTCCGCAGCGCACGCAGCCCGCCCCGGTGCCGCCAGCGGCGGCAACGACGACTCCTTCCGCGCGACGGAGGACGGCACCGCACACGACACCACCGGCATGGCCTCGACACGCGGAACCGTGGTCGTTCGCGACGTCCGCGACGGCGAGGACCTCTTCTCCTGGCTCGACCGCACCCACGGCGGCTTCGACCGCACACGCTACCGGCAGCTCCTCGGCGCCGCGAACCCGTTCAAGGAAGGCGACGCGGCGCAAGGCCTCGCCGCGGCAGACGATGCGTCGCGCGACAACGCGCGCCGACTGCTCGCCCACACGACGCTCGCTGCGCTTCTCGCCCACCCGATCTTCGACGACGACGTCGTCGCCTTCGCGGACGACGTCGCCGACGCGGACACCCGCCGCCGCCTCGATCCGTGGACGATGCAGGAGCTCACGGCGTTCCTGCTCGCCTCGGACGAACCCGCGATCAAGCAGGTGATGCCGGGGCTCACGAGCGACGTGATCGGATGCGTGGTGAAGCTGCTGTCGAACGACGAGCTCGTCGCGATCTCGCAGCGCATCTTCAATCCGCTGCCCGGCTCCAACATCGGCGCCCGCGGCTATCTCGGCGCCCGCATCCAGCCCAACTCCCCCACCGACAACATCGACGACATCGTCATGCAGGTGCTCGACGGATGGGCCTACGCGGTCGGCGACGTCGTGCTCGGCACCAATCCAGTGTCGAGCGATGTCGCACAGGTCGCGGCGGTCGAGCGCGCGCTCGGCGATCTGCTCCGCACCTTCGGCCTGGACTCCACGCTGCCGCACTGCGTGCTGGCGCACGTCGACGTGCAGGCGGCCGCGGAGCAGCGCGCCCCAGGATCGACGGCCCTCTGGTTCCAGAGCCTCGCAGGCGTCGCCGACGCCAATGCGGTGTTCGACATCGACGTCGCCAAGATGAAGCGTCATGCGGCGTCGCGCACGGGACGATTCGGCTTCTATTTCGAAACGGGACAGGGCGCGGACGCGACCAACGGACAGGGCAAGGGCTTCGACATGGTCCTGCACGAGGCGCGAAAATACGGCTTCGCACGCGCGCTCGCGAAGGAGGTGGCACGCGCCCGCGAGGCAGCCGGCCTGCCGGGTGACCCCTGGGTCCACGTGAACGACGTCGCCGGCTTCATCGGCCCGGAAGTCTTCCGCACCCGCGATCAGCTGGTGCGCGTCTGCCTCGAGGACACGGTCATGGGCAAGCTCCATGGCCTGACGATCGGCCTCGACATCTGCTCGACGCTGCACATGCAGGTCACGCTCGACGACCTCGACTGGTGCATCGATCAGGTCATGCCCGCGAACCCCGCCTACCTGATGGCGCTGCCGACCAAGAACGATCCGATGCTGTCGTACCTCACGACGGCCTATCAGGATCACGTCCGCATCCGCGAGCGCTTCGGCTACAAGGTGGACGATCGCATGCAAGCGTTCTTCGTCCGGCTCGGGGTGGTCGACGCGGCCGGCACGCCGACGGAACACTTCGGCGATCCGTCGTGGGTCTACCTGCAGTACCGCCGCGCGAAGGGCGACGCTCGCACGGATCGGGACATCCTCGCCGAGGCGCAACGACGTATCGCTCAGGTCCGCTCGCGCGGCGTCTTCATCGCCGAGGGACACGGCGATCGCGTCTGGAGTCTCGCGCCGTCACTCGACCGCGAGGTACGTCGCCTCTACGACGACGCCCGCGCGTGCCTGCGGGCGGAATGGCCTCCGGCGTTCACCGCATCCGTCGCGCCGGCCGTGACGGTCCGCACCCGCAGCGCCGACCGCGACGACTACATCCTCCACCCACCCACGGGCGAAGGGCTCGACGATGGATCGCTGGACACGATCCGGGAGCTTGCCGTCAGGCGGCGGACAGACGCCGTCGGCCCACGCGGCGCGAAGGCGACGGACGGATCCGCCAATGCGGACGTCTACATCGTGATCTCGGACGGCCTCGACGCGTATGCCATCACGGACCCCGGACACCTCGAGCCCTATCTCGCGGAGATCGCGAGGAGGCTTCGCCAGACCGGCCGCCGCCTCTCGCCCAAACGCATCGTCGTGACGCACGGCCGTGTGAGAGCGGGCTACCGTATCGGCGAACTGCTCTTCTCGGGCCTGCCGCCCGCCGACCGCGGCACGATCATTCACCTGATTGGCGAGCGGCCTGGCAACGGCCATCACACCTACTCGGCCTACGTGACGACGCTGCCCGGGGCGGTGTGGGCGAAGGCGGGCACGGCCGATCACAATCACACACGCGTGATCAGCAACATCGCGGACACCGCGCTGCGGCCGCAGTTGGCAGCCCGTCAGACCGCCGCGCTGCTCTAGCGCGCCGCGTGCCGAGCTTCCTGCTCCAGGATGGCCCGGCAGATGAGCGCGGCGCTGCATGCCGCATATCGCTTCTGCCGCGGCGTGAGCTGCACGTAACACACCGGCGAATAGGTCCACTCGAGCAGCGCGAGCCAATACGGGACCATGTCCTCCTCGAACAGCGTCACCGTATCGGCGCACTGGCGAAGCAGCGTGATGAGGGCATGAGCCTTCCCGACGGCTGTCGTGCCCTCGAGGGCAGCGCCTGAAGCCGCGCTGCCGTCCGAATCAGCATGGGTCCCCGGAGCAGCGCTGCCACCCGGGTAGTTGAAGGGCGGAGCCTCGCTCAACGCGCGGACGCTCGTCAATCCTGCTTCGTATTCGATGAGGCCGCGCAGCTCATCGTCAGTTTCGATCGGAATGAGCTCGAACTTCAGGATCGGTTCGATGCGCGCGAAGTCGGAGACGGCGTTTCGCGAACGCGTCTCCGAAAAATCGATGACGTAGATGTTCTCGCGCTCGTCGACGAGCACGTTCTGCATGTTCAGGTCGCCGTGGCAGACCGTCGTGTACCACAGGCGCGACTGGGAAGCCCGCGCGGGATATTCGTGCTTCAGGAACCAGTAGGGGTTCGGCAGCTCGACGCCAAGCTCCTCGCAATGGAACACCGGCTCGTCGGCGGACACGCCGAGCACCTCTTCGCCGATCTCCACCAGGTTCGGGAACAGCCGCAGCGGCGTGTGGTCGCGGTACAACGAGACCTGCTCCCACTTCGGCTGCCCATACCACGGCTTCAGCACCTGCGTGAACAGCGTCCGATACAGATGCAGCACGTCCGCGGGCGGACGCGTCAGGTAGTGTTCCCGCAGCCAGACCAGCCTGCTGTCCGGACCGTTGACGCCAAGGAAGTTGTAGCGAAGACCTGCCCAGGCACCTTCCTGCGCGCCACCCAGGACTGTGGTGCCGTTGTTCAGGATGAAGCGCGCCACGTACTCGCGGTTCGCGCGCTCCTCGCGCGCGGTCAGTTCGGTCGATCCAATCTTGAGCACCGTCGGCAGCGTGCGGCGCCCCTCGGCGTCGTACCCGACGACGCGGAAGGTCTTCGACATGTAGCCGCCATGGAGCGGCGAGAGCGCGACCGACCGGCAGTCCGCGTACAGCCGGCGCACGATCGCGTCCCACTCCGCGCGCCACTCGACGCCGCCGTCGACAGTGACCTGCAGCTGCTTCTCGGCGCCGTTCCTGACGGTGCGAGGCTCGAAGATCCACACCGTCGCGGAGGCCAGCGCACCAGCCGCATCGAGCGCCACGACGTCGCGAAGCGCGTCGAGGTGTCCGCGCGATCGGACGACATCGAGCAGATCGGCATTGACCGTTGCGCTCGCGGCAACCACGTCGACCATCGGACCGCCAGCCGCCACGCTGGACCGATCGGCCGGCGCCAGCGCGACGCCGCCGCCGACGACCGCCCGCCCCGACGGAAGCCGCATCTGACCAGGCCACGCCGCAAGTCGCAACGCGGCATCCGCACCCGCCTCTCCGCTGGCGGCAAAGGCACCGGACAGCTGCTGCGGATCGAAGGCGACGGCAGCCGCCAGTACCCCTCCCACGCGTGACGCGTCATCTCCGGCAACCACGAAGCACAGAACCGCCGGCATACGCTCGCGCACCGCGGCAACCGACTCGAAGAGACCGTCGACCAGCGCCGCGATCTCGAACGGCGCCGCGGCCGTCACGTCGGCGACGAGCGACGGGGCACCGGACACGCCGAGCGCCGCCGCCACATGCACGGGCACATCGTCAGCCGGGCCGCCGGCCACGAAGTCCGAGAGGCGCTGCGAGCCGTCGGGCAACACCCCCGCGAAGAGCGGCGTGCTCACGAAGGCGCCGAGCGCGGTCCGTGCATCCTCGACCGTGGCGCCGAAACCTCCGCGCCCGACCGCGAAGCCGATCTCCGCGAGCGTCGTACCGATCAGGCCGGTTCCCGCCGTCCGGGCAGCCGCAGCGGCATCCCACCACTCGATCGCGCTCGCGTCGCCAGCCAGCCTGCGCGTGCGGACGTGCATCGTGCCGACGCGATGTTCGACCGCAGGGCCGGCGATCGTCGCGGCACGGGCCGCGGCGAGCGCTTCCTCCACTGTCGCAGCGGCGCGTATCCATCCGTCCAGCTTCGAGACGCGGAGCACCTGCGCGACCAGCGGAGGCGTGCCGGCGAGCATGAGCCCGCCACTCCGGCCCCTGAGCGTCTTCTCGAGCATCACGAGCGAACGCAGCCCGATGCTCGACAGATAGCTCACCTCGCTCATGTCGAGCACCCACCACGGCGCCGACGTCTTCGCCGCCGCCGCCTTCTCGTCGAACGCGTGCGCGCCGTCAGCGTCGAACCGGCCGCTCAGCGCGAGAACGGGTATCTGGTTGTCGAAGTGAACGAGGATCTGCACGCGAGGAGTATATCGGGGGGAATTTGGGATTGGACGATTGGACGATTTGGGGATTTGGGGATTTGGGGGCTTGAGGATTTTGGCGGGCCTCGCTCGCGCTCACACCGGCGAGAATTCGCGCGCGACCGGGATCATGGGCGGCTCGTCCTTCGGCCGCAGCGTGATGCGCGCGCTGGTCTCGACCGGCGCGTGGGAGGTGCGCTCGAGACGCCACGACCGCGCCAGCGTCGCGAGGACGATCGTCGCCTCGAACCAGGCGAAGCTTTCGCCGATGCAGGCGCGCGGGCCGGCGCCGAACGGGACGTAGGCCAGCTTGGGCCGATCGCTCTCGACGAGCCAGCGCTCCGGCAGGAACTCCAGCGGACGCTCGAAGAACCGCTCGCGCCGGTGCATCGCGAAAGGGCTCGCGACCAACACGCTTCCGGCGGGGATATCCATCGACCCCACTTGGCAGGCCTCCGCCGCACGGCGAACGATGACCCACGCCGGCGGATACAGCCTGAGCGCCTCGGCCACCACGGCACGCGTGTACACCAGGCGCGGCACATCGTCGGCCTGAACCGCCCGTGTTCCAGCGACGTCGGTGATCTCCGCGGCAAGACGCCGGTCCACGTCCGCGTGCTCGGACAACAGCAGCCACGTCCAGGTGAGCGCGTGCGAGAGCGTGTCATGGCTCGCAAGCAGGAACGTCAGCACGTCATCGTGGAGCTGCGCCTGGCTGATCGCCGCGTCGGATCCGGCGAGCACCGCCGCATCGCGCGCCTCGAGCAGCATCGCCAACAGATCGCCGGCGGCGCCATCGCCGCGCCGGCCGTCACGGCCGCCGTCGCGATTGCCGTCGCGCGTGCGCGCGTCGACCACGGCGTCGACCACCGCCGCGAGCTGCCGTCTGGCCCTGCGCGCGCGCGCCGGCGGCGCCACGATCGCCAGCAACCCGTCGAGCGGCGAGAGTGCCAGCGACACCGCTTCGTGAACGGTGTCCGACCAGCGCTCGAGGTCGGCGCCGAACAGCGTCTCGCCCGCTATCGCCAGTGTCAACGCGCGCATCTCACGCGCGGCGTCGAACGGCTCACCCGCGTTCCACCGCGAGGATCGCTGCTCCGCATGCCGAACGATGGCCGGGGCGAGCGAGGCGACACGCTGGCGATGAAACGCGCCTTGCGCGACGCGGCGGCGATCGCGGTGCAGGGCACCCGACGCGGTCAGCAGACCCGATCCGAGCAGCCGGGCGGCATGCTGATAACCGCGGCCTTTCGGAAAGATCGCGGTACGTCGAACCAGGACGTCGTCGACGAGCGCCGGATCGTTCAGCAGAAATGCCGGTCGCCGGCCGATGTCGAAGGAGACGATGTCGTCGCTCGACCCGGAGAGAGCCGCGAGAAACGCCAGTGGATCGTCGGTGCCGCGTGCGATGGGCCATATCCCGCGCCGCGGCGGGGTGCCGACGATAGGAGCATCGCCGCTCGCCGGCGCGAGCTGTTCCGAGGGGATGAGCGGCATCTCAGGCGATTGTACTGAACTGCCCGCGGCGGAATGCCTGCGGGCGAGGCCGATGCCGAATCGCCCTTGACAGACCTCGATCGGACGCCATAATTGACCGGCATTCAACGGATTCACCGTCGTTCTCACCCGCACGCCGGCGTGTGTCCACGGTCACTTCCCTGCCAATTGGAGAGGTCACGATGAGCAACAGGGTCAACGGTTCCCGGGTTCGCTTGAAGGCTGTCCTCTGGGCGGCCGCATTCGCTGGGTCCGCGGCGGTGCTGGCGCCCATGCAGATGTCCGCGCAGAGCGCCGGCGGCGCGAAGGTGCGGATGAACGGCATCTTCGAGCGATTCGCGAAGGGTGAGCCGTCGTTCAACGGAGAGGCGTGGCAGCTCATGCCCGACCTCGAGCACAACCCGTTCATGATGGACGATCTCGAGCAGGGCCTGGCGGCGCTCAAGCCGGAAGGCGCCAAGTTCCCCGTCCGCGCGCCGGTCGTGCGCATCCCGTACGAGTCCGACCAGGACTACAAGCACTTCGTCAAGCAGCTGCTCGACATCGGCGTCATGGGCATCATCGTCCCCGGCGTCGAGAACGCGGAGCAGGCGCTGAAGCTCGTGCGTTCGATGCGGTACCCGCCGCAGCGCATGACGAAGCCCGAGCTGCGCATCCCGGTGGGCTTCCGCGGCTGGTCGCCCTCGGGCGCGGTCCGCTACTGGGGGCTGACGCAGGACGAGTACGCCGCGAAGGCCGACCTCTGGCCGCTCAACCCCGACGGCGAGCTGATCGCCATCGCGATGATCGAATCGCCGACGGCGATCGAGAACATCCGCGAGATTCTCGCCACCCCCGGCCTCGGCGCCATTCTGGTCGGCCAGGGCGACCTCAGCATGTCGATCGGTGTCGGCACGCCGGGCGCCAACCAGCTCCACCCGGAGGTGGAGGCGCTGGTGGACAAGGTCGCCAAAGCGTGCGTCGACATGAAGAAGCTCTGCGGCTCGTATCAAGGAGACGTCAACAAACGGCTGTCGCAGGGATTCCGCTTGTTCACGGCCACGCGCCCGAAGTAAGACCTACGGGTGGACGGTCACTCGCTGCGCTCGAAAGGAAGGACTATGCGTCGGTGGCATTTGGTGTTCCCGCTCATCGCGGTCGTCTCCACGGCATCAGCCGTCGTCTTCTCGCAGACACGGCCGGCGGCCGGCCCGGTCGTCTATGACGGCGCCCGGCTGATCATCGGCGACACGACTCCACCGATCGAAAGCGGCACGATCGTGGTCGAAGGCGGCCGGATCACCGCGATCGGCGCGAAGGGGTCGGTGAGGACCCCGTCGGGCGCAACGCGCGTGGACCTCACGGGCAAGACCGTCATGCCCGCACTCGTCAACGCCCACGTGCACTTCGGGTACGAGAGGTTCACCAAGGCAGCGGGCGAGGCGCACCCCGAGAACTTCACGCCGGAGAATCTGCTCGATCATCTCCAGCGCGAGGCCTTCTACGGCGTCGGCACGGCGAACGATGCCGGGTCGGCGCCGATTCCGCTCTCCCAGCAGTTCCAGCTCGATCAGGAAGCGCGCAACTTCCCGCCGGCGGCCCACTACACGTTCAATGCCGGCATCGTCCCGCCCAACGGCGGTCCGGATCACATCCTCATCGAGGGCACACGTCCGCTGCACGCCAACTACGAGGTGATTCGGGCGCCTGAGGCCCGGGCGGCCGTCATGGACGTGGCGGCGAAGAAGATCGGACACGTCAAGGTGTGGCTCGGCGATCGCAACGGCGACTACCCCGCGATGCCGTGGCAGGTGTACGAGGCGGTCATCGACGAGGCGCACAAGCACGGCATCAAGGTCCACGCGCACGCAACGTCCATCCGCGACCAGAAAGACGCGCTGCGCGCCGGGGCCGACGTCCTCGTCCACATGGTCCAGAACGCACCAGTCGACGAAGAGCTGACGGCCCTCGTCCGCGAGAAGAAGCCGTACTGGGCGACGGTGCTCTCACTGCCGGACCGCAGCGACGTCTGCCAGGACGATCAGTTCGTCATCCAGACGCTGCCGGCGGCGCTCGTCGCGGAGATCAAGGCCACGGCGTGCGCGCCAAACCCGAATGCCGCCACGCGTGAAGCACGCCTGAAGGAGAACTTCATGGCGTTCATCTCCGCCGGCGCGCGGGTCGTGCTCGGCGCAGATACCGGCGTGCGGCCGACCAACCCCTACGGCGCGGGCGACCACCACGAGGTCGCACGCTGGGTGAACCTCGGCCTGTCGCGATCCGAGGCGATCATCGGCGCCACGTCGCGACCGGCAGAGCTGCTCGGACTGACCAACGTCGGCACGCTCGCGACCGGCAAGGCGGCGGACCTGCTCGTGCTCGACGGCAACCCGCTCGACGACATCGCCAACCTGCGGAAGATCAACGCGGTGTATCTCAGGGGTGCGAAGCTCGATCGCGACGCCCTGCTCGCGAAGTGGCGCGGCACCACGACGTCGAACCAGCACTGAGTGCGGAGTGGGGAGTCATGAGTGGGGAGTGTTGAGTTCTGGGTGCGGAGTTGTGAGTTCTGAGTGCTAGCTCAGGACTCAGGACTCACCACTCACCACTCACCACTCACCACTCACCACTCACCACTCACCACTCACCACCGCCGGCCGGTCGCCGCGTCGAACAGGTGCAGGCCGCTCCTCCGGATGCGATAGCGGATGCGATCCCCTGCCGCAGCGGGCGTGTCTGGTGGGACGACGAGCCGGAGTAGATCGAGCTCGCGGACGTCCAGATCCCGCGCGTCCAGCGTGCGCACGTGCAGCACCGTCGCCGGGCCCAGCGGCTCGACGATCTCGACGCGTCCGCTGCCATCGCAGTCGTCCTCGTCCGCGCACAGCTCGATGTCGTGCGGCCGGACGCCCACGTCCACCGAGCCACGCCCGTCCCGATCTCCACGACTCCGATCCCGATCTCCGCGCCCTCCGCCCACGTCGCCGGAACTCCGGTCCACGTCCCCGCCCTGGTCCCTGTCACCGCGCGTCTCGCCTACGTCACCGCCACCATGGTCCGCGGATCCAGCGTCCTGCACGTGGATCTCGGTACGCACACGCGGCGAGATCACACGACACAGTCCGCGCTCCCAGACAACGGCGCTTCGCCACACGTTCATCGCCGGCGTACCGATGAACTGCGCCACGAACCGGTTGGCCGGCCGCCGATACAGATCGAGCGGCGCACCCACCTGCTCCAGCCGTCCCTCTCGCATCACCGCGATGCGCGTACCGAGCGTCATCGCCTCTTCCTGGTCGTGCGTCACGTACACCATGGTCGATCCGAGCCGGCGGTGGAGCTGTCCGAGCTCGGTGCGGGTCTCGACCCGCAATAGCGGATCCAGGTTCGACAGCGGCTCGTCGAGGAGATATGCGCGCGCCTCGCGTGCGAGCGCGCGGCCGACGGCGACACGCTGTCGCTGCCCGCCCGAAAGCTGCGACGGCCTTCGATCGAGCAGCGGCGCGATCCCGAGCATCTCGGCGGTCCGGCGCACCCGCTCGTCCGCAGTCGCCGGCGACGTGCGCCTCATGCGCAGGCCGAACTCGAGGTTCTGGCGCACGGTCATGTGGGGATACAACGCGTAGCTCTGGAACACCATTGCCAGATCGCGCGCCTGCGGCGGCACGGCGGTCACGTCCTCGTCGCCGATGAGGACCCGCCCGGACGTCGCATCGTCCAGCCCGGCGATCAGGCGCAGCACGGTACTCTTGCCGCTTCCAGAGGGTCCAACGAGCACGAGCAGCTCGCCGTCGCGAATCTGCAGCGAGAGATCGCGGACGGCCACGTGTCCGCCGGGAAAGACACGGCTCACGCCGTCCAGTGTGATCGATGCCATCTCACCCTTTCACGGCGCCGGCGGTGAGCCCGGCGACAATCCGGCGCTGCGCCACCAGCACGACGATGGCGACGACCGCGGTCGCGACGGTGGCGGCGGCGAGCACTTCACCCCAGGGCACCTGATACTGCCCGCGAAAGAGCGTGATCGACACCGGCACCGTATATCGCTCTGGCCCCAGCGTGAACGACAGCGCGAACAGGAATTCGTTCCAGCTGTAGAGGAACACGAGAATGCCGCTCGTCGCGACGCCGGGCCATGCCAGCGGCAGCACGATGTCGCGAAGCGTTCGAACGCGTGACGCGCCGTCGAGCATCGCCGCATCCTCCAGATCGCGGGGCAACTGGCGGAAGAACCCGGTCAGCAGCCAGATCGCGAGCGGCATCGCGAAGGTCAGGTACGGCAGCACGAGACCCGGATAGCTGTTGAGCAGGCCGACCGCGCGCAGAATCAAGTAGAGCGCCGGCACCATCGCGATCTGCGGGAACATCGACACGGCCAGCACCACGGCGAGCACGACATCCCGGCCGCGAACCGGCAGGCGAGCGAGCGCATAGGCACATGGAGCACCGAGCGCGAGCGTCACGGCGGTCGTCAGCGTGGAGACGACGAGCGAGTTCCGGATCGGCGTCCAGAAGTCGCGCTGCTCGAAGAGCGCGCGATAGTGCGAGAGCACGATCGCGTCCGGGATCAGCGCGGAGCCGCCGAACAGGCTCCGCTCCGGCGTGAAGGAAGCGAGCACGGCCCACGCGAGCGGTATGAGGAACGGCAGCACGAGGGCCATCGTCGCGACCGATCGCTTCATGCCCGATCCTCGTCCGCGTCGCGCGCGAGCAGTCGGATGCTGGCCAGCGCTATCGCCAGCGACGCCAGGAACACGATCGTCGAGAGCGCGGAACCGTAGCCGAACCGCAGCGTCCGCAGGAGCGTCGTGAACGTGTAGAAGGCCACCGGCTCCGTCGCCGTGCCGGGCCCGCCTTGCGTGAGCACGAAAATGATGTCGAACACACGGAGGGCGTCGAGCAGCCGGAAGAGGACGGCGACGGCGAGCGCCGGACGGAGCAGCGGAAGCGTGATCCGCCTGAAACGCTGCCACGCGCTCGCGCCGTCCATGGCAGCCGCTTCGTAGAGCGCGCGATCGATCGACTGCAGGCCGGCGAGCAGCAGCAGCGCCACAAAGGGCGTCGTCTTCCAGACGTCCGCGGCGACGATCGGGATCCACGCCGCCAGGGGATCCGCCAGCCAGGTCGGCGGCTCGAGCCCCGCGGCAGCGACCGCTCGAGAGGCGAGCCCGCCTGGGCTCTCAAAGATGAATCGCCAGATGAGTGCCGCGACGACCGTCGGGACCGCCCACGGCAGCAGCACTGCGGTCCGCAGCAGACGCGCCGCGCCCATCAGCCGGTCGAGTCCGAGCGCGAGCGCAAGACCGAGGGCGACCTCCAGGCCGACGGCGACGGTGGCAAAGATCGCCGTGTGGATCACCGCGCCGAGGAACCGCGCGTCGGTCAACGCCTCGCGATAGTTGGCCAGGCCGACGAAGGGATGTCCGAGCCACGGCATCCGCAGATCGCGGACGAAGAGCGACTCTCCTACGGTCCACAGAATCGGCGCAACCGCGAGGCCGAGCGCCGCGAGCGCCGGCAGCATCAGCATCCAGGCGAGCCGGCGATCCTGATGGCGCCAGGTGGCGATCGGGTCGGGGGCGGGCGTGGGTCTGGCTCCAGTGCCTGGTGTGGGCGTCACGGTTCCGCTCGACTCAGCTTCACGCGCGCGAGGAGCGCACGCATGGCATGCGCGGCGTCGCGCAACGCGGCCTCCGGCTCCTGCTGGCCACTCAGCGCCCGGTGCAGGGAGACCTGGAGGATTTCCGACAGCTCACTGTAGACCGGAGTGGCCGGCCTGGCGACCGCGCGATCGAGAATGGCGCGGACCGCCGCGGGGTCGGTGCCCAGCGCGTCGGCCAGCGCCGGATCGTCGTAGAGCGACGGCCGCGGCGGAAACTGCCCGGTGACGCGCGCGCGCTCCATCATCTGCGCCGGCGCCACCAGGAACTGCACCAGGTCCCACGCCTCGCCCGGCTGTTCGCTGAACGCGTTGACGGCCAGGGCGGAACCTCCGAGCGCGGCCGTGGCGGTGCCGTTGGGACCGGAGGGCATCGCGGCGACGCCGAAGCGTCCAGCAACGACCGACGACGATCGATCGTCGAGCAGCGGACGTGCGTACGGCCAGTTGCGCATGAACGCGGCCTGACCGTTCTGGAACGCGAAGCGCGTCTGCTCTTCCTGCCACCCCAGTACGGCTTCGGGGACGATGCCCGACCGCCGAATGGTGTCGCGCATGAAGGCGAGAGCCGCAATCGCCGCGTCGGAATCGACCACGACGCGCGAGTCATCGTCGAGAATGCGGCCGCCGAAGGCGCCCAGGTGCTCGAGGAACACCGTGACCAGGCCCTCGTATCGCGCCCCCTGCCAGACGAACCCGAAAGGCACGGCGCCCTCCGCGCGCGCGCGTGTCGCGGAGTCCACGAGCTCCGCGAGCGTCGCCGGCGCCCGCGGCATCAGATCGGAGCGCCAATACAACATGCCCGCGTCGATGAACCACGGCAGCGCGAACAGCCGCCCCTGCCAGCGCTGAGCGTCCACGGCGGCCGGGAAGAACGCGCCGGCATCGGGCGCGAACGGGTCGAGCGGCGCGATCCAGCCGGCGGCGGCGAACTCCGCGGTCCAGATCACGTCGAGCTGCAGGACATCGGGGTCGTTCGCGCGGGCGTTGAGCCATTGCACGTAGAGCTGATGCCGCTGATCGGCTGCGTCCGGCGTCGATCGCAGCTCGATCCGCAGGGAAGGCTTCAGCCTGCGGTAGCGGTCGAGCTGATCACGAAGCAGGTCTGCTTCCCGCCCCACGGCGCTGCCGGAGATCGTCAACACGCGCTCCGGGGCGCCGCCGCACGCGCACGTCAAGACGAGCAGCGTTGCGGCGACCTGAAGCCTCGCGATCATCGGCGCGCGTCGGCGTGGCCGCGCCGCGCCGCCTCGATGACCGCGTTGATCTCCGCGCCGACCAGCATCGCCAGGCCGCTCACGTAGAACCAGAGCATGGTGACGATGACGCCGCCGATGGTGCCGTAGGTCGCGCCGTAGTCGGCCACGCGCGTGACATACAATTTGAACCCAAATGAGCTCACGATCCACAATGCCGTGGCGATGACCGCGCCTGGCGTGATCCAGCTCCATCGCTCGCGCCGGTTCGGGGCGAAGTGATACACGAGATCGACGCCGAGCAGCGCGCAGAGCAGGAGCAGCGGCCAGCGCAGCACGGCCCAGGCCGCGGGCACGAGATCGGAGAGGCCGACCCAGGCGGCCAGGTCGCTGGCGACCGACGGACCGACGAGAATGAGCGCGAGGTCGAGCAGCGCGAGCAGCGACAGCGCGATGGTCAGCATGAGGGCGACGATCCGGCGCTTCCACCACGGCCTGCGATCGACGATGTCGTAGGCCGTGTTGAGGGCATCGATGATGGCGACCGTCGCCGCCGAGCTGCTCCACACCGCGCCGAGGATGCCGAGCGTCAGCAGGCCGCCGTGGCTGCCCTCGGCAATCTGTTCGAGCTGGGTGCGGAGGAGCGTGAGGAGCTCGAGGGGAGCGACGGCCTCGAGGGCGGCGAGCAACTGCGGCAGCACCCCCTCGACCGGCAGGTAGCCGGCCAGGGCGACGAGGAACAGCATCGCCGGAAACAGCGAGAGGAGGAAATAGAACGCCAGCTGCGCGGCGAGCCCGGCGCAGTTGTCGTCGGCGATTTCGTGGACGGTCCGTTTCAGGATGTCCTTCCACGCGAGCGGCGCGTCGAAGCAGGAAAAGAGCACGGCCCTCCGGATTGTTGGCGTCACAACCAGTTTCTTGACGTCCCAACCAGTCTAAGGTCGTTGACAGGATGTGTGCCTCGGGCGACGATGTGCACACCGTTCCGACTCGGCCTTCCGACGCTCCGGCCGACAGGTTCACCGTCCGAGCCGTTCAGCTGGCGCGTGGGTCGCCGGCTGCGGGCGTCGTGGCACGGGGGTCCGGGGCAGGTCCACGGCCCGATTGACGATCGGGGGAACCGGGCGTCGCGATTCGGGTCGGGAGATCGGCCGTTCGGGTTGGGGGATCGGCCGTTCGGAGCGGGATCAGCCGTTCGGAGCGGGATCAGCGTCTGCGGGGCTCAGCGCCTGAGCCTGAAGAACTCCTGCATCAGTGCGCGGCACTCGGCTTCGCGCACGCCTCCGAGCCAGGCGAATCGATGGTTGTGACCGGGGAGCTCCCCGGCCCGGACGGTCGATTCGACGGCGCCGGTGCGCGGCTCGGCCGCGCCGTAGACCAGCGTGCCGATGCGGGCGTGCACCAGGGCCCCGACGCACATCAGGCACGGCTCGATGGTCACGTACAGCGTCGATCCTGGCAGGCGGTAGTTGCCGACGCGCCGGGCGGCGTCCCGAATCGCCACGATTTCGGCGTGCGCCGTCGGGTCGCCTGCGGAGATGGGCTGGTTGTAGCCGGTACCGACGATTTCGCCGTCAAGGACGAGCACGGCGCCGATCGGCACCTCTCCAGCCGATGCCGCGCGTTCGGCCTCCGCGATCGCGCGCGCCATGAAGGAGTCGTGCGGCGCAAGTCGTTCGTCTAGAGGTGGTTGCACGTGCTCGACCTGGCGACATGCGATCTATGCGTGAACGTCATGGTTTGGATACAATGATTGTATTTTACTTCTACGTTGGTACTGAGCGATAACTCTACTTTCGCTGCCGGACTCCCCGGCCGCGCCACCCCCTGGATACGGACGATGATGCAGCCCCACGGCCTCTACGACCCCGCGCACGAACACGACGCCTGCGGCGTCGGCTTCGTCGTGGACATGAAGGGGCGCAAGTCGCACGCGATCGTGCAGCAGGCGCTCCAGGTCCTGATCAACCTCGCGCACCGGGGGGCCTGCGGGTGCGAGGAGAACACCGGCGACGGCGCGGGTATTCTCATCCAGACGCCCGACCGCTTCCTCCGCAAGGTGGCCCCGGCTCCCCTGCCGGCTCCCGGCGAATACGGTGTGGGCCTCGTGTTCCTCCCGCGCGATCCGGCGGTCCGCGCGCGCATCCAGGATCTGTTCGCGCGCATCACCACCGAGGAAGGTCAAACGCTCCTCGGCTGGCGCGACGTGCCGACCGACGACCGCGCTCTCGGCCCGAGCGCGGTGGCGGTGGAGCCCGCGTTCGCGCACGTCTTCGTCGCGCGCGCCGCGTCGCTGACCGGGGACGATGCCCGCGAACGGTTCGAGCGGAAGCTGTACGTGATCCGCAAGCGCGTCGAGCAGGCCGTCGATGCGCTCGATCTCGACGACGCGTCCCGCAAGACCTTCTACGTCTGCAATCTGTCGTGCAACACGTTGGTCTACAAGGGCATGCTGACGGCGGGACAGATCGCGCCGATGTTCCCGGACCTCCAGGATCCGGACGTCGAGTCGGCCCTCGCGCTGGTCCACCAGCGCTTCAGCACCAATACGTTTCCGGCCTGGCCGCTGGCCCATCCGTTCCGCCTGGTCGCCCACAATGGCGAGATCAACACGCTGACGGGCAACGTGAACTGGATGCGGGCGCGCGAAGGGCTGCTCCAGTCGAGCGTCTTCGGCGACGACCTGAAGAAGGTCCTCCCGGTCATCCGCGAAGGCGGGAGCGACACGGCGAGCTTCGACAACGCCCTCGAGTTCCTCCACATGACCGGGCGGTCGCTGCCACACGCGATCCTCATGATGATCCCCGAGCCGTGGCAGAACCACGAGTCGATGGACGAGGACCTGCGCGCGTTCTACGAGTACCACTCCTCGCTCATGGAGCCGTGGGACGGCCCGGCGTCGATCGCCTTCTCGGATGGCACGGTCATCGGCGCCGTGCTCGACAGGAACGGCCTGCGCCCGTCGCGCTACTACGTGACCAAGGACGATCTCGTGGTCATGGCCTCCGAGGTCGGCGTGCTCGACATTCCGCCCGAGGACGTCGTGCTCAAGGAGCGGCTGCACCCGGGCCGCATCTTCCTCGTCGACACCGAACGCGGCCGCATCGTCTCCGACGAGGAGGTGAAGCGGGAGCTCGCGGCTGCGCACCCGTACAAGGAATGGCTGGCGCACCTGATCGACATCGATGACCTGGAGTCGGCGCCGTATCTCCCGCCGCCGAGCCACGAGACGGTCACCCAGCGGCAGCAGCTCTTTGGCTACACGCACGAGGAACTGCGCATCCTCATGGCGCCGATGGCGACCAACGGCGAAGAGGCGATCGGGTCGATGGGCACCGACACGGCGCTCGCCGCGCTGTCGGACAAGCCGCGGCTGCTCTACGACTACTTCGCGCAGGTGTTCGCGCAGGTGACCAACCCGCCGCTCGACGCGATCCGCGAGGAGCTGGTCACGTCGATGGAGTCGACGATCGGTCCCGAAGGCAACCTGCTCGACCCGCGGCCGGAGTCGTGCCGGCAGATCTCGATCAAGTACCCCGTGATCGACAACGATCAGCTGGCCAAGCTGCGCCACGTCTACGATCCCGGGTTCCGCGCGATCCGGCTGCCGATGCTGTTCGACGCCTCGCTCGACGGTCCGGGTCTCGAGCGGGCGCTCGAGGATCTCAAGCGCCGGGCCAGCGACGCGGTCTCTGCCGGCTACACGATTCTGATCCTGTCGGATCGCGACGCCGACCGCGTCCGCGCGCCGATCCCGAGCCTCCTCGCGACCTCCGGCGTGCACCACCATCTCGTGCGCCTCGGCTCGCGCACGCGCTGCGCCCTGATCGTCGAGACCGGCGACGCGCGAGAGGTGCACCACTGCGCGCTGCTGCTCGGCTACGGCGCCGGCGCGGTCAACCCGTATCTGGCGTTCGAAACGCTGGACGACATGATCCGCCAGCGGATCCTGGTCGGCATCACGCACGAGCAGGCGGTGAAGAACTACACGCGTGCGCTCAACAAGGGCATCCTCAAGGTGATGTCGAAGATGGGCGTGTCGACGCTGCAGAGCTACTGCGGCGCACAGCTCTTCGAGGCGGTCGGGCTCGAGAAGGCGTTCGTCGACAAGTACTTCACGCGAACGGCGTCGCGGATCGGCGGCGTCGGCCTTCCGGTGATCGCCGAGGAGGTGCGCCGGCGGCACATTGCGGCATTCCCGGCGCGGCCGGTGGCCGAGGCGGATCTCGAGGCTGGCGGCGAGTACCAGTGGCGCCGCGACGGCGAGTTCCATCTGTTCAACCCCGAGACGGTGTTCCGGCTGCAGCATGCGACGCGGAGCGGACAGTACGGCATCTTCAAGCAGTACACGCAGCTGGTCGACGACCAGAGCACGCGGCTGGCCACGCTGCGCGGGCTCCTCGAGCTGAAGAACGCCCCGCAGCCGATCCCCCTCGACGAGGTGGAGCCGGTCGAGTCGATCGTCAAGCGGTTCTCGACCGGCGCGATGTCGTTCGGCTCGATCAGCCAGGAAGCGCACGAGACGCTGGCGATCGCCATGAACCGGCTCGGCGCGAAGTCGAACACCGGCGAGGGCGGCGAGGACCCGGCGCGCTACGTCCCCGACGCGAACGGCGACTCGCGCCGCAGCGCGATCAAACAGGTGGCCTCGGGCCGCTTCGGCGTCACGAGCGAATACCTCGTGAACGCCGACGACATCCAGATCAAGATGGCGCAGGGCGCCAAGCCTGGCGAGGGCGGCCAGCTGCCGGGGCACAAGGTGTATCCCTGGGTGGCGAAGGTGCGATACGCGACGCCAGGCGTCGGCCTGATCTCGCCGCCGCCGCACCACGACATCTACTCGATCGAGGACCTGGCGCAGCTGATCTTCGACCTGAAGAACGCCAACCCCGAGGCGCGCATCCACGTGAAGCTCGTCGCGCTCGCGGGCGTCGGCACGGTTGCCGCCGGCGTGGCCAAGGCGCACGCCGACGTGGTGCTCATCTCGGGCCATGACGGCGGCACGGGCGCGTCGCCGCTCACCTCGATCAAGCACGGCGGCGTGCCGTGGGAGCTCGGGCTGGCCGAAACGCAGCAGGTGCTGCTCATGAACGGCCTGCGCGATCGCATCACCGTTCAGGTCGACGGCCAGATGAAGACCGGACGCGATGTCGTCATCGCCGCGCTGATGGGGGCCGAAGAGTTCGGCTTCGCCACCGCCCCGCTCGTCGTCGAGGGGTGCGTGATGATGCGCGTGTGCCACCTGAACACCTGCCCCGTCGGGATCGCGACGCAGGATCCCGAGCTGCGCAAGAACTTCACCGGCAAAGCCGAACACGTCGTGAACTTCTTCCGCTTCGTGGCGCAGGAGGTGCGCGAGTACATGGCCGCCCTCGGCTTCCGCACCGTCGGCGACATGATCGGCCGCGTCGATCGCCTGAATGCGCGGAAGGCGGTCGATCACTGGAAGGCCAAGGGGCTGGACTTCTCCGCCATCCTCTATCAGCCGGAGATGCCCGCCGACACGCCGCTCTGCAAGATCAGGGAGCAGGATCACGGCTTGGCGGACATTCTCGACCAGCGGCTCGTCGCCGACTGCCGCGAGGCGCTCGAGCACGGCACGCCGGTGTCGCTCGAGTACCCCATCAAGAACGTGAACCGCACGACCGGGACGATGCTCGGGTCGCGGCTGACGAAGAAACATGGCGGCGGCGGTCTGGCGCCAGAAACGATCCGGCTGAAGTTCTCCGGATCGGCCGGACAGAGCTTCGGCGCGTTCGTGCCGCGCGGCATCACCATGACGATCGAGGGCGACGCGAACGACTACATCGGCAAGGGGCTCTCTGGCGGGAAGCTGATCGTGTATCCGCCGAAGGGCTCCCGCTTCGTCGCGGAGGAGAACATCATCGTCGGCAACGTGGCGCTCTACGGCGCGACGAGCGGCGAGGCGTACTTCCGCGGCGTGGCTGGCGAGCGGTTCGCGGTGCGCAACAGCGGCGCGGTGGCCATCGTGGAAGGCGTCGGCGACCACGCGTGCGAGTACATGACCGGCGGACGCGTCGTGGTCCTGGGCAAGACGGGACGGAACTTCGCGGCGGGCATGAGCGGCGGCATCGCCTACGTGCTCGACACCGCCGGCACGTTCCAGCAGCGGTGTAACACGGCGATGGTCGAGCTCGACCCGCTCGACGATCCGGCGGACATCGCGTTCGTGCGGGCGGTGGTCGAAGAGCACGTCGCGCTGACGGGCAGCGAGCTCGGCGCGCGCGTGCTGGAGAACTTCGACGCGCTCACGTCGGTCTTCGTCAAGGTCATGCCGCGCGACTTCAAGCGCGTGCTGCACGCCCGCGCGCGAGCGGCCGCGGCGGGCCGCGAAGCGACGTTCCTCGAGCTGACAGGGGCTTCGGTCAATGGGTAAGGTCACAGGGTTCATCGAGATTCAGCGGAAGAAGCACCCGGCGCGCGACGTCGCGGAGCGCCTGCGCGACTGGCGCGAGGTGTACCTCCCGTATCCCGATGCCGTTCTGAAAGAGCAGGCGGCGCGCTGCATGGACTGCGGCATCCCGTTCTGCCACCAGGGCTGCCCGCTCGGGAACCTGATCCCGGACTGGAACGATCTGGTCTATCGAGACCGGTGGCGGGCCGCCATCGACCGGCTGCACGCCACGAACAACTTCCCGGAGTTCACCGGCCGCCTCTGCCCCGCGCCGTGCGAAGGGGCATGCGTGCTCGGGATCAACAACGACCCGGTCACCATCAAGTCGGTCGAAGTGTCGATCATCGATCGCGCCTTCTCGGAAGGGTGGGTCGTCCCCACCCTTCCGGAGACGAGGACCGGGCGAAGCATCGCGGTCATCGGTTCGGGACCGGCCGGCCTCGCCGCCGCCGCACAGCTGAACCGCGCGGGGCACACCGTGACGGTGTTCGAGCGTGACGACCGGATCGGCGGCCTGCTCCGCTACGGCATCCCCGAGTTCAAGATGGAGAAGCGGATCCTCGACCGGCGCCTCGCGCTGCTCATGGCCGAGGGCATCAGCTTCCGCACCAACGCGCACATCGGCGTGAACGTGCCGGTGGAGGAGCTGCGAGCGCAGTTCGATGCGATCGTCCTCACGGGCGGCGCGACGCGCCCGCGCGACCTCCACGTCCCCGGCCGCGAGCTGAAGGGCGTCCATTTCGCGATGGAGTACCTGACGCTGCAGAACCGCCGCAACGAGGGGGACCAGGTGCCCGACGCGGAGTTCATCTCGGCGAAGGGCAAACACGTGATCATCATCGGCGGCGGCGACACGGGCGCCGACTGCCTCGGCACCGCGCACCGGCAGGGCGCCGCCAGCGTGCATCAGCTCGAGCTGCTCTCGCGCCCGCCGGACGACCGCCCGACGGAGAATCCGTGGCCGCAGTGGCCGAACGTCTTCCGCGTGTCGAGCGCGCACGAGGAGGGCGGCGAGCGGCTCTACTCGATCTCGACCCAGCGCTTCTCCGGCGATGCGTCCGGCCAGGTGACCGCGTTGCACGCCTGCCACGTCGAGATGGTCAAGAAGGATGGACGCACCGAGTTCGTAGCCGTCCCCGGGTCGGAGTTCGAGCTGCGCGCCGACCTGGTCCTGCTCGCGATGGGATTCGTCGGCCCCGAATCGGACACGATGCTCCAGCGGCTCGGCGTGAAGCTGACCGATCGCGGCAACGTATGGCGCGACGAACGCTGGATGACGAGCGTGCCTGGCGTGTTCACGGCCGGCGACATGCAGCGCGGCCAGTCGCTGATCGTCTGGGCCATCGCGGACGGACGATCGTGCGCGCGCGGAGTCGACGAATACCTGATGGGGCACAGCACGCTCCCCGCACCGCTGCCATAACAGAAGCGGCCGATCCGGTCTCCCATCAGGGTTGACCGCTCGGCCTCTCCTCCCGCGGGCGGCGCGTCTATCCGGCCAGCCGTTCGAGCAACGGGTTCGGTTCGGACGCAAACGGGTTCACCACCGTGACCCCGCTCCACGAGAAGCCGTCCTGCAGGTCCTCCGAGAGCAACACGCGACACCGCGCCTCTGAGGCGGCCGCCATGATCACGGCGTCCCAGACGCCCAGGTGGTGATCGCGTGAGAGCGTCAGCGCGGACAGCAGGACGCTCGACGAGGTGTCGATAATCGGGAACGCGTCACCCCACGCGAGCACGGCCTGCCCCGCGCGCTCGTGGCCCCACCCCGCCTTCCGTGTCAGCACGTGAAAGAGCTCGGCGAGCGCCTGCGCCGGGATGAACGTCGCGTCAGGCGAGAGGCGTGCGACGAGATCGATGGCCTGCTCGCGCCGTGCGGCTCCATTGACGTGTTCGGCGTACACCAGCACGTTCGTGTCGAGCGCCGCGAGGCTCACGCATCGCCCCCGTCGTAGAGATCGTCACGCGTCCAGGCGCCTATCGGTGCGGTGGCGGGCTCGCTGCGCAGGCGGGAGAGAAGGGCCGAACGCGCGGCGCTGCGGGTGGAACGGGCATCGTCGATCGGGACCAGCCTGGCGACCGGACGCCCGTGGCTGGTGATGAGGCACGTCTCCCCTCCGGTGACGTCGCGGAGGAGCTTCGAGAAATAGCGATTCGCGTCGGCGGCGGTGACGGCCTTGCCCATGACGTAGTGACTTTAACTACATCATGGGCAAGCTGTCAATCGTATGGGCTACGGCCTATCGGCGATCAGGCAGCTCGAAGACGTAGATGGCGTGGCCGGAACCCGGGTGGTGGATCTCCGGAGCAATCGCCCGCGGCACCTGCCTCGGACTGCCGCCGCCGAGCCCGGTGGTGACCGCCACGTACTGCTTGCCGCCCGCGGTGAACGAAACCGGGAAGCCCTGCACGGACGTCCCCAGCCGCGTCTGCCAGAGCACCTGCCCCGTCTTCACGTCGAAGGCGCGGAACCGCCGGTCGAGGTCGCCCGCGAACACGAGGTTCCCGCCCGTCGAGAGGGCGGCCGTGAGGAACGGCGCGCGCTGCTCGTAGCTCCACACTTCCTTCATCGTGGCCGCATCGAAGGCGGCGAGCTTGCCGATGTTGCCGTTGCTGCCCGGCATCTCGAAGAAGCGGCGATCGGCGTTCGTTCCGCCCGCACCTTCCTTGAACTCGACGCGGCGGCCGGACATCTCCATGCACGACTGCTGCAGCGGGATGATGAGCACATTGGTCGGCTGGTGGTAGCTCATCGCCTGCCAGTTGTGCCCGCCCTCGGTGCTCGGACACGCCTGGATCCACTGCTCGACCTTCTGCTCGATCACGTCGTTGCGGTAGGTGACGAGGCCGGTCTTCGGATCGATGCGGTCGTAGACGTTCTGGTAGACGGCTTCCTTCGCCGCGACGAACTTGCCGGTCCGCCGATCGATCTTCCAGAGGATGCCCGACTTCCCGATCGAGAAGACGAACTTGTCCGGCCCGTTGTCGACGAGGACACGTTCGAAGACCTCGTCGAGGTCGAACGACTCGCCGGGAATGTGCTGGAAGTGCCACGCGAGCTTGCCGGTATCGGCGTCGAGCGCCACGGTCGACGCGGCATAGAGCGCCTGATCGAACACCGTCGTCCCGCGGCTCGCCGGCATCCAGGGCTTCGCCTGCGCGATGCCCCAGTAGGTCAGGTTCAGGTCGGGATCGTAGCTGCCGGCGATCCAGGTCTCGCCGCCCTTGCGGAAGTTGTCGCCCAGCTTGCCCCACGAGTCGCCGCCCGGCTCGCCGCTGTGCGCGATCGTGTAGAACTTCCAGAGCTCCTTGCCGGTGTTCGCGTCGTAGGCGCTGATGAAGCAGCGCTCGGGGCCGTAGCGCGCGCACCCCTGCAGTCCCTGAATGACCTTGCCCTTCGCGACGATCGGGCCGCTCGTGTTCGAGAAGCCCAGCTTCTGATCGGCAATCGTCGTCTCCCAGACCTTCTTGCCGTTGCGCGCATCGAGCGCGATCAGCCTGGCGTCGGTCGTCGCGGTGATGATCTTGTCCTGGTAGATCGCAATGTTCCGCATCGACCCGAAGCCGATCGCCTGCAGCGGACCGTGCTCGTGCTCCCAGATCAGCTCGCCGGTCGCCGCGTCGATCGCCTGGATGACGTTGCCGTTGTTCCAGAGATACATGATGCCGTTGTGCACGAGCGGCATCGGCTGGTTCGCGGCGCTCTCGGTCATGTTCCAGACCCACGCCAGCCGTAGGTCCTTGACGTTCGACGCATTGATGTCGGAGAGCGGACTGTAGCTGTGGCCGTAGTAGTTGCGGCGGGCCATGAGCCAGTCGCCGGGAGGCGGATTCCGCAGCATCTCGTCGGTCACCGGCACGTAGTTCTTCACCTCGCCCGCCACGGTGATGCCGCGGGCGACTGGTGCCTGCGCACCGCCACGACCGCCGCCTCCGTCGCCCGCGGCGCCGCCGCGTCCACCCGCCGCGACAGCCGCCGCCTGGGTCGCCGCCGGACGCTCACCGGTGGCGACCGATCCAATGGCGACGCTCGTCGCCGGCGCGTACGGCGTCGTCCCCGCCGCCGCGCTGTTCTGCTGCAGGATGTAGGCAACGATGCTCGCGTATTGATCGGGGCTCAGCACGGGACCGCCGGGCGGCATCGCCATCGAGATGTAGTCGAACAGCTCCTTCGTGGAGCGGTTGCGCCACACGTTCATGAAGTCGCCACCGGCCAGCTGCGGCGCCTCGTTGCGCCCTCCCAGGTCGGCGACATGACAGCTCGCGCAGTTCGCCTGATAGGCGGCGCGTCCCGCCGTCGCCTGCGCGGCCGTATAGGTGGCCGGACCGCTCGTCTGCTGCCCCGCGACGACGACGATGGCCAGTGCGGCGAGTGAGGCGGAGATCGACGCGATCCGGAATGCGTGGCGTCTCATCGGTGGTTCTCCTGCGGCAGCAGCCACCCCCACAGGTTGCCCTCAGCTGCCTTTTCACTGAATAGCTGGACGTAGTAGCGGCTCTGTGCGAGCTCCTGGACCTGAGCCGGCGTGAGGTCGATCTGCGCGGAGATCGTGCCGGCCGTTCCTCCGCTGATGCTGAGGTCGAACAGGGCATCGCCACGAATACCCGGCTTGGGACTCTTGTAGATCTTGGCCGCCGTCGCCGGGCTGGCCAGGCCTTCGTAGCTGCCGGCGATTGACAGCTTGCCTCCGGCGACCGTGGCCGTGACGCTGCCGGTACCGACGATGTTCGAGTTGAATGCCGAAACGGGAACCGTGGAAAGGCGCGCCTTGTAAGTCTGGCTGCCTTGTCCGGCGAGGGGCACTGCCACCAGACACGCCAGGAGCAGGCCCGCGAGCCAACGTCTCATGTGGGCTACCTCGAGTCCGGCCGAGCCGGAGTCAAACAGATGGAAACGGGGTGTGATTCTACCGTGGACCGACCGCGCCTGCTAGGATGGTTCCGTGCGCACGTCACCTGCCGCTCTCGTCTTCGGAGCCCTGTCGCTGGCCGGCCTGATCTTCGCCTCCGCTTGCACCGAGAAGGCGGCCGCGCCACCCGCACACGCCGACGCGCCCGTCGTCCATCTGCTCCAGGAGACGACCGAGGTGCCGCCGTTCACCATGACCGATCTCGACGGCCGCACCTTCACCTCGGAGGAGCTGCGCGGGAAGGTCGTGCTGGTCAACTTCTGGGCGACGTGGTGCCCGCCCTGCCGCGCCGAGATCCCGGACCTCGTGAAGCTGCAGGACACCTATCGGGAGAAGCTGGTGGTGATCGGCGTGTCGGAAGACGAGGCGCCGGTCGAGGAGGTGCGGAAGTTCGCGGCGGCGCAGAACATGAACTACCCGGTGGTGATGGTCACGCCGGAGCTGTCGCGGATCTTCACGGGCGTCTCCGCGTTGCCGACGACGTTCGTCATCGATCCCGACGGCCGCATCCAGCAGCGGCACGTGGGCCTCCTGAATCCCGAAGAGACCGAGCTCGAGACGCTGGTGCTCGCCGGCCTCCGCTCCGATGTCACGATCGAACGGGTCGAAGATCCCAAGAAGGCGATGCTCGCCAACGCCGCGCAGGCCAAGGACATCCCTGGCGTCGATCTGTCGAAGCTCACGGCCGCGCAGCGAACCTCGGCGCTCAAGGCGCTGAACGAAGACACCTGCACGTGCGGCTGCACGCTCACGCTCGCGGCGTGCCGGATCAACGATCCGGAGTGCGGGATCAGCCTTCCGCTCGCACGCACGCTGGTCGACCGCATCGCGAGCGGCGAGGTGCCCGCGGACGGGCAATAGGCGCGGACGGGCAGAGGCGGCTCTACCCGACCGGCAAGGATCTCAGCTCCCACAGGCACAACTGCCGGCTCCCTTCCGGCTCCTCGCTGAGCGCGGCCACGGGCGCAGGGAAGTGGAACGGCGCTCGTGTGAAGTCGATCGGCCGGAAGCTCCCGATCGGAATGTCGTGGTACGGCCCGGCGTCGCGGTCGCTCGTGAGGAGAAGATACCTGGCCCCAGACGAGCGGAAATTCCGCAACGCGGCGCGGATCATCCGAGTGGGCAGGTGGATGAAGCAATCCCGGCAGAGGATCAGCTCGGCCGGCGGCAGGCGGTCCACGGTGATGTCGGCGCAGAGAAACGACACGGCCGTCGATGCGTACGCCGCCTCGTTGCGTTGGATCAGCTCAGGGACGATGTCGACGCCCGTGTACTGAGCGAGGCTTCCCACCACTTCCCGCATCCAGAAGAAGTCGCCGCACGGCGCGTCCAGGACGGTGTGGACGCCGAGCCGCCGAAAGAGCACGGGTAGTTCATCGCGCACGACCTCCGTGGCGGTCGTGTCCGATCCGGAGCCGGACACGGATTCCGACCCGGCCCACAGGTTTCCGTTGTGAATCCGCTGGAAGACCTCCGTGCGATGTGCCCTCCCGCGGGCGCAGTCGCGGATCCGATCGCGAAGCCGCCACAGCTGAAAGTGAACGCGTTCGACGACCGACATGAACACGCAGTGATTCAGCGGCCTGCTATGCCTTCGGCAGTGCGAAGTGCGGATTCTCGATCAGGCCGATCACGTTCCCGAACGGATCCGCGACCGTCGCGACCTTGATGCCTTCCCCCACGTCCTGGATGGGTGTGACGGAAGCGGCGCCGACCGTGATGAAGTGCCGAACAGCCTGCTCGATGTCAGCAACACGCCAGTATGCGACGCCACCTGCACGTCCAGCTCCGGGCGCCGTGCGTTCCGGATGGAGTCCAAGCTCGTAGCCGGCGATGTTGAAGCCGACATAGAACGGCTGATCGAAGTACGGCTGCTGCTGGAATGCGGTCGCATACCACGCCTTTGCACGGCTCAGGTCCGTGACGTCGTAGATGACAGTGCCGAGTCCTTCTACCATGCCGGTCCTCCTGGTGCGCGAGGCGCGGTCGCGCGGTGAGGGTGGGAGCGTTCCGGCGCGGCGCATGACGTTGCCCGTCTCGAGCCACTCACCGTTCACGCGTATGATTCGGCTCCCTGGGGAGGGTCAGCGTGAACGTCGTCCCGACGCCTTCGGCGGACTCGAACGTCAACGATCCCTTGAGTCCTTTCGCACAATCGGCCGCAATGGCGAGCCCCAGGCCAATGCCGTCATTGCCGAGCTCGCCGTCGCGGCGGGCATGCGCGCGATAGAAACGCCGGAAGACGTCGGCGTGGTCCGCCGAGGGAATGCCGAGACCGTTGTCGCGGACGTGCACCAGGAACGAGTCGGGACGCTCGACGCACGAGACCTCGACGAACGCCTCCGGTTTAGCCGGGTCGCGGTACTTGATCGCGTTCGCGACCAGATTGACCAGCACGAGCTCGAACCGCGACACGTCAACGGTCACCATCGACGGCGGGGCGTCACACGTCAGCGACACGCCCTTTGCCGCGGCGGCGTCCCGGAGCTGTCGGAACACTTCCGCGATGATCTTCGAGGCGTCGACCGTCTGCAGCTGCGGACTGTCGTGTTCCGGCCGGGCGATGGCCCCGAGCATCCCGAGCAGTTGCGAAAGCCGCTTGACGTTCCGGTCCGCGACCTCCAGCAGCCGTTCGCGCTTGATGTCCTCCTCGGCCGCCGGGGTCCGCAGCAACTCGATCGCGTACTGAACGCTGCTCAGCGGCTGGCGAAGCTCGTGACTCACCATGCGGTTGAAGCCCTCCAGGCGAGTCGTCTGCTCCTCGATTCGCGTCGTATATCGGCCGACGAACGTGTCGACTGTCGTCTGCATCAGCACGAACACCGCGTCGTTGAGGCGATTGATCACGCCGACTGTGTCCGCTGACATCGACGATGTCGCGAGCGCGTCGAACTGTTCGTGCACGAACGCGCCGAGGACGCCCGCGAGGATGCGGTATTCACGCAGGAGCTGATGGACGGACGCCTTCTGCTCGAATCGCAGCTCGCCCAGCTCGCGTGCCTTGGAGAGGACGACGGTGTTGGCCGCGAGGGCGTCGGGCGGAGCGGCGCCCACGTAGTCCGCAATCTCGTGAATCAACGCCGGGATGTGGTCGAGAATCTGATTCGACGGGAAGATCTCGTTGGTCTCGACCGGCAGCAGCGACTCGAGCCGTTCGAGCCAGCGGTGCGCGATCTCATGACGGGCGGCCCTGATTCGCCCGGCGATCACGTCGCCAAAATCTGTGGATAGCCCGACGGTCATTGAGACTTCCTCGCGCTGTACAGACGCATCGGCGCCGTTGTCTGGAGACCTACAAGGTTAGCTCACCACACGGCGAAGCGCCAGCGAAGGGCGCCGCTTTCCCGCACCACGGATCCGACTCTATCTCGTGCCCATGGCATCCTGAATCTGCGCCGTGTCGAGGTGCTGCTGGAACCTGGTTGCCGTCACGCAGACAGCCGTCCGGGGCGACCTACCGAGGGTCGTCCACAACGCAACCGCGCGGGTCGGATCCCTGCTGGAAACAGGGGGTGCCCTTGGGAGGATCGGTGGGGCGGACGCGGACGATGCCGTTGGCAGCGTCCACAGCGATCCGCACGTCTTGCCAGGACAGCGAGCCGGTCATGTTGTTGCGGGCCTTCTCGATCAGCCCTCGACAGAGATTGGAGACGCACGTGCTCCGGCCTGAGCAGGCGCCGACGTAGCTGCCGAACGATGCGCTGGCCCAATTCACGCGGTCCAGGTCGCGCTGGGTGAAGCCGGCATCCGGGGACGCGCACGCCTTGATGGCCAGCGCCTGCAGTTCCTCCAGGAAGACCTCCTGAACCGTCGCGGCGCGCGGAGCCGCCAGCTGCGCGGGAGCGGCCTGCGGTGCCCCGAAGGGCGACTGGGCCGGCGCCGGCCTGGGCGCGCGATAGACCTGGGCCGCATCGTCCTGGATCTGATACTCCTGCGCGAGGCGGTCGAGCCTCTCGTCGAAGAGGCGCCGGGCCTCCGTCCTGATGATCTCGTCCTGGGCCGCCTTCATGTCCTCGTGCGAGTGATCGAGGTACTTGAGATCCTTGAGCCGCTCCTCATATCCGCTGAGGAAGTGGTTCTCGATGAAGGTGTCCGGGCCGTCCTCGCGGATGATTCTCGCCTGGCCGGTGCGGTTGTGGACCCCGCAGGTGTTGGTCAAGCTCTCGAGACCGTTCGAGACGAAACACCGGTCGAACCACTCCTTCTCGAGATCGCGAGGACTCGCCTTGGTCGTCGCCCAGCCGGCGATGCCGTAGATCGGGTCGTTCCTGAAGCTGAGGAACACGACCTGGGTCCCGGTGTAGCGGGCGAGCATCGCCCACTTCTGGTGGCTGTTGTCGGGGACGCCGGCGACGATGAGGAGCTTCGGCGGCCGGATCTTCTTGTTCAGGATCGCGTTGTACGTCAGCTCCGTTCCCCAGCTGTGGGCAACGAGCTCGTTGACCTCCTTGTCCCGCATGCCTGCGAAGACCTCGTCCACGCGCTTGGTCTTTCCGATCATCGTCTCCATGGCGGCCGCAACGAGATCCTCGCCGCCATAGCTGAAGATCCAGCGTCCAAGGGCGCCGAAGTAGTCGGTGCCCGCAAGCGACCGGCCGATCCTCTGCACCAGGTTCTCCCTGTTTCTCGCCTCCAGCACATCGTCGTTGCGAAAGGCGGGGTGGAGGATCGTGTCGTAGTCCCTGCTGCTCGCGTCGGCCGAGCTGCCCACCGTGACGATGCCGGTCACGGCGAGCCGCTGGATGTCGTAGACGACCATGTTGCTCTTCCGCATGTTGTCCTTCGCATCGTCTTCGAAGGACTCCGGCGACACTCCCGTCTGCTGAAGGGTGCGGTAGGCCCGCTCGCGCGGCGAGAGGGGGATTTGCGCCGACAGGGGCGCCGCGGCGAGCATGACGAGAAGACACCACTTCATTGCGCGCTCCTTGAAGGCACTCAGCTTCACGTCACCTGCTGCCCTCTAAGCAGAAGCGGGACGATGAGCGCGCAGGAAGGACCGTATCTGGCGAACCGCGAGCGGAATTCGCTCCTTGGGCTCCTTCCACGGGAAGATGCTCACCTCTGCGTTCGGCGCGAGCATCGCGCACTCCATGGCCGGCGCATAGGGATGCGCCGGCACGTCGTCGGGCAACACCAGAATGGGGTTTTGGCACGTGCGCACGAACTCACGCGTCGCGGTAAAGACGAAGTCGGGATTGGTCTCGAACATCCGGACCACGAACTGCTCGGCCGTCTGCATCGTGATGTCGGGACGCTTGGCGGTGATCTGCGCTGGCCACCCGCCCCAGAACGCACCCGCGTAATTTCGGTCGCGCATTTCCGGGCGCCAGCCCACAGGCTGCGCCACGACAGCTGCCGCGATGCGATGCGGCGCGCGCTTCAACAGACTCCAGATGAAGGGACCGCCGATGCAGAACCCCATCACCATGAACGTGCCGATGCCCAGGTGATCCATGAGACCGAGTTGGTCGTCGGCGTACGATTCCCACGGCCGGTCGATTTCGACAGGACCGGTGGACTGACCGCTCGGCGCGTTGCGCAGATCCGCTGTGATGCAGCGGTATTCGCCCTTGAACTCTCCGATCGCATCGAAGGGATTCCCGCGCTTCATCCCTTCAACCGTCGAGTTCAATCCACCGCCGGGAAGCAGCATGAGCGGGAACCCGGAACCCGTCTCCTCGTAGTAGATGCGAACCGGCCCCTTGTCGAAGAACTTCCCCGTCCCGGAGCTGTCCGCCTGCTGCGCGAACACTCTCGGCGCCGCGGCGAGGGCCGTCGCCGCAACCCCGACTTTGAGTACCTTGCGTCTGGTTGGATCCATGTCTAGGTCCTTGCGACTTCGAGCCGTATCACGTGTGCGTCAGCCGCGGCGGCTCATGATCGCGCCAGCTGACGCGCCGGCTGCAACGAGGCGACGTCCTGAGCGTGCCGCAGTCCAGGCCGATGCCGGCCATCGGGCCAGGCTGCCACGAACTGCGCGTGGTGGACGCCGACGCCAATTGGCGAATCATTGCACCAATTCTGACGAAGTGGGGCACGTTCTGCTCCTGGAGGCCTGTGGGTCCGCCCATCACTGGGCGCGCCAGTTGCAGTCCTGTGGGCACACCGTGCGCTGGCTGGCGCCTCACGATGTCCGCCCCTTCGTGCGACGGAACAAGACCGACCGCACCGACGCCAAGGGGATGCTCGTGCCGCAGGGCGCGCGGCGGCGATCGACGCCGCGCGAGTTCCCGGGCTGCTCCAGGCGACGCTCCGCGCGGTGTGGATGGCCGTTAAAGCCGGCCTGATGTTGGCGGCGGACGGGCCGGCCCGTTTGGCACGCGCCCGACGTCTAGGCATCGAGTCCATCGCGACTTCGACGCTCAGCCAAGGTGCGCTCCTGCGCGCCATCGAATCGGGCATCTCGGTGTACGACACGCTCTTTGTGGAACTGGCCGCGCGAACCTCGTGCCCGTTGATCACGTTTGACAGAGCCGTGCTGAAGGCGTTCCCCGATATTGCCTGCCGTCCTCGCGATCTGGTCAGGCGCTGATCGGTCTGCCCACCGACCTGCCGCTCAGAGCGGACCCAGTTCTCCCCAACTATTCGGAGGCGGCACTCGCACGGAAAACACGGCCTCCTCTCGCGAGTAGCACCGGCCGACCAATTCAGGCCCAAAGTCCGCCCCACGGCGAGGGTGCGCGACCGACGCAATGACCTGTCGTCCGCTGATGAACAGAAGTGCGTCGATGCCGTCATTCTGGCGGATGTCGAACGCGCGAGTCGCCGCCCCAGGCACACCGCTGATCCGATTGACCTCCGCGTCAGCAGTGTACGGGCCGAAGATGCATACGCGATCCCACGCAAACTCTGCGTGGTCTACCAGCACGACCCGAGTGCCGGCTCCCTTGGCAACGGATGCCGCGATTGATCGGCTCACTGGATCGGCGCGAGCGCAGCCGACGACGGTCACGATTGCGAATGCACTCACGGATAAGCGATTCATCGGATTGATGAGTCTGGTTGTCTGGCTAACGACCGCGGTTCAGCCGCCGTGCGTTCAAGATGCACCAGGGCGCCCGTCGGCTGCAATTGCTGGTTAGGCAACGTCAAGAACCACGCGGTACGTGTGGGCGAAGCCACGCGCATAGTTGATCGGATACCCCAATGTCTCGTGCCACGATCGTCAGCTGGCTGTCCGACCGTGCCGTGTATGGCTGTCCGCCGACATGACCGACGCGCCCGCCTGCCTCAGTCAGAATGAGCGCCGGTGCCGCGTGGTCCCACGGCAGGAGCCGGTAGTAGACCACGAAGTCATTCACGCCTCGGAGAATGTCGGTGTACTCAATCGCCGCACAGCCAGAGGGTGGGTTCATCAGAACGTGCCCATGCAGTGCGTCGGTGACCGTGTGGCCCAGCCCGTCCGGCATGTAGCGCACGAGCACAGCTCCACGCGAACGACGTTCTTGCGGAGCCGAAGGGACCCGAATGCGCTCGCCGTTGACAAAGGTGCCGCTGCCTGCCTCGGCAACGAAGGTCTGGCACCGGGCCGGGAGCACAACCCAGGCCGCTTGCGCCTGCCCCTCGACCACATAGGCCACCATGATGCCAAAGCCACCATCGCCAGCGGCGAAGTTCTTCGTGCCGTCGATTGGATCGATTAGCCATAGCGGCTGGTCGGAGGCGAGCCGTTGGAGAAGTGCGGGTCGGTGATGTGCGGCTTCTTCTCCGATGATTGCGGTCGATGGAATCAGGGCGGCAAGGACCCTCGATAGATGCGTCTCGACTTCACGGTCAACGATGGTAACGACGTCATCGGGATCGCCGGGAGTTGCCTTTGCCACAACTTCATCGGCCGACAGTCGCGAGAACCGCGGCAGCACCAACGTTCGAGCCGTCTCCTCAAGGCAGTTTGTAACTGCCTGGATGTCGAGTGTCACTTGTGTCCACGATCCCAATGAGCTCGTGTTCTGGCTAACGTTGTGCCGCTCACCTGCGGCACGCACGTGTCAACGAAGCACCGCGTGCGAGGGTCGCGTGAGCGCGGCCCCTTGCCGTCGGGTGCGGCTTGTTAGCCCGCCCCGAGCGGTAGGATCAACCGTCGGCAGTACTGGTGCCATCTCTGCTCGGTCGCTCGCACCTCTTCGTCCCTCACCCGCATGGAGCTTCTCTAGATATCCGTGTGCGTGATTGACAAACCGAAGTCATATCAACGTGCCGCCTGGCGGTCAGCGATCACACGGTGATTCCGGTGTTGACCTTGACGATTCGCTTCGCCAGGTCCAAGCGGCCCCACCACTCAGACACGAACATCTTGAAGGTACCGATGGTTAGCCAGTAGCTCTCTGGAACCGTTTCGGACTTGTTCAGAGGTGACGTCACCACCGCCGCGAGCAAGCCCCATACGAGACCTTGGTTCAAGACAAGGTGCCCGGCCGGGTCAAGCCCAAGGGCGACGTTCGTGTTCCACTTAACTTTCGCCGTTTGCTCGTCATGTGGACGAGGGAGCACCGAATGACGTGATAGATGATGTCTTCGAGTCCCACGGACCCAGCCGCATCAAGTCTTACGTCCGCATGGCTGAACGGAACCCGAACCGTGCTGGCCATAAGGCCTGGACATCCGACGTAGGTGATGAGCCACAAGTGGTCCTTGACGAACTTCTTGAAGTCGGCGCGAGAGGAACGTGCCGATCCGCTGAATCGCTTTGCCGTCGCGTCAACGGCCATGCAAGCAGCGGTGAGGGCGAGCGCGATCTCGCCCTTTCCCATGTGGTCGATCGACTCTTGTACGCGTCTCCCAATCGAAACCATTTGTCCGTCGTAGCTGCCCAACCGCTGCCGCTTCAGCCGCAGCGGGCCGACGCGGCGGCGGCCGCTGACGGCTGCAAGCGGTTGTTGGGCGGCATGTCACTCCACGGCAGTGCGGTCGACGCCAGAATCGCGGTTTCGACTCGTCGGGCGCCGCCTCCTTCGAGCACAGCCCGGATCCGAATCGTGTAGGCCTGATCGGCCCCGAGCGCACCACACGAAAGGCTGGGCATGTTGTGAAGCGACGTTAGGTCCCTGAGAACCTCGCGCATCGTTGCACGCATAGCCGCTTGGAACCGCACGCCGTTGACCGTGTGGGTAACGCGAAATGCGCCGGAGGTCTGACGCTCCGCGGCAATGCGGATCGTGGCGTGTGCTTCCGTCGCATCGCGCCACCACGGCACACTGCGGAGCGAGTCCACGACAAACAGAACGCTGACGGTCTGGCCGCTCTGCAGCCGCCGTTCGAGATCGTCGGTCTGCGTCGGATGGAGATCGAAATCAATGAATACGGACGACCCAGCAGACCGAGCGGTCAGCTCCGGAACTCCAGCGGGCTCAGCCGACGATGACGCCACAACCGCGCGGGTCAGTGCCGCGACCAGGATTACGGCGTTGATTCCTCCTGTTCGGCATCTCATGACGGGTGCCTCTTCTTCAGACGGCCTCACGGTGCCACTTGAGCCGCGGCGGCTCATCATCGCGCCAGCCGCCGCCCGCTGCAAGCGGTTATTAGGCCTCGAGGATGGCCAGAATCTGACGGCGGAGTTCGGGAATCCGATTACGGACGACATCCCAGACGAGGTCGTAATCGACGCCGAAGTAGTCGTGAATCAGACGGTCGCGCATGCCGGCCATCGCGCGCCACTCCACGTGCGGGTGTTCGGCACGAAATTCGGCCGGTACCTTCTTCGATGCCTCGCCGATAATCTCGAGACTTCGCACAAAAGCACGCTGGACCGTGGCATCCGTCCTGAAGTGGTCGATGGTCAGATGGGCGCTCCGATCGAGCAGGTAGTCCGCTTCGATCAGGATGTGGCGCAGGTAGTCACGCGGCTCGAAGGACATCTTGCGCTTCGGCCAGGATGCGCGGCCCGATGTACGGCGACAGGGCGTCTGTTGTGACCAGTTCCACGGACCGACCCAGTCGCTGTTCCAGCAACTCCGCGAGGGCCAGGAAATGGTCGTAGGTCTTGGCGCCTGGCGCGAACTGGACCAGCAGGTCGACATCGCTGTCCGGTCGAGCTTCATCCCGCAACACGGAGCCGAACAGCGCGAGGCGGGCGACGCCGAGTGCTCGAATATCGGGTTCGCTCGCCGTGAGTACGGCGACCGCGTGCTGCCGGGTCAACGCCGTTTGCGCCATGCGAACACTCTAGCGGGTTTCCGATTCAGGACAAAACCGAGTCGAGTAGGCCTAACGGGCCAAATGAGCCGCGCACCGCGGCGACATGCCTGACCAGAACAGCTGATGCGTCGGCTCCATTTGGATGTTAGACAGCCCTGTAGAGGTCTTGCGCAAGGACGACCTGCTTGTCTTGCACCAACTGAAAGAAGCCGCGTTCGACATCAACAACGCGGCGTCGACCCCGGAAGTAGCGCTCGGAAATGTCAGCGCATTCCGCACGCCACCCATCGTAGGCACGTTCGTTCCCCGCTGTGATCGGAATCTGCGTTCCCGCCGACACGCGATGGAGTGACTTGTCGCCTGGAGACTCGGCCAGCTTCAATAGTTGCTTGTCGAGGACACAGTAGTGGTCCGGGTTGAGAAAAGCGAGAATCTTCGAAACAAAGGAGATTCCCGAAAACTCCGGGAGCCCCAACGCGGCCACAGAAGCCAGGCGCACGCCGGGACCCGCCGCGATGAGATCTTGAAACCTGCTCAATTGGTCCTCTGTGACGTCGTTGCGAAAACGCCTGACGCGGTTGTCTAACCGACTTGCGCGTACCCCCAGTAGATGACGTTCGCCAGTCCGTCTCGTACGCTCTCGACACTTGCCGAGGTAAGCATCGCTCGGAGCGCGCCTTCGACAGCGGACATGCCAACGGTCTCGACCTTCGCGCCGGCCTGAAAGTCGAAGTAGACCGCCGGAAAGGAATAGGCCGAGATCGCCGCATCGAGTTTGGATGCTTGGTGTTCGTTGAGGGCCATCTGAACGCGTCACCCTGTCTGCCTAACGTTAAGTAGGCTGAACTTAATAAGTCCACCAGCTCAACCACGCCGCAGTCTAGCATCCGCCCTGCGGCTCCGCGAAGGGCCGGACTCGAGCAGATGCGTCGCAAACGAATACCGGAACGAGTGACACGTGGCCGGCCTGGAAATCCTGGCCGCCCGAACCGCGTCCTTCACGGCGCGCTGCACGACGGACTCGTGCAGGTGGTGCCGCCGCCGCGGCGTCCTCTCGCCTCCGGATTGCGCCATGCACCCCGCGCCTCAAAGGCGCGTGCCACTCGACGCGGGCCGGAATCCGCGGCCCTGGGCCTGGGTGATGGCAGGTTTCGAGTACGTGCGGGCGATCAGGAATGCCGGAAGCTAGCGTCCGAGGAGCTTCGACAACCAGGACGTCTTCCGCGGCTCGACGCGAGCCGACAACTCCTGCGGCACGGCACGGGCCGACGACCTTGGCCACGCCTCGCCGGCCGGCGGGGCCTCAACGCTGGCGACTGCCGGCGACTCGCCACACTTGCAGCGCTCCCCGACGGGAACGCCCGCGAGCGCCTGCTCGATGTGCAGGCCGCAACCGACCCAGGTCGGCTTACCGCATGTAGAGCACTGTACGCGTTGACACATGACCGCGAATCCTTCAGGAGACCAGCACAGGCAAGCACCGCCAAGCGGACAGCGCGGCAGGCCGGGCAAGCCACGGGCGCCGAATCGGTGCGCGAGCTGAGTTGTTGGTGGAAGTGGTGCGCCCTGCAGGACTCGAACCTGCGACCTCCTGGTTCGTAGCCAGACGCTCTATCCAACTGAGCTAAGGGCGCTTTGAGGTGGTGCGAAACCGAGATCTTATCACAACGATCCGTTCGGTAAAGAGCCCCTCGTCCCCTAGCATCAGCGCCAAACGCCGCTGCAGTTCGCGCGCCGATGGCGCGTCGTGCGGATCGAGCCACGTCGACGAGGCACCGCGGCCGGCGAGCCACGAGAACACGAGCGGTGCCAGGTCCCTCGACCCGCGTCG
>JBFXAT010000043.1:0-38847 GCA_050183995.1 Vicinamibacterales bacterium
TCCCGACCGGAACGTGCGCGTGAACTTCGTGACGAGCGGGATGCCCGACGGGAGCGGGAGCAACGACACCACGATCTTCGCCTCACGCGGTGTCATCGTCGGGCCGTGGCTCCGGCCGCAGTACTTCAAGGACGGCGGATTCCCGTGGGTGCCGAAGGGGCTCGACACGATTCCCGCCATGCTGCGGAAGCACGAGATGGTGCTCACGCCAGAGCATCAGCGCGTCGTCGGGGCGCTCCTCCGGCAAGCGCCGGGACACGACGATGGCGCCGGCGCGGCCGCGGTCGTCGACTTCTCCGAGATGAAGCGCGAGCTTGCGGCGACGCGCCAGGAGATCAAGGCGCTGCGAACCGACCAGCGACGGCAAGGCGCCGAGTACGCCGAGCGGCTCAGTGAGGTGCTGAAGTCTACGCGCCTGAGGATCGCGTGATGCCGGTCCGTGTGGGCAACCCCGATGCGGTGTTCGCGAGCGAGCCCTGGCTGGCGTTCATCGACAACGTCCAGCGCACCTCGCTCGTCGGTCAACAGGATGACTTCGTAGTTGACGACCCGTTCACGCTGCTGCTGTGCGGCAACGCGAGCCCGCTGGTGTTCACGGGGCTGGTCGTCTCAGGGGAGAACTCGCGGGACGGCTCACGCGTGCTCGTGCTGAACCGCGGCACCTCGACGGTGCAGGTGACGGATCAGGATACCGACTCCGCGGCCGGCAATCGCTGCGCGTGCGAGAGCGAAAGCGGGCAGATCCTCGGTGTGGGCGGGGCCATGCTGCTGGTCTACGACGGCACGGCCGAGCGATGGGCTGTCACGTGCCTGAGCCCTGGGGCGCCGATCGACATTGCGCACAGCGCGGGAGATTTCACGGGCTCTGGATCGATGACATGGACGGTGGAGGTTGCCGATCTGGTGCGCTTCACCGTGCAGCAGCACGGTCGGCAGGTCGTTGTCGACGTGATCATCGCCGACGCGACGATCGGCGGCACACCGAGCACGTCGCTGCAGGTGCAGTTGCCGTACGGCTGGGTCGCTGAGGCCCAGTTCATCTTCGCTGGCATCGCCCACGCCAACGACGGCGCGGCGCGCCACGTCACGGTCTGGGTGGACGACAACGGCGTCCTGTACTTCCAGCCACTGTCTGGGAATTGGTCCAGCGTGTCGGACGGGCTCGACATGTACGGGCGTGCGACTGTGGAGATCGCGTGATGGACTACACGATTACCCTAACCGACGAGCAGGTCGCCGTGCTGACTGCCCACGTCTCGGCGGTGAACCGCACGCGCCCACCTGGCACGCCGGCGCGCACAGCGACCGATGTACTGACGTCGCTGGCGGTCCGCCTGCTGTCGAGACGAGCGGCGCAGGTGGAGCAGTTGAAGACGGCCGCTCTGGCGCGAAAGATCGTCACGGCCGACCCAGAGACACGCGCGTCTGTGGTTGATCTGCTCAGCGCGAAGGCGAGGCCAGGCAAGTGAGTAAGTCGCACTGGACCTCCGCGCGCGAGCGCGTCGAGCACGATCGAGAGGGCACGCGGCAATGATGCGCGCCGCTCTGCGTATTGAGGCGCACCGCGCCGGCGCGTGGCAGACGCTGTCGCCAGACGTGCAGCGGTCGACCAGTCTCTCGATCGCGTACGGGATCCGCGGGAGCGGCCCGCTCGATCTGCTCGCCGGCGGCGGCGACGCCTCGTTCGGTCTGGGGAATTGGAACCCGATCGGCCAGTACTCCCCTGGTCACGCCAACCACGTGAGCGACTGGGGGATCGGCACGCCGATTCGTATCTCGTTTCTCCCTGAGATTGCGCTTGTCACCGCCGACGGGACGGCAATCGAGTCCGCTGACGGTACGCCGGTGTGGGAAGGGCCCACGCGCAAGTTTCGTGGGCGCGTGACCGTGATCGACCCCGAGGCCGGAGGGTATGGCACGCGGCGCGGGCTCGTGTGGGTGGGGGACCACCTGGCCTGGCTCGGCGACGCGGAGTTGCGCAACGTCACCGCCCAGATTGGGGCGTCGGAGCGCGACCTGCTTCAGGCGGTGTTCGCAGCCGTGCCCAGCGACCTACGGCCACCGGTCCGTCGTCTGGATGAGGGCGTCGACACCTACCCGTATGCCTTCGACGACGTCGGTGTCGGCGCCTCACCGCTCGGGTTGCTGACGGACGTGCTCGAATCGGCGTTCGCGGCGTTGGTGCAGTACGGCAACGGCGACGTGGTCTCCCTCAATCGGAATACTCGCACCTACCAGGCGTCACAGGTGGCCTTGACCGAAGACGATCTGGAATCCCTCGAGGCGCCGACGGAGAAGGCGCGCCTGTACCGACACGTCATCGTCGAGATCCCGCAGTTCCGCGTGGGCGTCTCGCCAGAGGTGTTGTGGGCCGAGGAGGGGGAAGACAGCGCGGGCATCGCTCCTGGCGAGGTGCGCGACTTCTGGGCGACCTATCGCGATCCGGATGCCCAGGCCAATCAGACGCAGGGGATTGCCGGGTTCGCCACAGAGACGTACCCGTTCACGACCACGGCGGTCTTCAACGCGCAGGCGGACGGCGGCGGGTCGGACGTGACAGGTGACGTGACCGTCGAGGCCGAGTACTTCGCGAACTCCGTGCACTACCGCCTGACCAACACCGGCGCCGTGACCGCGCATCGCACCACGCTGTCGATGAGTGCGCTGGCCATCCGTCGGCTGAAGCCGATCGAAGTGGAGTCGGTGTCTGCGCAGGGGCGCGGCGCGACGCTCCGGATCTCGCTCCGGTACCTGGTGTCGCGCACGGTCGCGCAGTTCATCGCCGACTACGTCCGGAACCAATGGGAGACGGAAGGGAACCGACCGAGACGGGTCACCTTTGACCCGCAGCGCGATGAGCGCCTCATGCGGGCCTTCTTGAACCGGGAGCCGGGTGACCGCGTCACGCTCAGCGAACCCGTGTCGGCGACGAATGGAGACTCGATCATCCAAGGACTCGAGATCACCTCACCGACCGGCAGCGAGTACTGGCACTGCGCCTGGAACGTGGCGCCTGTCTCCTCGTATGCGTTCATCAGTCCGATGATGCTCGGCACGTCAGGCCGCATGGAGCTCGGAGAAACGACGGTGTTGGGATGACAAAGCGATTGCAGATGTTGGTGCTCGGCCTCGCGCTCGGGCTCCTGGTGACGACGGCGCGCGCGCAGATTCCGACCAGGTCGACCGGCTTCCTTGTGACAGCCGACGCGTGGAATCAACTCGTCAATCAGATCAACACGCTCACCACGGGAGGCATCGCCATCGCCTCCCAGACCGCGAACGATCTGATCGTGGCGACGGGCGGATCGCAGCTGGGTCGACTCGCCAAGGGCACGAGCCTGCAGTACCTGCGGATGAACAGCGGAGCGGATGGGATCGAGTGGGCCACTCCGGTCGCGGCAGACGAGCTGATCGCCATTATCGAAGATCAGAAGACGCAGGGCACCAGCGGCGGTCAGAACACGCCAGGGTCTGATCAGAAGCGGACGCTGAACACGTTGGCCTACAACAAGTACGGCACCGGGGTTGTGTCGCTGTCGTCCAGCCAGTTCACGATCACGCCAAGCGGGACCCAGACGTTCGTCATTATGTGGAGCGTGCCGTTCGGTGATGTGGGGCCGCAGCGGAACATTCTGTACCGCACGGATCCGTCGGCTGCAGAAGTCGGCAGGGGACCGTCAGCCATTCAGGCCGAGGGCATGGCGGTGGTGGAGTTGTCTGCGGCCACCACCTATGAAGTCAGGCACAGGACGACGACGCAGCGATCCGACGGATTCGGGTCGGCATCTGGTTTTGGGACGGAGATCTATACGCGCGTGCGGATCTACCGCAGAAGCACGTGAGGACGATGCGATAGACACGAACTGACACACCGAGCATAGGAGCCACACTCCGAACCGTCGCGCGGCCCGCGCGACGCCGCCCCTGGAAAGGCGGGGAGCTCGGTGACATCAGGGCTGCGAGGGACGAAGGGCGCCCCGCGTTGACCGTTTCAGCGGTCGATGCTGGGCGCCCTTTCGTCTTTCGTGGTCACCGAATGACGAGAACCGACACGGAGACGACATGGCCGACGGCATCACGAAAGGGGATCTGCTCGAGATCGCGACCGACCTGCGCGATCACATCGACGACCGCCTGAACGTGGCGCGTCAGGAGCACGGCCAGGATCTGCGGGACATCAAGCAGCACCTGGCGACGCTGAACGGGAAGGTGGCGACCCACGAGGCGAAGCACGCCGAGATCGCGGTGCGCATCACGAACGTCGAGCGGGAGATCTTTCGGCGGCCGCGGCGATCGGTGACCGACGCGGGACGCGACGACGAGAAGCCGGCGGTTTCGCGCGGCGACATGAAGCGGCTCGCCGGCGGCCTCGCGCTGCTCGGTGTCGTGCTGGAACTGCTGCACAACGTCGGTGAATTCCTTTTCGGGCTGGTGCGAGCCGGCCTGCACGGAGCCGGAAAGTGACGACCGAAGAGATCGTGGGCTGCATCATCGACCGGTTCGAGGGCCACACCTTCACGAACGACCCGGCCGACCCGGGCGGCGCGACCAAGTTCGGCGTGACCTTGCGCGCTCTCACTGACTACCGGCGGAAGAAGAGCGGCAATCCGACGCTGGTGGTGACCGCGGACGACGTGCGCGCGATGACGCGCGGGGAAGCCGTGGACGTGCTGATGACGGCATATGCCGTCGGAACATGCCTGGTCTTCATCCTCGACGAGCGCCTGCGGTTTGTGGTGATCGACTACGCCGTACATGCCGGGCCCGCAGCGGCCATCGCGGCGCTCCAGCGCGGCGTTGGGGTGAAGGTCGACGGACTCTTCGGGCCGATCAGCCAGGACGCCGTCAATCGACATGCGAACGCGGTGCAGCTCGGCGCGTACGTGCTCGCGGCGCGGGCGGAGGCGATGCAGCGACTCATGGCGGCGCGGCCGGCGATGCAGAAGTACCAGGGCGGGTGGTTCGCGCGAATCATCGCGAACATGCGGCAGCTCGCCGCGTGAGGGGCACATGAAGAAGAGTCAGTACACACCTCGGATCTACCAGGACCGCCGCGGCCAGTGGCGGTGGACACTCCTGCACCAGAACGGACGCAAGGTGGCGACGAGCGGGGAAGGCTTCGCGCGACGCTGCCACGCGGTGCAGATGGTGCGGCGGCTGTTCGGTCCACTGCTCGTGCTGCTCGCACTCTCGGCCTGCGAGGCGTCGCCTCCGGTGCCGACGTCCCCGAGCCCCGCCCCGGCGCCACCGGCGGCGACGAGCCGGCCACTGCGTCCAGAGGTCACGCCTGCGACCGCGCGCGTGACGCTCACCCCAGACGCGGGCGCGGCGATCGTGGCGACGCTGGATGACGGCGGGCCGGTGCTGAGCGTGCCGATCACGGTGACCGGCGGCGGGCAGCTGTGCGCGGAGGCGGACGGGTACGAGCCGCAGTGTGTGCGCGTGGTGCTGCCGTTGGAGGCGGGAGCGTTGCCACCGCCGATTGTGCTGGTGCGGAAGGTGCCGGGCTGCATCGGCGGGCTCCTGCTCGATCCCAAGGCGTACGTGTTCAGCGTGCTCGGCGTGCAGGAGGGGCAGCCGGCGGGAGACTGGGAAGCCCGGTTCCACGCGTCAGGGTTGCGGCCTGGCCCAGCGGCGCACGTGAAGCCTGACTTCTCGGTGCACTACGGGATCTCGTCGCAATGGGGCGAAGCGGGCCACCCGAAGCCGCGCATCTTCCTGCCGACGAGCGAGCCGGACGACATCGGGTACTACGCACGCCCGGTGGACATCCTCAACGACCTGGCCGGCGTGCCGCGGGAGTGTGAGCGCAGCGCCGACCGGTGTCGGTGGGAGTGGCGCGACCGTGAGCCCGTCACGACGAACGCGCCCGCGTACGCGGCGGCGAGGTGCCCATGAATCGGGAACTGTGGTTCGCCGTATTGATCGCCGCTGCCGGCGTGGTGCTGATCATCAGGACCCTGGCGTTCGGGCCTGGGTCGACGTCGGCGCCGAAGCCGGGGCGTGTCGTGCACTACGAAGCGCCGACCGCGCGCGACCAGCGCACCTACTGCGAGCACGAGCGACCCGAGGCGCCCTGTCAGATCGGCGTCTGGGTGTCCTGCCCGCCGGAGTGCGACCTGTACGAGAGGTTGGTGATTGCCGACATGACCGGTCACGCGCACCGGATCGAGGCCTGGTGATGGTCTGGACCGGCGACTCCTTCGACCCGCGCGACGCCCGGATCGCCGAGCTCGAGCGACAGCTCGCCCACGCGCAGGCGGACGCGGCGACCAACCTCCGCGCTGGCATCGAGCTGTGGGCGATCCTGCGACCCGACGACGCCGCCGGTGCCGCGGAGGCGATGGCCACCGCGCGCGCGCAGGCGCTCGGACCGCCGCGCGATCGGCCGTCGATGGCGCCCGATCGGATCGCGACCATCGTCGCGCGCCTCCGGCAGGCCTTGGCGGATCGGCCGCAGTGGACGGATCCAGACCAGGAGCCGCCGCGGCCGATCGTGCACTACCCGGATTGCGAGCTCGAGCCTCGGCACGCGGACTGCGCGATCGAGCTGCTGCTCCGGGTGCAGGAGGCCCTACAGGACCGGCTCGCGCATCGGGAAGGCCAGCTGGAGGAGGCCGGCCGACTCATCGCGCGGTTGAGTGGGGCATCCGAGTGAGGCTGCTCGCGGCGATCGGCCGAGTGGTGCTGGCTGTGCTCGGCAAGCGCAGCGTGCCGGACATGGAGCGTTCCCCACTGGAGCGGCGCCGTCCGGTGAGGCCTACAGAGACACGGCCAGTTGTAGTGGGACGAAAGGAGTGAAGAGATGTTCGGAAAGCTGAAAGCGTCCATCACGCGATCGTTGGTGATCCGCGTGCTGCGCGGGTTCGCTGCGAGCGGCGCGATGTACCTCGCGACGAACGGAATGATCGAGGGCAGCACGGAGCAGGCTGTCGCTGGTGCCATCGGCTACATCCTGATCGCGGCGTACTCGATCATGGCGTCCGGCACGCCGCCGAAGGTGATGCTGGCGCAGTACGCCGCCCTCCTGTTCGCCGGCATCCTCGCCGGCGCCGGGGTCCTCACCCCAGAGCAGGCCACTGGGGTGATCACCACCATCACCGGGTCCGATGCGATCGGCGGCACTGCGGCGCTCGACCTCATCGGTGGATTCATCACGCTCGGCACGCAGGTCAGCGTGACCAAGCACAACGCCCGCAAGGGCCTGGAGGACTGATCATGGCGAAGGATTTGGCGGAACTCTTCAAGCGGTTCTGGCAGTGGCTGACCAACGGCGGAGCGAAGCAGATCGAGGCCGCGCTCAAGGCTCTTGGTGTCGATGACGACCTGAAGGCCTACATCACGCACCTCGCGCGCGAAGCGGAGACGACGTGGACACTGACGGGCCTCGAAGACGTGATCATGCGCCGGGAGATCAACGGCACGAAACGCGAGTGGGTCGTGCAGGTGCTGGTCGACAAGGGCATCCCGACGTTCCTGGCCCGCCCGGCGGTCGAACTCGTCGTGCAGCTGCTCAAGGCGCAGGGCATCCTGCCGAAGTCGACGTCGCCGGCCTGACGAGAAGCCGTGGCTTCCTACCGCTACATCCTCGCGCCATTCGTCTGGCAGGAGTCGGACGGACTGGCCTACTGGGCGCAGCCGCCCGGCAGCGTCGCGTGTGTCGATCTGCGCCGCGCGTCCGATCAGGACGCGGACGCCGTCGGACAGGATCGCGCGTACGGGTTCTTCGCGCTGCCCGTGGATGCGAGTGTCCCGAGCGGCGCTGTCGATCTTGGCGTCGGCGACTGTCGCGAGATCGCGTCCGATGCGATGATGCGCAGCGCCTGGGCCAGCACGACGGGATACGAGCCGGCTGGTGATCGCCTGGTCGATCTGCTCTGGGACCAGCTCACGAACGGCGCGGACCCGCTCGGCGCGGACAGTTGCAAGCCGCTGGTTCCGACCGCGGCTGGCCTGCTGGAGCTGCACCTGGGCGGGCATTCACTGGTGCGATCGGAACGGTTCGCGTGGGGAGGTGCCTACACGAACCGCCTGCAGGCGCTTGTGCAGGCCGACGTCTCAGCGATGCTCGATCGCGTGGCCTCGCTGCGTGGAGCGGCGGCAGTGGTCGGACGTGCCGCGGCGCTGCGCGCGCTCGGGGGTCTGTGCGTCAAGTACGGGCTCTCGATCGACGATCGCGACCAGTGGCAGCAGCTGATCGCGCCCGCGCGGCGTCGAGACGTGGCAGGACCAGCGAAGCCGACGACCACGCTGTCCGATGCGTTCACGCGCGCGGACCAGACCGGCCTCGGCACGAGCGCGGCTGGGTGGTCATGGACCGAGCTGAATGCCGGCCAGATCGACATCGTGTCGAATGCCGCGGCGGTGACGAGCGGGATCGGCAATTCGAACACGCACGCGCGCGCCGGGTCGGTGCTCAGCTCGGCGGATCACTGGGCACAAGTCACCCTGTTGAACGTGCTCGGCTCAGGCAGCAACACCACGCGCGGCGTGATGACGCGCCAGGACGGCACGACGAGCTTGGCCTGCTACTGGTTCGATGCGCAAGACAACGGCGCGTCGAACGACGTGTGGCGCACGTTCAAGCGGTCTGCGGTGACGAGCGGCGCCTCTGGGTACACCGCGATCGGCACGAATACGACGCTGGATGTGACGCCGGGCGACATCATCAGGGGCCGGTCGAACGGGTCGACGCAGACGCGGTATCACAACGGGAGTGCGCAGAACGCGGTGACGGACACGACCATCTCGTCGGCGCTTTACACGGGCCTCGTGTGTTTCGGCGTCGCGGGGCTCACCATGGACGATTTCCTGTCGAGCGATGATCTCGGCGGGCCGTTCCCGCACTTTCTACGTCGCGCACTGGCGGGCGGGCTCGCGCTGCCTCGCGGAGGACTGATCTGATGCTGATTGGCTACAAGCGCGGGCAGGGATCGGTCATCCTGCGCGTAAAGATTCTCGATTCCGCCGTGGCCACCGGTGCCGGTAAGACCGGTCTGGCATACAACACGGCCGGACTGATCATCGGCACGATCGCCGACAACGAATCGGCGACCACACGCTACCGCGCCAGCAGTTCTGAAGTGGAGGACATCACAACGCTCGGCACGTTCGCGGCGCCGACGTCAGGAAAGTGTCGCTTCAAGGAAGTCGACGCCACGAACCACAAGGGTGTGTACGAGATCCAACTCGCCGACGCGCGGTTCTCCGTCTCCAGCGCGAAGAGCCTGCTGGTCTCGATCGGCGGTGCGAGCGGTGGCGCCGACTGCGATGTCGTGGTGCCGCTGCGCGATCTCGATCCGTTCGACGCGGCGGCTGGCGGCCTTTCGCGGCTCGACGCTGCGGTGAGTTCTCGCCTCGCCGACAGCGCGAAACCGGCGAACTTCAGTTCACTGGCGATCACAGCAGCTGGCAAGGTGACGGTCGGCACGAACGACGACAAGACCGGCTACGACCTGGTCGACGCCCCGAACGCGACCGCCATCACGGCGATAGTCACGGCGGTGTGGTCGGCCGGCACGCGCACGGTGACGTCCTTCGGCTCACTGGTGTCGGACATCTGGGCGGCCGTCGCCGATTCGGCCGGAGTGACCACCTTGCTCGAACGGCTCACTGCGTTGCGCGCCTCGAATCTGGACGCCCTCGATGCGTCCGTGAGCGGGGCGGTGTCGAATGCGAGCGCCGCAGCGACGGCCGCGAGTGCATCCGCAACCTTCGCTGAAGCCGCGGCCGTGGCGGCTGTCGCGGTCGAGGAGCGCCTGCCGGACGCGCCAGCCGCAGTCGGGTCCGCCATGACGCTCACCTCGGGCGAGCGCGCCGCGGTAGCCGACGCGTACCTGGATCGATCCGACGCGGTCGAGACCGGCGTAACGCCACGCAAGCTGTGGCAGCGGCTCGCGGCGTTCGTCGGCGGGGCGCAGAGCAAGTCGGCCGGCCGCCGCGTCTTCAAGGCGATGGGCAACACCAGCCAGACCCGCATCGACGGCGCCGAGGATGACGACGGCAACCGCAGCGACGTCTCGTTCGACGGGGAGTAGGCCATGGCCTGGACCGGTGGGTGGCTCGGATCGTGGGTGGGTGGGTGGCTCGGGCGGAGCGAACAGGCGCCGTCAGCCGTCGAGCCTGACGTCGTCGAGGTAACGCTGAGCCTGCGGCGATCGGTCGCCACGACCGTGTCACCGACACGGTGGCGGGCGTCCGTGGCGGTGCTGCGGCGAGTCTTCCAAGGAGATTCAGAGCGATGAGCGGAGCAGCCACGGGGGATGTTCGTGTTGGTGACGTGGGCACGCTCTATAAGGCGCGTCTCCTTGATGTCGGTGTCGACTTCGATCCATCCACCGCGACCGTGAAGAAGCTGAAGTTCGACACGCCAGACGGTGTGCTCGAGCGAACGGCCACGGTGACGACGGAAGGGAGCGGCGACGGCCAGCAGTGGTTCTTGACCTACACGGTGCTGGCGGCCGACATCGCTGCAGGCCTGCACGCCAAGAAGGGCCAGTACCGCATTCAGGGTTACATCGCGTTCGCCGACGGGCAGAAGTACCACACCACCATCAGCGAGTACGTGGTGGCTGCCAATCTCTCGTGAGGGGACACGATGCGCAATCCTCGGTTCGACGCCCATCTCGAGCGCATGCGCGCGACACACGACGCAAAGAACGCCGACTATGCCAGCGATGAGAACCCGTACAGCAATTTCGAGCTGGCCGCGCGCGTCTCCGGCTGCTCGGTCGACACGGTGTTTCGCGTACTCATCGGCGTGAAGCTCGGGCGCCTCGACGAGCTGTTGGGTGGCAAGGATCCCAAGCACGAGAGCATCCAGGACTCGATGCTGGATCTGAGCGTCTACGCCGCGCTCTGGGCCAGTTACCGCGCAGGTGCCGCCGTCTGACGCACGACGCGAGACTGGCCCGTCGAGATGGCCCGCTGATCACTGGGGCCGCGCTACTCCTCGAGACCGGCGGTGCCTCCCCGTCGGACCCTCACCCGGCGCGGATCTGATCAGCGGGCCTGCCTGGCCTTTCGCCGTCGAGGTCTCGTGTCTGCGGCGCGGGCGCGTGGTGCGTCGACGATCGCGACGTGCACGCGCTTTCCAAGCGCCGCAAACGCCGCCTCGAGCTGATCCAGCTTGGATCCGTGCCTCACATCGAGCAATCGATCGACCTGCGGCAGATGGACGTGGAGTCGCCGCGCGAGCTCGGACTTGTTCACCTTCGCCGCGCGCATCTCTTCGTAGAGGCGCACCTTGGCTTCGACGAGCGCCGGCACCGCGACCCGATGGCGCGTCGACGCCGCGGCCGGCAACGGGATCTGGCGACGATCTTTGATGTAGGCCTCCAGGACCGTCGCGAGCGCTTCTTGGGCATGCGCGAGGGCATCGGCTTCATCGTCACCAAAGGTGTGCGCCTCCGGAAAGTCCGGGAAGCTCACCAGGAGCGTGTCGTTGTCGTCGCGTTCCAGCGTGATCGGATAGTCCATAGTTGAGTCACCACTCGTGGCGCTGTCGTTCCCGAGCGCCGGCTACTTCAGCCCCAGGTCCTTCTTGATACGGTGCACCAGCCCGCTGCCGAGTTCCTTGCCGCTGCCATGCATCGGCAGCACGGACATCCGCGGTCCGAGCCTGACGATCAGGTGTCCGCCGTGGCCAGACTCGAAGGTGCATCCTTGCTTCTCCAGCCACCGCTTGAACTCCCGGCTCGTCATGAAAGGAGAATACAACAGTAGTGTTGTAGTGTCAACAGAAATGTTGTGCGTGGAGCTGCGCGACGCTGGCAGGAAGGACCCACCGTGCCGTCGCCACTGCGGCGTTCGTGACGGGCGCTCTGGCCAGCTGGGACACGGGGCTCCCGCAGGTGGCTCATGGAACGACGTCATGGCACCATCGACTGACATCAGGCAATTGCCTATATATCAATGACTTCGCTGATGCCGTCTCTCCGGAGCGTGCCCTCCGGAGCCAAAGGCCGCAGGTTCGAATCCTGCCGGGCGCCCCCAGTGGGCGCCCGGCAGCAAATCCGACGGCTTCCGCACCCGCGAGCATGTTCCTGTTCGCATGTCGCCCGTGGGGCCGTCTCCTCGAGGCTCAGATAGCGCGTGTCCCGCGGCCCCAGGGGGCTCTCGCGAGCTACCACGCGCTCTCACCCGAGTACGAGGTGGAACGCCGCGGTTCACTCCTGCGGGAACCCACCAGTGTCGTCGCTGGCGTCGGCGTCCTCCTGCGGTAGCTCCTTCATCCGGTAGTCGTCAAAGCGGTCGGCCGGCAAGTTGCCCTCGCGGATGTCCTTGTCCATCTCGAGAGAGATGGGCGAGGTCCCGCCCGGGCGTGACCCTGTCTGGTGGACCTCAGGCCTGTCGTCGATCGGCAGACCTGTGGTGTCGGCCCGTTCCCTCTCATCCCGGTCCATCTCATCCTGTTCCATAGCGCGCCTCCGCCTCCGTACGCCAGCAACGAGCGGGCCTACTCGTTCCGTGATCGGCGCCCTCGCTCCGTCAAGAGTGCCCTCGTTCCGTCATGAGCGCCGCACGCGCGTGACGACGTCCTCATCGCCGACCGGTCCCTGGGCAGCTGATGAGCCGCTCCGGTCGCGGTCGTGTCTTGATCCGCTCAGGCCACGGCTGTGTTCGACGCACGCGGGCATCGCCCTGGTACCGCGATTGCTCGAGCCAGCGCGACCGAAGGAGGAGGCATCCCATGCCCGAGAGAAGAGGCGACGCAAACGACGAGCAGATCGGCGACGCGACCGAAGATCGGATCGTCGGTGTCGACGAAGACGAGCTCGACGACGAAGATCTGGACGAGGAAGATGTCGACGAAGAGGAGTGACGGCGACAGGGTGACGCGCGAGGTGGGCGACGAAGGCGGATCGCCGGGGAACGTCGAGCTGACGCGCGACAAGGCCGGCGTTGGCAGCGAAGCAGGCGAGGTCTGGCGTCCGGTGGACGAACAGAAAGACACGATCGTACGCGACGAAACCGGCAAGGGCCGCCGCTCACCGTAGTCTCGACAGCGAGCGCGTGCTCCAGAAGGAGCGGAGTCAGCGCCTGCGCGGGCGCTGACTCCGCCGCACGATCTCGTGCAGGTCAGCGCCAGGCGCTTCTCGAACGCCTGCCCACAGATCCCCGACGCTGCGCAGACGGGCAGGGACGGTGCGGATCGTGAAGTCCTCGCGACGAACGCCCGCATCGACCTCCTCCCACGCAAGCGGTGTCGATACACCCGCATACCCGCTGGCGCGCGCGCTGTACGCCGACGCGAGCGTCTTGCCTTCGATGTTCTGGAGGTAGTCGACATACACCCGCGCGCCGCGTTTGCGGACCGACCGTTCGACGGTCGCTGTCTTCGGATGCTTCTCCGCGACCATGGTGGCCACGAGCTGACAGAAGAGCAGCCCCGCCTCGTACGGCGTGCGGGGGGCGAGGGGCACGTAGATGTGGAGTCCGCTCGCGCCGGAGGTCTTCGGAAAGCTGGCCACGCCGAGCCGCGCGAGCTCGTCGCGCACCCAGCGCGCCACGTCGAGCACCTGTTCGAACGGGACCGATTCGGCCGGGTCGAGGTCGATCGCGACGTGATCGGCGTGATGCACCGATCGCACCCGCGAGAACCATGGATCCTGCGAGATGGCGCCGAGCTGACAGGTGTAGAGCAGCGTGAGCAGATCGCCCCCGACCAGCTGAGGCCGGCCGTCGGTGTCCGGAATCGTCTCGACGCGCACCCCTGGCGGCGTGTCCTGCACGCGGTGCTGATAGAAGGGCTTACCCTCCACTCCGTTGGGAAACCGCTTCATCACGAGAGGCCGGTCGGCCAGCACCGGAAGGATGTAAGGCGCGACCTCCACGTAGTACCGCAACAGGTCGCCCTTCGTCGCCTTCAGCGCCGGCCAGAACACCTTGTGCAGATTGGTGACCGCGAGCTGGCGCCCTTCACCGAGGTCGATCGTTCCGTCCTGCCGCGCGGCCTCCATGTCGCGCAACTGCTCGATCAGCGCGCCGGCTCGTTCGATGGGCGGCCTGGCTGCCGGGGCCGGCTGCGGCTGGCGCGATTCCAGCCGGCCGCGTGACGTCTCGTGAAGGCGCGAGCGGTCCTCACGGACGACGTCGCGCGCGTGCTTGTCGTCGCGCAGCCCCAGGTACACCGGGTGCCGCAGCTTGCCGTCGCTCGTCCACTCGGTGAACTTGATCTGCGCCACCAACTTGGGCTCGACCCAGTGCGGCCGCTCGTTGGTCTTCGGCTTCGACAAGAACGGCGTCTCGCGCGTTTCGAGCGGCTTCAGCCTGGCCATCACACGAGCGAGCTCTTTCGTATCGAATCCGGTTCCGGTGTGACCGACGTAGACGAGCCGTTCCCCGTCGTAAACGCCCAGCAGCAGCGCTCCGAAGTACACGCGCGACTGCCGAGGCTCGGTCCATCCGCCGATGACGAACTCCTGTTCGTGAACGATCTTCAGCTTCACCCAATCGGGCGTCCGCTTGCCGGGCCGGTACTTCGACTGCGCCTGCTTGGCGATGAGCCCCTCCCAGCCTCTCGCAAGCGCTTCGCCGTAGAGCGCACGCCCGTCGCCGCGCACCTGTTCGCTCAGGCGCACGACTGCACTGGTCTTCGCCTTGAACAGGCGCTCGAGGGCGCGACGACGTTCGATCAGCGGGCGATCGCACAGGTCGTCAGGGCCGGTACGCAGGAGGTCGAACGCAATGAAGGCCACCCCTCCACGCTGCCCGTCGTTCGTTGGCGCGGCGGCACCAGCGATCTGTGTGTCGGCACGGCTGACGTCGGAGTGGGCGTCCGCCAAGCGGGCCGCACGGCGGTTCACCTGTGTGCGGCGGACGCCGCGCGGGGAAGTGCTCTCCTTCAGATGGATGCGTCCCTGCAGATGCTGGAAGCCGGCCGGCTCGCCATGCGCATCGAGGGCGACGATCTCGCCGTCGATCACGAGCGGCTCGCGCCTCCGTTTGGCCCATGCCGCGAGGGCGTCGGCGATTTCCGGAAATTGCGACGTCTTGTCGTTGCCGAGCCGAGACCAGAGCCGGACGCCGCGTCCCGCGCGGCCAATTTCGACGATGGCGCGGATGCCGTCGTACTTCGGCTCGTAGACCAGATTCGCGTCAGCGAGCGGCGCCTCGCCGATCGACGCGAGCATCGGAGCGATCATGCGGACCGATTGTAGCGGTGTGTCCGGCATCGCCGCTCGCGTCGTGTTCGGCGTGGCCGATCGCCTGCCGCCCCGCCACCGGTTCGGTTCCGTGTCACGCGGCGCGCCGCGACTTCGATCCCTTGCGAGCGCCCTTCCGAGCGCCCTTCCGAGTCCCGCGCCTCGTCGTCGCGGCACCGCTCTTCGCGCCGCGCGTCGACGATTGCGACCCGCCCGGTTTCGCGCCGCCGGCCTGGCCAAGGCTCTGGCGAAGGCGCTCCATCAGATCGATCACCTCCGCCTGGCGAGGCTCCTCCGGTGCTTCGAGGCGGATCTCCTTGCCCTTGGCTTTCGCCCGGATGATTCGCATCAGGTTCGCTCGGTACTCGTCCGTGTACTTCGCCGGGTCCCATACGGCGGCGAGGCTCTCGACGAGCGCCGTGGCGAGGTCGAGTTCCGGCTTGCGCAGGTCTGCGGGAGTGGGGAAGGTGAACTGCGAAACGTCGACGAGCTCGTCGGCGAAGCGCATCACGGACAAGACGAGCGCATCCTCGATGACCTCGAGTGCGGCCAGATGCTGCGAGGAACGGAGGATGAACTTGGCGACGCCGACGCGATCCGATTCGCGCAGCGCTTCGCGGAGCAGCGCGTACGCGCGCTCCCCGCCTTTCGCCGGCACGACGTAGTACGGAGTATCGAAGAACCGATCGTCGATCTCCTCGGACCTCACGAAGTCGATGATGTCGATCGTGCGGGTCTTCTCGACGGCGGCCGCCCGGAAGTCCTCCTTGGTGAGCACCACGAAGCGGCCCTTCGCGTATTCGTACCCTTTGACGAGATCCTCCCACGCCACGGGCTTGCCGTCCCGGATGCAGACGCGCTCGAACCTGATCGGCGAGTGGTCCCTGGCGTGGAGCATCCGGAAGTGCGGACGAGAGTCGCGCACCGCGGTGTGCAGCTCGATCGGGATGTTGACGAGCCCGAAGGAGATCGACCCTTTCCAGAGCGCCCGCGCCACTTACCGCCCCTGCTTCAGCTCCCGCTCCGCAGCGAGCCAATCCTCGAAGTCCAGCCCGTGTCCGCCACCGCGCTCGAGGTAGCGATGGTACGCGCGAAGGCGGATCTCGTCGTCGGCGGGGGACAGCGGTGCCTCGACGCCAGAGCCTACAGAAGCGTCTGAAGCTGCCTGAGCGGCTACGATCCTGTTGATCTCACCGCTGTCTGGCGGGCCGTCGACCGGCGCTTTCTTCGGGGGCCGGCGCGCCCGCGGCTTGGCCGTTTTCGCCGCAGGAACGGGCGCCGCCTCCGGCTGAATGTCCGATTTTTCGCGCGATGTTGTCTTCTTTGCCATTCGCCCTTCCTCGGTGGCGGGAGCGCTCGAGCGCGGGCGCGCTGACGCTGCGCACGGAGCGTCCCGATACGGTGATGCCGTTGCGCCTATCTCTGCAAAGGCAGCGCCAGGGTTGCGAGGGCATCGAGCGGAATGCGCGCCCAGTCGGGGCGGCTGTTCAACTCGTAGCCGAGCTCGTAGATCGCCTTGTCGACGACGAGCCCGTGCAGCAGGACATCGAATGCGTCTCCAGAGGGGAGCACGGGCGATCCCGCCATCGTGGCCCGGTACTCCGACAGGAACGCGCGAGAGACCCAGCGGTGCCAGGCGTCGGCCCATGCGCTGAGCTGCGCCTCGGCGCCGGGCGCCGACTGGCTGAACGCAAACAGTGCCGCGTGCGCCGCGTAGTTGAACGAGCGGAGCATGCCGGCGACGTCCTTCAAGGGCGAATACTTCGCGCGGCGCTCCGCAAGCGTTCGAGCCGGCTCGCCTTCGAAGTCGAGGATGACGAAGTCCTCCTCGACGTGCAGCACCTGGCCGAGGTGGTAGTCGCCGTGGACGCGGGTCCGCATGCCGCCGTCGTCGATGTGCGCCATCGATGTCAGTCGTGCGATCAGCCCGTGGCGTGCCGCGAGCACCGCCTCTGCGGTGGGGCGGGTGTGCTCGGGCAGGCTGTCCAGCCGTGACGCGAGGCGATCGAGCACCCCGTCCGCGTGCGCCGCGGCGTCCCGCACGAACAGCTCGAGCGCCTGCCGGTCGAGCGGCTCCGGGTCGAACGCGGCGCCGCGGGCCGAGGCGAGCATCAGGTGCATCTCGGCCGTGCGGCGCCCGAGCGTCGCGGCGGCCGAGAGATACCAGCCCTGCAGCGCCGAAAAGAACGGCGGCGGCTCGGCATCGTCAGGGACGAGCGGCGCCTCTGTTGCCTCTGTGCGTTCGCCGTCGCTGCCGCTGATGCGAGCGATGACGCGCTCGTAGTAGCGGCGCAGCTCGTCTATCGTGAACGTCCACCCAGACCCCTGGTTGGTGATGGCCGCCTGGATGACCGCCAGCGTTCCTGCCTCGAGTCCCGTGCGTTCGTATTCGATCGCGCCGGCCAGGGTCGCGATGCGGGTGAAGCCGAGGGCGGTCAGCGCACGTCCAATCTCGAACTCCGGGTTGGGTCCCGGCTCGATCCGCCGGAAGAGCTTCAGCGCATATCGCTCGTTGACGAAGGCGACGGTGTTGCTCTGATCCAGGCCGCCGCGTACCCACTTGCGATCGCCCGGGAGGTCGATGGCCGTCGTGAGCACGCCGCGCGCCGCTCCCCGCGCGCCTCGCAGCAATTGCTCGCTCTGAACCAGGGCGATCAGGCGGTTGCACGTGTCGTCGTCCAGGGTACCGTCGACGATGGCGCCTTTGCGGGCTCCGGTGATCTTCGCGAGCACGAGCGAGGGCGTCTCTGCGACGATGCGGTCGGCCTGGTCACCGGAGACGAGGGCGAACGGCGTCAGGTAGCTCTCGGTCCACCCGTCGGTGTAGCTGACCGACGTGATCACCATGAACGCCGGCGTCGACCCGCCGCGCAGCATCGCCCAATCGGAGAAGCGCACCTCTCCCATCGTCCGCGACTTGGACGCGAACCACCGCTGCCGCTTCAGGTAAGCTGCCAGCGCCTGCCGCTCGAGCACCTGCCGCGCGCCCGAGTCGAACACGGTTTCCCAGTTCACGCCGATCAGCAGCGCCGGCAAGGCGTCGCCGGGTGAGAGCGCCTGCGCGCCGACCGAGTCCGTCACCGGCTGCGTGATCTGCAGCGGATGAGCGACCAGCGAGAACCAGTGGGCCGCGTACGGGCCCAGGGTGAGGAAGTACGGCTTGTCCTCGGCAATCCGCGGCATCGACGTGAGGCCCAGCATTTCGACCGGCGTGAGGCCAGCGCAGCTGTGCAGGTCGAGCTCGACGGCCTGGAAGGTCCGCGACAGGTTCGCGACGACGAGCACGGTTTCCTGATCGTCCCGACGCAGGTAGGCCAGCACCTTACGGTTGGCGCAGTAGATGATCTCCATCGAGCCGCGTCCGAAGACGCGGTGCTGCTTCCGCAGGGCGATGAGCCGCTTCATCCAGTTCAGGAGCGAGTAGGGCGCGCGCTCCTGCGCCTCGACGTTGATCGACTGGAACCCATACAGCGGATCGACGATGGCCGGCGCGTAGAGGCGCGCCGTGTCGGCGCGCGAGAAGCCGCCGTTGCGGTCGCTGCTCCACTGCATCGGCGTGCGGACGCCGTTGCGATCGCCGAGGTAGATGTTGTCGCCCATGCCGATCTCGTCGCCGTAGTAGACGATCGGGGTTCCGGGCATCGAGAAGAGCAGCATGTTCAGGAGCTCGACGCGTCGGCGGCTGCCCTCCATGAGCGGGGTGAGCCTGCGGCGGATGCCCACGTTGATGCGCATCTGCGGGTCGGCCGCATAGGCGCTGTACATGTAGTCGCGCTCTTCGTCGGTCACCATCTCGAGCGTGAGCTCGTCATGGTTGCGCAGGAAGATCGCCCACTGGCACGACTCCGGGATCTCGGGAGTCTGGTTGAGGATCTCGGTGACCGCGTGCCGATCCTCCTGCCGCAGCGCCATGAACATGCGCGGCATCAGCGGGAAGTGGAAGGCCATGTGGCACTCGTCGCCGTCGCCGAAGTACGCCCGCACGTCTGCAGGCCACTGATTCGCCTCCGCGAGCAGCATGCGGTTCTCGTAGGCCGCGTCGAGCTCGTGCCGAATCCGCTTCAGCACCCCGTGCGTCTCCGGGAGGTTCTCGTTGTTGGTGCCTTCGCGCACGCACAGATACGGCACGGCGTCGAGACGCATCGCATCGACGCCGGCGTCGAACCAGAACTTCATCACGTCGAGCACCGCGGCCACCACGGCCGGGTTGTTGTGGTTCAGGTCCGGCTGGTGTGCGAAGAAGCGGTGCCAGTAGTACTGCTTCGCGACCGGGTCGTAGCCCCAGTTCGAGCGCTCCGTGTCGGTGAAGATGATCCGGGTCTCCGGGAACTTCTGATCGGAGTCGCTCCAGATGTAGAAGTCGCGTTCGGGCGATCCGGGCGGTGCCTGGCGCGCCCGCTGGAACCACGGATGTTGATCCGACGTGTGGTTCACGACCAGCTCGATGAGCACGTGGATGTTGCGCTGGTGCGCCGCGTCGACGAACGCCCTGAAGTCGTCGATCGTGCCGTAGCTCGGATGCACGTTGCAGTAGTCCGAGATGTCGTAGCCGTCGTCTTTGAGCGGCGAGGGAAAGAACGGCAGCAACCACACGCACGTGACACCGAGGCTCTGCAGGTAGTCGAGCTTCTGAGTCAATCCCTGGAAGTCGCCGATGCCGTCGTTGGTGCTGTCGAAGAACGACTTGACGTGCAGCTGATAGATGATCGCGTCCTTGTACCAGAGGGGATCGATCGTGCGCTCGAGTGTGCTCACAAGTCGCCTTTCGCGGCCTCGAGTCGGAAGACGTGCGCCTGGCGCACGCCCGGATCGAGGCGGACGTAGTTCCAGCCGGCGGTCCAGCCGTAGGGCGTGTCGGCCAGCAGATCGTGGGCCGTGAGGCGGTCACCGTCCGCGAGGCCCGCGAGGCCGGGCGGCACCCGCACGTGTCCATGCTGCATGAAGTGCGGATCAAGGTTGACGACGACCAGGACCGGATCCGTGTCGTCCGGAGCGGTGCGGGTGTAGGCGAGCAGCTGATCGTTGTCGGTCTCGCAGAACCGGAGCGAACCGTTCCAGTGGAACGCCGGATGGGCGCGTCGGATCTCGTTGATCTGGCGCACCATCTCCTTGATGTGGCCGGGGCGCTCCCAGTCCCAGTGGCGAACCTGATACTTCTCGGAGTCGAGGTACTCCTCCGAGCCCGGACGCACGGCGCGGCCCTCGCAGAGCTCGAAGCCGCTGTAGATCCCATAGGTGGGCGACAGCGTTGCGGCGAGGATCAGCCGTGCCTCGAACGCGGGCCTGCCGCCGTGCTGCAGGTACTCGTGGAGGATGTCCGGCGTGTTCGCGAAGAAATTCGGCCGAAAGTACTCGTACGCCTCGGTGGTGGTCAGTTCGGTGAGGTACGACTCGAGCTCCTGCTTCGTGTTGCGCCAGGTGAAGTAGGTGTAGGACTGGGTGAATCCCGCCTTCGCCAGGTACCGCATGATCTTCGGGCGCGTGAACGCCTCGGCGAGAAAGATGATGCCGGGATCCACCGCATGGACGCTCGCGATCAGCCACTCCCAGAAGCCGAGCGTCTTGGTGTGCGGATTGTCGACGCGGAAGATCCGGACGCCGCGTGACACCCAGAACAGCGTCACGTCGAGCAGCGCGCGCCAGAGCGCGCGCCAGTTCTCGCACGCGAAGTCGAGCGGGTAGATGTCCTGGTACTTCTTCGGCGGGTTCTCCGCGTACTTGATCGATCCGTCGGGCCGATGGCGGAACCACTCGGGGTGCTCGCGCACCCACGGGTGATCCGGCGAGCACTGCCACGCGAGATCGAGCGCGATCTCGAGGCCCAGCCGTTCCGCGTCGAGGCGGAAGGCGTCGAAATCGTCCAGCGTGCCGAGGCCGGGATCGACGTCGGTGTGCCCCCCTTCCGCTGCGCCGATCGCCCACGGGCTTCCGGGATCGCCGGGCCCCGCGGCGAGCGCGTTGTTGCGCCCTTTTCGATAGCTGACGCCGATGGGATGGATCGGGGGCAAGTACAACACGTCGAAGCCGAGGTCGGCGATCTCGGGCAGTCGCCGCGCCGCCTCCCGAAACGTGGCGCTGCGCGTCGGATCGGGTCCTGCGGAGCGCGGGAACATCTCGTACCAAGCTCCGGTGCGTGCACGCTCCCGATCCACCCACAGACGCGCGGCCGCGGACTCCGTCGCCTGGCGACGATCGGCGTACTCGAACATCTTCTCGGCGAGCGCGTCGGCCAGGCCGACGGAAATGCGGTCCGTGTCCGGCCCGTTGCCGCAGAGGGTCTCCGCCTGCTCGTCGAGCCACGCCGCATCCTCCCGACCGGCGGCCAGCTGGCCGGCGCGCGCCGCCGCCTCCCGCACGAGCAGTCCACCTTCGACGAGCTCGACCGACACGGTCTGGCCGGCGGCGACCTTCAGGCGCAGATCCCTCCGCCACGTCGCGAACGCGTCGATCCAGGCGACGACCGCGAACTCGTGCCAGCCGACCCCATCGACGGCGAAGGTCGCGGTCCACTCGTCGCTGCCAGGCGCCGCGAGCTCCATTCGCGACTCACGCCATGACGCCGTGCGCGGCTCGATGGGGCGGTCGCGAACGACGGCGTGGATCACATCGTGGCCGTCCGCGAAGATATCGGCGCGCGCTTCCACGGCGTCGCCGGCGACGCGTTTGGCGGGAAAGCGGCCATGATCGATGACCGGCCGCACATGTTCGACGACCACACGGCGGGCGAGGGGGGTATCCGGATCCAGTGGCATCAATGCTCCGGAGCCGCAGCGGCCGTGGGCGCCGCCGGCGGCGGTGTCGCGGGATTGCGGCTCACCGACGTGGTGGCCCGTGCGCCGGCCAGACCTCGCCGGCGTTCGAGCACCGGCGGCGTGACCTTGAATACGGCGACCGAACGGCCCTGCAGCGGATAGCGCGCGCCTGCCCTGAAGGTTCGCTGCGGCGTACGCGGGTCAATGGTATCGAATACGCGCTGCCACTGATGATCGGGATCGAGATCGGGCAGCGTGAACGGCACACGGCCGTGGTGCGCGTTGAGCAGGATCAGGAGCGTGTCGCCGACGATCACGTCGCCGTGCTCGTCGACTTCTTCGATGCCTGTGCCGGCAAGCTGCATGGCGACGCTTCGGACGAAGTCCGCGTTCCACGCATCGTCGGTCATCTCACGACCGTCTGGCGCCAGCCAGGCGACGTCCTTGCCCCCGCGGATGCTGCGGCCCTGGAAATATTTCCGCCGCCGGAGGACCGGCTCGGACAGACGGAGGTGGATCAGCTGGCGCGTGAAATCGAGCAGCGCTTGCTGCGACGGCGTCAGGTCCCAGCGCATCCACGTGAGCTCGTTGTCCTGGCAGTAGGCGTTGTTGTTGCCGTGCTGCGTGCGTCCGACCTCGTCGCCGTGGCTGAGCATCGGGACGCCCTGCGACAGCAGCAGCGTCGCGAGGAAGTTGCGCATCTGGCGCTCGCGCAACGCGACGACGGCGGGATCGTCCGTCGGCCCTTCGGCTCCACAGTTCCAGCTGAGATTGTGGCTCTCGCCGTCCCGGTTGTCCTCGCCGTTCGCTTCGTTGTGCTTCTCGTTGTAGCTGACGAGATCGGCGAGCGTGAAGCCGTCGTGTGCGGTGATGAAGTTGATGCTCGCGTACGGCTTCCGGCCGCTCTGTGCGTAGAGGTCGTTGCTGCCCGACAGCCGCGTGGCGAGCTCGGACACCGTGCCGCCGTCGCCGCGCCAGAACCGGCGCACGGTATCGCGGTACTTCCCGTTCCATTCCGTCCACAGGACCGGGAAGTTGCCCACCTGGTAGCCGCCTTCGCCGAGGTCCCAGGGCTCGGCGATCAGCTTCACCTGCGAGAGCACCGGGTCCTGGTGAATGATGTCGAAGAAGCTCGCGAGCCGATCGACGTCGTACAGCTCGCGCGCCAGGGCGCTCGCCAGGTCGAACCGGAAGCCGTCGACGTGCATGTCGTTCACCCAGTAGCGCAAGCTGTCCATGATCAGCTGCAGGACCTGCGGGCTCTGCATGTTCAACGTGTTTCCGCAGCCCGTGAAGTCCATGTAATAGCGCGGGTCTCCGGCGACGAGGCGATAGTACGACGCGTTGTCGACCCCTTTCAACGACAGCGTCGGTCCGAGGTGGTTGCCTTCCGCCGTGTGGTTGTAGACCACGTCGAGGATGACCTCGAGACCGGCCTTGTGCAGTCCGCGGACCATCCGCTTGAACTCCCGGACCGCTCCCGCGGGCGAGGTCGACGCGGCGAAGCGCCGCTCGGGTGCGAAGTACCCAAAACTGTTGTAACCCCAATAATTCGTGAGTCCGCGGTCCTCGAGGTGTCGATCGCGCGCGTGATGGTGCACGGGCATGAGCTCGACCGCGGTGACGCCGAGGCTGCGCAGATGCTCCAAGGCCGGTTCGGTGGTCAGCGCCTCGTAGCTGCCGCGCACGTGCTCCGGAATGTCCGGATGCAGCCGCGTGAAGCCTCGGACGTGCATCTCGTAGATGACCGTGTTGTGCCACGGCGTCCGCGGCGGACGATCGTCGCCCCACGTGAAGGCGGGATCCACGACGGTCGCCAAGGGAGCGAACGCGGCGTTGTCGCGATCGTCGAAGGAGAGGTCGGCCTCGGGGTCGCCGACGCGGTACCCGAACATCTCGTCGGCCCATCGGATCGTACGCGCGACCGCCTTCGCGTATGGATCCATGACGACCTTGTTGGGGTTGAAACGGTGTCCGCTCGCCGGATCGTATGGTCCGTGGACGCGATAACCGTAGAGCTGGTTCGGTCGGGCATCGGGCAGGAACCCGTGCCAGACCATGTCCGTGTGTTCGGGAAGCGCGACTCGGGCCGATTCTACCGGGCTGTCAGGCGAGTCGAAGAGGCACAGCTCGACCTTCGTCGCGTGTGCCGAGAAGATAGCGAAGTTCACGCCGACGCCGTTCCACGTTGCGCCTAGCGGATAGGGGTGTCCTGGCCAGACTCTCACGCTGTGCTTGGATCAAGGGAGATGCCAAGTCGTCGAGTCCGGATTTCAGACACCCGGCGTCCCTGAAGACGCCGCGGCCACGATGACTGCGGCCGGCCGCAGCAGCTCGTCGCCGATGGCGTAGCCCTCCTTGACCACCTCGAGCACGAGACCCGACTGAGACACGTCGGCAACGCTCGCGGTCGAGATCGCTTCGTGGAGCTGTGGATCGAATGGAAGGCCGAGTGCGGCGACTGGAGCCACGCCGTAGGCCTTGAGCTTCGCCAGAAACTGCGCGCGCACCAGATCGATACCCTTGATCAGATCGACGGCGACGCCTGATTCGGCGCTACGCGCGGCGGTGGCGGCCCGATCGAGGTTGTCCAGCACCTCGAGCATGTCGACGATCACGGCGCGGCGGCCGCGCTCGACTTCGCGCGCGAGCTCGCGGCGCATTCGCACGCGCGCCTGCTCGAACTCATCAGCGGCACGCCTGTGCTCCGCCAGCACGCTCTGCAGCTGTGCCGCGGCTTCGGCCAACCGCTGCTCGAGATCCTCCACGACCTTTGGCTTTCGAACCGCTCCATCGTCGGTGGAGTCTGATGACTCGCCGCGCGCCCACCACCGGCGATCGACGACACGCATACCCGGATCCTTCGGCTGTTCGCTCACGTGTCCATTCTACCGGCGGTTGACGCAGATGCCGCTGCTGCAGGCCGCCTCCGTCCATGGACACGCGGGCGTGAAGGGTGGCCTGGCGAGGCGCCCTGGACGCCTCCGGCGAAACCCGACGACGCGGCGAGCGGCCGCCTCGCGCCTGACCCGATCGGCGCTGCGACAGATCCTGAAGGTGGGAAGCCGGCCCGGCGCGGTCCGAGCGACGTCAGCTCGGTCGAAGAGTAGCGAGGTTGGTCCCGCCGGGTTGAGTCGCGTTCCACTCGGCGACCGCCCGCATCAACGGACGGCGCTGAGCCTTGTTCTCGTACATGCGCCGGTCGGCCGCCCCGAGCAGCTCTTCCGACGTGCGGCCATCCCGCGGGAAGATTGCCGCGCCGGCACTGATCCCTATCGCCACGCGCCGGTTGTCGACCGTGACGGCAGCCATGTCGACACCCCGCTGCAGCTCGCGGCACTTGGCTTCCGCGTCAGCCTCGCCGCAGCCGGTGAGTAGCGCGATGAATTCGTCGCCGCCGCACCGGACGCAGAGGTCGCTCGAGCGGAGTCCCCTGACGAGCGTCGCGGCGACAGCTCGCAGCACGCGATCACCCGCGTCATGGCCGTAGGTGTCGTTGACCCGCTTGAATCCGTCGACGTCGAGTGCGATGAGGGCGAGCGATTCGCCGGTTCTCTGGGCTCGCGCGATTTCGTTCTGCAGGCGGGCGGCGAGCGAGCGCCTGTTCGGCAGGCCGGTCAGCGGATCGGTCAACGATGCCTCTTGAGCCTCTTCGAACACCGTGGCGTTGCTGACGACGGCGGCCGCCTGTTCCGCGACGCGCGCCAGCAGGCGCCGGTGATCGTCGGTGTACAAGCCGGCCTCGGTGTGGAAGAGCGCCAAGGCGCCGATGAACCGCGCGCCGCTCTCGAGCGGGCAGACGATCGCCGAGCGGGTTGTCGCCGGCGCGTCCAGGCCAATCGCATTGAAGTCGATCTCGGGCGCCGCCCCGATCAACGTCTCGCGATGTTGCGCGACCCATCCGGAGAGCCCCTCGCCGACGCGTACGCGTTTCTGAAGGAGATACGGTGCGCCCAGTCCGGTCGCGAAGCGGCAGTGCAGGACCTCGCCGTCCTGGTCCGGCACGAACAGCGCGCACCCGGACCAGGGGATGATCTGCGCGAGCTTCGACGAGATGAGCGCCATGGTATCCGAGACGCTCAGCGACGTCCCAATCGTCTGGGCGATCTCGTACAGCGTGTAGATCTCCTGGTGAGCGAGCGCGATGTTCTCCAACGCGCTTTGCGGCGCTCCTGCCAGCGCCGCTCCGGGATGGCTCCGCATGCCGGGCCTGCCTGCGCGCTGCATCTGTCCGACGCGGAATCGGGCGTCCATTGCGGGCAGCTGCTCGATGAAGAGCTCGACCAGCTCCGGATCCAGCGCACGGCCCGCCTCTCGGCGCAGCTGCGTGACGGCGGCCTCCTGAGTGAGCGTCCCGCGATGCGGCTGTTCCGACGCGAGCTCGTCGAAGTAGTCGACGATGCTGATGATGCGGGCGCCGAGGGGGATGGCGTCCCCCGCGAGGCCCTGCGGATACCCGCTGCCGTCCCAGTGCTCGTGGTGGCTGAGGACGAGTGGAGCGACTGGGTAGGGGAACGGCACCGACGCGATGATCTCGGCGCCGATCTGCGGGTGAATGCGGACCTTGGCGAACTCCTCCGGGGTCAGCGGTCCCGGCTTGGCGAGAATGTGGGCGGGGACGGCGAGCTTCCCGATGTCGTGCAGCAACGCAGCGGTTCTGACGGCCTGCACCTCGTCGGGCGGCAGTTTCAAGGCCTGAGCGAGGCCGGCGGCATACGCCTGCACGCGCTGGACGTGCACACGCGTCGTCTGATCCTTCGCGTCGATGGCGGCCGCGAGCGCCTCGATGGTGGCCAGATGGAGATCCGACGTGTCGCGCACGCGCTGCTGCGCCTCGAGCCTCCCGAGATAGACGTGATAGGTCCGATAGGTCAGATAGATCGGCGCGACGATGACCGGAGCCACCCAGAAGCCGAAGGCCTGCGTCGCCCAGGCGGCGACCGTCGCCGCGCCGGCGCCGACGAAATAGCTCGCCACGCTCCAGAGGAAGTTGGCGTGCCAGACGGCGGCGAGCGGTTCACCCGACGCCAGCGACATCGCGACGGCGATCAGACCGGTGTTCACGACGAAATAGACGATGGCAGCGCCGACGAGCGGACGCGCCAGCGCGGCCATCGTGCCCGGGTGGGGTGGTGCCAGCAGGTTGAAGGCGAGCCCGGCGCATGCGACGGTCAATACGAGCGCGGCCACGCTGAAGATCGTTCGATGCGGCGGGTTGCGTTGACGGCTTGCGAGGCATTGGGAGAGCGCGCTCGTCGCGGCGATCAGCATCGTCGCATCCGCGCCGACGAGTGGAAGCGCCGCGAGATCGATGGCGAACGACACCGACATCGTCGAGAGGCTCGAGGCGACGGGCAGCTCGATTTTCAGCGCGGAGCTCCCAGCCGAGAGCAGCAGGAGCGCGCCGAAGAGCGCCGGTTGTTCCAGCGAGATCTGGGGAACACGCAGCCAGAGGATCACGCCGGCGGCGACGACCACCGCAAAGATGTAGACACGCGCTCCGCGAGGGAGCGAACGTCCGTCCGCAGATATCCACCGCTCTCGGCGTGCGCGTCCGCGTTGCATGCGGTCCTGTGTTGGAACCGCTCAGCAAAGAGAGTGCCTACGAGCCGGTGGGTACTTTTGCCCGGATTCGCACTGTGAACCGTCAGTCGTCTGGCGGCTGATTACAAAGCTGGTAGGCGCTGCGACCAAATCGGTGATTGAAATTGACGATCAGGCCCGCCCGAGCCGGTTTCGGGACCGGCGGCGGTCCCGGTGAACCGAGCTCGGATGACACGGATTGACGGCAGGTGTCAACGATTGTCACTTCCTCTGATCGGCAAACGGTCCCACCTCCGGCACTGGCTGAGTGTCAGCGAGGGGGCCCAGTTCGGCTGCGACGCCGCGCGTGATGGCGGCGATCTCGCTTCCGTTCTGAAAGCAGCTGAAATCGGGGCGATCGCGCCACGCGAACGGGCCGCACAAGCGGACGCCGGCCTTCACCGCCGCGTCGTGCACGATGTTGATGGCACGCTCGTAGTCGGGCGAGCCTTGGCGGTAGCCGGTGAAGTTCCCGAGGTCTCCGCTGGCGGCGAACACGGCCGTGACGCCAGGGACCTTGGCGATCGCATCGGCGTTCTCGAGGCCTTCGAGCGTCTCGATCATGAGGATCAGGACCAGGTTGTCGTTGATCGTGGCGCGGTAGCCACCCGGCACCGACCCCCACATGGATGGCCCGAACGCCTGTCCTCCGCCTGCGCTGCGTCGGCCGAGCGGCGGGAAATACGCCCAGTTGCGTGCGGCGATTGCCTCGTCGACCGTGTCGACCGTCGGGACCACGAGCACGAGGGCACCGGCATCGAGCGCGTGCTGAATCTCCCGTTCATCCGTGTAGGCAACGCGCGCACCGGGCACCGCCTTGGCGCGGGGACACGTCGCCCACATGCGGGCGGCTGCCTCCCACGAGCGCGAATCGTGCTGCATCTCGGTCCAGATGAAGTCGTAGCCCGCGTTGGCCATGGCGCAGTAGGTCGCGGGATCGGTGGCGCTGAACACCGTCCCGCCCGTCACCTTGCCGCCGCGCATCATCTTCAGCTTGACCGGGTTCCAGATCCGGGCGCCGGCCGGCGCATCGAAGGCAGGTCCGTATTTCCAGGCGCCAGGCTCGAACGCGCCGGTGTTGGCCGCGCCGGCGGGTGCGGTTGCGCGTGCGCCGCTGTCGGCGCCGGCGGGCGCCGCCAGCGGGAACGCGGTGGTTCCCGGCGCCGCGGTGCTCAGATACGGATCCGCGCCCGTCGTCGGCGCGGGACCGGCCGGGGCCTGCGGATTCGAGTCCGGCTGGGCCTGCGAGCTCCGTGGGTTCTGCGCGTGTACGGCTCCCAGGGTCAAGACGGCCATCGCGACCGCGACCACGGCGTGCGGAATCAGCTGTCTCACGATGCTCCTCCTCGATCGGCCGCGGGGCCGTCGGCCGAGACTATCGCACTCGAGGTCGACGCGCACGGGACGGAAGGGGGGGAGGTCGAACAGGGTGGGGTGGATAACGGGACTCGAACCCGCAGCCTCCGGAGCCACAGTCCGGCGCTCTAACCATTGAGCTATATCCACCGTGCGGGAGACCCACGAGTGTAGCACGTACCAGTCGAGTCGGCCCAGCGCGCGACCGCCGCAGTCGAGTGCGCGCGGGGAGCCACTGACGTTGGGCGGATGACGTGGGGCGATCGTCTAGTCGACCGTGCTGCGGCCTTCCGGCGCGGGATCCGGATCCTTGTCGGTGACATCGACGAGGTCCCCCTGTTCCACCTTCGCACGCAGCAGGTAGATGTGGCTGGCCCGATCGCCCTTGGCTTCGTACATCAGCTTGTCGGCACGCTGGATGAGAGCAGCGGCCAGGCGGCGTGCGATGAACCGGCGGTCGGCGACGCGTCCGAGCCAGAGGCAGACGACACCGACATCGACGCGGACTGGTTGCACCGAGAGCCGGATGTCTTCCACCGTCCAGTCGTAGCGCTCGACCGCCTCGCGGAAGCGTTCGGCCACCGCGTACGCCTGGTGGTATTCGGCGAGATCGGGAATCAGGAAGCAGAACTCGTCGCCGCCGAAGCGCGCGTGCAGGTCGCGCCCCTCCTGGCCGGGGCGTTCCTGCGCGAGGAGATCGTCGGACCGGACCTGTTCGCGGAGCAGATGGGCGACCCGTTCGATGATGCGGTCGCCGACCGCATGCCCGAGCGCGTCGTTGTACCACTTGAAGCCGGTGATGTCGACCAGCCCCACCGCGCACCAGCGTCCCCGCTGCTCGAGTGCGAGGAACGCTTCCAGCTGCTCGGTGAAGCGGTGGAAGTTCATCAGCTTCGTCTTCGGATCCCGATTCGACTTGTCGGTGAGGTCCGCGACGAGCTGCTCGAAGTAGCGGGAGATCGTGCTGACGGTCGCGTCCTTGGTCCGCATCTCGTCGGTCACGTGCGCCATCTTGTCGGCGAAGCCGGCTGAGAGGGCGCGAATCGCCTCCTGCTTGGATTCCTGCCAGAGGCGCTCGTGGCGGGTGAAGACGGCGTCAACGGCCCCGAGCAACGCGGTCTCGAGTTCGATCGACAGTTGAAGATGGCCCTGTATCCAGGCTCGCAGCTCGTTGCGGGTCTGGGGAAGGGCGCCGGGATCCTGAAGCTTCACGGGGCGCATGCGGGCTCTGAACGGCTTCAAAGGCCATGCCCGGCCATCGATGCGGCTTCGCGCAGACAACCACTCGCGGCGGCTTCAGAACTTCCACTTTTGCGGAAAGAAATCGCCGGATTGGCAGCACTGGCGGGAGATGCACGTTCGTCCGCGCGGGCGATCCAACAGAGGCAGCTCAACGAAACCATACGCTCGGGCTTCACGGCGACACTGTCACCTCGGCGGGAGATCGGAACGGTCCTTCCGACGCCGGCTCCGGCCTCTTCGGCCGAAGCCGGCTCACCGCCGGGCGCGAACCCTAGCACGCTCCGCTCTCGAGCTGCCGGAGTCGCGGCACGAGTACTTCCCGTGCGAGGTCTTGCGTTGTCAGCGCTCGAGCTTCTTGCCGAGGTCTTCGATCGCCTCGCCTGCCTTGCGCTTGCCCTCGCCGTAGGTCTCCTTCGCGGCGCCACGGGCCTGGTCGGCCGCTCCCTCTTCCTTCAGCTGTTCGTTACCGGTCACCTCGCCCGCGACATCCTTCATCTTGCCCTTCGCCTTTTCGCCCTTGCCTTCCACTTCGTCCTTGTTCCACATCACTCTCACCTCCTGTGCCGAACCAGGGTGCACGACGCGTGCCCCGACCCGCGGTGGAAGCGAACGCCTCCAAGTTAGGAAGTCGAAAGGGAAGGGATCGCTGAGCAAATCGAGGGCCGGACGTCACCGGCTGAGGCGTTCAGGTTGACCGTTTTCGTTTAGAATGGTCCGCCATCCATTCGATCGGTCAACCGAGGATTAAGGAGCATTTGATGAAGCGAAACACATGGCGCTGGGCCGCGAGGCTCGGTCCCGTGGCGCTGTTGCTCCTGTGGGCGACGATGCCGACCACAGGACAGGGGCAGCAGGCGCCCGCCGCCGCCGGCGCGGCCGGAAAGCCCTGGGTGTACGGCACGCAGAACGGCGAATGGCAGACCTACGGCGCCGACCTCCGGAGCACGCGGTACTCGCCGCTCGACCAGATCAACGCCACCAATTTCAAGGATCTCGAAATCGCCTGGCGGTTCAAGACCGAGTCGCTGGGGCCACGGCCTGAGTACAACTTCCAGGCCACTCCGCTCATGGCGAAGGGGCGTCTGTATTTCACGGCCGGAACCCGCCGTGCGGCCGTCGCCGTCGATGCCGCGTCCGGCGAGCTGCTGTGGATGCACAGCCTCAACGAAGGCGAACGCGGCGCAGCGGCACCGCGTCAGCTGTCCGGCCGGGGCTTGAGCTACTGGACCGACGGCAAGGAGGAGCGGATCATCTACGTCACGCCGGGGTACCGGATGTTCGCGCTCGACGCGGCTACCGGACGGCCGGTGAGCTCCTTTGGCACCAACGGCATGATCGACCTGAAGCAGGACATGGATCAGGCGATGGACCTCGTCACGGGTGAGGTCGGTCTCCACGCCACGCCGCTGGTCGTCAACGACGTCATCATCGTTGGGGCCGCCCATCTTCCGGGCGGACAGCCGAAGAGCAAGACGAACCAGAAGGGCTACGTGCGCGGCTTCGACGCGCGTACGGGCAAGCGCCTGTGGACGTTCCACACCATTCCGCGGCCCGGCGAGTTCGGCAACGACACCTGGGAGGCCGACTCGTGGTCCTACACCGGGAACGCCGGTGTCTGGGCCCAGATGAGCGCCGACCCTGAGCTCGGCCTGGCCTATCTACCGGTCGAGCTGCCGACAGGCGACTACTACGGAGGCCATCGCCACGGCGACGGGCTGTTCGGCGAGACGCTGGTCGCCGTCGATATCAAGACGGGCGAGCGCAAGTGGCACTACCAGACCGTTCATCACGGGATCTGGGACTACGACATTCCGTGCGCGCCGATCCTGTTCGACCAGGTCGTCGACGGGAAGGTCGTGAAGGCGATCGGCCAGCCGACGAAGCAGGGTTGGGTCTACACCCTGAATCGCGAGACTGGCAAGCCGATCTGGCCGATCGAAGAGCGTCCCGTCGCCAAGGGCACGGTGCCCGGCGAGTACTACTCGCCGACGCAGCCGCACGTGACCAAGCCGCCGGCATTCGATCGCCAGGGCTTCAGCGAGGCCGACCTGATCGACTACACGCCCGAGCTGAACGCCGAGGCGAAGAAGATCGCGGCCAACTACCTCCTCGGTCCGCTCTTCACGCCTCCGCCGCCCAGCACCTGGCCGCGTCCGCTGGGCGTGCTGATGTCGCCCGTTGCGACCGGTGGCGCCAACTGGCAGGGCGGTTCGCTCGACCCCGAGACGAACATGCTCTACATCTTCGCCAACTCCGGCGTGCAGTCGCTGGGACTGATCAAGCCTGAAGCTGGTCGATCCGACATGGACTGGATCTCCGGCACCGCTCGCGATCCGAACGCGGCGGCACCCTCAGGTGGTGGCCGCGGCGGCGGCGAGGGCGGCGGCGGTCTCACCGTTCAGGGCCTCCCGCTGGCCAAGCCTCCGTATGCCACGATCACCGCGCTCGACATGAACAAGGGCGAGAAGGTGTGGCAGATCGCGCATGGTGAGACGGCGGACAACGTCAAGAACCACCCGGCGCTCAAAGGGCTGAACATCCCGCGCACGGGACGTCAGGGCCGAATCGGCGTGCTCACGACCAAGACGCTCGTGATCGCCGGCGAAGGCGGCTTCTTCACCGCGCCGAACGGTCAGCGCGGCGCGATGCTGCGGGCGTACGACAAGAAGACCGGTAACGAGGTGGGCGCCGTCTACATGCCGGCCCCGCAGACTGGCTCGCCGATGACCTACATGTTGAACGGCAACCAGTACGTCACCGTCTCCATCGCTGGTCCGGGATACCCGGCCGAGCTGGTCGTGTTCAAGGTCTCCAAGTAAGCGCGTCCAGGTTCGTTCGACTGCAGGGGCGTTCCCGGTCTACTCCGGGGGCGCCCCTTTTTCGTCTCTTCGTCGCCCTCCTTTCGCAGTCTTTATTTCATTCACATCGCCATCTCATCTGGCGCTGCTATGGTCGGGTCGAGGTCTTCGACCATGCGACTCCGTCCAGCCCCCCTGATCACCGCGGCTGTCCTCGTGTTCATCGCCTTGCAGGCGTTCAACCCGTCCGGGTCGAACCCACCCAGCGACCCCTCACTTCACCTTCGAGCGTTGGTGCCGGCTGGAGATCCGGCCCTGGCGGTCCTCGATCGTGCGTGCAGAGATTGCCATTCGAACGAGACCGAGTGGCCGGGCTACAGCCGCATCGCGCCGGTGTCCTGGTTCGTTGCCCGGCATGTCAGAGATGGGCGGCGCGAACTGAATCTGTCGGAGTTCGGAAGCTACAACGATCGAAAGCGTCGTCGGAAACTGGAGGAAGTGTGCGAACAGGTGGAGAAAGGCGACATGCCGTTGGCCTCCTATCTGCTCCTGCACCCGGCGGCGCGGCTGCAGCCCGCGGACGTCACGCTGCTGTGCGGGCTGAAGGTTCCGGGCACTGTGCGGCTTGACGCTCCGGCCGTCGTGCCCTAGCCGGAGGCAGGCGAGGGCGCTCAGCGTGCCGGCGGGGCCGATCGGAACGTCACGACCAGCACGTCGCGGAATGCGGGTCTGTCGGGCACGATCGGCTCGACCGGCGTGACACCGTGCGCCACGCGCCGATCATCGACGACCGCTGCGTCGAAGGGGCTCGTCAGCGTGAACTGTCCGAGCATCGCGCCGCGCTCTCCGTGAATGGTCGTCACGCCGCTGGCGATGTTCTCGCGCCTGATCAGCAGTACCAGGACGTAGTCGACGCCGTCGCGATGGAGCCCCTCCGGCGTCGGGCGGCCGCTCTGGTCCGGGCTCGCTTCGATGCGGAACTGGTGAACCTCCACGTGCCAGCTCCGGGTCTGCGGCGCCAGGCTTCCGAAGGCCCGCCGGCAGAACTCGAGAATCGTAGCCAGGCTCGAGCTGTGTCCGGTCGGATCTTCGATCGGTTCGAACCACCGCTCGATCCCGCCGTGCAGTGGGTTGTACTCGAGGCTCTGGTAGTGCGGCTGGTGCGGTTGCCGGACGGTGTTGCCATGGGCGTCGGAGGCAAACGTCGCGTGACGCCGCCGGCGATACCGGCCGCCGTCAGCCATGTACCGATCGAGTTCCAGCCGATCCCAACTCGCGGCGAACGCGGCCCAGTCGTCGAGCGAGCCGACCGACTGGAGCATCTCGCGAAGCGCGGCCCCTTCGACGAACGCGAAGCCATCGGTCTCGATCGCGGATCGGAGTGCCGCGGGGGACGTCGGCGTCGCTGGAGCCATGGACCGATCTTAACGGAAGTACCGACCTGCGATGGTGCCGCTACAGCAGCAGCGTCTCCACGCGGTGTGCGTGGACCATCTCTTCGCGAGGCGACCAGGCGAAGATGGTGAATCGCCCGTCCTGTGACGCGACGAGCGCGAGCGCGTCGCGCTGATCGTGGACGAACTGCGCGGCCGACAGATGCCGCGTCCCTCCAAGCCGGGACGGGTGGACGACGACAGCGTCGGCGCCCTCGATCGGCTCGGTCACCGCCGTGGTTTCGACGAGCGGGTAACCCTCGCGCCGCGAGATCTTGGCGCCGAAGGCGACGAGGTCGAAGTGCTCGGTGATCACCGTCGCCCCGTCGACCGCGGTCAGTCCGGCGACCGCGCTCACGGTGTCGCGCATTTCGTCCTGCCACTCCCGTTCGTGGCTGGATGTGTCGGCGCGCCTGACGAGATCGGCGAGGCCCGTGAACACGGGTTCGACGGAATAGGCGATCGGCTCCACGATCGACTCGCGCCAACTCGGGGACGTGGCCGGCACCATGAGGATCATGCCCCCGCGTCCGTGCGCCCGCATCGAAACGGCCAATTCGATGAGCACGGTGAGCTGTGCGCTCCACCCGTTCGACTCGAAGCCGAGCAGCGACGTGACCAGCGCCGGACGATCCGGGAGTGTGCTCGCCCGCTCGTCGATCATCTTGATGCGGTCGCCTTCGAGCACGGCCACGTTCACGTACTTGCCGCCGTCGCCGCGATGATGCTTCACGACGAGCAGGCCTGGTGCGGCGACTTCCAGCACCATGCTGTACGAGGGAATGACGCGTGTGGTTCCCCAGACCTGCAGCACGCCCTCGTCTCTCCACGCTCCGAGGTGGATGCCGGGCCGCTCCACGGCCGGCGCCACGCGGACGAGACCCATCGGGCTGAGGGGGAGCGGACGCCGGAACAGGAGCGGGCGGATGCTTCGCGCAGCAGGGACGAGCGCGAGCGAGATGCGCGGAAGGTACCCTTCCTCACGCCGGAGACTCGCCCAGAACGCGGCGTCGATCAGCGCCTCGACGTCGGCTTCGCTCGGCGCATCGGCGACCCGTGAAGGCCCCGGAAAGAGCGCTGCGAGATGCCGCTCGAAATGCGTCGTGATCTTGGGCGCGACCTCCCGCGCCGACGAGTACCGCGGGTCGGCCATGCTCGACGAGTATCCCACGGCGTGCGCGGTCCGCGCAGTAGAGGCGTGCGGCCGAGGCGTGCGGTCATCCGCGGCCACCCGGCCCCAGGGCTCGCCGGCGGGACGTGTCTCTTACGGGCGCGGATCCGGGAGGTTGGCCACCGAGGCGAACACCTCGGTTTGGGTGCAGCGGATCACCAGCTTGATCTGCTCCGGCGCACCGGCTACCTCCAGCATGAACGTGATGCTGTCGCCCTCGCGCCGGACGTCTGGCGTCGATCCGGGCTGTCGGTCGAGTGCCTTGCGGGCTGCCATGATGCTGAGTCCTCCTGCAAGCCCTCGGCCACGGCTGCCTTCAGAAATTGCGGGAAAAACGCGTGTCTGCCGCCTCGATCGCGACAGATTCGGCTCTTTTCCCCCATTCCCGAAGGACACCCGGCGGACCGGGGCAGCGGGCCTAGCGGCGGCCGGACTTGGCCGTCGCAGGCGCTGCATGCCGACGTGACGCTCGCTTCCTCCCGCGGGCCGGGAGCGCGAGCACCGGTGCGATGTCGTGGCTGAGCACCGCGTACGCGATCGATCCGACCGGCGCGCCGAGCAGCCCCTCGCTGCCGCGCAGCGCCATGACGACCAATCCCACCTGCCGCTCGGCTGCTTCCCGCGCGATCTCGTCGGGAGGATACCCTGTGGCCACGACGGTGGAGCACTCGATGTGCATCGCCGCCGTCAGCGCTTCGAGCGCCAGGTGGGCCTTCTCACTCAGGTTCCGCACCTGTCCATTCATGTCTCCCTGGAACCAGCCGGGCGTGGTCGGCGCGGGCACCACGTGCACCACGGTCAGCGCCGCCTTCAGCCACGACGCGAACTCCGCGGCCCGGCGCAGATCGCGCTCCGCGTACGCATCGAGCGCCACCGGCGTCAGCACGCGCCTTCCCGGCCATCCGCGCGGAATCGAGCCTTCGCGTTCGCGAGAACCAGGCAGCGGCACGGCGAGGACCGGGACCCGGGTTCGCCGCAGGATCTCCGCGGTGGTCGATCCGAAGAAGATCCGGCGCGCGCCGTTCAACCCCTTCGTACCCAGCACGATCGCATCGTGTCCGCCGCTGTCGGCGGCGTTCAGGATCGTTCGCGCCGGCCTTCCGAGCGCGCTGCTGTACTCGAGGTGAAGCCCGCGTCTTGCGGCAGGGGTGAGGCTCTCCGCGACGAACCGCGTCAGTTCCTCCTGTGACACGGTACCGAGCGTCTGCTCGTTGTAGGCGGCGGCCGCAGCCGCGACGAGGAGCGGATCGTTCACGAAGAGGACGGTCAGCCTCGCGTCGGATCGACGCGCGAGCGACGCGGCATATCGAAGCGCCCGGCTCGAGTGCACCGAGAAGTCGACGGGACAGAGTATCGATGAGAATGGCCGGAACCCATCAGCCCGCATGAGCGCCTCTGGCCGGACTGTAGCACATCGCTGCGGACGACCTCGGCCGCGCCGATCCGCAGGGGCGGCAGAGACGTTGCACCCGCACACGCTCGAAACATGCGCCTCTCATCGCGTTCGACACGCGCGCGGCGCGCGAGGCATCGCTGGCCCAACACCGGTGCAGCGCTCGTGCTGACTGTCGCGGCTGCGGCCTGCAGCTCCGCCGAACTGTCGGTCAGCGCTCCGTCCGCCGCCAAGTGCCAGGTCAGCGTCGACAATTCCTTGCAGACCGCGCCGGCCACTGGCGCGACTGGCATGCTTGCGGTGGCGACGACGCGCGACTGCGCGTGGGATGCGGCGAGCGCTGCGGGCTGGATAGTCATCACCGACGGCCGCTCCGGTCAGGGCGCAGGAGAGGTTCACTACCGCGTCAGTCCCAACAGCGATCCGCTCGCGCGCCAAGGAACGCTCGAGGTCAACGGCACGCAGCTCTCCATTCACCAGGAGCCCGCCCCCTGCCGGTTCGTCGTCAGTCCCACCACGGTCGCCGCGGCCGCATCCGGAGCGCGCCTGTCCATCGGCATCCAGACGCCATCCGCCTGCAGCTGGACGGCTGTGCCCGAAGCGCCCTGGATCTCGGCCTCCGATGCGGGGACCGAGCGAAATGGGGACGGCAGCGTCACGCTGGCCATCGCGGCTAATGGCGGCGCCGCGCGCACGGGAACGGTGCGGGTCGCCGATCAGACGGTATCCGTCGACCAGCCCGCCGCGTCCACGCTGGAGCCCCCGCCGGCCGCAGCACCGGAACCGGGACCGCAACCGGCGCCGCCGCCTGGTCCAACCCCGCCGCCAGAGCCTCTGCCTCCGGAGCCCCCACCTGGGCCCCCGCCAGAGCCCGCGCCGGAACCGGAGATCTGCATGTTCGCGGTTGAGCCGACACAGGTCTCGCTTGCATCCGATGGCGCAGCGGGAAGCGTGGCCGTCACCACGACCGCTGCATGCTCCTGGGCCGCAACGTCAGACGCGTCTTGGCTTGTCATCTCGAGCGGCAGTTCAGGTTCCGCGACCGGGACGGTGCAGTATGTCGCCGCCGCGAACAGCGGCCCCAGCGAACGGACGGCGACGTTGACGATCGGCGATCGAATCGTGACGGTCACGCAGGCGGGTCCGCCGCCGGCGTGCACGTATGCGATCTCTCCCAGTTCGCTCAGCGTCGACAGGCCACCGACGACGGTGCCTGTCTCGCTGACGACGGCCGCGGGGTGCGCGTGGATCGCGAGCACGGAGGAGAACTGGCTGGCGGTGACCCCAGTTGACGGGAGCGGCAGTACGAGCCTGACGGTGTCAGTGGACCGGCTGACTGGCAACGGAACCCGTACCGGCACCGTGACGATCGCCGGGCAGACCTTCACGATCACCCAGGCGCGGGACTAGGCCGCGCCTGCGTGCGTGTCGTACGGTCGCGCAGTACGTGTGCGCGGCAAGAACAGGCTGGGGCGGGACGAACCGTACGATCAGGCTTCGGCCGTCTTCACGAGCGCATCGGGCAGCACGAAATCGTGCTCCCGGTTCCGCACCGTCAGCACGGGGCAGGGGGCTGTCCGGACCACACGCTCAGCGACGCTCCCCATCAGAAGGTGCGCCACGGCCTTCCGGCCGTGTGTTCCGACGATGATGAGATCGATGGCGCGATCGCGCGCGTATTGCACGATCGCGGCGGCGGTCGCGCTGGACGTGATGACGACTTTTTGGGTCGGCAGCGGATTGGGGTCGCTGTCGATCAGCAGATTGTCGAGCTCCTTGCGCGCGGCATCCTCCACGTCCTTCTGCAGGTCGGGAAGAACAGCCATGTACGCGTCGCCTCCGAGCCTCGCATAGACATCGTCGGCCACGTGCAGCGCGTGGAGCGTGGCGTTGAAAGCACGGGCGAACTCGCGCCCGTAGGCGAGCGCCGCGTCCGAGGCTTCACCGAAATCGGTCGCCACGAGAATGTGCTT
>JBFXAT010000044.1:0-37807 GCA_050183995.1 Vicinamibacterales bacterium
CGGTCGCGTGGAATAACGGAGTACCGGTTGCGCTGGCCTGCGGCTGGGAAGTCGCAGGCCGCATCTCGCACAACCTGCTGTTCCCGAGCGCGTCTGAAACGGCCATGGCCCTCGCACGGCTCGTGACGACGTCCGATTTCTGGGGAGCGCTCTGGATCAGCAACGAAGCGTTCCTCGCGGGATACGCGCTCGCCCTTATCGTCGGCGTGTCCTCCGGCCTCGCTCTCGCCCGCTGGAAGACGGTCGACCGCTGGCTCGACGTCTACCTGAATCTGCTGGTCGTCGTCCCGAAGACAGCGTTGATGCCGCTCTTCGTGATGGCGCTGGGTCTCGGCCTGGCATCCCGCGCGGCGGTCGTCTTCATGTTCGCGTTCCCGGTGATCGCCGTCACGGTGAGAGCGGGGGCGCGCGAGGTCGACGCGCGGCTGGTGGGGATGGCCCGGACGTTCTGTGCGACCGAGACGCAGATCTGGCGCTCGGTTCTCACGCCCGGATCGCTGCCGTCGATCATGACCGCCGTCCGCCTCGGCCTGGCGCACGCGGTCGGAGGTATGGTGACGGTAGAGCTGTTGTTGATCGCGGCCGGCATCGGCCGCTTGATCCTCTCGTTCCAATCGGATTTCGACGCGGGTAGCCTGTACGCTGCCATCGTGGTCGTCGTCACCGAGGCGGTCCTGCTCATCAGGCTCGCCGGTGTCTTCGAGCGCCGGTTCGGCCTCTGGAGCGGTACTCATGCGATCGAGTGACGTGTCGATGATCGCGATCGACGGCTGCCGAAAGTCGTATCCCTCGAGCGACGGAGGCGCCCCGGTCTGCGTGGTCGGCGGGATCGACCTGACCATCCGACCAGCGGAGTTCGTGTGCATGCTCGGCCCGAGCGGCTGCGGCAAGACGACGCTCCTGCGCATGATCGCCGGTCTCGTGCGGCCCGACGAAGGCCACATCTCGATCGAAGGCGCGGTGGTGACCGGTCCCGGCCCCAATCGAGGGATGGTCTTCCAGGATTTTGCGCTGCTCCCCTGGGCCGACGTTCTCACGAATGTCGCCTTCGGCCTCGAGCTGCGAGGCGTCCCGAAGGACGTGCGCCTGGCTCGAGCGCGGACGCTGGTCGCAAGCATGGGCCTGAGCGGGTTCGAGCAGCACTACCCACATCAACTCTCGGGCGGCATGCAGCAGCGCGTGGGTCTGGCCCGCGCGCTGGCAATCGAACCGGCTATCCTGCTGATGGACGAACCGTTCGGCGCGCTCGATGCGCAAACGCGGCGGGAACTGCAGGAGGACCTGCTCGAGCTGCACTCGCGCACGCAGCGCACGGTCGTTTTCGTCACGCACAGCGTCGACGAAGCCGTCCGCCTCGGCGATCGCATCGTCGTGCTCTCGCCGCGGCCCGCGCGGATCGAGGAAATCGTGGAGGTGGACCTGCCAAGGCCGAGACCGCCGATGCTCGACCTGTCGCCGAGGTTCGCGGCGCTCAAGGAACACCTGTGGACGCGGATCAGGAAGCCGCGCGGAGCGGCGGCAGGGTCGGCTCATGCTGGGTGACCTGACGCCGGCGTACGGCTGGCGCAGCCGCGTACTGTCGCTGCTCGCCGGCGGCATCGTCTGGGAGGGCATCGCCCGTTTGGCGGCGTCGCCGTTCCTGCCCTCGTGCACGGCCACCGCGCGCGCCCTGGCGGATCTGATCCGCGGGGGAACGATCGCCGCGAGCCTGGGTGCCAGCCTCACCAACCTGGCGATCGGCTTCAGCGGCGCCGCAGCGGGCGGCGTCGCGATCGGCGTGGCCATGGCCCGGGCACGCACCGTCGAGCTGATCGTCGAGCCGTACCTGGACGCGTTGATGGCCGCTCCCGGGGTGATCTACGTCCCCGTGCTCTTCACGTTCTTCGGCGCGACGCGCGCAATGCAGGTCGGCAGCGTCTTCTTCCACGTGGTCTTCTTCGTCGCCGCCACGACGGCGCGGGCGCTGCACCAGCGAGAGGGGCGACTGACGACCATGGCGGCGGCCTTCGGCGCCACCGAGCCGCAGGTCTTCTGGCGTGTGCGCTGGCCGGCGGCGCGGCCGCTCGTAATCAGCGGACTCCGGATGGGCGCGCTGCTCGCCGTGAAGGGGCTCATCACGGGGGAAATGTTCGTCGCGTTCACCGGGCTCGGTGCGCTCGTGCGAACGCATGGCGCCCGCTTCGAAGCCGACAAGGTGATGGCCATGGTCCTCGTGATCGTGGCGATCGCGGTCGCACTCACGTCGATCATCGATCGCGTCGAGCGGCGATCGCGCCGGATGGCGACGTGACGCCTGCCGGCCGACAATCGCTGGGCCGCGGCACGCTGCAGGTCGTCGTGGCGGAGAGCCTGGCGCTTCCGACCGGCATCGCGGCGGCGGCGTATCTGGGCCGGACGCTTGGGCCGGATTCGTACGGCATCCTGTCGGTCGTGTTGGCGGTTGGCGCCGGGCTCGAGTGGACCATCGCTTCGCTCTTTTCGCGCGCGACGATCCGGGTGGTGAGCGAAGCGGACGACTGGGATCAGGTCGCCGCCTCGGCGTTTCGCATGCAAGCCGGATTCGGGCTCGTTACCGGCGCGGCGTTGTGGGTCGCGGCCGCCTGGATCGCGGCCGCCCTTGGTGAGCCGGAGAGCGTGTCGTCGCTGCGGCTGCTGGCGTTCGATGTGGCGCTGGTCGCCGCCGGCTCGGCCTGCCGCAACATCCTGACCGGCCGGGGCCGGTACAGGGAGCGCGCGATGGCGAGCGCGATCCGCTGGCTCTCGCGCCTGTGCCTGCTGATTCCCCTCGTTCACGTCGGGCTCGGGATCTACGGCGTCGTGCTCGCGGGGCTGCTGTCGTCCGCGATCTGGCTGGTCACCGGTTCGCTGTTCGCGCGCATTCCATGGACCGCCCGCGGGATCGTCGACGGCCATCGGCGGCTCTGGCGCTTCGCGATCCCGCTCTTCGTCATCGCCCTCAGCTTGCGCGTGCTCGACAAGATCGGGCTCATCGGGCTCAAGGCGCTCGGCGGATCGGCGCGAGAGGCCGGGTGGTACGCGGCCGCGCAGAACTTCACGCTGGCCCCGAGCCTGTTCGCCATGAGCTTCTCTCCGCTGCTCCTCGGAGCCTTGACCGCCGCGACGCGGAGCGGAGACCTGTCGGCCGGGCGCCCGCTCGTCCGCCACGCGTTGAGGCTGCTGCTCGGCCTGATTCCGTTCGCCGCGTTCGGCGCGGGCGCGGCTCCCGAGATCGTCCACCTGATCTACGGCCGGGGATTCGAGCCTGCCGCCCACCTCGCCATTCCGCTGCTGGCCGGCGCAGTCGGCCTGGCGGCCGTCTCGGTCGCCACCACCATCCTCACGGCGGCCGATCAAGCGACGCGCGCGAGCCGGCAGCTCTGGCCGGTGACGATCCTCGCGGTCATCGCGTTGCGGCTCGCGGTGCCGCGCTTCGGCGCGATGGGCGCCGCCGTCGTGATCGGCATCGCCTCGGCGATTGGTGCGGTGCTCATGCTCGAAGCGGTCAGACGCTGCTGGCATGTCGCGCCGCCGCTCGGAACGCTCGCCCGGACGACGGCGATCGGGGCCGCGACACTGGCGCTCGCACTGTCGTGGCCGGCGTACGGCGCGTGGTTGTTCGTCAAGACGCTGGTCTTCGTCAGCGGTATCACCGCGGCCCTGGCGATCTCGGGGGAGTTCGACGCGGACGACGTCCGCCTGGCGCGCCGGCTGATCTGGACCGATAGCGGGGGAGCGGAGCGCGTGTGACGCGGCGAACCGGTGCCGACTACTGGAACGAGGTGATCGTCGAGCGGCGTGCGGCGCGGCGGCAGACGCTGTGGCGCGCACATGCCGACCGCCTCAATGTCGACCTCTGTCGCGCGTGGTGGCCCGCGAACAGGCCGTCACGCGTGCTCAAGACCGACCTCTTCGAAGAGGCCAGCGGGGTGGGCCTGTGGCCGATGGCGAGCGGCGGCGCGCGGCTGGTCTTCGGCATCGATCAGTCGGTCGACACGATCCGCGCCGCGAGCGCGACCTATGACGCAACCCGCGGGAGCGCGGCCGACGTACGCCATCTGCCGTTCAGAACCGGTGTGTTCGACGTGGTGATCTCCACCTCGACCCTCGATCACTTCGAACGGCACGACGACATCGTCGCGAGCCTGGCCGAAATCGCCCGCGTCCTCGCGCCGGGCGGGCGCCTGATTCTGACGCTCGACAACGCGGCGAACCCAATCGTGGCGCTGCGAAACGTGCTGCCGTTCCGCCTGATGAACGGCATCGGCGTGGTGCCGTATTTCGTGGGCGCCACATTCGGACCGTGGCGAGGACGCCAGGCGCTTGCGGACGCCGGCTTCCATGTGCTCGACGTGCAGGCGGTCATGCACTGCCCGCGCGCGCTCGCGGTGGCCGCCGCGTCGGTGCTCGATCGCGCACCTCGCCTCGCCGCCGGGTCGAGATTCCTCGCCTGGCTCCGGTGGTTCGAACGGGCGGGCCGATGGCCGACGCGGTTCCTGACCGGCTACTTCGTCGCGTTCGTCGCGGAGAAGCCGTAGCCGCCGCTCGGCCATGCCACCGGCCGGCCCCGGCGGCGCGGCGTCTCCTCGCCGCGGATCGGCGGCGGGCGCACCTGCACGCGAGCCACAAGGCCCATTGCGTGCTATCGTCGACCCCGGCGCGCGTTGCCTGCGCCAGGGAGCGGCCCATGAAGGACGACGAGGATCTCACGAGCTTCTGCGTGGTCGTGAACCACGAAGAGCAGTACTCGGTGTGGCCGCTCGACAAGACCATCCCGTCGGGCTGGGCCGAGGTCGGCATTCGCGGCAGCAAGCAGGCGTGCCTGGCCTACATCGAGGACTCGGTGCTCAGGCTGCGCCCCTCGAGCCTGCGAAAGAAGCTCGGCCCCCTCGTGTTGTTCTGTGTCCTGCTCGCCGGCTCGGCCGCGGCTCAACCAACCGCCGCGAGCGTGGTCGCCGAGGTTCGCGCCGCCGTCAACGCGCACGACCTCGCACGCGCCGAAGCGATCTACGCGAAGCATCGCGAGAATCGCGGCGATGCGCCGGAAGTTCTGGAGGCGCTCTCCTGGCTCGCCCGGGGTGCACTGGCCGAAGGCGATCTCGATAGCGCCGATCGGCGCGCCGCCGAAACCCTCGACCGCGCCACCGCATTGGTCGGCAGCCGCGGCGTCGACGCCGAGCCGAGGCTCGCCACCGCGATCGGCGCCGGGATCGAAGTGCAGGCGCAGGTGCTTGCCGCGCGCGGACAGCGATCGGACGCGGTGTACTTCCTCCGGCGCCAACTGAACACCTACAAGGACACGTCGATCCACAAGCGCATTCAGAAGAACGTCAATCTCCTGAGCCTCGAAGGCACGCGCGCGCCCGGCCTCGACGCGTCGGAGTTCCTCGGCGCTCCACCACCAGCGCTCTCCGACCTGACCGGCAAGGTCCTCATCCTCTTCTTCTGGGCGCACTGGTGCCCGGACTGCAAGATCGAGGGACCCATCCTCGCGGATCTGCTCGCCAAGTACCAGACGCAAGGGCTCACGGTGGTCGCTCCGACGCAGCGGTACGGCTATGTTGCGGCCGGCGCGGAGGCGGGTCCGGACGAGGAGCTGCGCTACATCCAGCAGGTACGGGACACCTACTACGGCTTCCTCGCCGAACTGCCGGTTCCCGTCAGCGAAGCCAATCACAAGTTGTACGGCGTGAGCTCGACGCCGACGGTCGTGCTCGTCGACAGGAAGGGGATCGTCCGGCTGTACCACCCGGGACGATTGACGAAGGAGGAGCTGGAACAGGAGCTTCAGCCGCTGCTCGCGGCCCCGCGCTGAGCCACTCGCCCGCCGCCGCTGCCGTGCGCGAGCGGCGGACACCCGTTCAGCTGCACCGCACCTGACCGACGGTCGGCCGCCTCAGATGCGATCGACTTCGGCCCACATCACCGCCGCGCGCATCAGCTCGCGTCCGGTTCGGATCCCCAGCTTCTCCTTGATGTGCGCGTAGTGGCTCTCGACGGTCTTCACGGAGAGATCGAGCTGCGCGGCAATGTCTCGCGTCCCGACGCCGCGGCCCATGAGCGTCAAGACGTGGCGTTCACGATCCGACAGACGATCAAGCGGCGACTGGCTCGACGGCGTTCGAACGCCGCCGAGCGTCGTCAGGATCCGTTCGGCGGTTTCTTCGCTCACGTAGGACTTGCCCGCGGCAACGCGGCGGATCGCCGACAACAGCTCCGTGGCTGCCTTGTCCTTCATGATGTAGCCGAGCGCTCCCGCTTTCAGCGCGCGATCGGCGTGCACGCGCTCGTCGTGGCCGGAGAGCACGAGGACGTGCACCCCCGGATGATGCGCGGCGAGGCTGGCGATCAGATCGAGGCCGCTCTCGTCGCCGAGCGACAGATCGACGACGGCCACGCTCGGCGCCTCAGCGGCGATCACCGACAGTGCCTCAGAGATCGTCGCGGCCTCGCCGCAGACCTGCAGCCCTGGTTCGTCGTGGATCAGATCGACGAGCCCCTTCCTGAAGAGCGGATGATCGTCGACGACGACCAGACGGATGGTGCGGCGTCCTCGATCTTCCGGGGTGGACGCCTCCCGACTCGGCATGACCGGGCCAGTGTAGTCGATCGATTTCGGCGCCTTCCAGCGCAATTCCACGGCTCATGCCGGATCGGCGCGCGGTCGGACCTTCAAGAGCCGTTCAATGAGCACGTGTGAGTCGCCGCCCTTCGTGAAGTAGTCGACGGCGCCTGCCTCTTCGATCGGATGCGGCGTGTTGCCGCGCTCCTGCGTGGACAGGCCGAAGACGACAATGTGCGGCAGTTGCGCGCGGATGCGACGGGTCGCCTCGACGCCATCGAGCTTCGGCATGGACACGTCCATGACAACGACGTCCGGACGGAGGGCCGCGGCCATCGCCACGGCTTCCTCGCCCGTCGCGGCCTCGCCCACGACCACCAGGCCGTGATGTTCGCTGAAAAGCTGTCGCAAGCCGTCACGCACGAGCGGATGGTCGTCTGCGATCACGATTCTCAGCGGCGGCGCCGCGCCGGCTGACGCTGTCGGCATCTCCCCTTCGCCGGCAGCGGCGGCGTCCGGTGTGTCGCCTGGGACGTCACTGCCCGGGGACGCGTGCACCGCATCGGTTCGCGGCGCCGTCAGAACGAACCGCGCACCGCGGCCGGGCGCGGCGTCGATATCGAGGCGACCGCCGAGCAGGGCCAGCCGTTCACGAATCGTCAGCAGACCGAAACCTGCGCCCCGGCCGTGATCCAACTCGAGCATGCTGGCGGGATCGAACCCGACGCCGTCGTCGACTACCGTGATCCGGAGCGATCCGTCTGGCGTCAACGCGAGATCGACGGCTGCCCGATCGGTCCGCGCGTGCTTCGCGACGTTGAACAGCAGCTCGCGAACCGACTCGAAGACCAGCGTGCGGACGTCGCGGCGCGCGGGATTGGCGCGCGGGTCGGCGCTGAGCTCCACCCGCAACCCGTACTTCTCCTCGGCCCATCCGGACAGCCAGTTGAGCGCGGCCGCGAGGCCGCTGTCGTGCAGCATCGGTGGAAACAGCTCTCTCGCGAGCGACCGCGCCATCGCGATCGCTTCGTCGAGCTCCTGCCGCACCTGATCGAGCAGCGACGCATCGGCGCCGCCATTGGCGGTCAGACGCCTGGCCAGACGTTCCACCTTCAAGCGACCGCTGAAGAGGATCTGCTGCAGGTGATCGTGCAGGCTCTTGGCGAGCTGCTCTCTCGTGTGCTGTTCGGCCAGCGTCAGCTCCGACGCGAGACGCTGCAGCTGCCCGGCGCGGCGTTCGAGCTCGCGCGAGCGTTCGGCCAAGGCATCTTCGGCACGCCGCCGCTCGCTGATGTCGGTGACGAAGGCGAACGCCCGATCGCCAACCGACGTCTGCACGTGATTCAGGCTGACTTCCACCGGCACCGACGAGCCGTCCTTGCGGAGTGCCGCGAGACGCAAGCCGGACCCCATCGGGCGCGATCGGGGAGCGGACCAGTAGTGCTCCTGGTGATTCGCGTGCGCGCGTCGAAGCTCCGGCGGAATCAGCCGATCGAGCGGCTGCCCCACGAGCTCGCCGCGACCCCAGCCGAGCATCGACTCGATCGCCGGGTTCGCGGCGATGACCGTGCCCTCTCGCGTGACAGTGACGATGCCCTGACCCGAGGTCTCCATCAAGAGCCGCATCGTCTCGGCCTGCTCGCGTTCCTGCACGCGCAGACGGTGGAGCGCCTGCTCGGTCGCCTTGCGTTCGGTGACGTCGGCGAGCGCCGTCATGATGAGGGGGTGCTCTCCGACGCTCAGGATCTCTGCGCTGAGGGACACCACCAGCTCCTCGCCGGACTTGGCGCGCGCGATGACCTCCAGGTTCCGAACGGCGCCCCGCCGCCTCAGCTCCTCGACAATGCCCCGGCGTACCGCTTCCGGCACCAGGGCGAGGTCGATCCCCGTCGACCCGATGGCCTCTTCGCCGGTCCACCCGAACGTCTGCGTGAACGCCTCGTTGACGCTGATGATCCGTCCGGAGCCGACATCGCTCACCACGATGCCGAACGGCGCATGATCGTGAATCGCCGCGAGCCGCACCGACACTTCGCGGAGCTCGGCCTCGGCGCGCTTGCGCGGCGTCACGTCGAGGTCGATGCCGGCCATGCCCGTCAGCGCGCCAGAGGCGTCGCGGTCCGCGCGGCCGACGTTGCGGTGCCACACCACCGTCCCGTCGCTGGCTGTCGAGCGGTACTCGATGTCCCATCGGTCGTCGCCAGGCGTCCGGCGTATACATTCGAAGCGGGAAGCCAGGATCGATCGATCGTCGGGATGAACGGCGTCGATCCACGTCTGGAACGTGCGGCGTGCGTCGGCGGGCAGGCCGTAGAGCTCTTGAAACCGATCGTTCCACGTGGACACGTCCGTCGACGCGTCCCACGTCCACGCGCCCGACGCGGCGGCGGAGAGCGCCCACACGTACTGCGACTCGGCCTGCCGCCGCTGCTCGTCGAGCTGATGCCTCTCGATGAACGCCGCCGCCTGCCTGGCGTACAGGTCGAGCCGCCGGAGTGCATCCGGACCAGGGCTCTGCGCACGGCGGGAACAGGTCGACAGCACGCCGACCACGCGATCGTGGTGACCACGCAGCGGCGTCCATTCGATCGTTCGGACGCCCGCCGCGCGCGCGGCGTCGTGCAGCAGCGGTGCGGCGGCGCGCAACGCCTCCGTATCGTCGATCAGCACGCGCGACGCGCCGCCCTCCAATGCGCTCGAGAGGAACGGGTCTCGGGCCCACACCTCGCCGAACGTGTCCATGAACGCGCCGCCGAACCCATGGTGCGCGGCGATGCAGCAGGTCTGGCTCGACGGATCACCCAACCGGACGTCGCCGCAATCGGCCTCCACGAGATCGATCGACGCCCTGAGGATCAGCGTCAGCCCCTCGTCCATCGACGGCGCGTTCCACAACCGCTCGGTCAGTTCGAGCAGCCGCTGCGCGGCCGCCGCGTCCGCCGCCAGCCTCGCCGCGCGCTCGAGCGCCGCGGCCTCGGCCGCCTTTCGCTCGGTGATGTCGAGCAGCGACGCCACGACGCCGGTCAACTGCCCCGCCTCGTCGTGCACCGGCTCGGCGTTGACCAGACGCCACCGCAGCTCTCCGTCCACCGTCGGCACGAGCATCTCGACGTCGTGCACCGGTCGGCCGGTCCGCAGCACCACGCCGAGCGGCCGCTCCTCCAGTGGGAATGGACTGCCGTCAGTACGGCGGACGCCGGCGCGCGGGTCGCTGGTGATGTGGGTCAGCTGCTCGAACGTGTGGCCGAGCGCCAGCATCCGCTCGTTGATGTCGACGAGCTCGCCGCGAACGTTGAAGAAGACGAGCCCCTCCGTGAGCGCTTCGAGCACGGCACGAACCTGTGGGAGGCGGAGGCCTTCTGGCACCAGATGACGCTGCGCTGGATTCGGGGCGTCTCCCACGGCGCGATTGTATGCGCGCCTCGGGTCGTCACCAACTCGCTCGAGGCTAGCACCCGTCCTTCACGCCGCCCATCCGGGAATCCCCTAGCGAGCAGCGCGGGGCGCCCGATTGTCCAGACTGGACCGAGCCGTCACGATGGGGCCATGCCAACACACGTGATGACGGCCGAACTGGTGTCGACCTGGATGCGGCAGGGGCTCGATCTCGAAATGAGCATCGGCGACTGGCTGTGCCGGATCAGGGCGGAGTATCGCGAAGTGCCGGGGCTTCGATTGACGCTCCCGCAGGCCCAGCGGCTCTGGGGCCTCGACGAGCCGATGGGCTCGGCGCTGCTCGGTGCACTGGTCGACGTGCGATTCTTGAGGTTGACGTCGGACGGCAGGTACGTTCGCGCCGACATCCACTAGCAGGCTGCTGAGGGACGGAGCCACCCATCGGCCTGCCGGCCGGACAGCGATCTGGCCGAGGTCACGCGCATGATGGTGACGTCGCCGCGGCTCCACACGTGCATGCCGGCCGACACGGTCGAGCAGGTGCTGGGCGCAATGAAACAGGCGAGCGCACTGGCCGACACGCTCGCCGCCAATTTGTGCGCCGCGCTCGGACACGATGGCCGTCGCATAGGCGCACACGCGGGAGGCTCCCATGGGTCGACTCTCAGGCAAGGTTGCCATCGTCACGGGCGGGGGACTCGGCATCGGCCGCGCGGCGTGCCTCAGGCTCGCTGAGGAAGGCGCGGCGGTCGCCGTGACCGACGTGCGGGAGGCGGAGGGCCGCTCGGTCGCCGACGCGATCACGCACAGCGGCGGCGCCGCGGCGTTCTGGACGCTCGATGTCAGCCACGAGGTGGAGGTCGAGCGTGTCTTCGCAGACGTCGAGCGGCGGTTCGGGCGGATCGACGTGCTCGTGAACAACGCCGGCATCTCCGGCGTGAACAAGCCGACGCACGAAATCGCGGAGACGGAATGGGACGCCCTCATGGCCGTCAACGTGAAGGGCGTCTTCTTCTGCACCAAACACGTCATCGCCGCGATGAAGCGCGCCGGAAGCGGCAGCATCATCAACCTGTCGTCCATCTACGGCCTGGTCGGCGCAGGTGACGTGCCGCCGTACCATGCGTCCAAGGGCGCGGTCCGGCTCATGAGCAAGAACGACGCGCTCATCTACGCAGCGGATCGGATCCGCGTCAACTCGATCCATCCGGGATTCATCTGGACGCCGATGGTCGAGGCGTTCGCCGGGGCGCAGGGAGATGCGGTCGCGGCTCGCGCCGCGCTCGACGCGAAACACCCGCTCGGACACATCGGCGAGGCCGATGACATCGCATGGGGCATCGTGTACCTCGCGTCCGACGAGGCGAAGTTCGTGACCGGCAGTGAGCTCGTGATCGACGGTGGCTACACGGCGCAGTAGCGCCCGTGCAGCTGCCGCGCGCCGTGGACCGGCAGCTCGCGGCCTGCTCGCTCAGACCCCGACGCTCGCTCCGCCCTCCCGCCGATAGAATGCCCGCTTCTGGATCTCGGTCGCGGCGACGTATGCCAGCGTGACGAACACAATCGTCGCCATAATCGGAACGGGAAGCGGGACGAAGCCGAACGGCTCCCCCACGGGCACGTACGGAATCACGCACGCGAACACCATGAGCACCAGAGTCGAGACCAGCAACACCCGGCCTGGCCTGCTGCGATAGAACGGACGCCTCGTCCGCACGACCAGCGCCACCACCAGCTCCGTGAGGAGCGACTCGACGAACCACCCCGTCTGGAACACCGCGCGACTTGCGTGGAAGAACCCGATCAGCAACGCGAAGGTGACGATGTCGAAGAGCGAGCTGAGCGCACCGAACTCGACCATGTAGCGGCCGATGAATCTCATGTTCCACCGCTCGGGACGCTCGACCAGCTCGTCGTCCACGTCGTCGTCGGCAATGCCGATGGCGGGAATGTCGGACAGGAAGTTGTTCAGGAGAATCTGGCCTGCCGTGAGCGGCAGGAATGGCAGAGAGAACGACGCCAGCGCCATGCTGACCATGTTGCCGAGGTTCGCGCTGGTCGTCATCAGGATGTACTTCAGCGTGTTCGCGAACGTCCGCCGTCCTTCCTCCACGCCGCGCCGAATCACCGAGAGCTCCCGCTCCATCAGCACGAGATCGGCCGCCTGGCGCGCCACGTCCACGGCCTGATCGACCGACAGGCTCGCGTCGGCTGCGTGCATGGCCGGCGCGTCGTTCACGCCGTCCCCGAGAAAGCCGACGACGTGGCCTCGCTTCTTCAGCGCGAGGATGATCCGCTCCTTCTGATTCGGATCGACCTCGACGAACAGGCTGGTCCGTTCAGCCGCCACCCACAACGCTTCGTCGTTCATCTCGTCGAGATCGCTTCCGCTCAGGACGCGGTCGGCGCGAAGCCCCACCGACGCGGCCACGTACATCGTCACCAGCCTGCTGTCGCCCGTGATGATCTTCACCGAGACGCCGAGCGCCGCCAGCTCCGCAATCGTGTCGCCCACGCCCTGCTTGGGCCGATCCGCGAAGGTCAGAAACCCGACGAACGTCAGGTCGCGCTCGTCGGCGCGGCCGTACGTCTCCTGGTCAGGAAGCGCGCGAACGGCCACCGCAAGCACACGAATGCCTCGCGAGGTCCAGGCCTCGTACTGGCGATCCAACTGCGCGCGAGTCTCCGCGTCGAGCTCGGATCCGCCAGACACGTACGCGCAGGCATCCAGCACCTGCGTGTACGCTCCTTTCGCAATCAACTGCACGCCGAGCGGACCCTCGGTCACGATGCCGACGCGCTTGCGGACGAAGTCGAACGGAATCTCCGCGCGCTTGCGCATCGCCGCGACGCTGACGGGGCATGCCTTCAGAATCGCGTCGTCGAGAGGGCTCGCGATGCCGGTCTCGAGCGCCGCATTGCAGGCCGCCAGCCGCAGGACCTCTGACGATGGCTGACCGCTCGAGTCGTATGCGCCCTCGAGCTCGACGACCCCCTCGGTCAGCGTGCCGGTCTTGTCGGTGCAGAGCACGTCCATGCTGCCGAGGTTCTCGATGGCGTTGAGGCGCCGGACGAGCACACCTTGCCGCGCCATCATCTGCGCTCCGCGGGCGAGGTTGACGCTCAGGATCGCCGGCAGCAGCTCGGGGCTGAGTCCGACGGCCAGCGCGACGGCGAAGAGCAGCGTCTCGGCCGGCGGCCGGCCGCCGAAGACGTGCACGACGAACACGACCAGCACCATCACGAGCATGGCGCGCGTGAGCAGATACCCGAACCGCCGAATCCCGCGGTCGAAGTCCGTCTCGACCGGACTGGCAGTGAGGCGCTGCGCGATGGCGCCGAGCGCCGTGTGTCGGCCGGTCATCACGATCAGGCACGCGGCCGATCCACTGCGAACGTTCGATCCCATGAAGACGCAGTTCGTGCGTTCGCGGAGCTCCGCGGTGGCCGCCACGGCGCCGGGCAGCTTCTGCACGGGGAAGCTCTCGCCGGTCAGCGATGCCTCGCTCACGAATAGATCGGTCGCGCTCAGGAGCACGCCGTCCGCAGGCACGAGGCTGCCGGCCGACAGCTGGACGACGTCGCCGGGGACGATCTCGTCGGTGGCCACCGATTGCGGATGCCCGTCCCGCAGCACCACGCTCCGGACGGCAAGGCGCGCGCGAAGCGCCTGGGCCGCGGCGCCGGCGCGGTACTCGCGCGAGTACCCGATGGTGACAGTGGCGCCGACGATCAGGAGCACGATGCCGGAGTCGATCCACTGCCCGACGATTGCCGATGTGGCGGCGGCGAACACGAGCAGCAGAAGAAGCGGGCTTCGCAGCTGCCGGACGAGGACGCCGCGCCGCGACAGCGCCTCGCGGTCCCGGACGGCGTTGGGACCGACGGCGGTCCGGCGCCGCTCCGCCTCGCCCGTCGTCAGCCCCTGCGGCGTCGACTCCAGCCGCGCAAGGAGCGTTTGAAGATCCGCCGACCAGTAGGCGTCCAGAGCGGAAGGACTCGCGCCTCGTCGATCCTGACGACTGCGCCCGGGCATGCGGCGACCCGTCCATGTCCAGGGCAGCCACTGTGAGGCGGCGAGCGCGCGGCGGATGTGCAAGATGGACGGCCCTTCCTCGCCATGTTCGCGTCCCGCTCGTGACAGCGGAATCGGGGATTCCCTCAGCTCGCGCCGGTCACGCCCGATTCCCCGGTGCACCGAGATGTCAGACACTGGTACCGGCTCACAGAGGCAAGGTGACACCATGCGCATCACAACCCTGACCCAGGACGACCTGCGCGTGCGCGAGAACGTAGTGCGACAGCTCGACTGGGATCCGGCCTTCGACGGCAGCGGCATCGGCGTCTCCGCTCGAGGCGCCGTCGTCACCCATAAGATTGTCGAGGCGCTGAATCGCGAGGCCGACGAGATCTGTTGAACGATTCGAGAGGAGACGTGTCATGCGTGTTCAGGACGTAATGACCACGAACGTGCATACCGTGACGCCGACAACGGATGCGGCCGTCGCGTGGGACTTGATGCGAGCCAAAGGCGTCCATCATCTGGTGGTCGCGCGCGGCGCATCGGTTGTCGGGCTGCTGTCGGATCGCGATGCGGGCAGCCGCCGGGGGGCGGCGCTCAGAGCCGGTCGCCTGGTGTCCGACCTCATGACCGATCGCGTGGTCGCGGTCGAACCGACCACGACGGTCCGGAAAGCCGCGAACCTGATGCGGGGACGCTCGATCGGGTCCCTCGTCGTGACCAGCCGCGGTCGCATCGTCGGCATCGTCACGGTGGCCGACCTGCTGGAGCTGATCGGGCGCGGCGTCGAACGGCCGGTCGCCGCGACGACGCGCTGGACGCTCAAGCATCGGATGCCGCACCACAAGCAGCCCTCCGCTCGCGGGATGTGGTAGCCCGGCCGCACGTGGTGAGCAGGCCGAACATGGGGGGCCGGCCGCGCGTCGCGCGTCCCCGTGCGCCGTGGCTCGCGTCGGGGATTGCGGGCATCGCAGTCACCGGCATCCTGCTGCATCTGGTCGCGCGCTGGCTGGGCGATGCGTCGCCCGTCTCACGAGAGCTTCCTCTGCACGTCGTCCTCGTCGGCGGCGGCGTGCCGCTCGTGTTCTCCCTCGCGCTCAAGCTCCTCAGACGCCAGTTCGGCGCCGATGCGCTCGCCGGCATTGCCATCGTCTCCGCGGTGCTCCTCGGCGAGTATCTGGCCGGGGCGCTCGTCGTCCTGATGCTGTCGGGCGGAGAGGCGCTCGAGACCTTCGCCCTCGGGCGTGCCTCATCGGTCCTGCACGAGCTCGCCCGCCGGATGCCGCTCGTCGCTCATCGGCGCGACGACAACCGCCTTGCTGAAATTCCGTTGAGCGACGTGCGCGTCGGCGATGTGCTGGTCGTCTATCCGCACGAGATCTGCCCGGTCGACGGCGTGGTGACCAGCGGCCACGGCTACATGGACGAGTCCTACCTCACGGGAGAGCCGTTCATGATGCCCAAGACGCCGGGCTCCACGGTGTTCTCCGGTGCGATCAACGGCGAGAGCATGCTGACGCTTCGCGCGAGCCGGCTGGCGATCGACTCCCGCTACGCACGCATCATGAGCGTGATGCGCGAATCGGAGCAGCGGCGCCCGCATCTCCGCCGGCTGGGTGACCAGCTCGGCGCGTGGTATACGCCGATCGCACTGGCGGTGGCCGTTGCGGCGTGGCTATGGAGCGGCGACCCGGTCCGGTTCCTCGCGGTCCTCGTCGTCGCCACGCCCTGTCCTCTCCTGATCGGCATTCCGGTGGCGATCATCGGCGCCATCTCGCTGGCGGCGAAGCGAAGCATCGTCATTCGCGATCCGGCGGTTCTCGAGCGGATCGATCGCTGCCGCACGATCGTCCTCGACAAGACGGGCACGTTGACCTACGGTGCGCCGACGCTGAGCGGCCGCCGCACGGCCGACGGGCTGGACGATGCGCGGGTGCTCCAGATGGTCGCCAGCGTCGAACGCTACTCGAAGCATCCGCTGGCCGCGCCCATTCTCGAGGCGGCGGCTCGGGATCGCCTCGCGCTGCTGGACGCGACGCAGATCCGCGAACATCCGGGCGAAGGGCTGGAAGGCGATGTCGACGGCCATCATGTGCGTCTGGTCGGACGTCGGTACGCCGAGTCCGCCGGGTACGGCGGCGATCTCCCGCCCACGACCGCCGGTCTCGAATGCGTGGTGCTGCTCGACGGGCGTTACGCGGCCACCTACAGCTTCCACGACGAAGCGCGGGAGGACAGCCGGTCGTTCATCTCCCATCTCGGCTCGCGGCACCAGTTCACTCGGGTGCTCCTGGTATCGGGCGACCGCGCGAGCGAAGTGCGTTACCTGGCCAGACAGGTCGGGATCGACGAGGTCCACGCGGAACAGACGCCCGAGCAGAAGGTGGCCATCACGCGCAACGAAGTGAGCCGTGCGCCGACGCTCTTCATCGGCGACGGCATCAACGACGCGCCGGCCCTGGTGACGGCCACCGTCGGCCTCGCGTTCGGCCATCACAGCGAGATCACCGCTGCCGCCGCCGGCGCAGTCATCATGGACACGTCCCTCAAACGCGTCGACGAGCTGTTCCATCTCGCGCGCCGGATGCGCCGAATCGCCCTGCAAAGTGCCGTCGGTGGAATGGCGCTGAGCGTCCTGGGCATGCTGATCGCCGCCGGCGGAGCGCTCCCACCCGTGGCCGGCGCCGTGCTGCAGGAGGTGATCGACCTCGCGGCGGTCGTCAACGCGTTGCGCGCCGCGGTGCCAGGCGGGGAGCTGAGCGACTACTGAGCACGCCTCGCCTCGGCGATCACCTGCCGGATCCCGTCGCGACACGTCGGGTACGCTGGCTCCCACCGCAGCTCCCTCCGCGCGTCCGCATTCGACAGGCACATGTCCTGTTCCAGCATGCGGGCCATGTACGGCGCGGCAAGCCTCATCAGCCATCGCGGGATCGCAAACGGGGTTGGCGCCTCACCGATGTCGGCCATCGCCCGCACGAACTCGCTGAAGCTGACAGGGCGATCGTCGACGATGTGGTAGATGCCGCCTGACGCGCCTCGATCGAGCGCAGCAACCGTCGCCGCGACCGCGTCGTCGAGATGGACAAACGGCAGCCGTCCGCGATCGGCGCGCAGCGCAGGCAGGCGGCGCCGCCTCACCAGTGCCAGCATTTCACTGGTGGACGGCACGTCAGCTCCGTAGAAGAGGCCGTACCGCAGCACCACCGCTTCGATGGCGCCGGCTCTCGCCGCGTCGAGCGCCTGGCGCTCCATCGACTGAGCGGCCCGCGCGGCCGCGCTGCTCGGCGCGAGTGCGCCGGGCGAGGACGAAGACGCCGTCAGCGGGGCGAACGAACCGACGATGAAGCGCCTGGCTCCGGCGGATTGCGCGGCTCGCAGCAGGTTGCGCGTGCCTTCCTCGCGCAAGCGATTGGTCTGTGCCAGCTCGGCGTCGCTGCGTGGACCTGCGGCCGGCAACGCGGTCAGCTGATGCACGACGTGGGTCGGCGACGCGGCGGACACCGCACGGGCGAGCGCCGGCGCATCGAGCGCGTCGACCGTCACCGGCTCGGCCCCCAGCCGGGCGATCCGATCGCGCTTGGCTGGCGAACGCGTCGTGGCCACGACATGATGCCCCGCGGCCACGAGCGCGCGAACCAGCGGCCGGCCGATCGTTCCCGATCCTCCAGCCACGAAGACCGTCATCGCCTCGTCCGTTCGATGACGACCGGGATCGGACGGCACACCGTGTTGCAGACCGGCGAGTGCTCCTTCGCGAATTGGAGCAGATCGTCGAGCTCGGCGTCGCTGGCGTTCGCCGCCTTGATGTCCATCTCGATGCGGATGTGCTCGTAGCCGGCGAAGACGTCGCCGAGCGCCACGAGGCCCCGGATGTCGAGCTGGCCCACGAGCCGGGTGGACAGCGACTCGATCTCGATCCCGCGAGCGGCCGCGTGCAACACGGTGGTCGTCGTCACGCAACCGGCCAGCGCGTGCAGGAGGAATTCGACCGGGTTCGCGCCTTCGTTGTCGCCCAGCAGCACCGGTGGTTCGCCGTTGGTGAATTCAAACGCGGTCGCTCGCGAGGCGTCTTCGGCGCCGGCGCCGTAGAAGTCCTTGATCGTCGATCGGTTCTCGCCGCCCGAAATCCAGCGGTTCCTGGCCCGGAACTCGAACCGTGCCAACGTGGGATCGGATTCGAGCGCGCGAATGGTGTCGGCCATCTGGGTCGTGTCCAGCCCGTTCAGGCGGGTCGCAGCCGAGGTCTGGTCTGCCGTAGGCGTCTGCGTCGCGGTGGGGGTCATCGTCGTTTCTCCATCGTGCGCGTCTCGCGCGGCCTCATGCCGCTGGAGCGCGCCGAACGGAGCCACGATACGGGCGCACCGGCCCTCGCCGTAAGATGGGTTCCTGCCAGAAACAGGTCTTTCGTGCCAGAGGAGCTGACCGATGTCGGCTGTGAGACCACTCGAAACCGCCATTGTCGCCGTTCCAGAAACCGCGGGTTCCGCACTGTACGGCATGGTGGACGTGCTGAGCGCCACGGGGAACGTGTGGCAGACACTCATGCGTACGGAACCCGCGCCGTCCGCCTTTCGCGTTCAGGTCGTCGGCATCGCGCGCACGCCCTTTCGCTGCGGGCATGGAATACCGGTCGAGCCGGCGGCCGCGATTGCGGACGTGGACCGCGCCGACATCGTGATTCTGCCCGAGCTCTGGCTCGGCCCGGATGAGCACCTGGAGGGCCGCTATCCGTCGCTGATCGACTGGATCCGCGCGCGATACGAGGCCGGCGCGTGCGTGTATTCAGCCTGCTCTGGCGCGCTGATGCTGGCCGAGACCGGTCTGCTCGACGGACGCGACGCGACGTCGCACTGGGGTTATCAGGACCTGTTCCGGCGGCGGTATCCCCGCGTTCGCTTCCGCCCGGAACCGAACCTCTGCTTCGCCGACACCGCGGGCCGCATCGTCACCGCGGGAGGAACGACATCCTGGCACGACCTGGCCCTGCACATCATCTCCAGGCACGTCAGCCCTGGAGAGGCGATGCGGATCGCCAAGGTGTACCTGCTGAAGTGGCACGAAGGGCAGCTGCCGTACGAGCCGCTCGTGCGCCCACAAGTGCACGGCGACGCCGCCGTGCGCGGGTGCGAACAGTGGCTGAGCGCGCACTTCCGGCTTCCGACGGCGGTCGCGCGCGTCGTCACCCACGCGCAGATCCCGGAGCGCACGTTGAAGAGGCGCTTCAAACAGGCGACCGGGCTGGCCCTGATCGACTACGTACAGAATCTTCGGATCGAAGAAGCCAAGCGGCTCCTCGAGTCGTCGGACGCGGCGGTCGACGAGATCTGCTTCTCGATCGGATACGAGGACCCCTCGTTCTTCCGCCGTCTCTTCAGGCGGCGGACGGGGCTCGCGCCGGCCCGGTATCGGCGCCTGTTCCAGCCGATCCACCGCGGCACGCCCGCCCCGGTCGGGAGCACGCACCTCTCGCGGGTCTAGAATCGCCTCCATGCGCATCCTCGTCGTCGAGGACGACCGCAAGGTCGCCGGGTTCCTCCGGAAGGGGCTCGAAGAGGATGGGTTCGCCGTCGATCTCCTGAGCCACGGCGACGATGTGGAAGCGCAGGCGGCGATGATCGACTACGACTGCGTCGTCCTCGACCTGAACCTGCCCGGCCGATCCGGCATGCAGGTGCTTCGGGACATTCGAGCCAGCAAGCCCCAGCTGCCGGTGCTGATCCTCAGCGCGCGATCCTCGCCAGAAGAACGGGTGGCCGGACTGAACGGCGGCGCCGACGACTACATGGGCAAGCCCTTCATCCTTGCGGAGGTCTCGGCCCGGATCCGCGCGCTGATACGTCGCGGCAAGCCTCATGAGACGCGTCTGCTGATCGCGGATCTCGAGATCGATCTCTTCCGGCGAAAGGTCACCCGCGCCGGACGGACCATCGACCTGAAGCCGAAGGAGTACGCGGTCCTCGAGTTCCTCGCGCAGAACTCAGACCGGCCGGTGAGCCGGTCGCACATCATCGAACACGTCTGGGACATCCACTTCGACAGCGTGAGCAACGTCGTGGAGGTCCACATCAACTCGCTCCGGAACAAGATCGACCGCGGCGCCGCCGTTCCGCTGATTCACACGGTGCGCGGCGTCGGGTACATGCTGACCGACAAGCCGTCGTGAGACCGCTGCCGCTCCGCACCTCGCTGACGTTGGCCTACACCGCGATTCTGTCGGTGGCGCTGACGGCTGTCGGCATCGGGTTCCACGCGATCATGGTGCGCCAGCTGGACGCCAGCGTGACCAGCGCGCTCCAGGAGAAGGCGCGGGCCCTTCACGGGTATCTGCGCTTTTCGAACGGCACGCCGGTCCTCTCGTACGACGCGGACGATCCGGAAGAAGCCGCGTTCGTCGACGATGCAACGCGGTACTACCAGGTGTACGAGGCCGAGAGCGGACAGCTGCTCACGCAGTCGGCGGGCATGGAGTCGCTCGGGCTCCACTACACGCCGGCTGAAGTGGCCGAGCTGCGGGCGCAGCCCGGGGCGCACGACGTCCAGACCGACATCGGCCGTCTCCGGCTCACGACCTCGGTCATCGCTCAGGCGGACGGCCAAGCCTATGTCGTCCAGGTGGGGGAGCCGCTCGCCGCAATCGATCGCACGCTGGCGAGCTTCGATCGGCTGCTCTGGGTGCGCGTGGCGATTGGAGTCGCCGTCGCGCTGATCCTCGGCCCGTGGCTCGCGGGGCGCGCGCTCGCTCCGCTCTCCCGTCTGGCCGCGGAGACCCGGGCCATCGGGATCGACCGGCTGAGCGACCGCGTCGGCGTCCGGCACACCGGCGACGAGCTCGACCGCGTCGCGTCGGCGTTCAACGACGCCCTCGCGCGGGTCGAGCGATCGGTGGGGGAAATGCGGCAGTTCAGCGCGGCGCTCGCGCACGAGCTTCGAACGCCGATTGCGATCCTGCGCGGCGAGGGCGAGCTGGAACTTGCGGATCCGTCGCTCCCGGAAGACCGCCGCCGGCGCGTCGAGAGCCAGCTCGAGGAGTACGAACGTCTGACACGGCTCATCGATCAGATCCTGACGCTCGCGAGAGCCGAGGCGGGGGAGACCCCACTGCGTCTGGCGCCGGTCGATGTCGGCCGGATCACCGCCGCGATCGTCGAGCAGATCGAACCTGTCGCGCGCGCGAAGTCCCTGGCGCTGCACTGCGGCACGTCTGGGGAGTTGACGATCGAGGGAGACGAGGGCTGGATCGGACGGCTGCTGCTCCTCCTGCTCGACAACGCCATCAAGTTCACGCCGGCCGGAGGCAACGTGTCGGTGCAGGCGTCGCGCTCGGGAGACGACGTGATCCTCGTCGTCGCCGACACGGGAATCGGCGTCCCGCCAGAAGCCGTACCGCATCTGTTCGAACGGTTCTACCGGGCGGAGCGCGCGCGGCCGAGGGCATCGTCCGAGGAGGGCGCTTCCGGGGAAGGGCTGGCTGATGCAGGGCCGGCAGAAGCGCGAGCCGCAGGCGCAGAGCCGCCCGGGGCGGGGCTGGGTCTCGCGCTCGCCAAGTGGATCGCCGAGCGCCACCGCGCGACGATCGGCGTCGAGAGCCGGCCTGGCGAGGGCGCCGCGTTCACGGTCAGGTTTCGCCCGCGCGACCGATGAGGCGATGCCGGAGGGACCTGAAGACCGGCTGCCGTCGCACGCCTGCGGCGGCAGCCGGGAAATCGAACCAGCGCGGCGCGTCTCGCCGAGTGGTCAGTGCGAAGCCGTGTGGCTCTGGCCTTTCTTCGCCCGCTGGAGCGTGATCGCCGTCGCAACGGGGGCGCCGCTGGCGTCCTCCTGGTAACGGACCGAAACCGGCGCCCCGACGTCGAGGGTGCCGTAGCGGTGCGTGGACCCGTTGAGACCGAAGGTCATGTCTCCGTGCTTGCCCGCGCGCGTGATCACGAGCCTGGTGTCGTCGATCGACTTGATGACGCCCGTGGTGGCATGGGGTCTTCCCTTCAGCGCGACCGGCGCCGCCGTGCCCTGCTGGGCCAGTGCGCTGACCGATCCCGCCGCCGGAGCGAACATCAGGGCTCCGCCGATCACCACAGCTGCGATTGTGTGCCGCATCGTCTCTTCTCCTCTTCTATGAGTTGGTTCCCGTCTACGGATTCAGCGCCCTGTTTTCTCGCGCCTTCGCGAGTGCCCGCGATCGGCAAGACGCGCAAGGTCGAGTGCCGCGCGCCAGGCTCGAGCCCTCACGATCGGTGACGGACCGGCGCGATGCCGTCGGTCCGCGACTCCCAGATGTCGGTCAACCGATACTGCTTGTCGTCGTGCTTGAAGGTGAGCGCCGGCGTGTCGCCGGCCGGGTCGTGACCGTCCGCCGGCATCGTCAGGACGTACAGGTTGGCGTGGTTGCCCTTCTCGCCCTGAAGCTCGACGAGACCCGCTTCGTTCGTGATGCGGTACTCGCCGGCCGGGAGCGTCCTCCCCTGCACGAGGAACGGAAACGGGACGTTGACGTCGAGCGTCGCAGCGCGCGCCGATCCGGCGGCGAACAGGACGAGCGCCGCGGCGGCGACCGTCGCGGCTCTGATGGTGAGCGATCGCATCGTACCCTCCCTCCCGCGCGGCATTGCGCGGGCAGATGACCGGTGTCATCTGTCTCCATTGAATGGGAGCGACGTGATCGCCCGATGAGCGGCAGATTAAGTTGCGATCATGTTCGGCGCGGTCGGTACACTAGTCGGCACATGCCCGCCGTGGACCCCGAGCTCCTGTCGGACGCCCGGGTGCTCGCCGCCTACGCCATTTTCGCCAGTAGCTACACCGTCTTCGCGCTCGGCCGTTTTCCTTCGCTGAAGATCGACCGTCCTGGCGCCGCGATCATCGGCGCGGTGCTGATGGTGGCCTTCGGCATCGTCGACGCGCCGCAGGCGCTGGCCTCGATCGACTTCAGCACCATCGTCCTGCTGTTCTCGATGATGGTGATCGTCGCGCACGTGCAGATCGCGGGGTTCTTCGACCGGGTCGCCGATGTGGTGATCCGGCGGCTCCATCCGCATCACCTGTTGCCGGTCGTCGTCGGCATGAGCGGCCTGCTCTCGGCGTTGCTGGTCAACGACGTCGTATGCCTGATGCTGACGCCGCTCGTGATCGGAATGACCCGGCGCCTCCGAGTGCCACCCGTGCCGTACGTCGTCGCCCTGGCGACCGCGTCGAACATCGGCAGCGTCGCCACCATCACCGGCAACCCGCAGAACATCCTCATTGGATCGATCTCGGGCATCTCCTACGCGGCCTTCACGTCCCGGCTCGCGCCGGTGGCGGCGCTTGGGCTGGTCGCGAACTGGGCGATCGTGCAGTTCGTCTATCTGCGCGGCGCCGTCGATCGGGTGAACGTCGCTGACGCGCTGCCCGTGCTCGCGAGCGGCAGCGACGACATCGGCGCGTCCCGGCGGACCGGCGTTGGGCGCCGCACCAAGCCGATCGTGGTGCTGGCCGTCACGATCGGCGCGTTCTTCGCGGGCGTCTCGCCGGCGCTCGCCGCCGCCTCGGGGGCGGCGGTCCTGCTGATCTCGCGCACCATCGAACCGCAGCAGATTTACGACCGCGTCGACTGGAGCTTGCTGGTCTTCTTCGTGGGCCTCTTCGTCATCGTCGGCGGGGCGGATCGAGCCGGCCTGACAGCGACGCTGCTCGAGCCGTTTCAGGCCTGGAACCTGCATCGCCTGCCGATCTTCGTGTCGGCGACCGTCGTCCTGAGCAACGCCGTGAGCAACGTACCAGCGGTAATGCTGCTGCGGACCTTGATTCCCGGCTTTCCCGACGCGGCTTCGGGCTGGCTGACGCTGTCGATGGCGTCCACATTGGCCGGCAACCTGACGATTGCCGGTTCCATCGCGAACATCATCGTCGTCGAGCGAGCGGCGGCGGACGGCGTGCGGATCGATTTCCGGGACTACGCGCGCGTCGGCGTGCCGCTGACGGCGGTCACGCTGTTGACCGGTGCGACGTGGCTCTGGCTCGTGCGCTAGCATAGGCCGATGTCCCGAGTCGCCCCGTATCTGCTCGTCGGCATCGGCGGTTTCGCCGGCGCCAACGCGCGGCTGATGCTCGCCCGGCTGATCGCCGTTTCGGTCGACACGCGGTTTCCGCTGGGCACGTTCGTCATCAACACGAGCGGTTCGTTTCTGCTCGGGTTGATCACCGTGCTCGTCGCGGAGCGGTTCCTCCCGTATCCGGAAGAGGTGCGCCTTGCCGCCGGCATCGGCTTCCTCGGCGCATTCACGACCTTCTCGACCTTCGAATTCGAGACGAACGTGCTGCTCGACAGCGGCGCCTGGGCTCAGGCCGCGCTCAATGTGATCGGGAGCGCCGTGGCCGGGCTGATCGCCGTGCGCGTGGGTGTCGCGATCGCGCGGGGCTGGGTGGCCTGACGGATCCGCGCCGGCTAGTCCGGGGGTGGATTGACCGGCGCGCCTGCCGAGGGTGTCAGAGCAGCGTGCCCCGAAGGACGACGAGCGCCACGCTGAAATAGATCACGAGTCCGGTCACGTCGACGAGCGTGGCCACGAACGGCGCCGACGACGTCGCGGGGTCGAATCCAAGCCGGCGCAGCACGAACGGCAGGAGCGATCCGACCAGGGTGCCCCACGACACGATGCCGACGAGCGTGACGCCGACCGTGGTGGCGATCAGCAGCCAGTGCGGCCCGTAGATCGTCGAGAACGCCGACCAGATCGAAACGCGCAGGAATCCAATCGCCCCGAGGATGCCGCCGAGCACGAGCCCGGCGAAGATTTCCCGGCGGACGACCCGCCACCAGTCGCGCAGCGTCACCTCGCCGAGCGCGAGCGCACGGATGACCAGCGTCGAGGCCTGCGAGCCGGAGTTGCCGCCGCTCGAGATGATCAGCGGCACGAACAGCGCGAGGACGACCGCGCGCTCGATCTCCGCTTCGAAGGCGCTCATGGCGCTGGCCGTGAGCATCTCGCCGAGGAACAGCGCCGTCAGCCAGCCCGCGCGCTTCTGGATCATGCGCGCGAACGAGATGACCATGTAGGGTTCGTCGAGGGCCTCCGAACCGCCGATGCGCTGAATCTCCTCGGTCGTCCGCTCCTCGACCACATCGAGCACGTCGTCGATGGTGACGATCCCGATGAGCATGCCTGCGGTATCGGTCACAGGGAGCGCCGTGCGATCGTGTTCGCGGAAGAGCGCGACGGCCGCCGCCTGGTCGTCGGTCGCCTTCAGCGACACGAACCGGCGGTCCATGAGGTCGGCGACGCGGCTGGTCGGCGACGCGAGAAGGAGCTCCCGGATCCGCAGGTCGTCGATCAGGCGCCCCTGTTCGTCGACCACGTGGATGACGTTCAGGGTCTCGGAGTCCTGCCCGTGCTGGCGGATGTAATCCAGCACCTGCTGGATCGTCCACTGCTCGCCCACGGCGATGTAGGCCGGCGTCATCAGACGGCCGATCGAATCCTCTGGGTAGCCGAGCAGCGTGCTCGCGATGCCGCGTTCCTCCGGCGTGAGCAGCGCGAGCAGCTGGCGGGTCACCGGCGCCGGCAGCTCCTCGAGGAACATCGTGCGATCGTCGGGCGCCATTTCGTTGAGCACCGCGGCGATGTCTTCCTGAGCCATCGACTTCAGGAGCGCTTCCTGCTGCTCGAGCGTGAGGTACTCGAAGGTGGCCGCAGCGTCCTTTCTGGGCAGCAGTCTGAAGACGACGACCTGATCCTCGAGGCTCAGATCGGCGAGCAGCGAGGCCAGGTGATCGGCGGGCCTGTTCCGGATCATGTCCCGCAGCTTGGTGTAGTCGCGGGTCCGGACAATCGCCGCCAGTTCATCGGCAGGGCGCGCCGCGGCCTGGATGGCGCGCAGCGCGTCCTCCCGGCCCTCTCCCTTGAGTTGTTCTGCCATTTGCGTCAGAGCCGCTCGAACGACGTCGTGGTGATGGACATGCGGCCCGACCGCCCTCACGGCGTCGAGCCACACATGGTGAATCAAGTCGAGATCGCGTGACGACAGCTCGGGGGCGTGGACCCCGAGATGGAAGGTGTCGGAGCGGCCGCTCTGGTGATGCACGACCAGCCGGACGCCGTGCAGCTCGCCGGTGTCGCCGCGCTCCCACGCTTCACCGAGCAGTCGAGCCTGGGCATCGGCGGAGAGCGTCGCCGACTCGCCGACGAACACATCCGACGCCTGCAGTCGGAGCACGGCCGCCACCGCGGCATCGAACACGTTGTGCGCCGGCACGATCAGCAGGCGCACGTGCCGGCCGTGGCGCTCGGCCAGCGCGATGACGTTCGAGAAGAGCGCCTGCTCGGCCGGCGTCGGTCGTGCGTCCTGGGGGTCTTCGTACTCCCCGTCGAGACCGCCCACCAGCCGCGCGGTCATGACGACGATGTCGCGTTCGCCGGCGGCGGAGAACGCGTGGCTCAGATGCGCCAGCGAGTTGGGGTTTCGCACCGCGACCAGCACGCCGCCGGGCCGGACCTCGACCTGATCCAGCGACAGCGCCTGCGCGGGCAGCAGACGGAACGGATCGAGGTCCTCGGGCGGCTCGGTCGGCAGCCGCCGGGCGGGTGCGGCGAAGAGCAACGCGACACCGAGCAGCGCGATGCTCGCGCCGATCGTCGGCGGATCGCCGCTCAGGATCATCGCGACCCAGGTCGCCGAGACCACGAGGGCGATGCCGGCCAGCCCGAGCGGCCACTCGCTGCGCCCGACGTGCACGTTCAGCGGCACTCGGAACGGCGCGTCCTCGCGCGGTCTGCGCAGCCGGATCAGCACCGTCACCTTCAGGAGCAGCGTCCAGACGAGGCAGGCCCCGTAGGCGTGCGCGAGCCATTCCACGCGTCCGGCACTCGCGAGGATCGCGACGGCGCCGAGCGCCGCCGCCGTGTCGATGGCGCGCGCGAGCGTGCCGAGCCGGGCGTGCGGAACCGTCAGCGCCTCCGTGACGCCGCCCTGTTCGGCAAGCTGCACGAGCATCCGCTCCGCGCCGGAGATGCCGGCCCGCACGGCCTGCCCCAGGAGCAGCGTGGCGCTCGCCACGACCGCAAGCCCGGCCAGCGCCGCGGTCCACGGCGGTCCGGGCAGGTATTGGATCATCCCGAGAATCGGGACGTCGACCCATCGGCGCTGCGCCGCGATCGGCACGAGCGACGAGAACAGGAACGTCGAGGCCACCGTGACGAACCCGCCGTAGGCCGTGAGGATCACCATCGTGCGCCACACGCCCCGGATGCGGGGAGGCTCGAGCTCGGTCGCGGCGCGCGCGAGGCTGTCGCCGCTTCCGACGGCGGGCAGCGTATGGCCGAACGCAAAGAGCATCACGAGGACGCTGGCGAACGGACCGGCCGACAGGGCGAGCGCGTCCGCCGCGCCGACAGGGGAGAGCGCCGCGAGCGCGGACGGATGGGCGATGACCGCGATCACGGCCCAGGCGACGATCACGACGATGATCGCGACGGCGGCCCAGGTGCGCGCCACGGCCTTGTCAATGTCGGTCCGGTAGCCGAGGCGCGCGCGCGACCACGCGAAGCCGAGCAGGACGACCGCCGCGAGGCTCGCGGGATCCTTCGGCGGCAGATAGTCCGGCAGCAGCGCAGAGGGCAGCAGCAGCCCCATCGGCAGCGCCGCCACGTAATGTCCGAAGACGAGCGACACCAGGCTCGCGAACAACACGCGCTCCAGGAGCTGCGCCGCCGCGGCCGCCGCGGCCGCCTTCGGACCGAACGCCAGGCCCGCGCGGCCAACCAGTCCGCCGCGCACGAGCACGCCCCAGCCTTCGACGTCGAGGGTCCGGCACGCCAGCCCGAGCAGGACCGCGCCGAGCACGAACCACGGCGCGAGCAGCCCGGCCCCCGTCGTGGCGATACCGGCGATGAAGAACACCGCGATGCCGACGTCGGGGATCGCCAACGCCGCCGCGCGCCACGCCGACGCGAACGTCAGCAGCCTCGTCGTGACGAGCACGACGGGGACGCGACCACGCAGCGGCGGGATGAACGAGGGCATCGTTGGCCTAATGGTAGTTGAGGAATTCGCGATTGGACGTTTGGAGGACGTCACGAGTGCGGGATTGCGGGTCGGACATCGGGCGATTGGACAGTCGGGCCGAGATCGTCAACGTCGCCGACCGGAATGAGAAGAAGGAGGTGAGAAGCGAAAGGCCCGGAATCGCTGCCTGCTAGCGCTGTTCGCGAACGCGCTGCAGACTCTCGGCCGTGCCTGCCAGGATCAGCCGCTCTTCGGCCGCGAGCGGGCGGTTCGGATCCGGCGACGACACCACTTCGTGCTCCGTCGCGATAGCGAGCACCGTCACGCCGAACTGCGCTGGCAGCGACAGGCTCGCGAGCGTGCGGCCGATCCAGGCCGGCATCGAACCGACCGGTACCTCGCTGACGGTGACCTCGGGATCGTCCGGCCTCTCCGTCTGGCCACCGACGCTCGACAGGGATGCCACTGCCTGGTCGAGGGCGGACGGCTCCCCCGAGAGGATCAGCCGATCCCCGGGAAACAGCTGGAACGTCGCGCCAGGGTTGAAGACGCTTCGGCCGGCACGGCTCACGGCGAGAATCGTCACGCCGAAGTCCTCGCGCAGCGGCACGTCCTGAATGTGGCGGCCCGCCCAGGGCGACAACGGCTCGAGGCGAACCTCGCGAAGACCGGGCACGGCCGGCGCGACGGCGGACAGCTTGTCCATCGCGGTCGTGATCGCGTCGGCCGCCTGCTCGGCGGCGTCCGCGTACGGACGGAGCAGCACGGTGGCTCCGTTCAGGCGCAGCTCTTCGCCTTCCTCTGCCGTCCGGCATGCGACCGCGACGCTGCCACGGAATTCGCGCAGGCGAAGGTTGTGGAGCAACATGCGGCTCGTGTCGAGGTCCGGCGCGGTGCTCACGACCCAGGCGACGCCGTCGAGCGGCACATGATCGAAGACCTCGGGATCGCTGGCGTCCCCGTAGATCACAGGCAGCCCTTCCCGCCGCCATGCGGCGAGCGCTTCCGGATCGAAGTCCACGCCGACGACGCGGCGGTTGCGGAGCAGCAGATGGCGAACGATGCCTCCGCCGTAGCGGCCGACGCCGAAGATCACGACATCGGGGGCCGCCGTCGCGCTGGCGTCTCCGCTGAGCTCGCGGTACGGCACGCGACGCTCGAACACGCCCAGCCACGGCGCGAGCCACTCATAGAGCCGGCCCGAATAGATGATCATGTAGGTCGACAGTCCGATCGTGACGAGGCCGACGGTCGTGATCAGCCCCATCGCTTCCCGGCCCAGGTGGCCGAGGCTCACGCCCAGCGCGCCGAGGATCAACGAGAACTCGCTGATCTGCGCGACGGTGAGTCCGGCAAGGAAGCTCGTGCGCTTCCGATAGCCCATGGCCCCCATGATCGCCATGACGATCATCGGATTCCCCACGAGCACGAAGGCCGACAGCACCGTGGCGTCGCCGAGCGTCGAGCCGAGCAGCGAGAGGTCGAGACGCGCGCCCAGGTCGATGAAGAAGAAGAGCAGGAGGAAGTCGCGCACGGTCACCAGGCGGCTCGCGATCGCCTCGCGATATTCGGTGGAGGCCAGCGACGCACCCGCGACGAACGCGCCCACCTCCTTGCTGAGGCCGATCGCCTCGGCGATGGCCGCGAGTGCCACGGCGAGCGCGATGCCGACGAGCACGAGCAGTTCCGGTGACCGCGCGAGGAACGCCGACGCCCGCGGAAGCACCCAGCGGGCGAGAGCGACCACGACGGCGAGGAACCCAACCCCCTTCGCGGCGATGAACAACGCGTGCTGGATCAGGCTCTGGCCGGCGCCCCGCTCGGTGCCGATGGCCGTGATGGCGATCATCGCCAGGATGACCGCCAGGTCCTGCACGATCAGGAAGCCGACGGCGATCCGGCCGTGCAGCGCGTTGATCTCGTGCTTGTCGGACAGCAGCTTGACGATGATGATGGTGCTCGAGAAGGTGAGCGCCACCGCCACGTAGGTCGACGTGACCCCGTCCATGCCGAGCGCGGCGGCGATCAGGAATCCGATCACCGACGTGAAGACGATCTGGCCGACGCCGGTCGCCAGCGCGACCGGCCCCACGGTGCGCACGGTATAGACGTCCAGCTTCAGCCCGACGACGAAGAGCAGCAGGGCGATGCCGATGCCGGCGAGAAGCTCGACCTCCTCGTGCTGCGTGACCAGGCCGATGCCCGCGGGGCCGACGAGCACGCCGACGGCAATGAACGAGACGATCAGCGGCTGGCGCAGCAGAAGACCCGTCGCCCCGACGAAGGCGGCGATGAGCAGGGTGAGGGCGATTTCCGTGAAGGGGGTGGCGGGGAACATCGGACGGATCAATCGTGTCACAGACCCGGGAGGTTCTCTGGGACGCGCCGGCGACGGATCGCGGGTGCGGCGAGCCCTGCCGCAGAGCTCCCCGCGTCCCGCGGCGGCCGAGCGATGGCGGTCAGCTCTCGATCTGGTAGATCTCGCGGCGCCCCTGATCGATGAGATCGTGATAGCCCTTCATCGCCTCCTGGAATTCCTTCATCCCCATCGTCTGCTTCGACATCTCGGCGTACGCCTCGAGACTCTCGACCTCGAACTCGGCGACCACCATCCAGTAGCGCTCTGAGCTCACATCGGTCAGCACACGCAGCGATCCAACGCCCATGGGTCCGAGAAGCTTGCCGAGCGCCTGGAACTTCTGCACCATCGGCCGCGCCTGGCCCGGCTTGCAGAACATGACGTCGCGGATCAGAAACATAGTGTCCTCCTCTGAGCTGAACGGGACGACGGACGTTCGGGGTGAACGAAACGGAGCCATGGTATTGCGTCCCGGACGGGTCCGGCTGAAAAAGGTGTGGGGTAAGGCCGGCGACAGGTGATCAGTCGGCCGGGCTGCGTCGAGGCGGGTCTGGCGGCGGGGGTTTGCGGGGCGCGCCAATGCGCGCCCCGCGGTATTCCTGAAGAAGCAGGCCTGAGGCCTTAGCGCTTCTTCTTCGCCGCACCCTTGCGGGCGGCCGGCTTGGCGGCTTTCTTCACGGCCTTCTTCGCGCCGCCCTTCTTGGCGGCCTTCTTCTTCACAGCACCTTTCTTCGCCACTGATCCTCTCTTCCCGGCGCCTTTCGCGGCGCCACGCTGTTGCTTCCGTGCACCGGCCGGCTTGCGAGCCGATGCGCTCTTCCTGGCGGGCGCGGCTTTCTTTGCCGTCTTCTTCCCGCCCGACCGCGCGGACGCGCGTGCGCGCCTCGCCGCCGCTTTGCGCGGAGCCGACGTCTTCGCCGGACCCGCTGACGCGTGTGCGCGCGCCCCGCCACTCGGGCGTCCTTCGGGCGCGTCGCCAGCGTCGAGATCCAGATCGAGTGTCTCGTCGCCCGCGTCGAGATCGTTCAGGTCCGGCCCTCCGGTCAGATCGTCATCCGGAAGATCGATTCCGCTGTCATCAAAGTCCGTCATGGTACGCCTCGTTCGCAGGAACGCACGCTCCCGCGTGAAAACGCTTGCGGCGTTAGTGTGACGATGCGCAACGCGACTGTCAACCGCGATCGACGTGATTCATCACACACGAGCGGTCGCAACCGACGCACGAACCCACGCATCGAGCGGCGTCTGACGTACGCCGAGCTCCTCGGCGACCGCGCTCATGTCGATGATCGTGTCGCCGTCGTCCTGCTTCGCCAGCAGATCGCGCACGAGCGGTGAGAGATCGTTCACCGTCTCGCCGCGCGCGACGAACTGCGCCTCGAGCGGACGGTCGAGCGCCTTCTCGTAGCTGGCGATCACGTCGCGCCACGTCCAGCTGTCCGGTCCACCGACGGGAACGTACCGGTTTCGCGCTGCCACGTTCAGTACGGACGCGGCGACGAACGCCGCGACGTCGTGCTCCGCGACGAAGCTGTGCCGCCGCCGCCCTTCTCCGACGATGACGATCGGCCGCCGGGCCAGCGCCGGCACCCCGACGAGGGCGCCTGGCCACGACTCCATGAAGAGGTACGGGGCAAGGACGGTCCACGCCATGCCGCTCGCGCGGACGCGCGCTTCGTTCGCCCCCTTCGCCGCCAGAAATGCCGTCGGGCTGTCGGGCGCCGCGCCGAAGGCGGACACGTACACGAAATGTTGCACTCCGGCTGCGGCCGCCGCGTCGATCAGGCTGGCCGTCCCGTCTCGGTCGACGGTATCGACGGTGTCATCACCCCCGCGACGGGCGCTGTTCGCCGTCGTGACGACAGTCTCGACGCCCGCGCATGCGGCGGCGAGCGACGCCGCGTCCTTTAAATCGCCGATCGCGATCTCGGCCCCCATGCGCCGGAGCGCCCCGGATCCCGACTGCGGCCGGCACAACGCACGCACCGGCGTCCGCCGCGACAACAGCTCGCGCGCGACCCGCCCACCAAGCCGCCCCGTCGCCCCCACCAGGAGAACCATCACTGCCACCCTTCAACGGCATGTTCAGCCGTCCAAACGATCAGGCCCTAGTTCGTCAACTCGTCAACTCGCCAACTCGCCAATTCGTCAATTCGTCAAATTCAACGCGAGGGTTCTCCCCGTCAGCAGCAGGTGCCGCAAGCCGGCCGCGCGGTCCAGCTTCTCAACGATCGGCGGGAGCGCCGCAGCGACCCGCCACTCGTCGGATCGCCCGCCCGCCTGCTGGAACGCACGCTGCCATTCAGGCCACCACGGGGCGGCGCCCCGGGCGAGCGGTTCGACGACGAGCACGCACGCCCCCCGCCGGCCGCAGGCGAGCAGCTCGGCCAACAGCGCCTCGCGGTCCGATGCCGATGCGATCTCGTTGACAGCGAACGCCAGGAGCACGCCGGTACGCGCCAGGCCCGTGCTCGGCGTTGCGCTCCGTCCAGCGCCCTTCGCGCGCCCCTTCGGCTCGCCCACGAAGGGCAAGGGCATGCGCGTGAAGTCTCCGACGCGAAGCGTGGCCTGCAGGCCGAACGCCGCACACGTCTGCTTCGCTTCGGCGATCGCCCACGGGTGACGATCTACTCCAACATAACGAGGCGCCCGCCCGCAGGCGGCCGTCCAGCCGGCGCCGGATGCGGCGGTCCCACATCCGAGCTCGATCAAGGCATCGACGTCCGCGAACGGCGAGCCGAGCGAGGTCACGATGTGGTGCACCAGGAGGTAGTGCAGCGGACCGTAGAAGAGCGCGAAGGCCGCGCGCTTTCCGGCACCGTCGAGCGCCGCTCCCTGCTGGAGCTTCGATCGCCGCTCGACGTACGCGGACGACAAGGCTCGCAGCGCCCGGGCGACTTCCGGAAAGCTCAGGTCGGCGAGTTGCCGTGATTCAAGCGCATCCATCCACTGCTCGAAAGCCGCCACGTCAACGGTCTCCACGCGCGCCCGCCGCGGCGCGCACGGCTGAGATGGGGCGATGCGGTATCAGCCTTGCTATGACTGAACTGTGTCGTGAGTTGGCGACCCTGGAGGTTTCGATGCGAACGCTTCGTACGCTGCTCGTCATCCCGCTCGTGTTCATGCTCTCGGCTCCCCCGCTCGCCGCGGCACAGAGCCGCCACGCGATCGACCCGTCGGCGCTGTCGGAGACAGTCGCCGGACAGGTGGCGCAGCAGGATGCCGACCGTGCAGCCATTCGCGAGGCCTTGAACCGTCCCGAGGTCCGCGAGCTCGCCGCCAAGTCTGGCATCGATCTGGACCGCGTGCAGGCGTCGGTCGACACGCTCGGCGCGAGCTCGCTGTCGCAAGTGGCCGCGGCCGCACAGCAGGTCAACCAGGCCCTGGTCGGAGGAGCCTCCACGATCGTCATTTCGACGACGACCATCATCATCGCGCTCCTCATTGTCATTCTGATCGTGGTCGCGGTCGACTAGGACGACCGCGCGGGCGATCGGTGTGGGTTGGGGCTGCATCCGCGCGGATCCGAGAGCGACCCGTGTCGTCTCTCGGGTCGCGTCCATCGTCCTGCTCGTCGCCGGTCTGCTGGTGCCGGCAGGGGAGGCCGATGCGCAGGACGTCCGGCTCGACGTCCCATACCTGCCGCAAACCGAGGCGTTGTGCGGCGGCGCCGCCGCCGCGATGCTGTTCCGCTACTGGGGTGAGCGACACGCCGACGTCCAGCAGTTCGCGCCGCTGGTCGATCGCCGGGCGGGCGGGATCGCCGACGAGGATCTCATCGCCGCCATTCGCGCTCGACACTGGCGAGCGACGCGGATCGACGGGTCGATCGAACGGCTGCGATCCGAGCTGGCGGCGGGCCGCCCGCCAATGCTCCTGCTCGAGGATCGCCCTGGCCGCTACCACTACGTCGTGGTCGTGTCGGCGGACGATCGCGACGTCTTCGTTCACGATCCGGCGTGGGGTCCATCGCGGCGCCTCTCGCTGGATGCGTTGCAGCGCGCATGGAAACCGTCGGGGTTCTGGACACTCCAGGTCGTTCCTGGAGGCGAGCCGTCCACGTCTCCGCGCGCGCGGCCATCGACGGAGACATCGATCGAGACCGGTACGATCGACGCGTCCTCTGATGCCGTGACGTCCACCCTCGCGGGCGACGGCGCTCCGCCAGGCTCTTCGAACGGCATGACACCGTGCGAGGCGATGCTGGACGAGGCGCTCACCGCGATTCAGAAGCGACCGCTCGCGGCGGCGGCGGCGCGGCTGGAAGCGGTTCGGGCCGCGTGCCCTGCCGACCCCGGCCCGCTGCGGGAACTGGCTGGCGTGCGCTTCGCGGAGCGGAAGTTCGGGGAGGCAGCCGCGCTCGCGGAGGATGCCCTGCGCCGCGATCCGCATGACCCTTACGCCGCCGACGTTCTCGGCTCGAGCCGGTTCATGCTCAACGACTACGTCCGCGCGCTGCAAGCGTGGAACAGGATCGGGCGGCCTCAGCTCGACTCGGTCCACATCGGCGGCCTGACGCGGACGCGCTATTCGTTGTTCGCGCTGGCGCTGGGGCTCGACCCGAACACGCTCCTGACCGACGAGCAGTTCACCCTGGCGCGGCGCCGGCTCGAATCGATGCCGGATCAGACGGCCACGCGGATCGCGGTCAGGCCAGATCCGGACGGCTTCGCCATCGTCGACGTCGCCGTCGTCGAGCAGCGGTCGCTGCCCCGCACGCCGATCCAGTGGGGCGCGGCGACGGCGCAGTCGATCCTCGAGCGCGAGGTGGCGGTGAGCATCCCTGGCCGGACCGGTCAGGGAGAGATGTGGTCGGGAACGTACCGTTGGTGGCGGAACCGGCCGCGGGCGTCGATCGAGTTCGCAGCGCCCCGGTTCGCCTCGCCGCGCGGTGTCTTGCGCTTCCGCGCCGCGTGGGAGTCGCAGTCGTACGGGTCGGACGAGTCGAACGTCGTGCGCGAGGAGCGGCTGCAGGGACAGCTCGGGTTGGAGCAATGGGTGACCGCGAACGTGCGAACGGAGATCAGTGCCGGCGTGGAGGCATGGGTGCGGCCGAATGGACGGCGCGACCGTACGGCTCACGTCTCGGCGTCGATCGAACGGCGCGCCTGGCGCGATCGTCTGGCCGCGACCCTCTCGGTCGGTCAGTGGGCCGGCTTGGGCGGCGCACCCGGATTCAGCGCGGCGAACCTGGGTGCCACGTTTCGATCGCGACGGGAACCGAGAGGGCTCGTGGTGCTTGCGCGTGCGGGCGCCAGCATCGCCTCGCGCGAGGCTCCGCTCGCGCTCTGGAGCGGCGCCGGCGAGGGCCGCGGCCGGGGACCGCTCCTACGCGCGCACCGGCTGCTGCGTGCCGGGCGGATCAACGGCACCATGTTCGGCCGGCAGATGGCGCATGCCACGCTCGAGGCTCGGGGGTGGCTGCCGAAGCCGTCGCTCGTGCGGATCGGCGGCGCGCTCTTCGCAGACACCGCCGTCGCCGGGAAACGTCCGGACTTCGCGGTCGGCCAGCCCTTCCAGTTCGACGCGGGATTCGGACTGCGGCTGCGCGTCCCTGGCCGAGGCGGGGTGTTCCGTCTCGATCTGGCGCGCGGCGTGCGGGATGGAGCGCGCGCGATCATCGCCACGTGGCAGGCGATCGACTAACGGTTCTCCTGCAGCATCAACCAGACGGTCGCGAGCAGCAGGACGTTCGGCAGGAGCGACCACCAGAGCGCATGGCGCCATTCCCGGCGATCGAGCGTCCGGTAGGGAGCGCGGCCGGCATAGCGGCCGATGATCCAGCCGACGCCGGCCATCAGCAGAGCCGGCGCGACGCCCCCGGCAATCGTGCCCAGGGCATAGTCGGGCGGCACCGCGTCGTACCGCCGGAGGTGCTGCCGGATCCCCTCGACCCACAGCCACGAGATCGACAACGCCCATCCAGCGGCGATGAGGTACATCGACCTGCCGAGCACTCGCACGGCCGACGGCGCCAACGGATCGAGGATTACGCGCTCGTCGAAGGGTGGCACGTCCAAGGACCTCGCGACCGCTGCTGAACTAGACCGACCGCGCGCTCCCCTCGGCCAGGTCCGTGTGCATCGTTTCCTGCGTGGCGAACAGCCCGGCAAGCGTCAGCAGCGCGGACGCCGTCAGGTAGTAGCCGACCCATGACAGGCCGTAGCGGCTGGCGAGCCAGGTGGCGATGTACGGAGCGAGCGAGGCGCCGAAGATGCCGGCCAGGTTGAAGGTCAGCGAGCTGCCGGTGTAGCGAACGGCCGTGGGGAACAGTTCCGACAGCACCGTGCCGAGCGGCCCGTAGGTGAGGCCCATCAACGACAGTCCGATCGCCAGTGTGGCCATGGCCCCGGCTGTTCCCGCGTCGAGCAGCGGTCCCATGAAGAGGCCGAACACCGCGATCAGCGCCGTGACCCAGATCATCGTCCTCCGGCGCCCCGACTCGGCGAGGCGCGCCGACACAGGAATCGTGACGGCGAAGAAGAGAATGCCGATCAACTGCATGACCAGAAAGCGCTCTCGCGTGAATCCGAGCCTCGTCGTTCCCCACGAGAGCGTGAACACGGTCATCAGGTAGAAGAGGACGAAGGTGGCGAGCGAGGTGAGCGTGCCGGCGACCAGTTCCCGCGCGTGATTGCGAAACACCGTGAACGCCGGGACCTTCACCCGCTCCTGCTGCGCCATCGATCGCTGGAAGACCGGCGTCTCGGTAATGGTCAGGCGGACGTAGAGCCCCACGATCACGAGCGCCGCGCTGGCCAGGAAGGGAAGCCGCCAGCCGAAGGCGAAGAACTGCGCGTCGGAGAATGTTTCCGACAACAAGAGGAAGATGCCGCCCGAGCACAGGAACCCGATTGGCGCGCCGAGCTGCGGGAACATGCCGTACCAGGCCCGTTTGCCTGGCGGGGCGTTCTCGATCGCAAGCAGCACCGCGCCGCCCCACTCGCCGCCGAGGCCAAGCCCCTGCCCGAAGCGGCAGAGCGCGAGCAGCAGAGGCGCCAGCAGCCCGATGCGTTCGTAGGTCGGCAGCAGCCCGATGCACACCGTCGACAGCCCCATCGTCAGCAGAGCGGCGACCAGCGTCGCCTTGCGTCCGATCCGGTCGCCGAAATGGCCGAAGATCGCCGAGCCGATCGGACGCGCGAAGAACGCCACACCGAAGGTGGCGAGCGACGCCAGCGTCGCGGTGGTCGGATCTCCCGGAGGAAAGAACAGCCTGGGGAAGACGATCACGGCGGCCGTGGCGTAGATGTAGAAGTCGAAGAACTCGATCGTCGTGCCGATCAGGCTGGCGAAGAGGACCTGCCCCGGCGAGTTCAGCGGCCGCTCGGCCACGTGCGATCCTCGGGTCATAGAATCGCGACCGCGCGCAGGGGCGCGCCGCTTCCTCCCTTGATCCTGCTCGGCAGCGCGACGAGGGACGCGCCGCGCGCCGGCAGTCGATCGAGGTTGGTCAGGTTCTCGAACGCGGGGATGTTGCGTTCGTAGAGCG
>JBFXAT010000045.1:0-36832 GCA_050183995.1 Vicinamibacterales bacterium
ACTGGTCTCCGGTGGGCGACTGAAATCTTCGGAGCGCTTCGGGCGGTACGGTGCGGATCGCCTCGAGCACCCGCGGGCTCGGCGGGTACGGGTTTTCGTTCGTGTTCAGCTTGATGATGCGATCGCCCGGTTTGGGCTGCTCGCCCGGCGTGTAGCCGGCCATGCGTGCGACGGTGGGGCGTGGGCGTGGCAACGACATCGAAGGGCGATCGTATCAGGCCGGGTCCGTCCACGCAGCCGGCCCCCTGGCAGCGCTGCACGGTGCGAACCGGCGCGACCGTGCCGGGCTTGAGGTCCTTGCGTGAGGGCCGAAGCGGACGTCAGAAAAAAGGGGGAATGAAAGTTTGGTGGACCTGACGGGAGTCGAACCCGTGACCTCCTGAATGCCATTCAGGCGCGCTCCCAACTGCGCTACAGGCCCACTTTCAGGTGCGGAATCGTCAGTTTACCACGGACCTGAGGCGCCACACCTCACGCCCGCACCGGCTCCACGGTTGCTCCGGCCTCACACGCGCGCCCCATCCGCCGCGTGCCGATGCTCCATCACCCCACGCGCGCCGACGCTCCATCACCGGCGCCCAGCGACGCGATCACGCTCGCATACTCCTCAGGCGTATCCACGTCCACGAACGCGCCATCATCGTCGACCTCGACGTCCCCGGCCGCCGACACGTGCTGCCGGATGATCGGCTTCGCACCGGTAGACAGATCCGCCCGCCGGATCGCGTCGAACAGCTGACGGCTCACGAGCACCGGGTGCCCGTGCGCGCTGCCACGCACCGGACGGACAACCGGGGCGCGCGTGTCGAGGAACCGCCGCACGATGGCAGTCACTGTCTCCACGCTGAACAGCGGCGCATCGACCAACGCCAGCACGACCCCCTCGACCTCGCCGCGATCCGCCGCGCCGCGATCCGCCGCGCCGCGAGCGACCGCATCGAGCCCCGCCAGGACCGAAGACAATTGCCCGGATCGAAACACCGGGTTGAACGCGGTCCGCACGGGCAACCCACTCGCGTGGAGACTCCGCTCGACATCCTCCCGCTGATGCCCGACGACGACGACGATGTCGGAGAGTCCGCCGTGGATGAGGGAGCGGACGGCCCGTGTCACGAACGTTCCGCTGTCGCCAAGAGGAAGCAGCGCCTTGGACCGTCCGCCCATACGACTCGAGAGTCCGGCCGCCAGGACAATCCCGGAAATCATGGCACTACTGTACTTTGCGAACCTCGCCGGGAGGGTCGCTGACATGGTTGAAACGCACCCCGGGCTTGAGGTCGCCGCGCGGGCTCGGCTTGACTTCGGTCGGACAAGACGCCTAGACTGGCCCGGTTTCCAGCTCAACGGAGCTGGGATTCCGCCTGCGGCTGGCGCACGCCTCGTGCTGAACCGGGGCGACCTGGCGATCCGTCGCCGGCTGAGCGCCCCTGGGATTGACCTGGGGGTCGAACGGAGGGCTTCGGGTATGCCGACCGGAACTATCGCAAGACTGCTCATCGACAAAGGGTTCGGGTTCATCCGCGATGAGAGCGGCCTTGAACACTTCTTCCACCGCAGCTCGGTGAGGGGCGCCGTGTTCGAGCTCCTTCGCGAAGGGCAGCGGGTGGAGTTCACGCCGGAGGACTCCGGCAAGGGCCCACGCGCCGGGGACGTGCGGCTTATCGAAGGGTGAGAGCAACCGGCCCGGAGAACGAGACTCCCGGGCCGGTTCCCGGAATCAGGCGTTCCCTCCGCCCGTCCGCCCCTCCATCCCGGGGCGCATCACATTCCAGAACCACTCGCTGGCAACCGCAACACGTCCAGCACCTTCCCGAGATCCGAAAGCGTCTCGAGCACGACATCGGCGCCGCTGTCCAGAAGCACATCCGCTGAGTAGCTGCCCGTTGCGACGGCGAGCGACCTCGCACCGCCGGCCACTGCAACGGCCACATCCAGCGGCGTGTCGCCAATCACGACAACGTCGGCGGGATCGACCGACGGTCCACCTGCCGCCGCGACCCTCTCGATCGCGGTCCACAGCAGACCGTTTCGATCGTGCGCATCGTCACCGAACGCGCCGGTGGCGAAGTAGCGCCACAGATCGAAATGCTGGAGCTTGATTCGCGCGCCGTGGTAGTAGTTGCCCGTCAGGAGTCCGAGATGGACGTCGCCGCGCGAGCTGAGCACGTCGAGCAGCGGACGCACACCCGGGAGGACACCCTTGCGCGGCCCAGGCTCCATCACTTCCCGTTCGAGATACGAGAAGTAGCAATCCTGGAAACGACCGATCCGCTCGTCGTCACGGGCCACGCCGTGGGCGTCGGCAACCTGCGCGAGGATCCACGCGTCGGTCCGGCCAGCCACCGGCACGTCACCGAGCCCGGCGGTGATCCCGAACACGTCGCGTAACGCCCGCGCCATGGCGCGGACGCCAGCGCCGCCGGTGAGCACGAGAGTGCCGTCGATATCGAAGAGGACGAGCGTCGCCACGGTCGAGTGCGTATTCTACCGTGCTGATCCGCCGGTCCGTCCGCTCGGGTGGAGGCCAGGCACGCGGCACCCGGCCTGGACCGGTGGACCGGGTGCCCGTGTCTTCAGCCCTCGCCGCGCACGTTTCCCGCCCGCGGGCCCTTTGCAGAGGGCTCCTCCTCGAATGTGACGCGCTGGCCTTCGTTCAGGTCATCGAAGCTGCCGTCGACGGCGCTCCGATGAAAGAACCACTCCTGGCCGCTGTCGTCCCTGATGAAACCGAATCCTCTGTCACGCACGAGTCGCTTGATCGTCCCGCCTGGCATTCGACGTCTCCTTGGGCCGCTGTGCCCACGAGACGACTTTCAATATCCGTTCCGCGACGTGAAAGCTCTACCGGCTCGAGACCTAGCGGCGCTTCAGCCGGCCGGTCGCCGGCTCGAGAACGAGCGTCTGGATATTGGCGGCCCGTGCGAACTCGACGTCCGCGGTGATGGTCAGGAGGGCGAGCGCGCGGCGCGACGCAACATGACGAACATCGCGGGCGAAGCGTTCGACGTCCTGGCGAGCGAGGGTCGCCGACGGATGTTCCAGCAGCAGCAGGCTCGGGTTGAACGCGAGCGCCCGGCCGAGCCGGACGCGCATCCGTGTGGCCTCGTCGAGATCGCCCGCCCGCCGATCCCACAGCGGCTCGGGCAGACCCACTTCGTCCGCAATCGCCCCAGCCAGCGCCGCGATCTCGGGCGGAGGCGGTTCGACGTCGAGCGAAAACGGCATCGCCAGGTTCTGAAGCACGGTCATCGGACCGAGCAGCGCCGCCCGCTCGCTGACGAGCCCCAGGCGATCGAGGGTGGCGAGCCAGTCCGTGCTGTCGGAAATTTCTTCCGTCGGACGGCCGAAGAGACGGATCTGTCCGGTGTCCGGCAGAGAGGCGCCGGTGAGCAGGTTGATCAACACCTCGGCAGCGGGTTGGTCGAGCCCCATGAGCGCGACACGATCGCCCGGCGCAAGCGACAGCGACTGCAGGCGCAGCGGACGCAGGGCGCCGTACTGCTTGCTGATGGAGGCGACCTCGATCAGGATTTCGGACATTGGGAAAAAGTATGACCGACGCACGTGCACACGATCCACCGTCGGACCTCGTGGCGCGGTGGGCGAGCCTCCTGGCACCGCGGTGGACCCCAGGCCGCCGCGCCCTCGACATCGCCTCCGGCCGCGGCCGCAATGCCGTCGCGCTCGCGCAGGCGGGCTATCGGGTCACGGCGATCGATCGGCGGCTCGACGCGCTCGCGGAAGCCGTGTCTCGCGCGCGGCCGGGAAAAGATGCCGTAGCCGGCGGCTCCGTCCAGGCCATCTGCGCCGACCTGCGCGCATGGCCGCTGCTGGACGCCGGATTCGAGCTGATCGTCGTCACGCGGTATCTCGAGCGGGACCTGTTTCCGCGCGTGCAGTCCGCGCTCGTACCTGGCGGCGTGCTGATCTACGAGACGTTCACCGAGCTGCAGTTGCTGCACCGCAGAGGACCACAGTCGGCATCACACCTGCTGAAGCCTGGCGAGCTTCGGGTGCGGCTGCGCAACCTCGAGATCCTGTTCGACGAAGAAGTGACGGCGCCTGATGCGCTGGCGCGGATCGTCGCCCGGCGTCCGGCGTGAGACATCGCCCGCGGCCCGCGTGAGACGTCGGCGCGCCAAGCGCGTGGCGCGGAGTCGACGCGCTCAACCGCGGCGCGCGAGCAGACGTTCGAACTGATCCTGTGGCAGCGACACGCTGCCGGGACCGCCGCCGCCGTGCGCCTCGTCGGCATGGTAGTCGGAGCCGCCGGTCACGAGCAGGTTCAGATCGCGTGCAAGCGAGAGGTAGCGCTCGGTCGTCGCCGCGTCGTGGTCGGAGTGGAAGGCTTCGATCGCATCCAGTCCGGAAGCGGCGAGGGCCGGGATCCACTCGTCGTGGCGGACCAGCCCTGGATGGGCGAGCGAGGCCAGGCCGCCAGCCTCGTGGATCTGACCGAACACTGCCTGCAACGAGGCGCCTGCTCTGGGCACGAACGCCGGACGCCCGCTGGCGAGCCACAGCTCGAACGCCTGGTTGACCGTCTCCACGTATCCAGCCTCGACCAGCGCGCGCGCGATCCAGGGCCGGCCGACGGCTTTCGACGAGTCGGCCGTTGCCGGGCGGAGAATCGCGTCGGCGTCGAGCGTGACGCCCAGCGCCGCGAGCCGTTGAACGATCTGCCGCACGCGGTCGACCCGGTTCTCACGCTGGCTCGCAAGGAACGCCTCGAGCGCCGGTGTGTTGGGGTCGCAGAAGTAGCCGAGCACGTGGACGTCCCGCCCCCCGGCGACCGCGGTGATCTCGATGCCGGTCACGAAGTCGACGCCGTGGCGCACACAGGCGGCCGCCGCCGCGGCGCAGCCCGCGAAGGTGTCGTGATCGGTGAGCGCGAGCACCGTGACGCCGGCCCGCGCCGCGCGCGACACGAGCTCCTCCGGCGTGCAGCGGCCGTCCGAGGCGGTTGAGTGAGTGTGGAGGTCGATCACGCCGGGAAGGGTCACACCGAGAGGTCGCGGATCAATGCGCGGACGCCGGCGAGTCGGGACGCTTGCCGGCCGGGCGGATCCCGAGGCGCTCACGCAGGGCGCGGTACTCGCGAATGAGCAGGTCGCGATGCTCGCGCTCCTCCTCCGCGAACTCGAGGAAGATCTGCTTGCCCTCGGAGTCCTCGAATCGCTCCCCGTACCGTTTGAAGAACTTGTGCGAGTCGCGCTCGCAGCGGATGCCGATCAGCAGCGCCTGCAGGTCGTCGACCCCTTCCCGCAGCTTCTCGGCCCCCTCGGCGAAGATCCCTTGCGCCGCCCCTTTGAAGAAGAGGAACGTCGGGCGCGACTCCAGCGTCGGATCGGCGGCGATCAGCTGCGCGTACCGGCGTTCGAGCGTGCCGAGGTGCTCCTTCTCCTCTTCCGCGAGCCGCTGGAACACGCTCCGCCCGCGCGGATCGCTGGCGAGCGACGCCGCCCGCGTGTAGAAGGCCAGCCCGCTCCGCTCCGTCGCGACGGCAATCCGCAACGCGTCACGGGCGAAGACCTGTTCGGTCGTCGTCCCGTCGAGCGTCGCCGTCTCGGCGCCGGTCCGGCACTCCTCGCATCGGCCGAACACCTGGATGACGGTCTGGCTGGGCTCGAAGTTGCGCGCCTGCGCCACCTCTTCCAGAATCGCCTCGATATCCGAGCTCAGGAACTCGGACGACCGGTGACAGTTGTTGCAGATGAGATGAAAGTGCCGCGGATGGCGGAGCGACGGCTCGAAGCGGGATCGCCCTTCGCCAAAGTCGACCTTCCGGGCCATGCCGGCCGCCACCATCCACTGCAGCGTGCGGTAGACGGTGGCGCGGCCGATGCCCGGATCCTCGCGCTTGACCAGGTCGTACAGGTCGTCCGCGCTGAGGTGCCCCTGCTGGCGCAGGAAGATGTTGAGAATCCGGTCGCGCTTCAGCGAGCGCTTACCGCCGGCCGGGCGAAGGCCAGAGGTTTCCAAACCGGTTTATTCGACCGAGAAAGAACTGCCGCAGCCGCACGTCGACTTGGCGTTCGGATTCTTGATGGTGAAACCGCCGCCGGTGACCGTGTCGACGAAGTCGACCTCCGCGCCCCCCAGGTACCGAACGCTGATGGGGTCGATGAAGAGCTTGATCCCGTTCGACTCGTACACCTGGTCCCCCGAGCCCTGACCGTTCTCCTCGATCATGAGCCCGTACTGGAACCCCGAGCAGCCGCCGCCCTGCACGAACACGCGAAGACCGCTGCCGAGCTTGTTCTCCTCAGCCAGAAGCTCGTTGATCTTCACCGCCGCTGTTTCCGAGACGTTGATCATCTGCGATTTCTCCTAGTAACGCCCCATTATACCACCCGGTTTCGAGGCCACCCGCCATCGGGCGGCCGACCGGGCTCTCCCGGCCTCGCGTCAGACGCCGATGGTCTCCAACTGACGACCGGACTCCTGCTCGACGTCGCGATGCAGGCTGTTCCCGTGCGCGTCCATCGTGACGATCGCCGGGAAGTCCTCGACCTGCAGGTGCCACATCGCCTCGGGCGTCCCGAAGTCGAGCAGCGAGACACCGTCGACGCCCTTGATCGACCGCGCGTAGAACTGGGCGGCGCCGCCGATGGCGTTCAGATACACGGCGCCGTGCTCCTTCAATGCGGCGAGCGTCTTGCCGCCCATGCCGCCCTTCCCGATGACGGCCCGCACGCCGTAGCGCCGGATGATCTCGCCCTGATAGGGCTCCTCCCGAATGCTCGTCGTCGGACCCGCCGCGTTCACCCGCCAGCCGTCGCCGTCCTTCACCACCACCGGGCCGCAGTGATACAGCACCGAGCCGTTGAGATCGACGGGAGGGTCGTGTTTCATGAGATGCGAATGGACCGCGTCGCGCCCGGTGAACATCCGGCCGGACACGAGGACGACATCCCCCACCTTCAGGGCGCGCACGTCCGCTTCGCTCAGCGGAGCCTTCAGCGACACCTCCTTGCCGGTCCGCGCGAAGCCGGCCTGGTCGATCATCGGAATGATCGGATGCGACGGGTCGCGGTAGAGCCAGCGGTTGATCGCTCCGCTATTCGCGTCGAGCAGCACGCCAAGTCGGCGGAACGCCCAGCAGTCGTACGCCACAGAGACGAAGAAGCTGGCCGGCAGCCGGTTCAGCGCGCCGATCTTGCAGCCGATCAGCGTGACCCGCCCGCCGAAGCCCATGGGCCCGATCTCGAGATTGTTGATCGTCCCCATGATCGAGGCTTCGAGCTCGGCCAGCCTGGAATCCGGATTCACATCGTCGAGGGTCCGGAACAGCTGCTCTTTCGCGTGGAGGTATCCGGACGTGCGATCGCCGCCGACGCACACGCCGACGGCGCCGGGGCTGCAGCCCTTGCCCTGGGCGTTCCAGACCGCGTGGAGGATGCACTTGCGCACGCCTTCGAGCGTTCGGTCCGCACGGCCGAGATGCGGGAGCTCGGCCGGGAGGGCATATTGGGCGTTCGTGTTTTCGCACCCGCCGCCCTTCAGGATCAGCTTGATCTCGATCTCGTCCCGCTCCCACTGATCGAAGTGGATGATCGGCGTTCCTGGGCCGAGGTTATCGCCGGAGTTCTTGCCGGTGATCGAGTCGACCGAGTTCGGCCTGAGCTTGCCGCGGCGCGTCGCCTCGGCCACCGCCTCACGGATCTGCTGCCGCATCCAGATCTGGTTGGCGCCGACCGGCACGTGAATCTCGAAGGTCGGCATCCCCGTGTCCTGGCAGATCGCACCTTCATGGTCGACGGCGAGATCGATGTTCTGCGCGATGATGCTCAACGCCTGGGTCGCCCGCGTGCCTGCCGGCTCGAGGTCGATGGCGTGCCTCATCGCGGCCCGCACGTCCGGAGGCAGATCGGTCGAGGTCCGGACGATCAGCTGGAGCACGCTATCGAAGAATGAAGGCAGCATCGACTCTGTTCCTCCGGTACGGTTCTGGTTCGCGACCCCTCAGTATAATTGAGCGATGACGTTCCGCGCCGAGCGCGACCCGCTTGGGGAGCTTCAGGTGCCGGCCGACGCGTACTACGGCGTGCAGACCGCCCGCGCCGTCGAGAACTTCCCCATCAGCGGGCTCCGTGCGCCCGCCGATCTCGTCACCGCCACCGTTCTGGTCAAGAAGGCCGCAGCTGAAGCCAACCGCGATCTGGGCCGCCTGGACCAACACCTTGCCGCGGCAGTGGTGTCGGCCGCCGACGAGATCCTCGGCGGTGCGCTCCGCGATCAGTTCGTCGTCGACGTGTACCAGGCAGGCGCCGGCACGTCGCACAACATGAACGCCAACGAGGTGCTCGCCAATCGCGCCGCGGAGATCCTGGGCGGCTCTCGCGGGCGCTACGACCTGGTACATCCGAACGATCACGTGAACATGGGACAGTCGACCAACGACGTCTTCCCGACGTCGACGCGGCTGGCCCTTCTCCTCGGACACCGGTCCCTGTTCGATGCCGCGCGCGACCTCGCCGGGAGCTTCGACGCGAATGCCGCAGCGGCGCGCGACCTGCTCAAGACCGGCCGCACGCACCTGCAGGACGCCGTTCCGATCACGTTCGGTCAGGAGCTCGGCGGCTTCGCCGCATGCCTCCGACGGGGCGCCGACGATGTGTCGGCGGCCAGCGAACAGTTGAAGGAGCTCAACATCGGGGCGACGGCGATCGGCACCGGCCTCAACGCCGGTGACGACTACCGCGCGAAGGTGGTCGAGAACCTCGGCCGTTACACCGGGTTGGACGTGCGCCCCGCCGCCAACCTGTTCCGCGTCACCCAGAGCATGGGCGACGTGCTCGCGTATTCCAGCGCGATGCGGCGGCTGGCCGTCGAGCTCGGAAAGGTCGCCAGTGACCTGCGCCTGCTCAGCATGGGGCCGCGCGCGGGCATCGCCGAGATCGTGCTGCCGCCCGTGCAGCCCGGCTCGTCCATCATGCCGGGCAAGGTGAACCCGTCGATCCCGGAGATGGTCAACCAGGTGTGCTTTCAGGTGATCGGCTGCGATCAGACCGTCGCGATCGCCTGCGAGGCGGGACAGCTCGAGTTGAACGTCATGATGCCGGTGATCGCGTGGAACGCGCTCCACGCGTCGACGATCCTGCGCAACGCGATGCGGGCGTTCCGCTCGCGATGCGTCGACGGCATGCGCATCGACGAGGGGCGCGCGCGCGAGCTGCTCGACCGCAGCACGGCGGCGGCGACGGCGTTGAGCCCTTACATCGGGTACGCCGCGACGGCCGAGATCGCCAAGACCGCGGTGGCGTCGGGACGCCCGATTCGGGAGCTGGTGCTCGAGCGCGGGCTCATGGATGCTGCCAGCCTCGATCGCGTGCTCTCGGTCGACGCGATGACGCGCGGCGGCATCGTCGGCGCGGGGAACACGCCCCCGCCGGGCGGCGACGGAGGGACGAAGCCGCAGCCATGACGAGGAAGAGGCTCGCGGTGGCCGTCTTGTCGCTGCTGGCGGCCTTGCCTGGGCGCATCGACGTGCAGGCGCAGCGGGTGCAGAACGGCGGGCAGCCCAGGGCGCCGCAATTGCCGCGCCTCGGCGCTCCCGACCCGCGCGCGCCGCGCGATCCCGGCACCCGCCGTCGAGGTCCGCAGCCGCTCCGCCAGCGGCGGCTGTTCCCGCCGCAGGATCTGGGCCTGCTGTCGGCGCCCGATCGCGACGAGTGGAACAAGCCGGACCTGATCATGGACGCGCTGGGCATCGCCGACGGTGCGGTCGTCGCCGATATCGGCGCCGGCGGCGGATGGTTCACGCTGCGCCTGGCGCGCCGCGTCGGGCCGAACGGACTCGTGTACGCGCAGGACATCCAGCCGCAGATGATCGAGGCGATCAACCGCCGGGTGCAGCAGGAAGGGCTCTCGAACGTCAGGACGGTGCTCGGCACCGAGACCGACCCGCGGCTGCCGTCAGGTCTCGACGCGATCCTGATTGTCGACGCCTACCAGGAGATGGACGAGCCCGGACGTCCGGAGGTCCTGCAGACGCTGCTTCGGAAGATGGAGCAGTCGCTGAAGCCACAGGGCCGCCTGGGGGTGATCGACTTCATGCCGGGCAGCGGCGGTCCCGGGCCGTCGGCAGAAGACCGTGTGAGCCCGGATACGGTCATTGCGGCCGTGGAAGCCGCGGGCCTGCAGGTGCAAACCCGCGAGCCGGTGCCGCCGTTCCAATATCTCCTCGTGTTCGGAAAGGCATCCGCGGCGCGCGCCCAGTATTAGCGTCCGGTCCAGGGAAACCACACATGCATCCCTCGCTGCCGGTCGTGCTCACCATCGCGGGGAGCGATTCAGGGGCTGGTGCCGGCATTCAGGCCGACCTCAAGACGTTCGCGGCGATGGGCGTGTACGGCACGTCCGCGATCACCGCCATCACGGCTCAGAACACCGTCGGGGTGTCCGCCGCGCAGGTATTGCCATCGGACCTGGTGGTCGCGCAGATCGAGGCGGTCGCATCGGACTTCACGATCGCCGCGACCAAGACGGGAATGCTCGGTTCGGCCGCCGTGGTCGAAGCCGTGGCGGCCGCCATTGCCGACCTCGAGCTTCCGCTGGTGGTGGTCGACCCGGTCATGCAGGCCAAGGGTGGCGACCGTCTGCTCGACACCGACGCCGTCGCCGCGCTCCGGCAGACGCTCCTCCCCCACGCGCTCGTGGTGACGCCGAACATCCCCGAGGCCGAAGCACTGACCGGCATCACGATCAGGAACCTGGACGATGCGAAGAGGGCGGCCGAGCGGCTGCGCGGCCATCGCGGACCGGCGGTGGTGGTGAAGGGGGGCCACGCGGAAGGACCGGAAGTGGTCGATCTGCTGTTCGACGGCGAACGGTTCTACGAGTTCAGGGTGCCGCGCATCGATTCGCGAAACACGCACGGCACCGGTTGCACGTTTGCGTCCGCCATTGCCGCGAGTCTCGCGCACGGGCGGTCGCTCCCCGACTCGACGGCGCGCGCTCAAGCGTATGTGTCGGACGCCATCCGCTGTGGCCTCGCGCTCGGCAGTGGGCACGGCCCGCTCGATCACTTCTGGGCGATGCGTCGGCCGCACACGGGGTGAAGCGCCTCAAACACATGAGTCGCTTATACTTAGAAGATGCAGAATCGACTGCTGTCGATCGGCGCCGCACCGCTGGAGATCGGGGCGCTGCTGGAGGCAGTCGTCAGCGAAGGGGCCGGCACTGAAGGCGCGGTCGCGACGTTTCTCGGGTTGGTGCGGCGTCACAACGCCGGACGCGACGTACGGTTCCTGGAGTACGAGGCGTACGAACCGCTGGCGCTTCGCGCCTTCGAGCGCATAGACGCCGAGGTCTCGGCGCGATGGTCCGACGTGCGGATCGCGATTCACCACCGGATCGGCAGGCTCGAGATCGGCGAGGCGAGCGTCGTCATCGCCGCGGCGTCGCCGCACCGGGCGCATGCGTTCTCGGCATGCCGGTACGCGATCGAACGGCTCAAGCAGATCGCACCGATCTGGAAGCGTGAGTATTTCGAGGGCGGCGACGTGTGGATCGAAGGGGCGACGGCCGACCCGGAGGACGCCGATGCCCTGGCGCATGCGGAGCGGGTCGCGTGCGCGTGACCGTGCGGCTGTTCGCGCGGCTGCGGGACCTGGCGGGCGCCTCGGAGCTCGTGAAGGAGCTCGGGCACGGCGCCACCGTCCAGCACCTGTGGAGCGACTTGACGGCGCAGTTCCCGGCGTTCGCGCCCTATGAACGGGTCGTGTCGTCGGCGGTGAACGCCGACTATGCCCGCATGCAGGACGTGCTGCACGAGGGAGACGAGGTGGCCTTCCTGCCTCCCGTGTCCGGCGGCTCGGCGTAAGCGGAGCGTCCATGGCGAGGAGCCGGGCGCCACAGCGGTTGGCGGATGAGAGGATCCGTATCGGTCTATGTTCGACAAGCTGGCGACGATAGAACAGCAGTACGAGGATCTGCTGCACCGTCTCGGATCGACCGAGCTGCAGAGTGATCCCGCCGAGTACCGGAAGCAGGCGAAGGCGCTGTCGGACATCGAGCCGACGGTCCAACGCTACCGCGAGTACAAGAGCGTGCTCCGCGGCATCGCCGAAACCGAGGAGCTGGTCGCGGCGAGCGACACCGACATGCGCGAGCTGGCCCAGGAAGAGCTCCGGGCGCTGCTCGTGCGTCGCGAGGCGCTCGTCCACGACCTCAAGCTCCTGCTCGTGCCGAAGGACCGGAACGACGAGAAGAACGTCGTGCTCGAGATTCGGGCGGGCACGGGTGGCGACGAGGCGGCGCTGTTCGCGGGCGAGCTGTTCCGGATGTACGCGAAGTACGCCGAACGCCGCGGCTGGAGAATCGACGTGATGTCGAGCAGCGACACCGGCGTGGGCGGGCTGAAGGAAGTGATCGCCACGATCGAAGGACGCGGTGTCTACAGCCGCCTGAAGTACGAGAGCGGCGTGCACCGCGTGCAGCGGGTTCCCGCCACGGAAGCCAGCGGCCGCATCCACACGTCGACCGCCACTGTCGCCGTGCTGCCGGAGGCCGAAGAGGTCGACATCCAGATCAACGACAAGGATCTGCGCGTCGACACCTTCTGCTCGAGCGGCCCCGGTGGGCAGAGCGTGAACACCACCTACTCGGCCGTGCGCATCACGCACATCCCGACCGGCGTCGTGGTCTCGCAGCAGGACGAGAAGTCGCAGATCAAGAACCGCGCGAAGGCGATGAAGGTGCTTCGGTCCCGCCTCTACGAGATGGAGCTGCGCAAGCAGCAGGATGCGATCGCCAAGGATCGGCGCAGCCAGGTCGGCACCGGCGAGCGCTCCGAGAAGATCCGCACCTACAATTTCCCGCAGAGCCGCATCACCGATCACCGGGTGAACTTCACGACCCATCAACTCGTCAATGTGCTCAATGGCGACCTCGACGAGCTGCTCGACACCGTGGGCACCTACTATCAGAGCGAGAGGCTGAAGGACGCGACCGCCGTATCCTGAGCGCCAGGCGCCGGGCCCGTGTCGACGCGCGCATGTCCGTAGAAATCAACACCCTGATCGCCGACGCCCGCCGCCGGCTCCGCCACGCGGGCATTCCAGCAGAGGAGGCCGCTCTGGACGCGCGCCTGCTCGCCCAGCACGCGCTCGGCTGGGATGGGACCCGGCTGCTGACGCACGGCGAATCGGCCCCGCCGGCCGGCTTCGATCGCGATTACGAGGCGCTGGTGGCGCGCCGCGCGGGACGGGAGCCGCTCGCCTACATCACCGGCTCCCGGGAATTCTGGCAGCTCACGATTCAGGTGTCGCCAGGCGTGCTGATCCCGCGCCCCGAAACCGAACTGCTCGTCGAAAGCGCGCTCGACCACTGCGACCGGCGGAGCGCGCTGCGCATCGCCGACGTGGGCACAGGCACGGCCTGCGTCGCCATCGCACTGGCGCGCGAGTTCCCCCGCGCCCTGATCGCCGCCACCGACATCTCACCCGACGCACTGCAGGTCGCGCGCCGCAACGTCGCGCAGCACGATCTGTCGGCGCGCATCCGCTGCGTCCGCGCGGATCTCCTGCCGTCGCTTCCAGGCTCGCTCGATCTCATCGTCGCCAATCCGCCCTACGTGCCGGTCACGGATGCGCAGGGGCTCCAGCCGGAGGTCCGAGACTTCGAGCCGCCCTGGGCCCTGTTCGGCGGAGAGGACGGCCTGCAGATCGTCCGCAGGCTGATCGCCGAGACACCCGTGATGCTCGCGAGCGGCGGCATCCTCATGTTCGAGATCGGGGCCGGACAACATCGGGCGGTCACCGCGCTCGTCGACGCCGCCCCCAACCTGGAACTGCTCGAGTGGCGCAACGACCTCCAGGACATCCCGCGCGTCGCCATCGCACGCAAGACGTCACCATCACCTCGCTGAGTCCCGGATTCCACCTATGTCCTGTCTCTTCTGCTCCATCATCGACGGCACGATTCCCGGCTCCATCGTCTATCAAGACGATCGGGTGGTGGCCTTCGAGGACATCGACCCGCAGGCGCCGACCCACGTGCTGCTCGTGCCCCGCCGTCACATCGCATCCCTGAACGACCTGCAGGCCGACGACGACGGGATCGTGGGGGAACTGGTCAGGCGCGCGGCCGCCATCGCGGCGGAGCGGGGCATCGCCAACGGCGGGTATCGCACCGTCTTCAACACGAATCGGGATGCCGGGCAGACGGTGTTTCACATCCACCTGCATCTGCTCGGCGGCAGAAGCCTCGGCTGGCCCCCGGGCTAGGCGCGCGGCGGCAGATGGACGAGCGGGAGCAGATCCCGCAGCGTCCGCAGCGTCGGCACGCCCCGCTCCGAGAGCTCACGGGCCCGAGGGTGCGGGACGTCGTCGCGGTGCAGCAGCGCGGCGCGCATGCCCACGCCCAGCGCACCCTCCACGTCGTGAATCACGCTGTCACCGATCATCAACGCGTCGTGCGGATCCACGCCCATGCGGGCCAGCAGCGCGCGGAAGATGCTGGGGTGCGGCTTCATGCGCCCGTGCTCGGCGGAAGAAACGGCAGCGGCAATCAGCCCTTCGAGCGCGAAGTGCGATTCGAACGAGGCCAGACAGCGGTGTGAGTTCGAGACGAGTCCGACGATGACCCCCGCGTCGGCCAGATGGCGCAGCACGATGGGCACCTCCTCGTACAGCTCGAAGTGGTGGCATGCCGCCCATTCCGCGTAGATCTCACGCGCGCAGGCGTCGACGAGCGCGCCTCGCCCACCCATCCGCTCGATGATGTGCCGGGTGAAGCCGACGAAGATCTCCTCGTCGTACACCGCATCGTCGGGTGCATGAAGCAGGGCGCTGGCGCTTGCCACGGCCGAGTCGAACAGGCTCGCGTCGACGATGATGCCGTAGCGGGAACAGAACACCTGGTAGCCGGCTCCTTGGAAGACGGGCCCGGGACGGATCAGCGTGAAATCGACGTCGAACGCGACGGCCCTGGTCATGCCGGAGGATACGGTCCAGCGACCACGACGGCGGCGCGGGAGGGATCGAGCGCGGCCGCGGCCTCGAGCACGTCGGCGCGCGTGACGCCGCTCAGCAGATCCGGCAGCCGCAGATCGTAGTCGAGTCCCAACCCGAAGAACTCGACGCCCTGGAGGAACTGCGCGATCCCGAGGTTGGTCTCGAGCGCTCTCGGCATCGAGCCAATCAGGTACTGTTTCGATTCGGCCAGCTCACGATCGGTGACGCCTCGCTCGCGCAGAGCCGCGAGTTCGACGTCCATCGACGCGAGCGTCCGATCGACGTTCGCGGCCGACACGCCGGCGCGAATGATCAGCGGCGCTTCGATGGGAGCGGCGTCGAGCGAGCTCGACACGTAGTAGGCCATCCCCTGGCGCTCACGAATGCTGTCGCCCAGCCGTCCTCCCATCGCGTATTCGCCCAGGATGTTGTTCATCAGCCACGCGGCGTGATAGCCCGGGTCGTCGCGGCGCATCGACGTGAAGCCGTACGCGATGTCGGCTTGAGCCTTGTTCATCATCGGGATGACGAGCAGCTGCCGGCCGGGCAGGTGCGGAATCGGCCCGAAGAGGACTGGAGGGGGCGGGTGCACGAACCAGTCGGCAAGGCAGCTGGCGGCGTACGCGTCGACCTGTGACGGATCGACGTCGCCGACGACCACGATGCACAGCTCGGAGGGGGCGATGCGAACGGCATGCAGCCGGAGCAGATCCTCCCTCGTCAAGCCGTCGACCGAATCGATCTCCCCCTTCACCGGGCGGCCGTAGGGGTGCCCAGCGCCGTAGAGCAGCGTCAGGAGCGCGTCGACCGCACGAACCGCCGGATTGTCTTCATCCTGCCGAAGACTGGTGACCGCTTCGCGCTTCCGGGTGACCAGCTCGGACGCCGGGATCGCCGGCTCGCGAACGATCTCCGACATGAGCCTGAAGACGGCCTCGAAGTCGTCGGCGAGGCAGGTGCACACGAGCGACAGATGGTGACGGGAGGCCCCGCACGAGAGCGAGAGCCCGCGGCTGTCGAGGGCGTCGGCAATCTCCGCCGCCGATCGCCCCTTCGTTCCGCGATCGATCACGCGGGACAACAGGTGCATCGCTCCAGCCGCGGACGGCGGCTCCGCGCTGGATCCTCCGCGGACCGCGAAGCTGATCGCCACCGACGGGGCTCGCCGGGTCTGCTTCGCGATTACCGTGATGCCGTTGGGCAGCACCACGCGGGCAGGGCTCAGCCCGCGAGACGTCCCGATCACGGCCGGCTCCGATCGGTGCCGCCTGTCTCCGCACCGATGGGGAGCGGTTCGAACCAGCCCGTCGTCCGCGACGATGGTCTCAGCAGACGAGACGCGACCGCGTTGACGTCGTCGAGGGTGAGCGCGGCGATTCGTGCCGGCATTCGCGTGAAGACGTCGAGCGATGCCACCGTCTCGAAGTAGCCGAGCTGATGCGCCAGGTCGGTGACGCTGTCCTCGTCGAAGATCATGCGCGTGCGCAGCTGCGCCTTCGCGCGGGCGAGCTCGGAGTCGGTGACGCCCTCGCTCCGCACGCGATCCAGCGCCGTGGCGAGCACGTCTTCGAGCGACGCCAGCGTTGTGCCGTCGGTCGCCGTGGCCGACACCGTGTAGAGAAAGGGCTCGGCGGTGGGCAGCATCGCGCCAAAGACGCTCGAGGCAAGACCCTCGTCGACGAGCGCGCGGTAGAGCCGCGCGCTGCGCTGGGGGGGCGGCAGCCGGAAGCTGCTCCAGAGATTCACGCCCTTTGCGCCTGTCAGGATGGCGTCGAGCGCGAGCGCCGCTTCGAAGGACTCGTCGGTGACCGATGGTGCCGGATATGCCACCTTGAGATACGCGGTCGTCCCTTCCCTGCTGATCCGCACGCGCCGTTCGGCGATCTGTTCGGGCTCCTGCAGGCGCTGGCGCGTGATCGGCGCCGCGGATGCGATCCTGCCGAAGTGATGCCGCACGCGCCGCATGACGTCGACCGGATCCACGTCGCCGACCACGACGAGCGTGGCGTTGTTCGGCGCGTAATACGTGCGGTAGTGGCTGAAGACGTCCTCGCGGGTCATCGCGCGCAAGTCGGTGAGCCAGCCGATCGTCGGATGCCCGTACGGGTGTGCGCGGAATGCCGTCGCCGTGACCTCCTGGTCGAGGAGCGTTTCCGGATCGTTTTCGCCGCCTTCGAGCTCGGAGATGATGACGGTCCGCTCGAGCTCGCAGTCCTCCGGCGCGTACAGGCAGTGCGACATGCGCTCGGCCTCGATGAAGAGCATGCGATCGAGCGCGTCCCGGGTGGCGGTCTCGAGATAGGCGGTCTGATCGAGCCAGGTGTAGCCGTTCCACGAACCGCCGTACTGTTCGATGATCCCCTTGATCTGATCGCGCGGGATGTTGGTCGTCCCGCGGAAGTTCATGTGCTCGACCCAGTGGGAGATTCCGGTGAGGCCGGCGGGCTCGTCGCGTGACCCGACTCGATACCAGCACCAGACGGAAGCGAGCGGAGCGGTGTGCTCCTCCAGGATCAGGACCTTCAGTCCGTTCTCGAGCTTCTCGGCGCGCACCGAGGGGCCTGGCCGAGGTTCTGCCGAGGTGGCCATCCGTTCATTATAAAATCGACGGATACCCATGCCTGAGTGGAAAGACACCGTCAACCTGCCGCGCACCGACTTCCCGATGAAGGCGAATCTGCCCACCAGCGAGCCCGAGACGCTGGCCCGCTGGGCTTCCATCGACCTTTACGGAAGCATTCGCGCCGCACGCCAGGGCGCGAAGAAATTCGTCCTGCACGACGGTCCGCCGTACGCCAACGGCAACATCCACATGGGCACCGCGCTCAACAAGATCCTCAAGGATTTCGTCGTCAAGTCGAGATCGATGGCCGGCTTCGACGCGCCCTACGTGGTCGGATTCGACTGCCACGGCCTGCCGATCGAGCTGCAGGTCGACCGTGAGCTCGGCTCCAAGAAACGGGAGCTCTCCACGGCAGACTTCTGCCGCGCGTGCCGCGCGTACGCGGAGCGGTTCATCGGCACGATGACCGCGCAGTTCCAGCGGCTGGGCGTGCTCGGCACCTGGGATGAACCGTATCTGACGATGGACTTCCGGTATCAGGCGGCGATCGCGCGCGCGCTGGGACGCTTCGTCGATCAGGGGCTCGTCTACAAGGGCAAGAAGCCCGTTCACTGGTGCATTCACTGTCGGACGGCGCTCGCCGAAGCCGAGGTCGAATACGAGGAGCACACGTCGCCGTCGATCTACGTGGAGTTTCCCCTCCAGGCCGAGAGCGCGGCCGCGCTGGCGACGCACGTGCCGCAGCTCGCCGGGCGCGAGGTGTCGGTGCTCATCTGGACCACGACGCCCTGGACGATCCCGTCGAATCTGGCCGTCGCGTTCCATCCCGAGTTCGACTACGCCGCCTACGAGGTGGATGGACGCGTGGTGATCGTCGCCGAACAGCTGGCGGCCCGCGTCTCGGGCGAAGTCGGCCGCCCGCTGGAGGCGCCGCTCGCCACGATGAAGGGGGAGGTCTTCGAGCGTCTGCGGTTCCGGCATCCGCTCTACGAGCGCGACTCCCTCGGCGTGCTCGCGGAGTACGTGACGCTGGACGCCGGCACGGGCGCCGTTCACACGGCGCCGGGCCACGGCGCCGACGACTTCGCGACCGGGGTGCGCTACGGCCTCGAGATCTATGCACCCGTGGGCCCCGCGGGACACTTCCTCGATGCGGTCGGTCTCTTTGCCGGGCAGCGCGTCTTCGACGCGAACCCGGCGGTCGAGGCGGCGCTGAGGGACCGCGGCCGGCTCTGGCAGCGCAAGTCGTTCTCGCACCAGTATCCGCACTGCTGGCGCTGCCACAATCCGGTGATCTTCCTCGCGACGTCGCAATGGTTCATCGCGATGGACGAAGCCAGACTGAAGCAGGGGGCGAGAGGCGCCGGCGCGGAATCGGCGCGCTCAGCCTCCGTGGGGGGGTCGGCTGGCGGCGTGACGACCGGAGGCGTCGCCACCGTGGACCCGCCCGCTGCGGATTCGCCGTCGGACGTCACGACGTTGCGGCGCGCAGCCCTCGACCAGGTCGATCACCACGTGACGTGGATCCCGGCGTGGGGACACGACCGCATCTACAACATGGTGGCGAACCGGCCCGACTGGTGCATCTCGCGGCAGCGCGTCTGGGGCGTGCCGATTCCGGCGCTCGACTGTGCCCGCTGCGGCGAAGCGCTCATCTCGCCAGCGATCGTCGAACGGGCCGCATCGGTCTTCGAGCACTACGGAGCTGACTCGTGGTACGAGCGGCCGACGGAGGAGTTCGTACCGGAGGGATTGACGTGCCCGTCATGTGGCCACGCGGGCTTCGAGCGCGAGATGAACATCCTCGACGTCTGGTTCGATTCGGGCTCGAGCCACGAAGCGGTCCTGTCGGTGCGCCCCGAGCTGACCTGGCCTGCCGACATGTATCTCGAAGGCAGCGACCAGCATCGCGGCTGGTTCCAGAGCTCGCTCCTGGTCGGACTCGGCACGCGCGGCCGCGCGCCGTTCCATGAGGTGCTCACCCACGGCTTCATCGTGGCCGAGGACGGCCGCAAGATGTCGAAGTCGCTCGGCAACTCCATCGAACCGCAGGACATCATCAAGCAGAGCGGCGCGGACATCCTGCGGCTCTGGGTCTCGATGAGCGACTACACGCAGGAGATCCGGCTCGGGAGGGAGGTGCTGGCGCGCGCGGTCGAGGCCTACCGGAAGATCCGCAACACCCTCCGGTACCTGGTGGCGAACCTGTACGACTTCGATCCTGCTGCCGATCGGGTGGAACAGGCGGCGCTCGAGGAGGTCGATCGCTACATCCTCGCGCGTTACGGCGAGCTGGCGCTGAAAGTCCGACGCGCCTACACCGACTACGACTACGGGGCGATATTCCAGGCGGTGAACGCGTTCGCGACCGTCGATCTGAGCGCGTTCTACGCCGACGTCTCGAAGGATCGGCTGTACACGTTTGCCGCGCGCTCGAGGGAACGGCGGTCGGCCCAGACGGCCATGTTCATCATGGCCGAAGGGCTCGCGCGGCTGATGGCCCCGATCCTCGCGTTCACCACCGACGAGCTCTGGCGCCATCTCCCCGGACGGCCTACCGAATCGGTGCATCTTGCGCTCTTTCCGGAGGCGGAGACGCTCGAGACCTTGATCGACCGCGACGTGCTGCAACGATGGGCGCGGCTCGTCTCGCTTCGCGAGCGCGTCCTGGCCCGGATCGAGCCGCTCCGCAAGGACAAGCAGATCGGGAGCTCGCTCCAGGCGCGGGTCGTCCTGTCCGCGAACGAGAAGGAGCTCGCCTTTCTCGAGGAGCATGCGGTCCAACTGCCGATGCTCTTCATCGTCTCGGAGGTGGTGCTCCAGCCGGCGCCCACCGACGTCGATGCCCACGCGGAGGCCGAGCCGCACGTCACGATCGAGCGGGCCGGAGGCGTGAAGTGCGAGCGCTGCTGGCGCTATGTTCCGGCCGTGTCCACCGAACCTGCGTGGGCCGGCCTCTGTGACCGCTGTCAGGGTGCCCTGGCCGAGCCCATTCGTGGCTGAGGCGCTGACGGCGGTCCGTTGGCGCCCACGCACACTCGAGCTCTCGACGCCGCTCGTCATCGTCGTCCTCGACCAGCTCACGAAGTGGCTGGTGAGGACGCGGGTGCCGTTGCACGAGAGCGTCGAGGTCGTCCCGAACTTCCTCGACATCACGCACGTGCGCAACACGGGCGCCGCGTTCGGGTTCCTGAACGCGGTGGACTTCCCAGGCAAGACGATCGTGCTTGCGCTGGTCGCCATCTGCGCGCTGGTGGCCGTGGCGGTGTACTCGGGCTCCATCGCGGGGGAGCGCCTGATGCCACGCCTCGGGCTCGCGCTGATCGTCGGCGGCGCCGCAGGCAACCTCATCGACAGACTGGCACTGGGGTCGGTCGTCGACTTCGTCGACGCGTATTGGGGCAGCTTCCATTTCTGGGCGTTCAACGTGGCCGACTCCGCCATCACGGTCGGCGTCGCCTTGATGATTCTCGATATGATCGGATCAGGATCACATGCATCCCGTCCTGCTTGATCTCGGCCCGGCGACTCTCTACACCTACGGCGTCCTGCTCGCGGCCGCCTACCTGCTCGGCCTGAAGCTCGCAATGGTGCGCGCGCAGGAGCGAGGGCTCGATCACACCCGCGTCCTCGACCTGGGCATCTACATCATCATCAGCGCGCTGGTCGGCGCGAAGCTCTTGATGGTGATCGTCGACTTCCGCACGTTCGTGGCGGATCCGGCCGAACTGATCACCCTGGCGCGCTCGGGTGGCGTGTTCTACGGCGGCCTCATCCTGGCCGTGGTGGTCGCGCTCTGGTACATCCGGCGAATCGGGCTGCCGCTGTGGACGACCTGCGACGTGTTCGCACCGGGCATTGCGCTCGGCCACGTGATCGGACGCATGGGCTGCTTTTTCGCGGGCTGCTGCTGGGGCAAGCCCACCGACGTGCCGTGGGCCGTGACCTTCACCAATCCGTACGCGGCGACCAACGTGGGAACGCCGCTGAACGTGCCGCTGCACCCGACACAGCTTTACGAGGCCGGCGCCGAGGCGCTCATCCTGGCGCTGCTGCTCTCCACCGAGCGCCGCGGCACGCCGTACCCCGGGCGCACGTTCTGGCTCTACATGCTGCTCTACGCGATCACCCGGTTCATCATCGAGTTCTACCGCAACGACCCGCGCGGAGCGGTGCTGATCTTCTCGACGTCGCAGTTCATCTCGCTGATCCTCGCCCCGCTGTCGATCATCATGCTCGTGGTGCTGTCGCGGCGCGGCGAGCCGGCCCCGCGCCGGGCGCGCAAAGCCGCCTGACGCCGGTGATAGTCACCGTCGCGGCGGATGGAGACGGTCAGCGGCTCGATCGATACCTGGCATCGACGCTGCCAGGCCATTCGCGATCGCAGCTGCAACGGCTGATCAAGGAAGGGCGCGTGCGCGTCGACGCACGACCCACGAAGCCGAACCTGGTCCTCAAGGACGGCATGCACATCGAGGTCGACATCCCCGAGCCGGTGGATGCGGCCCCGGCAGCCGAGGCGCTCGACCTTCCCATCCTGTTTCAGGACGCGGACATCGTCGTGGTCGACAAGCCCGCCGGCATGGTCGTCCACCCCGCGGCCGGACATGCGTCCGGCACCCTGGTCAACGCACTGCTGCACCATATCTCCGATCTGAGCGGTGTGGGAGGCGAGAAGCGGCCCGGCATCGTTCATCGGCTCGACCGCGGCACGTCTGGCCTCCTGGTTGCGGCCAAACACGATGCCGCGCACCAGGAGCTCGCGAGGCAGTTCCACGATCGCGAGGTTGAGAAGGACTACCTCGCGCTCGTCTGGGGTGTCGTGCAGGCGGGCCGCCGGATCGACACGCCGATCGGACGCGACCCGGGGAACCGCAAGAGGATGTCGGCGCGATCCCGGCGGAGCCGCGAGGCGGTGACGCGAATCGTCCGCGCGCAGCACATCAACCCCGCGCTGACCCTCGCGCAGATCGCCATTCACACCGGGCGGACACATCAGATTCGCGTCCACTTGAGCGCGATCGGCCATCCGGTCGTCGGCGACAGTCTGTACGGAGGAGTCCGGCGGCGCCTCGCGGGGGACGTCAAGGCGGTCGCTCGTCTGGAGCGTCCGTTCCTCCACGCGGCACGGCTGTCGTTTCGACACCCGATCGACGGACGGACCATGACGTTCGAGAGCCCGCTTCCGGCCGATCTCCAGAGCGTGCTCGACGAGCTCGTCGCACGCAACGTGCCGGAGACCGCAGATGCGTAGGCCGCGCCGGAGCTCCGGCCGCTTCGCTCGGAGGTACGCCCGACATGCCAGTCGTCTACCGCGGCCGCGTCTTCTCGGTTGAAGTCGACCGCCACCGCTTCCCCGACGGCCGCGAGCACGAGGTCGCAATCGTCCGCCATCCTCCATCCGTGGTCGTCATCCCGATGCAAGACGATGGGCGGGTGGTGCTGATTCGGCAGTACCGCGCGAGCGTCGCGCAGGTCATGTGGGAGGTCCCTGCCGGAAGCGTCGATGCCGGGGAGACGCCGGAGCAGGCCGCCCGGCGGGAATGCGAAGAGGAAATCGGCCTCGTGCCCGCCCGGATCGAACGCGTGCGGGGGCTCTATCCGACGCCCGGTTTCTGCGACGAAGAGCTGATCTTCTTCCGCGCGTCAGGGTTGCAGGCGCCTCCGCCGGACTCCACGCACGCGCCTGACGAGGACGAGGACATTCAGCCGCAGGCATTCACAGTGGACGAAGCCCGCGCGATGGTCGATCGGGGGGAGATCGTCGATTTGAAGACGGCCTACGCGCTGACGCTCATCGTGTGAGCGTCGGCCGATCGGTTGCCGGGTCGATGTCCGGATCGGCCCCGTCGCTCAGGTCCTTCGCAAACCGGTTGCGGGTGTCGACGGCGATCATCCTGGGCGTCACCGCCTCGTCGGTCAGGCAGAAGGCCGCGATGATGACCATGTCTCCCACCGCAAAGTGTCGCGCGGCCGCGCCGTTGACAATGATTTCGCCGGAATCGCGCGGAACGGCGATCGCGTAGGTCTCGATCCGGGCGCCGTTGTTCAGATTCCACACGGACACCTGCTCGCCGGGCAGGATGTCGGCCAGCTCCATCAGGGTCTGGTCGATGCCGATGCTGCCGACATAGTGAAGGTCGGCGCGGGTGACCATCGCACGGTGGATCTTCGACTTGCAGATGATGCGCAGCTTCATGAAACTCCGGACGGCCGGCTTCGGCCGGGCGCGCTGAGAACGTTGTCGATCAGGCGTGTGGAGCCAACCCACATGGCGCCAGCCACCACCACGGGACCCTCAATCGTGGTCACCGGCCGGAGATCGTCCGGGTCCACGACCTCGAGGTACTCCAGTCGAACGGACGGGTCGGTCGGCACGAGCCTGCGGGCGGCCCGCAGCACCGACTCCGCGTCGGCCGCGCCTGCGGCGATCAGCCTGTCGGACTCCAGCAGTGCGCGATACAGCGCTGGCGCGAGCGCGCGTTCCGAGGTGTCGAGATGCTGATTGCGCGAGCTCAACGCGAGCCCGTCGCTCTCGCGCACGGTCGGCACGCCGACGATGGCGATCGGCACGTTGCAGTCCTCGACCAGTCGGCGGATGATCGTCAGCTGCTGCCGATCCTTCTCGCCGAAATACGCGCGATCCGCGCCGACCACCTGGAACAGCTTGAGGACGACCGTGGCGACCCCGTCGAAGTGACCGGGCCGGTGACGCCCGCAGAGGTGGTCGGCGAGCGCGCCGACACGGACCGTGCAGACCGGCGGACGAGGGTACATCTCGGCTGGATCGGGGGAGAAGACCACGTCGGCTCCGCGCGCCGCGCAGAGCTCGAGATCGCGCTCGAGCGTCCGCGGATAACGGCGCAGGTCGTCTTCGCGGTCGAACTGCAGCGGATTCACGAAGATGCTGACGACGACGGTCGCGCACTCGCGGCGTGCCTCCTCGATCAAGCGTCCGTGTCCGTCGTGCAGCGCTCCCATGGTCGGGACGAAGCCGACGAGTCCGGAGCCGCGCCGCGTCGAGATCGACTCCCGGAGCGACGCGATCGTCGAGCACCGCGCGAGCGATCGCGTCATCGCGACGAGGTCCTCGACGCGACCGGCGTCACCGGGAACTGCCCGCTGCGCACCTCGTCCACGTAGCTGCGCGCCGCCGCATCGACGATCTCGGACAGACGCGCGTAGGTCTTGACGAACGGCGGCACCGGCTCGGCCGAGAAGCCGAGCATGTCGTAGCCGACGAGAATCTGCCCGTCGCAAAACGGCCCTGCGCCGATCCCAATCGTCGGAATCTGTACGTGAGCCGTCACCGTTCGGGCGAGATCGGTCGGAATCGATTCGAGCACGACGGCAAACGCGCCCGCGGCCTCGAGCGCGACGGCATCGGCAAGGATCGCGTCGGCCTCCACGGCCTCCGTTCCCCGGCGTCGATAACCCCCGAGCTGATGCACCGATTGCGGGAGCAGACCGAGGTGACCCATCACCGGGATGCCCGTGTCGACGAGGCGGCGCACGACGTCGAGAACCGGCCGGCCCCCTTCGAGCTTCACGGCGACGGCTCCGCCTTCCTGGAGCAACCGGCCGGCATGCTTCACCGCCTCGGTGACGCCGACCTGATAGGTGAGAAAGGGCAGATCGGCGACGATGAGCGCCTGCGGCGCACCGCGATGGACCGCCGCGGAGTGGTGCACCATCGCGTCGATCGTCACCGGGATCGTCGTGTCGTATCCCAGGGCGGTCATGCCCACGGAGTCGCCGACCAGGAGCGCGTCGACGCCGGCGTGTTCGAACAGGCGCGCCATGACCGCGTCGTACGCCGTGAGCATGGCGATCTTCTCGCCTCGCCGTTTCTTCTCCGCGAGATCCGTGATGCGGGCCTGGGTTCTGGTCATCAACTCTCCTTCAGGCGCGCGTCGAGCGCGCTCGTCAGGGCGTCACGAATTTCCGGCGCCTGCTGACGCTCGGCTGCCACTCGGATCAAACATCGCGTCACCGCCCGGTAGAGCGCGTCGATCTCCGGCGGCGACTGACCAAGAGCGGCTACATGGCGCGCCACGGTGCCGGCGTCGCCTCGCGCCACCGGCCCGGTCAGCGCGGCCGCTGGACCGAGGCGAAGCACGTTGTCGGTGGCAGCGCGCGCCAGCGGCGCCAGGGCCGAGAGCGCCGCGTCCGGGGCGACGCCGCCCTGCCCCAACAGCGAAACGGCGCCGTGGATGAGCGCGGCGATTCCGTTGCTCGCGAGGACCGCTCCCGCATGATAGGCCGCAAACGCGTCATCGTGGATCGACAGCACTCTGCCGGCCAACCGTCCGGCGAGCTCCTCGGCCCACGCCCGCGCGGCGCGATCTCCGGCAATGGCGAAGGCGACGCCGTCGAATACGCGCTCGGTGCTGACGCCTTCGACGACGGTCTGCAGAGGATGGAAGACGCCGACCGGCACTCCTGCTCCGCGGAGCGCCACGAGAGCGGCGGGACCGGCCGCCCCGCACGTATGAAGGGCGACCACGCCGGCGAGCTCGGCGGAGGCCAGCTCCTCGGCGACGGCCTCGATCCGCCCATCGGCTGTCGCGATGAGAATGTGCCGGGCCAGACGTGGGAGGTCGGCCACCAGGACCGGCTGAACGGCGACGCCGAGCTCCCGCGCGGCGCGCTCGGCGCGCTCGCGGCTCGCGCTGGCGACAGCGACGATGGGGACGCCCTTCGCCTGAAGGGCGCGACCGAGCGCCAGGGCCAGGGCGCCGGTGCCGACAATGCCGGTGGACGGGAACTGCACGAACCCTTCATTCTACCGGCAGCGGGGGCGCAACGCCCCGCCGGCTAGGCCGGCGGCGGCGTCTGGCCGCTGGACCGTGACACTTTGCGGGGCGTGCGGACGACGTCACTCGATACCGGCTGCAGCGCCAGCGCGAGCACCTCGTCGATCGACGACACGAGGTGCACCACCAAGTCCTTCCGCAGCTCCGGCGTCAGATCCTCGTTGACGTTCTTGGCGTTCTGGCGCGGCAGCACGACCTCGCGGACGCCCGCGCGGCGGGCGGCCAGCACCTTCTCCTTGATGCCGCCGACCGGCAACACCCGGCCGGAGAGCGTGATCTCGCCTGTCATGGCGAGATCGCCGCGCACAGGCCGTCCGGTCAACTCGGAGGCAATCGCCGCGGCCATCGTCACGCCGGCCGAGGGGCCGTCCTTCGGGATCGCGCCGGCCGGCACGTGCACGTGCACTTCGGCGGTCTTGAAGAAGTCGGGATCGATGCCGTGCTCGCGCGCGTGGGTCCTGATCCACGAGAGCGCCGCCCGTGCCGATTCCTTCATGACGTCACCCAGTTGGCCCGTCAGCGTGAGGGCGCCGGAGCCCGCCATCCGGGACGCCTCGATGAACAGCACCTCGCCGCCGGTGGGCGTCCAGGCCATCCCGATCGCGACGCCCGGCTCCTTGGTGCGCTCTTCCATCTCTTCGTCGAGAAACCGCGGGGCGCCGAGCATCTCGACAACGACCTCGGGCGTGACCTCGACCGGATCGTCGTTGCCCTCGGCGCGCCTGCGCGCGGCCTTGCGGCAGAGCGCTCCGATCTCGCGCTCGAGGTTCCTGACGCCAGCCTCACGCGTGTAGCCGCGAATCACCTGCCGGAGCGCGTCCGGTGTGAAGTGAATGTACTCGGGCGTGAGCCCGTGGTTCTTGACCTGCTTGGCGACCAGGTGCGCCGTCGCGATCTGCAGCTTCTCCTCTTCGGTGTAGCCGGCGATCTCGAGCACTTCCATGCGGTCGCGCAGCGCCGGCGGGATCGGATCCAGCACGTTGGCGGTGGTGATGAACAGCACCTCCGAGAGATCGAACGGCACGTCGAGATAGTGGTCCCTGAAGGTCCCGTTCTGCTCGGGATCGAGGACCTCGAGCAGGGCGGACGACGGGTCGCCCCTGAAGTCGGACCCGAGCTTGTCGATCTCGTCGAGGATGAACACGGGGTTCTTGGACTCGGCGCGCCGGAGACCCTGTATGACCTGGCCCGGGAGCGCACCGATGTACGTCCGGCGGTGGCCTCGAATCTCCGCTTCGTCGCGCATGCCGCCGAGCGACACGCGTACGAACTTCCGGCCGAGCGACTCGGCGATCGAGCGCGCGAGGGACGTCTTGCCGACGCCGGGCGGGCCGACGAAGCAGAGAATCGGCCCTTTCACCTCGGGATTGAGCTTGCGGACCGCCAGGTATTCGAGGATGCGATCCTTCGCCTTCTCGAGACCAGAATGATCGGCGTCGAGTACGGCTTTCGTCTTCGGCAGGTCGATCACTTCGTCGGTGCGCTTGCTCCAGGGCAGGGCGACGAGCCAATCGACATAGGTCCGCGAGACGGTGTATTCGGCGGCGGCGGGCGGCATCTTCGAGAGCCGATCGAGCTCCCGGAGCGCTTCCCGCTTCACGGGCTCGGGCATGCCGGCGGCCTCGATCTTCTCGGCCAGCTCTTCGATCTCCTTGGTCTGATCGTCGCCCTCGCCGAGCTCCTTCTGGATCGCCTTCATCTGCTCGCGGAGGAAGTACTCGCGCTGGTTCTTGCCGACCTCCGACTGCACCTGCGACTGGATCTTCGAGCCGAGCTCCAGGACCTCGAGCTCCTTGATGAGGATCCGGTTCAGATTGTCCATCCGGGCGCGGATGTCGAGCGTCTCGAGCACCTCCTGCTTCACGGCCGTGCTGATGGTGGTCAGGCTCGACGCGATGAAATCGGCCAGCCGGCCCGGCTCGGTGATGTTGGTGGCCAGCGTCTGCAGATCGTCCGAGAGCAGCGGCGAGAGGGACACCACCTGCTGAAAGTTGGTCTTGATGTTCCGGGCGAGGGCATCGATCTCCAGACGATCGGGCTCCTGGAGCTCTTCGTTCGCCGCGCTGACGCGGGCGCGCAGATACGGATGTGTGGCGATTACCTCGTCCAACGACAAACGTGTCAGCCCCTGCACGATCAGCCTCAAGCTCCCGTCCGGGAGCTTGAACATCTTGTGGATGTGGGTGGCCGTGCCCACCGGGAAGAGGTCGGCCTGCGTCGGCTCCTCGATGGCCGCATCGCGCTGCGTGAACACCGCGATCAGCTTGCCGTTCGCAATCGCATCGTCGATCAGGCGGACGGAGCTCTCGCGGGCCACCGCGAGCGGCATGAACGAATTGGGGAACAGGACCGTATCCCTCAGCGGCAGGACCGGCAAATCCGGCGGAATGGCCGGCGGCCGGTCGGCCACCGAGAGATCCTCAGCCTTCAGATCCTCGAGCTGATCGCTCATGGCGAACTCCTCATTGAGCTCAGAACACCCAGCCACTCCGCCGCTCTGAGCGGCGGAGGTGGGTGTGCAGGGTCGAGATTGTCGTCGGAAACCTGAGGCGAACGCCGGTGGGGAGGAAACGCGGGCTCCGCCACCGGCGGAGCCCCGTGGGTCGCCGGGATGCTTACATGTCGAAGAAGAGGGAGGACGAACCGCGGCGCGCCGCGATCTGACGCTCCCGCTGCTCGGCGATCTCGCGCGCCTCTTCGCAGTCCTTGCAGCGAACCGCAAACGGCAGCGCCCGCAGCCGCTTCTCGGCGATCTCCTCGCCACAGTCGAAGCAGTTGCCGTAGTCGCCCTGCTCCAAACGCAGGAGGGCATCGTTGATCTTGTTCAGCGTCTCCGACTTCATCTGGATCAACGCGAACTCGATGTCGTCCTGGATATCGGCTTCGGAGCTCTCGACGGCATCGAACACTTCGTTCTGCTTGCTCCCCCATGCCGCCTCGGAACGGACGTCGCGCATTCTGCCCTGCACTTCTTCCTGCAGTTCGCGACGACGCTCCTCGAGCATCCGCTTCAACTCGGTATAACGGGACCTGGGCTTCGCCTCGGTCGCCAGCTTGGTCGTGTCCTTCATGATGCCGCTCCTTCGCTCCCCCTTTTCCGGGGCACCGCCTCTAAGATTGCTCGCTATTATGCAAATGAACTGCCAATGATACCCGAATGACTCCGGTTCGCGCAAGAGCTCTCGTGCGCTCGGCCCTGGGCTCGCCCCGGGACGCCGGCCAGAGTCCTGTCCGGCCGGTCCAGCCTGACGAAATTCCCTGTAACCGCAAGTTCATCAAAGGTTTGCATACCGTGATCCGCTCGGGCTACCTCGACGTGTCCCTGCCCGATGCTGAATTAGACGCCTGAGGGGCTTCAAGAGTTCTCGGGCAGACAGAAATGGCGGTGTCACCTCGAGATGACGACAAAGCTGTTTGATTCTGCGGGCTATCTCCCGCGAATGGGTGAACGGGTCACGACGCGATCGCGAGAGGCGACGGCGGACGAGTCAGGTCGATTCAAGAGCGCACGACTCCTGGTGCGCGGATCGCGTATACTTCTGGTTTTGCCGCGAGAGGTTTGAGGAGTCATGGCGAAGCGTTGCGAGATTTGCGGAAAGAGCCCGGTCGTCGGCCGGCAGGTGAGCCACGCGCACAATGTCAGCGCGCGCCGGTTCGAGCCGAACCTGCAGCGGGTCCGGGCACTGGTCAACGGGGGCGTCAAGCGTCTGCGCGTCTGCACGCGCTGCCTGCGCTCGAACAAGGTCGTCAAGGCCGCCTGAGGCGCAGATGCGAGGGGCATCCGTGGCCAGCGCTGCGGCCCCCACGGCCATAGGGCCGTACTCGGCGGCCCTTCGGGTCGGCGACCTGCTGTTCGTCTCGAGTCAGATTCCCATCGACCCAGTCGCCGGACGCCTGGTCGACGGCGACATCGCCGCCCAGACCGGGCAGGTGCTTCGCAACCTCGGCGCGTTGCTCGAAGCCGCCGGGTTGTCATTCGCCGACGTGGCGCGGACCACGGTCTATCTCGCCGACATGGACGACTTCGCGGCCATGAACGAGACCTACCGGCGATTTTTCAGCGAACCCTTCCCAGCCCGATCGACCGTCCAGGCGGCGCGCCTGCCGCGGGATGCACGCGTCGAGATCGACGCGATCGCCACCTATCCCACACGAGATTGAGGATCGGCGTGCTGCGCCAGGCGCGGCCCGCGGGTGCTGGGCGTCCCCGAGGCGTCGCTGACAGCGCCTCGACGGCTACGCCGGCCGGCCGGTCCGCACGACGTCGAGCACGCCGTTCACCGTCTTCAACGAGTTGATCACGCGCTGCAGGTGCTGCAGATCGCTGATCTCGACGGTCACGTCGATCCGGGCCCGCTGCTCCTCTCCGCCGGTGCGCGCTTCCATGTTCCGAATGTTGGTGTTGATGTCGGCGATCTTCGCGCTGACGGCCGCCAGCACCCCCTTCCGATCCTCGACGTCCATCGTCAACTTGACGGTGTAGTTGGACGACCCGTCGGCGCCTGGCGCCTTGTCCCACTCGACTTCGATGCGCCGCTCCGGATCGTAGAGGAGGTTGACCACGTTCGGACACGTGGCGGAGTGGACCGACACCCCCTTGCCGCGCGTGATGTAGCCCACGATCTTCTCGCCGCGAATCGGATTGCAGCAGCGCGCGCGAAAGACGAGCACATCGTCGGATCCGCGCACCTTGATCTTCTGCTCGCCGCCGCCGAAGGCCCGCTTGACGACCGACGTGACGAGTCCGTCCGGCGCCTTTTCCCGCAGGCGCTCGGCGGACACGAGCTTCCCGAGCAGCTGCTTGGCCGACAGGGTGCCGTACCCGATGAGCGCCATCAGGTCGTCGGTCGTCTTCACGCCGGAGTCCGCGAGCGCCTTCGTGAACGCCTCGCCCTCGAGCAGCCCCTTCTGCGGGATGTCGTATCGACGGAGCTCCTTCTCGAAGACCTTGCGCCCCAGGTCGATCGCGCGGGTGCGCTCTTCGAGCCGGATCAGGTGCTTGATCTTGTAGCGGGCGTGCGAGGTCGCGACGAAGTTCAACCAGTCGCGACTGGGGCGATGGCCCGTCTGCGTGATGATTTCGACGATGTCTCCGTTCTTGAGGTGGGCACGGAGCGGGACCATCTTGCCGTTGACGCGGGCGCCGACACACTGGTGGCCGACGTCGGTGTGGATGGAGTACGCGAAGTCGATCGGCGTGGCGCCGCGCGGAAAGGCCTTGACCTGCCCCTTCGGCGTGAAGGTGTAGACCTCCTCGGGATAGAGCTCCACCTTCAGGTTCTGGATGAACTCCCGCGGATCGCGGACCTCCTGCTGGAACTCGAGCAGCTGGCGCATCCACTCGAAGTAGCGATCGTCCTTGCGGTCGCCGACGCGGCCTTCCTTGTACTTCCAGTGCGCGGCGACGCCTTCTTCGGCCATCCGGTGCATTTCGAGCGTGCGGATCTGCACCTCGAACGGCATGCCCAACTGGCTGATGACCGAGGTGTGCAACGACTGATAGCCGTTGGGCCGCGGCATCGCGATGAAGTCCTTGATGCGGCCGGGGACCGGGGACCACGTCTGATGGATGATGCCGAGGGCGGCGTAGCAGTCCTTGACGCTGGAGGTGATGATGCGAAGCGCGATGAAATCGTAGACCTGATCGAGCTCGATCCGCTGCTTCTTCAGCTTCTGCGCGATGCTCCACAGCCGCTTGATCCGCCCGTCGATCGCGATCACGGGGACCGACGCTTCCTGCAGCTTGGCCGCGATCGTCTCCCTCAGCTGTTCGATGAGCCCTTCGGTCGCGCGGCGCTTCGCGTCGACGCGCGCGCGGAGCGACTCGTAGGCCTGCGGCTCGAGGTACCGGAACGAGAGCTCCTCCAGCTCGTTCTTGACCTTGCTCATGCCGAGGCGGTTGGCAATCGGCGCGTAGATGTCGCGCGTCTCCTGCGCGATCGCGATGCGCTTCTCCTCCGAGAGATGGTGGAGGGTGCGCATGTTGTGGAGACGATCGGCGAGCTTGACGAGGATGACGCGAATGTCATCGACCATCGCCAGCAGCATCTTGCGGAAGTTCTCCGCCTGACGCTCCTCGGTGGACGAGAAGCGAATGGCGCTGATCTTCGTGACGCCCTCCACCAGGTGCGCCACCTCGGGTCCGAACAGCTCGCGAATCCGCTCGATGGTGGTGAGCGTGTCCTCGACGACGTCGTGCAGGAGGCCCGCGGAGACCGCCACCACGTCGAGCTTCATGTCCGCCAGGAAGTCGGCGACGGCCAGCGGATGGATGAGGTACGGCTCTCCCGAGTGCCGGACCTGCCCCCGGTGTTCGAACGCGGAGAACACGTAGGCCCGGCGAAGCAGCTCCACGTCGGCGTCCGGGCTGTATGCCCGGACTTTTTCAACGAGATCCTCGAAGCGAATCATGAAAACCGGTGTCTAAACCATCATATTGACTTACGTTTTTTTGCTTCACTATACTGGCGCGGTTCTGGCCACGGCAATTTTCCTCGCCCAGCGGGAGTGCGGCCACAATGTCTGTTCACGGCCATAAAGGGGGCTCAATGCGTGCTTTTTCGGGTGCGTCGCTAGCGGTTGGGGCGATGCTGGCCCTATCGATGTCGGTAGGCTGCTCGCAAGTCGGTCAGGTCAAAGCCAGGCGGAGCTTCAAGGTCGCCAACACGGCCTATCAGCAGGGAGACTACAAGAAGGCGGCTGACCTCTACAGCGAGACGCTCGAGGCCGACCCGGACCTGAATCAGGCCTACTTCTTCCTGGCAAACAGCCTCGACAACCTGTACAAGCCCAGCCGACGCGGCCAGCCGGACAACGACAAGCTCCTGAGCGACGCCGTCAAGTACTACCAGATGGCCGCCGAGCGCCTCGGCGCCGCGGAGACCGAAGACGACAAGAAGCTGGGCAAGCTCGCGCTCGAATATCTCGTGTCCGCGTACGGCCCCGACAAGCTCGAAGATCCCGCTCTGGCCGAGCCCGTGCTGATCAAGATGATCGAGATGGAACCGACCGAGCCGTCCAACTACGCAGTGCTCGCCAAGATCTACGAGGACGCGGCCTACTACAACGAGGCGGAGGACGTCCTGCTGCGCGCCAAGGCCGCCAAGCCCAAGGATCCCACGGTCTACCTGCAGCTCGCCGGCTACTACAACCGCCAGGGCCAGTTCGACAAGACCATCGAAGCTCTCAACCAGCGCGCCGAGATCGAGCCGAACAACCCTGAGGCCTTCCAGACCATCGCCGGCTACTACTGGGACGAGACCCGCGGCGACTCCTCGCTGACCGACGCGCAGAAGCGCGAATACATCGAGAAGGGGCTCCAGGCGGTCGACAAGGCGATCTCGCTCAAGTCCGACTACGTCGAAGCCATCACCTTCAAGGGCCTCCTGCTCCGTCTCCAGGCCAACGTCGAGAAGGACCCGAGCAAGCAGCAGGCTCTACTCAAGGAAGCCACCGAGCTGAGCGATCGCGCCAACGAACTCCGCCGCCAGCGCTCGGGCACGGGCAACTAGGCTCCTCTCCGAACCTGCAATCACGAAGGGCCGTCGGACGATGTCCGGCGGCCCTTTTCTTTTTTCCGGGGCCTTCTCCCGCTCGCTTCGTCAGCCCTCTCGCGGGATGCCGAACGGACGACTTTCGCCCGATCGAAACCGGCGCCGGCGACTTTAGAATCGCCTCATGAACGCCGCACTCGAAGCCTATCTGACCCAGCTGCTTTCGATCCGGCAGGATCTTCCTGGTCTGGCCGGACCTCTCGACCATCGTCAATTCAACTGGACGCCGGCACCTGGACGGTGGTCCGTGGGGCAATGCGTCGAACACCTGAACATCACCATGGAGCGATACGTCCCCGTGCTCGAGCAGGCGATCTCGACTGCGCGCGCCAAGGGGCTCGTGTCGCCAGGGCCATTCGCGCTGGGCCTGATGGAGCGCTGGTTCATGCGCTCCCTGGAGCCACCGGTGAAGTATCGGGTTCGGACACGGAAGGCCTTCGTACCGGCCCCGGATCTACCGCCCGCCGCGACGGTGGCGCGATTCAGCGCCCTTCAGGCTGCCTTCGACGCGTGCATCCGGCAGGCCGACGGCCTGGACTTGCGGACCGTGAAGGTCAAGTCGCAGTTCGGCCCGCTCTCGTGGAGCCTGAACGGCACGTTCGCGATTCTGCTGGCGCACGAGCGCCGTCACATCTGGCAGGCTCGTCAGGTGCGGAACGACCGAGGATTCCCGTCTGGGCAGAGCGGGGCCGGGAGCTCGTAGGGCTGGCGCTCAGGGGCGGTCGTCGAGGAACGCGGAAGCGCGGCGGGAAGTTGCACGGAAACGACAACGGCCGCCCGAAGGCGGCCGCTGTCGTTCGTTGTTATCCGTCGAACCGATCGGACGATGGTGTCGTCAGTTGCCGACGCCTGCGGCCTTCCGCATGCCGGCGGTCACGATACCGACCTTCTCGACGCCTGCGCCACGGGCCGCGTCGATCACGGCGATGATGTCTCCGTAGCGAAGCGTCTCTGCGCCGGCCACGAACATCGTCTTGTCCTTGCGCTCCTCGTAGATGGTCCGGAGCCGCTCTTCGAGCTGGCTGATGGTGACATCCTGCTTGTTGATCGAGATGCGCTTGTCGGCCGTGTACTCGAGCACGATCTGGCTGACGTCGACTTCCTGCTGCTGCTGGGCTGTCTTGGTCTCGGCGGGAAGGTTGATGTCCACGCCCTTCTGCGTCAGGGGAAGGGCCGCCATGAAGATGACCAGGAGCACGAGCAGCACGTCGATGAGCGGCGTGACGTTCATGTCCGCATTGGCGTGCGCCGCCTCTGCCTGGACGACCTTGTCGGCCCCGTAGTGCTTGTGCGCGTGTGCCATTACTGCCCCCCTGCTCCGCCGCCCTGACCCTTGCGCTTCTCGGTGATCAGGCCGACGTCTTCGACCGCTGCCTGGCGCAGCTGATCCATCACTGCCATGACGGCGCCGTACTCGACCTCTTCATCCGCGCGGATGAGAACGATCTTCTCGATCTTGCTCTCGAGAATCTCGGTGACGCGCGTGGCAAGTTCGGACTCCGCAACCGGCTTCGCGTTGAGGTAGACCGACTTGTTGGCGGCGATGGCGATGACGGTCTGGTCCGCCGACTCAGGCTTGTCGACCGTGTTGTCTGCGGTCGGCAGCGTGAGGCTCACGCCCTGCTGCAGCATGGGGGCGATGAGCATCATGATGATGAGCAGCACCAGCATGACGTCGACGAGCGGCGTCACGTTGATATCGGACTTGACTCCGCCTTTGGCGCCGCCAAGATCCATTGCCATAGCTAAATCTCCCTAACGGAATACGTGAAATTTCAGACTGCAGAATGCAGATTTCAGATTGGGGCCGCAGGTGGACGGCGCCGGAGAGGCGCCGCCCGTCTGCGATCGGCTGTCTGCAATCTGCAATTCGGAAATCAGCTTACGCCGTCTTCTTGATGAAGTAGTCGACGAGCTCCGACGAGGAGTTGTCCATCTCCACGTTGAAGTACTCGATGCGTGCGGTCAGATAGTTGTAGATCCAGACCGCGGGAATCGCGACCACCAGACCGAGCGCGGTCTCGACGAGCGCTTCCGAGATACCGACCGACACCGCACCGATACCGGCCGAGCCGCTCGCGCCGATGCCCTGGAACGCGTTGATGACGCCGACGACCGTGCCGAGCAGTCCGACGAACGGAGCCGTCGAGCCGATGGTCGCGAGAGCCGCGGTGCCCTTCTTGAGGTCCGAGGCGGTCAGCGCCGAGGCGCGCTGAATGGCGCGACGCACGGTGTCCATGATGTCTTCACGGCTCATGCCCTGGCCGGATTCCTGCTGGAATTGATATTCCTGCAAGCCTGCGAGCACGACCTTCGCGAGGTGGCTGTAGCGGAACTCCTTCTTGCCCGAGAGCGCCACGGCTTCCTTCAACCGGCCTTCCTTCAGGTGCTTGGCCACCTGCGGAGCGTACAGCTTCGACTGCGTGCGCGCCTGCTGGTAGGTGAAGAAGCGCTCGATCCCGACACCGAGCGACCACATCGACATGATGATCAACACGAGTGCCACGGCCTTCGCGACAATCGTCATCTGTTCGTACATTTCCATCAAATCCACGGTCTATCCTCCAAAATGAGACGAAGTTGAGAGACTGTTGCGGGCGGGGCGAGCCTTGGGCACGCCCCGCCAGACCATTACTGCAGCGTGAAGTTCACCGTGACCGTCATGATGACCGGAACGGGAACGCCGTTGAGCAGGGTCGGCGTGAACTGCCACTGCTTGACTGCCTCGATGGCCGCTGCGTCGAGCAGCGGAATCGAGCGAAGCACCTTCGCCTCCTGCACTGAACCGTCAGGCCCGATCGTCGCCTCGATGATGACGACGCCCTGCACACGGGCCGACTGCGCGATGGCCGGATAGACCGGCCGCACGTCCTTGACCTTCGTCGGCGGCTTGAGGTTTCCGCCGACACGAACCGCCGCCGGCGGCGGCGGGGGTGGCGG
>JBFXAT010000046.1:0-36135 GCA_050183995.1 Vicinamibacterales bacterium
CGCCCCAGCGTCGTCTTGCCGCAGCCGGACTCGCCAACCAGCCCCAGCGTCTCGCCCTGCTGGATGTCGAGCGACACGCCGTCGACGGCACGGACCACCCGCCGTTCGCCGGTCCCACGGATGCGGTCGATCAGCGATGGTGGGGAAAGCGGGAAATGAACCTGCAGATCCTGAATCGCGACGAGAGGTGCCGTCACTGCGGCTCCCGCCCTTCCGCACGGCTCGGAACAGCGTCCCGCGCGGCGTAGACCTCTGCGGCGAAGTGGCAGAGAGACTGATGGTCGGGGGTGACGGACACGAGCGGCGGGAACTCCGCCGAGCAGATCGCCTCCGCCCGTGCGCAGCGAGGCGCGAAGGGACAGCCGGGCGGAAGCCGAGAAACGTCCGGAGGGAGGCCCGGGATCTGGTACAGCTCCCCCTGGGCATCGTCGGTCGGATCGGGGACCGACAGCAGGAGACCCCGCGTATAGGGATTGGCCGGCCGCGAGAAGAGCTCCGGCGTCGGCGCACTCTCGAAGATCTTGCCTGCGTACATGACGAGAATGCGGTCGGTCATCCCCGCGACGACGCCGAGGTCGTGCGTGACGAGGATCACGCTGGTGCCGGTCTCCGCCTTCATGCGGCGGATCAGCTCGAGAATCTGCGCCTGGATCGTGACGTCGAGCGCCGTCGTCGGCTCGTCCGCGATGAGCAACTCGGGACGGCAGGAGAGCGCCATCGCAATCATCACGCGCTGACGCATTCCGCCGGACAGCTCGTGCGGATAGCCGCCGGCGCGGCTGCGCGCGTCCGGAATCCCCACCATCTCGAGCATGTGCACCGCGTGTTCGAACGCCTCGGCGCGTGAGTGGCCGAGGTGCAGACGGGTCACCTCCGCGAGCTGATCGGAGACGCGCATGAACGGATTCAGCGACGTCATCGGGTCCTGGAAGATCATGCCCACACGACGCCCGCGAACGCCCCGCATCGCGTCCGGCGAAAGGGTCAGGAGGTTCGTTCCGTCGAAGACGATCTCGCCCGACACGATCCGGCCGGGCGGTGACGGCACGAGCCGCATGATCGACAGGTTCGTCACGGACTTGCCAGACCCGGACTCGCCGACGATGCCAAGGGTCTCGCCGCGCGCGAGCTCGAAGCTGATGCCGTCGACGGCTCGCGCCGTGCCTTCCTCGTCGTCGAACCAGGTGCGAAGATCGCGCACCGCGAGCAGGGGTTCGACCCGCATGTCAGCGTCCACCCGTTCGAGGGTCGAGCGCGTCACGCAGACCGTCGCCGAGGAAGTTCAGGGAGAACAGCGTGACTGCCATCGTGAGCCCGGGGCAGATCAGCTGCCAGGGATAGACGGCGAGGTTCTGCACGCCGTCGGCCGCGAGGCTGCCCCATGACGCCAGCGGCGCCTGCACGCCGAGCCCGAGAAACGAGAGGAACGATTCCAGCAGCATGACGCTGGGCACGGTGAGTGTGGCGTAGACGATGACCGGCCCCAGCGCGTTCGGCACGAGATGCCGGGCGATGATGCGAAGCGGACGCACTCCGGTGGCCCGCGCAGCGAGCACGAATTCCTGCGTCTTCAGCGACATGACCTGTCCTCTGACGATGCGCGCCATTGTCAGCCAGGACACGGCACCGAGCGCGACGAAGAGCAGCAGGAGCTGGCTCAGTGGCGAACGGCCGCCGAAGAAGGCCAGCAGCACGATCACGACCATCATGTAGGGAATCGAATAGAGCACGTCGACGAGGCGCATGAGCACTTCGTCGACGCGGCCGCCGAAATACCCGGCGGTGGCACCGACCGCGATCCCGATGACGAGCGAGACCAGCGTCGAGATGAGTCCGACCAACAGCGAGATGCGGCCGCCAAGGAGCACGCGAGCCAGGATGTCACGTCCCGCATCGTCGGTGCCCATCGGGTGTGTCCAGGAGAATGCGCCGTCTGGGGCGGAGAACGGCGGCATGGAGCGGACCAGGTTCGGGTCGAGGGGGATGTAGTCGTAGGTGTAGCCGGTCGCCCGCTCGATGATCCAGGGGCCCACGAGCGACGCCACCACCACGACGCAGAGGACGACGAAGCCGAACGCCGCGAGGCGGTTGCGCCGCAGCCGGCGCACCGCCGCGCTCCAGAGCGAGGTGCCGCGGGGAGTGGCCGGCTCCGCCATGTCAGTACCGGATCCTGGGGTCGACGAACGCGTACGCGACGTCGACCAGCAGGTTGAAGATCAGCACGACGATGGACGTGAACGCGACGATGCCAATGATGAGCGGTTCGTCGCGATTGAGATTCGCGTTGATGAAGTAGTTGCCGAGGCCTGGCAGCGCGAAGATCCGCTCGACCACGACGGCCCCGGTGATCAAGAAGGCGAGAGCCGGGCCCGAGAAGGAGAGGACCGGCAGCAGGCCTCCGCGCATCGCGTGGCGAAGCACGACGTCGCGTTCGCGCAAGCCCTTCGCTCGCGCCGTCCTGATGTAATTGGACGCGAGCACCTCGAGCATGCCGGAGCGCGTGAGCCGTGCGATGTACGCCATGTACACGGCCGACAGGGTGAACACCGGCAGGATCAGGTGGACGCCGAAGCCGTCCCACCGCGCGGCCGGGAGCCAGTACCAGTAGAGCGCGAAGAAGAAGACCAGGACCGGGCCGAGGACGAAGTTCGGCATCGAAATCCCGACCATGGCCGCGGCCATCGACGTGTAGTCGAGTCGTGTGTTGCGCCGCAGCGCGGCCAGCGTGCCGCTGGCGATGCCGACCAGGAGTGCAAGGAAGTACGCGAGAGCGCCGAGGGTGGCGGAGACCGGCAGCGCGTCCGCGAGGATCGCGTTTACGGTCGTATTGGGATACTTGAGCGACGAGCCGAAGTCGCCCGTGGCCGTGTTCGCGAGCATCCGTCCGTACTGCACGTACCAGGGACGATCGAGTCCGTACTTCTCGCGGATGTTGCGTTCGATGGCGGGCGGCAGGCGCTTCTCCCCGGAGTAGAAGTTGCCGGGTGCGAGCCGGATCAGCGTCCATGTCAGCGTGACCACGGCCAGCACCATGGGGACGCTCACGATCAGACGACGGACGATGAATCGCGTCATGCGCCGGTCAATCCCACTTCGACGGATCGTGCTCGATGTAGACGTACTTCCACGGGTGGATCGTGATCGGGTTCGGATACATGCCCTTGACGTACGGCTTCTTCAGCCAGCTGGTCGAGCTGCTGTAGAGCGGCAGAATCGGCTGATTGCGAAGCAGCAGCGCTTCCGCCTCCGCCAGCATGGCGTACCGGCGCGCCGGATCCGGCTGGCGGTTCGCCTCGTTCAACATCCGGGTGTACTCCGGATCCGCCCAGCCGGTCCCGTTGTCTCCACCTTCCGTGACGTAGAGACTTAGGAAGGTGAACGGATCCATGTAATCGCCCACCCATCCCGCTCGCGCGATGCCGCGGTAGTCGAGATCGCCGCGAACCTGGAGAAACGTCTTGAACTCCATGTTGCGCAAGGGAATGGTCAGCCCGAGGTTCTGCTTCCACTGCGCCTGGATGAACTCGGCGTTCGAGCGATTGCTCTCGGACGTGTTGTAGACCAGTTCCACCGAATCCACGGGAAAGCGCGCGGGATCGTAGTCGCCTCGGGCGTCGCGGAAGCCGGCCTGGACGAGCAGTGCGCGCGCACTCTCCGGATCGAACGGGTCGCCTTCGGGCGGGTGGTACTCGGGAAAGATGCCGGGAGGTACGGCGGAGGTCATGGCCTTCGCGATACGGCGGAAGCGCGCGAGGGCGCTCTTGTCCACGGCCATGTTGAAGGCGCGGCGGACGCGAAGGTCGTTCATCGGTGGACGTTTTGTGTTGAACAGGTAGAACTCGGCGGACGCTTCCGGTTCGTCCTGATAGTCGCGGAAGCGGCGGACCTGATCGATCCACGACGCCGGCACCGTGTGGTTGAAGGTCCCCTCGACCTCACCCGACTTGTACAGGTTCATCATCGTCGTGGCGTCTTCCACGGGGTAGAACGTGATCTCGTCGAGCGTGACGCGTTCGGCATCCCAGTAGGCAGGGTTGCGGCGCGCGACGATCGCATCGTACGGCTTCCACGACGCCAGCAGATACGCGCCGCTGGTGACGAGATGGCCGGGATCCACCCAACGGTCGCCGTACTTCTCGATCACCTGGCGAGGGACGGCTCGAAAGAACTGGTGCGCGACGAGGCCTGGCAGGAACGGGATCGGCCGACGCAGGCGAAATCGAACGGTGCGTGCGTCCGGAGCGTCGATGCCGACGTCCTCGCCGGTCACGGGAACGATCGTTCCGCCTCGGGCCTGCGCGAGCGACGCGTCCTCGAGCCGCCGCGATCGTTCCTCGGGGTCGCCCGGCAGCACCAGTCGCCACTGCGGATCGGCAGGGTCGCGCACGAACTGGCCGGTCGCGGCGTCGCGCACGAAGACGCCCCCTTCGTTGAAGGCCTGCGCATAGGCGACGTCGTATGCGAGATACGCGGCCCGGGCGGCGAGTGCCGGGGACAAGCCGCGGCGAAGGGAATAGACGAAGTCGTCAGCCGTGATCGGGGCGCCGTCGGACCACCGTGCATCGCGCAGGTGAAAGGTGAACACCGAGTTGTCGGCGTTAGGCTCCCAACGCTCGGCGAGGGCCGGGATCGGCTGACCGGTCTTTGGGTCGTATTCGGTCAGCCCTTCGAAGAAGGCCACGATGATCCGCGCCTCCGGCTGTCCGGTCGTGAGCTGGGGATCGAGCGACTCTGGCTCGGAACCCGAGATGTACCGCAGGCGCTGTCCGTCGGGAGGCACCGTCTTGCCGAAATACGGCGAATCCGCCGCCGGAGTGCTGCAACCGGCCGCGAGGATGGCAGCCAGCAGCGCGCTCCACAGGCGCGCCGACCGCTCCACACGTCTGGCGGCGCGGGGGTGAGGGTTCACAACCGGAACAGCGGGCGGTGGTCCCGCGTGCCCGGCCACGGCGTGCCGACGACGAGCAGCAGGAGCGCGAGCCCATAACAGACCAGCGCGCGCACGCGCGCGGACGCGGGCGTCAAGGCCTTGCGAGCGAACACCTTTCCCATGTGGGCGAATGCCACCGCCGCGATCATCATCGTCGGATGCTCGATCGCATAGAAGCGCGCGAGAGGGCTGCGCATGGTGGCTCCGATGTCGCCGAACAGGTTCAACGTGAAGAGCAGCGCCAGGCCGAGGAGGAACTGGACGTCCAGGGCGACCGTGAAGACGCGAGCCATCCCGTTGTTGGCCGACGCACGCCCGTCGCGCGCGCGGAGGACGGCGGCGACGGCAAGCAGGCCGCTGAGGATCGCGATCCACCGGACCCACGAATGCAGGAGCAGCACGGCTTGATGCATGACGAGACGTTAACACACGGCGTTTGCGTCTCGAGGTCGGCCCGGCGCCCGGCGTCAGCCGGACCGCGCAAGCAGCGCCCTCGCCTGCGCCAGTTCCCGTCGCGCCGCCGCTTCCCGATCGCGCAGCCGAGCCGCTTCGGCCTCCGTGTCGTCCAGGCGCCGGCGGGCTGCGGCAACCTGCTCCTCGGCCCGACGCCGCTCCTGTGCCGCCGATTCGACCTCGCGCTCCGCCCGATCGACCGACTGCTGGGCAGCGCGCCGGGCCGCGGCCTTCTCCGCGGCCGCCGCCCGCGCTGCTTGCGCATGGTCACGGTCGTTCACGCCCGCGCGATTGTCGTGCGTCCCGGGTAGAGAGGCGCCGGTGGATGCGCGCCTCGGGACTGGGGAGAGTGCCGCTGCGTCGGGTAGACCGCGCGAGACCGGTGTCACGCCCGCGAGCGCCTCGAATCCGGCGGGCTGCAACACCTCGGTGAAGCGTCCGGGCCGGACATCGCCGGCGAGCGACACGGCCTCCAGCATGCGCGAGACCTGATCGATTGAGGGATGCACCTCGCCGCGCGCTGCATGAGCCATCGCGCGTTGGGCGGCTTCAGCGAGGGCGTGGCGATGCGCGTCCGCGGCCTTGCGCACGTCGCTACGGCGCCCCTCCAGTGCGGCGATCTGCGCTTGTCGGAGAGCCCGGCCAGCCTGCATCAGCCGCTGCCACGTCTGGCGATCGTGCCAGTAGAGCCCGTTGACGGCCCACGCAACCGTGGCCGGTTTCGGCAGCCGCTTGACCCGTGCGGCGTCGTCGCCCTTCAGCGTGCGCGCCAGACGATTCCGCGCCGCCGTGAACTCGGCCAGCGGCAGCGCGTACAGCTCGTCGATCTCGGCGTCGATGCCGCTCACGGCGTGAGGACGTTACGGGTGGAGGTACCGGAGGCTGAACGCGGTCGGTTCGGTGAGGACGTTGTTGATGTCGGTGATCACGATGCAGTAGCTCGCGGGATTGACGCGTGGAAAGGAGTACTGCTGATTGAGCGCGGCCGACAAGATCACGAAGCCGGGGAGCGCCAGGCAGTCGGTCCCGCTGTAGAGGCCGACGGCGATCGTGAGAAAGCCGAGACGCGGCACCGGCGACAGCGACGTCAACGTGATCTGCATTTCGCCAGCGCGGCCGACGGTGAAGCCCTGGCTCCTCTCGCCGTCCGGCTGCAACGTATCGGAGAAGTTCTCAGTGACGTAGTTCGAGGGGTCGCTGACGCTCCCGCACGCGGCCGCGCCGAGCGCGAGCAGGATGGCGACGAGAAATCGCGCGATCTTCATAGGCCGAGATTGTCGCACGACGCAAGCCTCCGTCCCAACAGCGCGGTGAGCGGCTGGCTTGACGATCCGACTGTCGAGCACGAGGGGCGCGTGGGGCGATGTGTTCGGTTCGATTGAGGGGAGTGGGTGCGGTCCGATTGGCTCGATCGGGATAGGGGCGCTCAATCGGGATTCGGCCCTGTCAGCGCTGGCGATTCCGCCCGACTAGCCCGATTGGGACTCGGCCGTCAGATCGGGCGGCGCCCGCCGGTCGAGGCCCGCTCGAGCCGCCGCAGTCCGGCGGTCATCAGCCGCTCGGCCTGGCTCGCCAGCGAGGCAGACAGCAGCGCGTGACGTTCGGCGTCGCGCGCCAGCTTCTGCGCGAGCGCAATTAAATCGACGTCGGCGCCGCGCGGACCGATGTCTGGTCCGCCAGTCGGGTCGGGGCGCTGCGGGTTGTCCATGTCGTCTCATCATCGCGCCGTGGCGGTTGCTGGCGCAACCTGAGCCGTACGAGCGGGGCTCACGGCCAGGCCGCACAGGCGGCCGGCGGCCGGCGTATTCGAGACGTTTATGTTGTTCAGATGAGCATTAGCGTCTATTATGTTCTGGTAAATTGTTTCAATTTGACTCGAAGCCGCCAACCCGCTGTAATTCATTCACATGCTGCTGATTTCCTTCCCGGTCGTGACCCTGCGCGAGGCCGTCGTCGGCGTCGTCGTTATGGACGTCCGGCCGACCGGATGATGGCAGCAGGCAGGGACAGCGACACCTCGAGGCCATCATCCGACAAGGACTGATGGCCTTTTTTATTGGCAACCACGGCGTCGAATATCGAGCACCCATGCGGATTGCATATCAGGGCGAGCCAGGCGCGTTCAGCGAGGCGGCCTCCCGGCAGGTCAGGGCGGATGCCGAGCTGCAGCCGTGCCGGAGCTTCGAGGACGTGTTCGAGGCGGTCGAGAGCGGCCGGGTGGACTACGGTGTGTTGCCGATCGAGAACTCGATTGGCGGCAGCATTCACCGGAACTTCGACCTGCTGCTCGAGCATCAGCTGCCGATCGTCGGCGAAGTGGAAGTGCCGGTCGTGCATCATCTGCTTGCGCTGCCTGGCCGCGTGCTCGGCGACATCCGCCGCATCTACTCGCACCCGCAGGCCCTCGCCCAGTGCGACCGCTTCTTGCGGACGCTGGCGAACGTGGAGATCACGGCCACCTACGACACCGCGGGCAGCGCGAAGATGATCGCCGACGAGCGGCTCGGGGACGCGGCGGCGATTGCGTCGGCGAGGGCGGCCGAGGTGTTCGGGCTCGAGCCGATCAAGTCGTCGATTCAGGACTACGACGACAACACGACCCGCTTCCTGATCGTCGGGCTGCAGCCGCTGTCGGCGGCGACGCCGGACAAGACGTCGATCGTCTTCACGCTCGCCAACGAGCCGGGAGCGCTGTTCAAGGCGCTGAGCGTGTTCGCGCTGCGGGGTATCGATTTGACGAAACTGGAATCGCGGCCGATTCCCGGCCGGAAATGGGAGTACCGCTTCTACGTGGACCTCGCGGCGGCGCGCGACGACCGCGCCTGCGAGCGGGCGCTGGGCCATCTGGCCGAGTTCGCGCCGATGGTTCGCGTGCTCGGGTCGTATCCGAGCTGCAAGCCGGCGGTGTCCGCCGGCGTCCCCGTGTCGGCTGGCGCGGCGGCAGGCGATCGGTGAGGTGAGTCGGGTGGACTTTCAGGACAACGTTATGAGCAAACAGACGCTGACTGGTGCGCAGATTCTCTGGGAATGCCTCGTGCGCGAAGGGGTCGAGGTGGTATTCGGCTATCCGGGCGGCGCCATTCTCCCGGCGTACGACACGATGCTCGACTATCCGATCCGCCACATCCTGGTCCGGCACGAGCAGGGCGCGACTCACATGGCGGACGGGTACGCACGGGCAACCGGCAAGGTGGGCGTGGCCATCGCGACCTCGGGGCCCGGCGCCACGAACATGGTGACCGGGATCGCCACGGCGATGATGGACTCGTCGCCGATCGTCTGCATCACCGGGCAGGTGGGGAGCGGACTGATCGGAAGCGACGCGTTCCAGGAAACCGACATCACCGGTATCACGCTGCCGGTCACCAAACACAACTATCTGGTCACGCGCGCCGACGAGATCGCGCCGGCGATTCGGGAGGCGTTCGCCATTGCCGCGGGCGGCCGGCCCGGGCCGGTACTGGTGGACATCACGAAAGACGCGCAGTTGGGCACCTGCGAGTTCGACTGGGACGGCGCGGCACCCGACCTCGCGGGTCTCGCGCGCGCCGGGCACTCGCTCGGATCCGACGCGGTTGCCCTGATCAATGCCGCGAAGAAGCCGGTCATTCTGGCGGGGCACGGCATCATCCTGGGCGGCGGTGAAGCCGCGGTTCGCGCCTTCGCGGAGCAGACGCAGATCCCGATTGCGATGACGCTGCTCGGTATCGGCAGCGTGCCCGCGTCCCACCCGCTGAACCTGGGGATGATGGGCATGCACGGCGAGGCGTGGGTGAACACGGCGATCCAGGAGTCCGACCTGTTGATCGCGCTCGGCATGCGCTTCGACGATCGCGTCACGGGCAACCTGAAGACGTACGCGCCGCACGCGCGGAAGATCCACGTCGACATCGATCCGGCCGAGTTCAACAAGATCGTAAAGGTCGACGCCGCGGTGTCGGGCGACGTCGGCGAAGTGGTCCGCGGGTGGATGCCGCAACTGGCGGACGTCGACCGCACGGCGTGGCTGGCCCACATCGCCGAGCTCAAGGGCGATTCAGCGGTGCGGGACATCCAAAATCTGCCGGACGACGGCCATCTGTATGCCGCGCACGTGATTCACGACATCTGGCGGATCACCGAGGGCAAGGCGATCGTCGTGACCGACGTGGGGCAGCACCAGATGTGGGAGGCTCAGTACTACCACCACGACACGCCCCGTTCGCTGATCACCTCCGGCGGGCTCGGCACCATGGGCTTCGCGCTGCCGGCGGCGATCGGCGCCAAGGTCGGGAAGCCGGACGCCGAGGTGTGGGTCGTGGTCGGCGACGGTGGCTTCCAGATGACGCTCTGCGAGCTCGCGACGATGGTCCAGGAGGAGCTCGACGTGAAGATTGCCGTCATCAACAACGGCTTTCTGGGCATGGTCCGGCAGTGGCAGGAGTTCTTCTATCAGCGGCGCTATGCGGCGACCCCGATCACCGGCCCCGACATCGAGAAGCTCGCGCAGGCGTACGGCGTCTGGGGCGCGACGGTGACAGAACGTGCGCAGGTGAACGCGGTGGTCGGCACCGCCCGCCGGCAGCGCGGGGCACTCATCGATTTCCGCGTCGAGCAGGAGGATTCGGTCTATCCGATGGTTCCGGCCGGCAACGACCTGCACAACATGATCCGGCGGCCGTCGCCAATCGCGGAGACGGCGGCGGACTAGCTGGTTGCTGAAGACGCCAGCCGCCTGCTCGTGCGGCGGCGAGGCGGCGGCCAGGCTGCGGCCAGGCTGCAGGGCGGACGATGGTTGGATGCCGGCACGCAGGCACGCCGAGAGCCGGAAAGTCGAAGGTCGAAAAGAAGATGCAGACATTTGCCGTATACGTGGACAACAAGCCGGGTGTGCTGAACCGCGTCGCGTCGCTGATCCGGCGGCGGGCGTTCAACATCGAGTCGCTGACCGTCGGGCACACGGAGCTCGAGGGGCTCTCGCGCATGACGATCGTCGTCGACACCGACGAACGAGGCGCGCGCCTGGTCGAGGCGAACCTCTACAAGCTCCTGCCCGTCCGTCGGGTCGACAACATCACCAAGGTGCCGACGATCGCCAGGGACCTGGCGATGATCAAGGTGTCGGCGACCGGGGACGCGCGGACGCAGGTGATGCAGCTGGTGGACGTCTATCGCGGACGGATCGTGGACGTGAGCCCTGAGACGCTGGTGATTGAAACCACCGGAACTGAAGATAAAATCGACAGCTTGCTCGACGTGCTCAGGCCCTACGGTGTCATCGAGATGGTCCGGACCGGACGCGTGGAAATGGCGCGCGGGAACACGCCGCGTGCCGGGGTCGCGGCGTCGCGCGGCGTGGGTGACGGTCCGACACGGTCGAAGGAAGGCGGAGCGCTCTCGGTCTAGCAGGCGGATTTCGCCGGCGCCGGGTGGCGGCCGGCTTGACGAACGCGGGGACCGGCCTCGGGCCGGACCCGGCGACAACTCATGTGGAGCAGACGAATGGCGAAGATGTATTACGACGCGGACGCTGATCTGAGCCTGATCCAGGGCAAGAAGGTCGCGGTGATCGGGTACGGGTCGCAGGGACACGCACACGCGCTGAACCTGAAGGACAGCGGCGTGCAGGTCCGCGTCGGCCTCCAGCCGGAGAGCCGCTCGCGCGCCAAGGCGCAGGCCGCGGGCCTGGAGGTGGGCACCCCCGCCGAGGTGTCCAAGTGGGCCGACGTGATCATGATTCTCGTGCACGACACGACGGCGGCGAAGCTCTATGCCGAGGCCGTGGCGCCGAACCTCGCCCCTGGCAAGATGGTGATGTTCGCGCACGGGTTCAACATCCGGTTCGGCACGATCACGGTCAGGCCTGACGTCGACGTCGCGATGGTGGCGCCGAAGTCGCCCGGACATCGCGTCCGCGAGCTCTACGTCGAAGGGGCCGGCACACCTGCCCTGATCGCCGTGCACCAGGACGCCACGGGGCAGGCGAAGGCGCTGACGCTTTCGTATGCGAAGGCGATCGGGGTGACGCGTGCGGGCGTGATCGAGACCACCTTCAGCGAGGAGACCGAAACCGACCTGTTCGGCGAACAGGCCGTCCTCTGCGGCGGTGTCAGCGCGCTGGTGAAGGCGGGCTTCGAGACGCTGGTGGAAGCCGGTTACCAGCCCGAGGTCGCCTACTTCGAGTGTCTGCACGAGCTGAAGCTGATCGTCGACCTCATGTATCAGGGCGGCCTGAGCTACATGCGCTATTCGGTGAGCGACACCGCCGAGCACGGCGACTACACGGGTGGTCCGCGGATCGTCACCGCGGAAACCAAGGCCGAGATGAAGAAGATGCTCGACGAGATCCGCAGCGGCGAATACGCGCGCAACTGGGTCGAGGAGAACAACAGCGGCCGGAAGTGGTTCGAAGCGACCCGCCGGGCGGAGCGGTCGCATCCGATCGAGAAGGTCGGCGCCGAACTTCGCGCCTTGATGCCGTTCCTGCGCCCCGTCACGATCGCCGACGAGGACGTCGTCGGGGCCGGCGCACGGCAGAATGGCTAGAGCGCGTTCGTCCGAAGACCCCGCAGCCGTCTACGCGCGCGAGTCGCGCCGGCTGTCAACGCTGCTGGAGGTGAGCCAGGCCCTGTCGGGCACGCTGAACATGCGCTCGGCGCTGCACCGCGTGCTGGAGATCCTGGCCAAGCACCACGGGACCGTCCGCAGTCTCATCACGCTCCTGCACGACACCCGCGAGCTCCGCGTCGAGGCCTCCGACGGCCTCGACGCGCCTTCGCACTCGGTCCGGTACCGCATCGGCGAGGGCATCATCGGCAAGGTGGTCGAGAGCGGGCGGCCCATCGTGGTGCCGCGCGTGAGCAAGGAGCCCACCTTCCTGAACCGGGCGGCGAAGCGCCCGGAGCTTCCGAAGGAGGAGCTGAGCTTCATCTGCGTACCGATCCTGCTGAACCGCCGGGCCGTCGGCGCGATTGGCGTGGACCTCAAGTTCAACCCGGATCGCGACTACGAACGCTACGTCAAGTTCCTGGGCATCGTCGCATCCAGCGTCGCGCAGGCGGTCAAGGTTCACAAGCTGATCGAGGACGACAAGAAGCGCCTCGTCGACGAGAACACGCACCTGCGCCAGGAGCTCAAGGAGCGGTACGACTTCTCGAGCATCATCGGCACCAGCGGTCCCGTGCGCCAGATGTACGAGCAGATGGCGCAGGTGGCGTCGACCAACACCACGGTCATGATCCGTGGCGAATCGGGCACGGGCAAGGAGCTCATCGCCCACGCCATCCACTACAACTCGCCGCGCGCCAACAAACCCTTCGTGAAGGTCAGCTGCGCGGCGTTGCCCGACAGCCTGATCGAGTCCGAGCTCTTCGGCTACGAGCGCGGCGCGTTCACCGGGGCGGAGCAGCGCAAGAAGGGCCGCTTCGAGCTCGCCGAGGGCGGCACGCTGTTCCTCGACGAGATCGGCGACATCAACCTTTCGACGCAGGTGAAGCTGCTGCGCGTGCTCCAGGAGCGGGAGTTCGAGCGCCTCGGCAGCACCGAGACGATCAAGGTCAACGTGCGGCTGCTGGCGGCGACCAACAAGGACATGGAACGCGCGATCGCGGCGGGCACGTTCCGCGAGGACCTCTACTATCGCCTGAACGTCTTCGCGATCTTCGTGCCTCCGCTCCGCGAGCGGAAGGCCGACCTGCTGCTGCTGGTGGACCACTTCCTCGAGAAGTTCTCGCGCGAGCACCACAAGAACATCAAGCGGATCTCGACGCCGGCCATCGACATGCTCATGAGCTATCACTGGCCCGGCAACGTGCGCGAGCTCGAGAACACGCTCGAGCGCGCCGTCCTCATGTGCGATGGCCAGGTCATCCACGGGCATCATCTGCCGCCCTCGCTGCAGACGGCGGAGGCGTCCGGCACGGTCACCCGCGTCTCGCTCGCGGACGCCGTGGCGGGATTCGAGAAGGACCTGATCCAGGACGCGCTGAAGACCACGCGCGGCAACCGGGCGAAGGCGGCCCGTCTCCTGGACACCACCGAACGGGTCCTCAACTACAAGGTGAAGAAGTACGGCATCGACGTCCGCCGGTTCACGTCCTGACCGGCGGCTCGCGAGGTTGATCGCCGCGGAGCGTTCCGGCGAACCGGCCTCCAGCCGGTCTGCCGCGCCCGTGGCGCGCGCAGACGTGGTTCTGCGTAGCGTTCGAGGCGTGGAGAGGCGAGGCGTGGAGAGACGAGACGAGGCGTCCTGCGCCCCCGGCAGGTGACGCGCTAGCCGAGGATCGACACCGCGAGAGCCGCCGCGGCGGTGAGCCCGACGGCTTGGAGCCACAACTCCGACGTGTCGCGCAGGAACAGCATGCCCAGCAGGGGCAGCGCCGCCGCCAACACCAGAAAGCGCCAGTAGAGCTCCTCGACCTGCTCGGTGGCGCCGAGCGACGGCGCACGGCGCTTCACGGTGTCGATGATCGTGTTGGCGATGCGGCGATCCCCGTCGCGATCGAGCTCGAAGTACTGCCCGCCTCCGGCCGCCGCGATCTGCTGGAGCGAGCCGCGATCGAGCCTCGACGTCAAGGGCGTCTCCGAGTCGCGCTCGACCTCGCCATCCCGGTTGCGGAACTCCGGCATCCGGCCGCCGCCGAGCGTGCCGACGCCGATCACGAACAGGGGAATGCCCGCGTCCTGCGCGCGCTGCAGCGATCGCTGGACCTCGCCGCTCCAGGTCTCGCCATCCGAAATCATGATGAAGGCCGCAGCGTTCGGCGACGGCCCGTGCAGGTCGCGATCGCGTTCGAAGAGGCGGATGCCCCAGTAGACGCCCTGCTCGAGATTGGTGTCCCAGGTGGTCTCGTCCTGGATGCGGAATGGCGACACGGCGTCGAGGTGATCGATGAAGAAGAAGAACGTATTCGGGTCCTTCGTCAGCCTGATCTGAGGCGACGCGATGTGGGCGAAGAGGGCAAGGGCGATGCGGTCGTCGTTCCAGGCGAGCGAATCACCCAGCGCCCGGAGAAAGCGGATCGACCGCTGCCACCGGTCGCCAGGCACGTCCTTGACGTACATCGACGCCGATCCATCCTGCAGGATGACGAGGTCCACGCCGCCCGAACGCACGGCCGTCGCCGGACCATGAGGGCGGGCGAGGGCCAGAACCAGCAGCGCGGATGCGAGGATCAGGCACAGCCAGAAGGGCAGGTCGCCGAGCGGCGCGAAGCGCTCGCGGACCGGCACCATGCGTCCGCGCGCGAGTGTGCGCCCGAGTGTCAGTCGCCTGCCCAGACGCCAGGACCAGAGCGCCAGCAGCAGCGCCGGCAGCACGAGCAGCCAGAGAATCTCGGGCTGGCCGAAACTGAGCTCCTCGACCGCGATACGAACCGGCACGTTGGAACGCCTAGCCCTTTCGGCGGATCTTCTGGCCGAGTCCCGGCTCGGTCTGCTCCTCGCGCTCGTCGTACTTCATCGGCGTGATGGTCTTGAAGTCGCCCATGGGCATGTCGTCAGGCGGGGCGCCCGGACGGCCGTGGATCGTCGGACCCGAGGGCAGATCGACGCTCACCGCCGGCGGCGCGGCCTGGGGGCGCGGTTCGCGTGCGCCGCGGACGGGCCCGCGCGCGACGGTGTCTCGCAACCGGGTCACGAACTCGTAGTTGTAGGCCGCATCGACCAGCGAGCCGTCGCGGCGCAAGACGTCGCCGTACGCCTGGATCACGGAGTCGAGCCGCCCGACGACCGCCTTGCGATCGGTCGACTGCGGCGCGCTCGTGCGAAACGCGGAGTTGGCGGCGACGAGCAGCAGTTGCGGATCGTCGACCGCCGCAGCGTACCCGGCGCTGGAGGTGTCCGTCAGGTCGGCGTAGCGGGCCAGCCAGTAGGACACCAGCGCCTGGTGCCGGGCTTCGGCGCCGTTGCCAAGGCCCAGTGGCGGAGGAAGCCGCGTGAGCAGTGTCGCGGGGACCTCGGCGACCGTCGCGCCGTCGTATTGGAGCGTGGCGAGCCGCAGATGGGCGTCGGCAACCTCCTGTGTGTGCCGCGATTCAGCGAGGCACACCATCCCCGCCGCGATCAGCGCCACCGCCAGCAGCAGGCCCCCTGCAATGGTCTTCATCGTCGTCTCCTACGGTGCTTTCTGGAATGCCGGCACCGACAGCTTGAGCGCCACCGCCGCCAGCCAGCACCCGGCGGCCGCAAGCGCGAAGAACCCGTAGCGCGGCTGCTGGCTCGTGTACTGGCGCGTGGCGATCGTTCCGGTCGCCAGTTTGTCGATATCCGCAATCGCCCCGAGCAGCGAGTCCTCGTTGCTGGCCGCGTAGAACCGTCCGCCGGTCTTCTCGATCGCCGGCTTCCAGATCTCGTCGGGGATCACCCGTCCGACCTCGCGCTCGTAGTTGGTCCGCACGAAGTACACGGGAATCTTGTTGTCGATCGCCGACTGCAGGATCTCCTCGAGCGTCTTGTCCCCGACCTGCACGCGCGTGTCCTCCCCGTCGGAGAACAGCACCATCAGGTTTCCCGACGCATCGAGGAAGTTGAACGCCGTGAACAGTCCGATGCTCTGGTCGATCGCCTGGGCGATGATCGTGCCTTGATCGGGGAAGAGCGAGTACTCGACCGGGTCGCCGATGAGCGAGATGCTCAGCAGGATGTTCTCGTAGTCGTGCGTGAACGGCGTGACGACGTACGCCTCGTTGCCGAACTCGATGAGCGCCATCAGGTCGCGATAGCCGCGGTTCATGCGAAGCTGCACGAACCGGTCGGCGGCGGCAACCGTCGTGTAGAACGTCGCGTCGATGGCGCCGCGGGTGTTCAACGACTCGGCCTTGAAGGGCGTACGCATGCTGGTCGACGCGTCGATCATGATCGCGATGCGGCGGCCGGGATACGACACGTCGCTCATCACGAGCGCCGTGAACGGGTCGGCGACGGCGATGGCCATGAACGGAAACCCGCACAGGGCCACGATGAGCGGAACGTGCCGCACGAAACTGAACGGCGAGGACCGGAGCGTCGCGACGACGGCCGGCACGGCGATCCGGTGACGCCCGGGCCGCCGTGTCAGCAGCGAGCGTCCGACGAGGACGACGCACGCGAGAGCGACCAGGGCGAGCAGGAGCAGCTTGGCATCGGGACGGTGCCAATACTGCAGATCGGCCAGATGGACGTTCCGCCACTCGGCAACGGTGTTGGCGAGGTAGAGGCGGGCCTCGCTGAGATCCATCCTAGGCCTGGCTCTCCGCCGGCGACACTCTCGCCGTCCATCGCCTCACGACGGCGGGCAGGAGCTGATCGACCAGGACCTTTCGCGCCGCCTGTGTCGTCCGGGCGAGCGCCTCGTCGAGCGTCGACTGGTCCTTGGAGCCGTCTCGGCTGTACTGCGCTGCGGCGAACGCCGACAGCGCATCCCGCAGCGCTTCGAGCGTCGCGCGCCGGCCGCTGGAGGCGGGCAGTCGCGACACCTCGCGCGCGAGGTCGTGCGCCGTCGTCGGCGCCGAGACGATGCGCTTCATTCCGCGCTTCGGCCCCCTCGCGAGCAGACGTCCCTCCCCGATCGTCACCCCGGCGAGGACCGGGCGCTGGCTGACCGGCCGGCCGATCGCCGCGGCTGCGATCACGCGCGTCGAGGCAAGCGCTCGATCGAGCAGCTCGTCGGTCCAGCCCGCCGTGGCGCGCTCGCGCGAAACCGCCGACAGTTCGCGTGCCGCGACGCCGACCAGGTGCACTCCGCTCAGCTGACGCTCGGCCGCAGGCGTGCGGACGCGTGCTCCGCGAGCGAGGCGCACGAGGACCAGCAGGATCATGACCGAGCCGAGCGCGATCAGCGCCGTGCCCAGAATGTTGAAGGTGCCGGCGCGCAGGCGGAGCGTGTCGAGCGCGGAGAAGCTGGCGCCCGTCGCGTCGCGGATGTCCGTCGCGCCCGATGGCACGAGCGACGCCACCCGGATCGCTTGCGGAGGCAGGAAGTAGAGCAGGTCCCGCCCCTGCACGGCGGCGTTCCCGTCGAGCCGGCTGTTCACCCGGTAGTGCAGGCCGATCTCCGGAATCGCGACGTCCTTGCCGATGACGTCGGGATTGATGATCCGGAGGCGGTAGTCGTACTGAAAGAAGCGCCGCATCCCGGAGTGCAGATCCGCGGGGTGCGCGCCGGAGACGACTTCGAACGGCGCCATCTGCACGACGGCGTTGCCGAGCCTCGACTCGTCGACGACCACCGAGACCGCCTCGGTCTCGAGCACCGCGCAGGTGAGCGACACGTCGAAGGTCTCGCCGATGCGCACCGCGCCCGCCGTGGTGAACCACCAGCAGCGGATCGGGTCGACTTCCACCATTTCGCCAGGCGCCGGAGCCGGGTTCGCCGGCGTCTGCGCCGCCAGCGCCGATGGCAGCGCCAGCAGGAGACAGGAGAGCAGCAGCCGTTTACTCATGGGTCTTTCGCAACCGTCGCTCGACGACGAACTCACTGAGGGCCACGTCGGACTTCGCCTGGTCCAGGCCGATGGTCACCACGTCCAGGTCGTGCCGCTTGGCCTCGGCCTGTATCCGAGCCTGCCAGTCACGTGCGCGATCGGCCAGCCTGGCGTACTGGCGCCTCGATACCGTCTTCGCGGTGCCGGTCTCGACGTCCATGATCTCGATCCAGCCGGCCGACACGTTCGGCAGCTCGAACGCGAAGGCGCTGTCGATGAGGACGAGAAAGACGTCGTGCGTGACGGCGAGGAGCGACAGCTCCTTCAGCACCTCGTCCACATCGTCGAACAGGAAATCGGAGATGACCGGGAGCATCGCCTGGCGTCGAACGAAGCCGCCGAGCGACGTGCTGATCGTGCCGCTGCGCCGAACCGACTGCAGGCCCCTCTGATACTGGTAGGCGTCGACGCAGTGCACGACATGGCTCTTGCCGAGCATCGGCCGCAACGCGGCGAGATGGAGGAACCCGCGGTCGAAGGTGACCAGGCCGAAGGGGTCCTGAAAGAAGACCGCGGACATGCCGATCGTGGCGACCGCCCTGGCGATGGCTGCGGCGATTGGAACGCCGCCGACACCGCACCGCGTCGACGGCGAGAAGTCGGCCACGGGCATGACCGTGGCGGTGCTCGGTTGCTCGAATTCGCGGACGACCAGTGGGGAAAAATTCGTGAGGGACGACTGCGCCCAGTCGATGTACGAGAACTTGTCCCCGGCCTGCCACTCACGGAGACCCTGGAAGTCGAACCCGGACCCCTGGGAGCGGCTGCGATGGTCGCCGAGCGTCATCTCGCGCATGCGCTTCAAGATGACCAGCTCGATCTCGCTGATGTCGGCGAGGTTGACGAGGGGCGCGAGCTCCTCGTGGTCGCGCGTCCTCATGGAACGGGCACCTTGGCGATGATGTCCTCGATCACCGCCTCGCTCGACAGGCCGTGGCTGGCCGCATGCGGCCCGAGCCAGATGCGATGGCCGAGCACATACGGGGCGAGCTCTTGAATGTCCTCGGGGTACACCTCGGTGCGATGGTGGGCTAGCAGCGCCCAGACTTTCGCAAGGCGGCCCCACGCGATGATCGCGCGCGGCGAGGCCCCGAGATCGACGCCCCGTTCGACGAGGTCGGACGGCGAGTGGACGCGCCAGTCGGTGTCCGGGTTGTATGGGCGGGTGGCGGCGACCAGACGCTGCACGTATTTGCCGAGCCGCTCGTGCAGGAACACCTGTTCGTTGATGCGCGCGCGCAGCTCGATGATGCGCTCCTTCGCCATCAGGCTGTTGAGCCGCACCCGCTTGAAGTCGAAGTTCACCAGCTTCTCCTCCTCCTCGGAAGGGAGATAGCCGATGTTGATCATGATGGCGAAGCGATCGGTTGCCGCTTCGGAGAGCGGGAAGGTGCCCTGTCCGAGCTCGACCGGGTTCATTGTCGCGATCGCGAAGCTGAACGCCGGCAACTCGTAGGTCTCCTTGCCGACCGTGACGGTGCGGTCCTGCAGGCCTTCGAGGAAGGCGCTCTGGGACTTGAGCGGAATTCGGTTGATCTCGTCGAGGAGGATGACTTCGGCCGAGGCCATCGGGCCGAATTCGGTGACCAGCGCGCCGGTCGCCGGGTTGATCATCTGAAATCCGACGACTTCGGTCGGCTGCAGGTCCGCTCGTCCCTGCAACCGGGCGAATTTCGCGTTGCTGATCGCCGCCAGAATCACCCCGAAGAACGTCTTGCCGACGCCAGGCACCCCGCGCAGGAGCAGGTTGCCCGCGTTCACCTGCCGCTGCTCGCGCTTGTCGTAGGTCGTCGGAATCTCCGACAGGAGGACGACGTTGGCGAGCGCCTTCGCGGTCTCGTATCCGACGAGCGCCTTGCCGCCTTCCTCGATGATGGCGTTGTGAAAGTCGATGGCTTCCTGGAGGTCAGCGTGCACGGCGGGGTAATCCTATCTCAGGTACGGTTGTGAGAGCGGAACAGCATACTCTACTGCACGAGCGAGCGGGACTGCCCGGGCAGCGAGTGGCGGCTGACGCGAGAGGCAGGCTGACGCGAGCTGAAACCTTCAACCGTCGAATCGTTCAGTCGTCGGCCTTCGGAACCACACCCTCATGAGCAGGCCCTCGAGACGCCGACCCACACACCCTCAGATTCCGAGACATATGTACTTCACCTCCAAGTACTCGTCCAGTCCGTACTTGGATCCTTCGCGGCCGATGCCCGACTCCTTCATGCCGCCGAACGGTGCCACCTCGGTCGAGATCAGGCCGGTGTTGACCCCGACGATTCCGTACTCGAGCGCTTCGGCGACTCTCCAGATCCGGCTCACGTCGCGCCCGTAGAAATACGCGGCCAGACCGAACTCCGTGGCGTTCGCGAGGCGGACGGCATCGGCTTCGGTCTCGAACCGGAACAACGGTGCAACCGGTCCGAACGTCTCCTCGCGCGCGAGCGCCATCGCGTCGGTCGCCTCCGTCAGGACCGTCGGGGCGAAGAAGCGGCGACCCAGATCGGCGCGGCGTCCGCCGCGCAGCACCCGCGCGCCGCGGGCGACGGCGTCGGCCACGTGCGCCTCGACTTTCGCAACCGCCGCATCATCGATGAGCGGTCCCTGGGTGACGCCGGGGTCGAAACCGGATCCGACGACCAGCCGATCGACGGCATCGGCCAGCCGGTCCGCGAACGCGTCGTAGACGGTGGCCTGGACGAGAAAGCGGTTCGCGCACACGCACGTCTGACCGGTGTTGCGATACTTGGATGCGATCGCCCCTTCGACCGCCCGGTCCAGATCGGCGTCGTCGAACACGATGAACGGGGCGTTGCCACCGAGCTCGAGCGACACCTTCTTCACCGTGTCCGCGCACTGCGCCATCAGCACCTTACCGACGGCGGTCGAGCCGGTGAAGGAGATCTTGCGCACGAGGGGGTTGGAGGTCAGCTCGCCGCCGATCGCGCGTGCGGATCCGGTTACGACGTTCAGGACGCCGGACGGCAGTCCTGCACGGCTGGCAAGTTCGGCGAGCGCGAGCGCGCAGAGCGGCGTCTGTGACGCCGGCTTCACCACCGCCGTGCAGCCGGCCGCGATCGCCGGACCGACCTTGCGCGTGATCATCGCGACGGGGAAGTTCCACGGTGTGATGCATCCAACGACGCCGACCGGCTCCTTGAGGACGAGGATCCGCCGGTCGCGGGCGTGCGCCGGGATCACGTCGCCGTATGCGCGCTTCGCCTCTTCGCCGAACCACTCGATGAACGCGGCGCCGTATGCGACTTCGGCACGGGACTCGGCAAGCGGCTTCCCCTGCTCCCAGGTCATCAACGCCGCGAGATCCTCCGCGTGCGCGAGGATCAGGTCGAACCAGCGGCGGAGCAGCGCCGCGCGCTCCTTGGCGGTGTGCTCCCGCCAGAGGGGGAAGGCGGCTGCGGCGGAGTCGATCGCGGCCCGGCACTCGGCGGAACCGGCGTCGGGCACGGTGCCGATGACGGCGCCGGTGGCCGGATCGTCCACATTCAGCGTCGCGCCGCTTCGCGCGGGGACCCACCGTCCGCCGATGAAACAGGCGTCACGAAGCAGGCCCGAGGCTCGCAGCCGCGCGGTCGCGTCAGATGAGGCCACGTTGCTGCGCGTAGAGCATCAGCGCCAGACGACCATCGACGCCGAGCTTCTCGTACACGTTGTGCAGGTGAATCTTCACGGTGCCTTCCGAGATCGAGAGTCGCTCGGCAATGGCGCGATTCCGGAGCCCCTGGGCGATCATCCGCACGATCTCGCTCTCGCGGGCGGTGAGGCCACGCGGCTCGCCGCCCAGCGTCTCGCGCCGGCCGAGCTCGTCGATGCGCGCACGCGTGTCGTCGTCGATCCACTGCTCGCCGCGATGCACGTGCCGGAGGCATTCGAGCAGTGTGTCCGGCGGGGACTCCTTCAGGACGATGCCTCGCGCGCCGAGCCTGAGGCCTGCGAGCGCATCGGCATCGGAGATTGCAGCAGTGAGCAGCACCGTCGGACAGGCCACACCCTGGGACGCGAGCGCGTTGAGAACGTCGATGCCGCTCATCCCGCGCATCTTCACGTCGAGCAGGAGGACGTCGAGGCCGCCGCGCTTCGCGCTCTCGACCGCGGCTTCGCCGTTGGTGCAGCACTCCACGACCTCGAAGTCCGGTTCGGCGTCGAACAGTCGCTTCAGGCCGTGGAGCACGATCGCGTGATCGTCGGCAATGGCCACTCGAATGGGCACAACGAAATCCTACAACGGAAGCGACATCTCGACACGCGAGCCGGTCGTGCTCGAATCGATCGACAGCTTGCCGTGCAGCGCCGACACCCGATCGAGCAGGCTGCGCGGCGCGAGATGCGAGGCGGCCAGTGCCCCGTGCTCGTAGAGCCCCTTGAAGGGAAATCCGCGGCCGTCGTCGGAGACCGCGACGCGGAGGCGGTTCTCGGCGACGTCCACCTCGACCGAGACGCGCGACGGCTGCGCGTGCTTCAGCGCGTTCACGGTCGCCTCGTGCACCATCAGCGGGACGGCATCTTCGACCGCCGCAGGCAGTGAGCCGATCTGCGGGTGGATGCGCATCGTGACCGGCGTCTTCCACTCCAGCGCGATCCGTTCGCGGACCGAGTCGAGGCGGGTCGCGAGCGGCCGCACGTCGTCGCGCGTGGTGGAGCTGGGTTCGAGCCCATCGATGAAGAGCCGCAATTCGCGTTGTTCCATGGCCAGCGCGCGCTCAAGCATCACGAACTGCTGCTGCACGTCCTCGCCCCGTCCGGCCTTCGCCGCGAGCGCTCGGAGCTCGAGCCTGACGCCGGTGAGCCCTTGCAGCACGCCGTCGTGCAGGTCTCTCGCGACGCGGATCCGGTCCTCGCGCGTCGCCAGCTCGTGCCGCTGCTCCGCGGCGTGCATCTGGTTGAGGGAAGAAGCGACCTCGCGCGCGACCACGTCGGTGAGCGGAAACGCCTCGGCCGGCGGAATGCCGACGTCGTGGAAGAAGATGCGGCCGCGGATGAGGTCGCTGCGGAGCGGAGCCGTGACCATGCCGGTGCCGTCGAGCCGAGCGAGCACCGATCGATGCAGCGGCATGCCCTGGCACCGCGTGAGGCCGCGGCTGCCGGCGAGCAGGATGCTGGTCGCTTCCCGCACGGGCCCGACGCAGAAGAAGGTCGCGTTGGCGAACGAACCGCTCTCGTCATCGAACACCGGCAGGGAGCCTGGAGCCAGACGGGACAGCGACAGACCGGTGGTGCTCGTCCAACGGGCTTCGAACTGGGCCGGTTCGTCATCGGCCGCCTCCCAGACCGTCAGCACCCGGCCCGCGCCCATCAGCCTGGCCGCGTACGCCAGGAGCCGCTCTGTCGCGCTCTGCCGATCGCCGGCGAGCGGGGCGGGCCACCGGGCGAGCCGCTCGATTTCCTTCCGGAGTCGCGCCTCGTAGCGGCCGAGATACGCGAGCATTGCCGTCGCGATGGCGATGTGGGCCATGCGAATGATGAACCGGTTCAGGTCGAAGCCCGACGCCGGGCCGACGCCGAAGCTGAACCAGCCCGCCATTCCGACGTACGTCCCCATCAGTGTCGCGCCTGTGATGAGCGTGCCGCGCCAGCCCCATCGGATCGCGCCGCTGAACATCGCGAAGATCGAATAGATGAAGAACGGGCTGGACGGGCCCAGCGTCAGGTACTGAAAGAGCGAAAACGCGACGATGTCGCCGGCGTGCGTCAGCCGCGGCAGCCACTCGCCGCCCACCCATCGGAGGGTGATCAGGAAGAGCACGCTCGCGTACACCGTGTAGCTCAGGTAGAGCGTGTAGGTGAGCTGCGCGAAGCGGGTCGGCTCGTCGGGATCGATCCAGACGGCCAGCAGCCCCGTGCCGGTCAGGACGACGCGAGCGAACGCGATCGTCCGCTCGGCGTGGACTCGCGTCGAGGGATAGCCGAGCCCGGCCATCGGGGGGGACGGATCCGTGGGCGTATGCACGGCGGCGATCTATCGCATGTGAATCAGGCCGCGTCGCACCGCGACCTGCACGGCTCCCGTTCGGTCGTTCACGTGCAGCTTGGAGAAGATGTTCTTCACGTGGATCTGCACCGTGCCTTCGGCGATGCCCAGCATCGCCCCGACCTCCTTGTTGCGAAGCCCTTGTGAGATCAGCTGGAGGACTTCGATCTCCCGCGACGTCAGCGTCGGCATGCTCGCCCGCTCGGCGAGCCGCGCCTGCACTTCCGCCACGACCGGCCGTTCCCCGGCGTGGACCGCGCGGACGACCCGCACCAGATCGGACGAGAGGGTGTCCTTGAGCAGGTAGGTGGTGGCGCCCGCCTGGTGCGCGCGGTAGATGTCTTCGTCGCCTTCGTACATGGTCAGGACGATGATTCTCGCGTTCGGGTCGTCGGCGCGGATCGCCTTGATGGCGTCCACGCCGCTGGCCTCGCCGAGCCGCAGGTCCATGAGCGTGACGTCGGGCTTGCAGGATCGATACAGCGCGATCGCTTCATCGACCGTGGCGCAGGAGCCGACCATCTGCATGTCCGGCTCCTGATTGATGATGAGTGCGAGCCCCTCGCGCACGATGCGATGGTCCTCGACGCACATGACTCGGATGATGTCCTGTTCCTGTTCCATGGCTCAGCGGTGAGACTCCTCTGGTGCCGGAGTGATCGGCACGGTGGCCTCCACTCGTGTACCCGCGCCGGGAGCGGAGGTGATTCGCAGCTCTCCGCCCGCCTGCTCGGCGCGTTCGCGCATCGTCGTCAACCCGTAGTGATCGGTGGTGCCGATCGTCGCCGCCGGCACGTCGAATCCGCGTCCATTGTCGACCACGCTCAGCACCACCGTTCCTTCGTCGTAGTGCAGCCGCATCGCGACGGCGCTCGCCTGTGCATGCCGGACTGCGTTCAGCAGCGCCTCCTGGCCGATACGGAGGAGCTGGTGCTCGACGTTCGACGACAACCGGCGCACGGGGCCCGACTGGTCGAAGGTGAAGGTGACTCCGTGGCCAGCGGTGACGCGGGACCCCGCTTCGCGCAGAGCCTCGATCAGATCGCCCGTCTCGAGCGCCGGCGATCGCAGGCTCCAGATCGACCGACGGGCCTCGCGAATGTACTCCTCGACCTGCTCGCGGATCTTGATGACGCGCTCGCGCGCCAGCCTCGGCGACACGTCGAGCGTCTTGGAGACGGCGTCGAATTCGAGCGCCACGCCGACCAGGCTCTGCAGGAGCGTGTCGTGCAGCTCGCGGCTGAGGCGCACGCGCTCGCCCAGCACGAGCGCGAACTGCTGCCGGAGCTGGCGGACGCGGAACTGCCAGGTGCCCCAGGTGATTGCGGCCACGCTCAAGGCGGACAGGCCGTAGAACCACCACGTCTGGTAAAAGCGGGGCCGGAGCGCAAAGGCCCACGTGGCTTCCACCTCGGACCAGCGCCCGTCGTCCTGGATGACCGCCACGCGGAAGCGATAGTCTCGCGGCGCGAGGCCCGTGTACAGGACCTGGCGGCGCGTCCCGGCGTCGACCCAGTCGCTGTCGAATCCCTCGAGCCGGTATCTGAAGCGGGTCTTCAGCGGCGACGTGAGCTCCGGAGCCGTGTAGTCGATCTCCACCTTGGACGTGCCGGGCGGCAGCACCGCGCCGTCGATGCGCACATCGTCGGCCCGGACTTCGTCGATCGCGACGAGCGGCGTCGACCGCTCCGTACGGAGCCGGTGCGGATCCGCGATCGAGATGCCGCGGCTCGTGAGAAACCACAACGAGCCGTCGGCGGCCCGGACCGCGTTCTGATCGTTGAACGTGACCGGGTACCCGGCGAGGCCGTCCGACGCGTCGTAGATATTGAAGCGCATCGGATAGTGCGCGTCCGCTGCGGCGCGATCGAATTCGGCCCGGTCGAGCCGGATGATGCCGTTGCCGGTCGCGACCCAGAGGTTACCGCCGCTGTCCTCGATCATCGTGTACGGCCCGCCCGGGGGCAGACCGTTGCTGCGACCGACGGACACGAACCGGTCGGTGTCGAAGCGGCTCAGGCCGCCGCCGCAGATCCAGATCGACCCCTCGGTGTCCTCGTACAGGTCGAAGTGCGGTGTGTCCCCGAAGCCGACTTGACCGAACGACCGGAACTGTCCGGGTGCCGCGAGCACGCCGACCTGAGAACCGGCATACGCGATCCAGAGCCGCTTCCGCCGGTCGATCAGCGCGGCGGTCGTGCGCGTCTTCGCCAGATCCGGAATGCGGTCGATCAGCTGCAGCGCGCCCGCCTCGGTGCGGTAGATCTCGCCGCCGTCAGCGACGAGCCACGCCTCTCCGTCCCGGTCGACCGTCAGCGCCTCGATGACGAAGGGACGCGTCCCGCGCGGCGTCGGAATCAGGTGCGCGGTGTTCCCGTCGAGGCGGTAGAGCGATGTGGACGTCGAGAGCCACGCGTGTGCGCCGTCGGCGGCGCGGAGGGCGGCGGCGCCGCGGATGGGAAGCCTCGTCATGGATGGCTGCCAGCCGTCGGGCGTCTGTTCGAAAGCGATCAACTCGTCGGCGGTGCCCGCCCAGACGCGCCCGCTCTTGAGGCTGGCGATGGTCGACACCAACCCCAGGCCTGGGAGCGGGATGATGCGATGTTCGACCAGGCGATCCACGCCGTCGGTCGTCCCTGCCCAGATGTTGCCGTCGCGGTCCTCGAACACCGTGCGCACGGCGTCGCTCGACAGGCCCGTCAGCAGCGTCGTCCGCTCGACCACCAGGCTGTCCCCTTGACGCTTGGCGCGCCAAAGACCCTGACCGATTGTCGCGAGCCACAGGTTTCCGTTGCGGTCGTGCAGCATGCGGAAGCCTCGGCCCGCCTGCCCGCTGCGGAGCGACGGCGAGTTGTCGCCCACCGCGCGAAAGCCCTGCAGTGAATCGGTTGCCCAGATGCGGCCGTTTGCATCTTCGCTGAAGGCCACCGTGCGCAGACGATCCCATGGCTGCTGGACCAGCTGGAACATCTTCTCGTCGTTGTCCCGGCGGTAAACGCCGTCGAGGGTGCTCACCCACAGCCGCTCGAAGCTGTCGAGATACACGTAGGTCGGCCCGCCCTCCGGCAGCCCTTCCTGCGCGCCGAGACGCGTCCACCTGCCGTCGCGCAATTCGAAGAGCCCTGTCCCGGCCGCGGCCCAGACGCGACCCGACGCGTCGTCGACGATGGCCGTGACCGTGCCCATCGCTTCGACACCCTCGGCATCCAGATAGACCGTGACCGTCCGGTCGCGAATGCAGACGAGGCCGCCGCCGCCGCCGTAGCCGATCCACATCGCTCCGTCGCTGGCCACGTGCAGCGCGCGGATGGGCAGGCGGGGCAGCGGCTGGCCGCCGAGCGACTCCCATGTCGCGAAGCGCACGCCGTCGAACCGGACGAGCGCGCTGTCGGTGCCGAGCCACAGGAACCCATTCACGTCCTGCTCGATGGCCCACACAGGGCCGGCCACACCGTCCTTTCTGGTCCAGGTCGCGTAGGTGTAGTCGGTCAGGACGTCGCGCAGGTCGACGGCGGCGACGTGGACGGGCGCCAGCAGGCACGTGCCGATGACCACGCTCGCGACAAGTGCGCAGCGAAGGGCCGACGTCACGATCGTTCCCACGATCTAAGGCCTGCGCCCCCTGGCAGATCGTCTCCTCCGGACGGGCGCCGCATGGGCGGGAGCTTCGCGAGCGATCATGACCTCGGTCGATTTGATGATCGCCAGGGCGTCGTCGCCGCGGTGCAGCTTCAGGTCGCGGATGGCGTCGGCGGTGATGACAGCGGTCAAGTACTGGTCTCCGATTCGCAGGCGAACCTGTCCGAGCAGGCCGTCGGTTCGAATCTCCTCGACATGACCGTACAGGCGATTCCGTCCGCTGAGCGTGACGATCACGCCGGTCGGTGAGGCCGACGGCGGGGTCCGGCGCGCGTCGCCGCGCCGCTCGCCCTGGCGCGCGACCAGGCGGTCGACCTCGGCGTCGGAGATCCGATGATGGCCACCCGGCGTCTGGGTCGTACGAACGCGGCCTTCGTAGATCCAGTGCTTGAGCGTCGAGTATCCGACGCCCAGGCGCTGCGCGGCGGCGCGAACAGTCAGCAGAGCCATGTCACTCGACTCGATCCGAATCGGAGCGTATCACAGCGAGACGAGACGGCAGGAGTGCGTCTTGATCACCAGCCACACGCGGGTACCGACCTCGAGCGCGAGCGACTCGACCGCGCCGCGCGTCAGGTGCACGACGAACGGCACGCCGGCGTCGATCGTCGCGGACGTGCGAGCTCCTTCGGCAGCCATCGCGGTCAGGACTCCGGGAATCACGTTCCGTGCGCTCAGGCCATCGGGCCGTTGAACCGCGAGCAGGATGTCGCCGGCGCTGATCGCGATTCGAACTCTCGCATCCGGCTGAGCGACTCCGATCGGCACCTCGAGATCCACACCGGCCCCTTCGATCCCGCACACCATGACGCCGTAGACCTCGCGGCGCGCCAGGACGCGCGCGGTGAAGAGATTCTCGAACCCCACGAGCCGGGCAATCGTCTCCTGCGCCGGCAGATCGATGACCTCGTGCGGAGTGCCGCTGGCGAGCACCCGCCCGCGATCGAGCACGACGACGCGCTGGCCGAGCGCGAACGCCTCGCGGTGCGAGTGCGTCACGTAGAGGACCGGCACGCGGCGCGCCGCATTCCATTCCTGGAGATCTTCGATGATGTGCGACTGCGTCGCGAAATCGAGCGCGGAGAGCGGCTCGTCGAGCAGCAGCGCCTCCGGCTCGGTCACGACCGCCCGGGCCAAAGCCGTGCGTTGCCGTTCGCCTCCGGAGATCGCCGTCGGCCGCCGGTCGAGCAGGTGATCGATCCGAAAGCGCGTCGCGATGTCGCGGACGCGGTCGTCGCGCTCGGCACGCGGCATCCCGTGCAGCCCGTACTCCACGTTGCCTCGCACGCTGAGATGAGGGAAGAGCGCCAGGGCCTGTGACACGAGGCCGACACGCCTGTGCTGGGCGGGTACGGAAACACCGGCGTCCACATCGGCAATGGTGCGCGCGCCGAGGATGATCCGTCCCCCGTCGAGCGGCTGCAGCCCGGCAATCGCCCGAAGCATCGTCGATTTCCCGGAGCCGGACGCCCCGAAGACAATGGTGATGCCTGGAGGCGCATCGATCGAAATGCCGAGCGCGAACTGATCCGATAGCCGGACCAGGATCGAGGCGTGGAGTGTCATCGCCGGCTCACGCGTGGGGACGCACGTTCCACGGCCGGCGAAGCAGGCCGTACACCGTCGCCAACGCGGCGAACGAGAAGCCGAGCAGCAGCAGCGCGGTCCGGTTCGCCGCCCCGTATTCGAACGCCTGCACGTGATCGTAGATGGCGATCGATACCGTCCTCGTGACGCCGGGCAGGTTGCCACCGACCATGAGCACGACGCCGAACTCGCCGAGAGTATGGGCGAACCCGAGAACGGCTGCGGCCAGGATTCCGTCTCGGCAAAGAGGGACGACGATACGCGTGAAGGTGCGCCAGCCGCTGGCGCCGAGCGTGGTCGAGGCTTCGAGGAGGGCGGGATCGACCTGGGAAAACGCGGCGGCGATCGGCTGCACGACGAAAGGGAGGCTGTACAAGATCGAGGCGACGACGAGCGCTTCGAACGTGAACGCCAGGCCATGGCCCGTCAGCGTCTCCCACGCGCGTCCGATCGGACTCCTGGAGCCGATGGCCACGAGGACGTAGAAGCCGAGCACCGTGGGCGGGAGCACCAGCGGCAACGCGACGATCGACTCGACCAGAAACGTCCAGCGCCGGCGCCGGAACGTCAGCCACCAGGCGAGCGGTAGGCCGCCGAGGAGCAGGATCGCGGTCACGATGCCCGCCAACTCGACGCTCAGCCCGACCGCTTCCCAGTCGACCGTGGCGGTCACGGAGCCGCCTCGAAGCCGAAACGCCGCAGCAGCGCGGCGCTCGCGGGCGCGCGCAGGAACAGCAGAAACCGCGTCGCGCGCTCCTGCTGAGACGAGGTCCTGATCACGACGCCGGCCTGTCGCAGCGGTGGATGGAGCGCAGGGGGGACGTCCGCATAGACGCCGGCGTCCTGGAGCGCAGGCGAGAGAGCCAGGGATCGAGCGATGATCCCGGCCTCGGCGTTGCCGGACAGAACGAACTGCGCCGCCTGCGACACGTTTTCGCCGAGCACCAGGCGCGGCTGGAGGGTCTCCAGCAGGCCCGACGCGCGCAGGGCCGCCACGGCGGCACGACCGTACGGCGCGTGATCGGGATTGGCGATGGCGATCCGCCGGACGCGCGGATCGAGCAGCACACGCAGGCCCGGCCTCACGTCGATTCCGCGGTCGCGTCGCGCCCAGACCACGAGCCGTCCCGAGGCATAGGGCGTCAGGCTGGCGGCCACCGCGTGCCCCGAGTCGATCAACTGCTGGGCGTACTCCGAATCCGCCGAGAGAAACAGATCGAACGGAGCACCGTTCCTGATCTGCGAGACGAACTGCCCCGACGACCCGAACGACACGCGGACCGATTCTCCCTGTGCCGCCTCGAAGCCGGCGATCAGCGACGGCAGCGCGGACTGGAGGTCGGATGCCGCCGCGATGAGCAACGGTGCCGGGGCGCCCGCCGCAAGCCACGGCGTGCAGCAGGCCGCGAGAGCCATCGACGCGGCGACGAGGAGTTGGCGTGGCACGTCGGGCGATTATAGGGCCCCGATTCGAGCCGCCTCAAGTCGGACGCAGGCTCGTCTCAGAACGACTCGTCGCTCGACCGGTCTTGCGCGTCGGAGGACGACGGCTCCGACGACCATCCCACGGGGCGGCCGGCGTTCCAGAGCAGGCGCGTCACCGCGAGCACCGCGACCCCCGCGACGCCGCGTTTGACCCACCGCAGCGAGCCGGCGCTCCGAAGGGCCTTGCCATCCGGCGATCCGCCGTCCGCTCGCGCCCTCGCGTTCGGCTCGGGTGGTCCCTCCGGCTGCGTGTCGTCGGCCTCGCCGCGCGTGACGCCAGGTGGGATCCATCGAGCAAGATAGGCGAAGCTCTCGGACGTGCAGGCGGGACAGCGCGTGGAGCCGTGCACCTCCTCACAGTCGAGACACAGGCGTGCGTGTCGTAGTTGCATGAGACCATTTTAGGGATCGTCAGTGGTTCAGCTGGCGGTGCGGCTGAGCTGCCATCGGCTGCGCCGCGGTATACACTGGCTCAACGGTGAGCACGACTCGATCCGTCAGTTATGGAACGCCAGTCCCATCGCGTCTCGCGCGAAACACGTCTGCTGCTCGGCATCGTCCTGATCTCGCTGGCGTCGCTGTGGGTCCTGGCGCGTCTGCGCTTTCCTAACCAGCCGCGAAATCCCAATCCGGTTCCGCCCGTTCTCGCGCAGCTGGCCGCGCCGACCCCCTTCGAGGCGATGGCCTCGGTCGTTGCGGATCTCGAAGCGCAGGTCGGTCCGACGCTCGTCCGCGTGACGTTTGCGCCCCGGGTCGCCGATCCGGCGATCCGCGCGACGACGCGGCTAGGGGTCCGGATCGACACGGAGCACGCCGTCGTGGTTGCGCCGCCTGGGGAGGACACTTACACCGCCACGCCCCCCATCGTCGCCTCCGACGCGAGCACGGGTCTCGCCGTCGTTCGCGTGCCGCCGGGCGTGCGTCCCGGCCCATCGCCCTGGCTGCCGCAGCGAGGTCCGAGCGCGCGGTTCGTGATTGCCGCGGAAGCGATGCGCGACGATGTGTCGTTCCGGCCCGTGTTCGTGGGCGCCTTCACGCCGCTGCAGGCGCCCAGGTGGCCCAGGAGTGTGTGGCGCGTGCCCGCGTCGACCGCAATCGCAGATGGTGGCCTGCTCTTCACGGACGAGGGGCTTCTGGCGGGCGCCGTCGTCGTGCGCGGGGGCGAGCGGACCCTCGTGCCGGCGGACGTGCTCTTCGAAGTGGGCGGAACCGTGCTGGCGGGTGCGAACCGGACGCGGGGTGTGCCCGGTGTCGCCGTTCAGGAGATGACTCCGCTCGTGGCCGCGGCGGTCGGCGTGGATCGCGGACTGGTCGTGGCGTGGGTGGACCCGGCTGGACCCGCAGCCCATCTGCTGGAGCCGCTCGACGTCGTCGAAGCGATCGGCGGCGAGGTGCTGTCGACGCGCGAGCAGTGGGACGTGGCGATGGACCACCTCGACGTCGGGTCGACGCTCGAACTTCGTGTGCGGCGGGGCAGCGGTGAGCCACGGCCCGTGACGGTGACCGCCGCGGAGCCCCCGGCGCGGCGCACGTCGGTCCCGCTGGGCGCGACATTCCGCCTGCGGCGAGGCGAGGGCAGCGAAGTCGTGCGCATCGATCCCGCAGGAGCTGCCGCGCACGCCGGTCTGCGGGCCGGCGACATCGTGCTGGCCATTGGCCGTACCACGGCGCCTGCGCCGGCGCAGATCGCGAGGGCGTTTTCGGACGCGCCCGAAGATCGCCCGCTCGCAATGGCGATCGCAAGGAGTGGCGCCCATCTGGTGCTCGCGGTGGAGAAGTCCTGGTGAAGGAAGCGGCGCAGCGCGCACTCGACGTCGGCGGCCTCGATCCGATCGACTCGAGGCTGGGCGGCGCCTCGGGTGTCACGCGCGGGCGGTGGATGTCGCGGCGGCTGGCGCTCGGGCTCGCGAGTGCGCCGATGCCCGCGTCCGCGCTGCTGCTGGTCGGCGCGGCGGTCGGACCGCTCGGTCTGGGGCTGCTCACGCCTCCGGTGCTTGCCGCCCTGCAGCCGGCCACCACCGCGGCGCTCGTGGCGCTCGGCGTGTTGATCGGCCTCGACATCGAACTGGTCAGGCGCTCGCGCGTGCCGCGGCCCGTTGCTGGCGCTTCGCTCGAGAGCGGCCTCACGCTCCTCGGTGTGTCACTGGTGTTCGTTGCGCTCGCGACACGTCCGTGGTGGAGTTGGCCGGGGCTCGCGCTGCTTCCATGGATGCTCGGCGTCGCGGCGGGCGGATCCGCCACGCCGACCACTGGAGACAGCCCCACGGTTGCGGGCCGGCTTGGAGACCTCGACGATCTGCTCCCGATCGTGGCCGGCGGCGTGCTGCTCGCCGTCGCGGCGGGGGAGTCGGCGGTCGACGCCGTTGCGCTCTTCGCGACCGCCGTGCTGCTGGCAGCCGTGATTGCGTTCGCCGGGTCGCTCCTCGTCGCCGAGACCGCTTCGGAAGACGAGCAGCGCGTCTACGCGATGGGGACGCTCTTGCTCCTGACCGGCGTGGCCGCGTATCTCTCGGCGTCGGCGCTGCTCGTGGGCATGCTCGCCGGGGCGACCTGGAATGCGAGCACCGGCGGCGGCCGCGACCGACTGGCCCGCGACTTCCAGTACCTGCAGCACCCGGTCGTCGTGCTGCTGTTGGTCGTTGCAGGCGCACGCGCGTCGATCACCGTTGAGATGGCGGCGCTCGGGGGCGTGTTCGCGCTCGTCAGGGTTGGGGGCAAGGTCGCCGGCGGTGCGCTTGCGGCGGGCGTCGTGCCCGGGCTCGATTCACGCGTCGGACTCGGCCTCTTGGCGTCGGGGGCAGGTGGCGCGGCGTTCGCGTTGAGCGCCTTCACGGCTCTCGATGGCGGCACGGCGGCCGAAGCGCTCGTCAGCATCGTCGTCGTCGGCGCGGTGCTGTCCGATCTGCTGGCGCTGCTGGTGTCGCCGCAGGAGGCAAGGGCATGAAGCGCCTCGGCGCCCTTGCGCTCGTCGTCGCGACGCTCGCGTGCATCCGGACGATTGGGCCGCGCGGCGCGGCCGAGCTGTCCGGCATCCTCCTGGCGCTCGGGTTCACGCTCGTCGCCGCGATGGCGGCGGGCGAGGTGCTGCGCCGGTTCCGGCTTCCGCGTCTCACCGGGTATCTCCTGTTCGGGCTTCTGGTCGGACCCTATCTCGGCAATCTCATCACCGCCCCGATGGCGCGCCAGCTGCAGACCATCAACGGCATCGCGACGACGCTGATTGCGTTCATCGCGGGGCTGGCGCTCAACTTCGAACGCCTCGAGCGGCGCGGTTCGGACATCGTCCGCATGCTCATCGCGATGATGGCCGTCGCGATGGCGGGGATCTTCCTCGTGTTGTGGGTGGCGTGGCCCTGGCTGCCGATCGCGCCCGACGCTGCCGGCGCAGGCAAGCTGGCGATGGTGTGCCTGTTCGTGGTCATCGTGATCAGCTTCTCGCCGACCATGACCGCCGCCGTGATCTCGGAGACGGGCGCGCGGGGGAGAGTGAGCGAACTGGTGCTCGCGATTGTGGTCCTCGCCGACCTGGTCGTGCTGGTGCTGTTCTCGTTGTCGATGCAGCTGGCGCGGCTGGCGCTCGCCGACGACACCGGCGCGCCGGTGAGCGTGCTGACGCGGCTCGCGTGGGAAATCGGCGGCGCGGTGTCGTTCGGCGCCCTCGCCGGAGCGTTGTTCGCCCTCTACCTCCGCTATGTGGCGCGCGAGGTGACGTTGACGCTGCTCGGCTTCTGCGTCGTCCTCAGTCAGGTGGGCGCCTTCGGGGGTGTCGAGCCGCTGCTCGCCTCCATGACCGCCGGCATGGTCATCCAGAACGTGGCGATGCCGCAGGGCGACGCGTTGAAGACCGCCATTCAGCGGGGGGCGCTTCCGGTACTGGTCGTCTTCTTCGTGTCGATCGGGGTCTCGCTGCAGTTCAACACGCTGCTCGTGTCCGGCGGGATCGCAGTGGCGCTCGTCGCGGCTCGATTGGCTCTCATCAGACTCGGCGTCATGGCCGGTCTGCGGACGGCACGGATCGACCCATCGATCGCCAGCTTCGTCTGGAGTGGACTGATCTCGCAGGCCGGCATCACGCTGGGGCTCGCCTCCGTGATTGCGCTCGAGTTCCCGGGGTGGGGCGCGCGGCTGCAGTTGCTGCTCGTCGCCGTCATCGCGATCGACGAACTGGTGGGGCCTGCGCTCTTTCGAGTGGGTCTGAGCCGGGCGGGGGAGATCGAGGGCACGTCGGCGAGGCCGCTGATCGTCGTCTCCAACCGGGAGCCGTTTCTGCACAGCTTCGACGACCAGGGGGGCATCCGCGTCGCCCACGCGACCGGTGGCGTCGCGGTCGCGCTGGACGCGCTCATGCGTGAGCGGGGTGGTGTGTGGATCGCGTACGCCGACGGCAACGCCGATCGCGAGGTCGTCGGGCCGGACGACAAGGTGGCGGTGCCGCCCGACCAACCCTCCTACGCGCTCAGACGGCTCTGGATCGATCGCGCGCAGTACGAGGCGTACTACGGCGGCTTTGCCAACGAGGGGCTGTGGCCCCTCTGTCATCTGGTGGACGTCCGTCCGAAGTTCCGTACGGAGGATTGGCTCGCCTATCAGGCGGTCAACGAGCAGTTCGCGGAGGCGATCGGTTCGGAGCTCACGTCCGACGAGACTCCGGTGTTCATCCAGGACTATCACCTCGCGCTCGTCGCGGCGCGGCTCAGGGCCAGGCGTCCCGCGTGCCGCACGGCACTCTTCTGGCACATCCCGTGGCCGTATCCGGACCGGCTGGGGATCTGCCCCTGGCAGACCGAACTGCTCGAGGGGCTGCTGGCGAACGACCTCCTCGCATTCCAGCTCGAGCGGGACCGCCGCAACTTCGTCCTGGCGGCAGATGAGGTGCTGGGCATCGAGCTGGAGGCCGACGGCGAGCGGCTCCGCTACAAGGGCCACGTCACGAGCGTCGTGTCGGTCCCCATCGGCGTCGACTACGACCGGATTCAACTCGTGGGCGGAACGCCGGCGGTCATCGAGACACAGCAGCGGCTCGTGGAGGCCTTCGGGCTGCGCGGTGCAATGGTGGGCCTGGGCGTCGATCGGCTGGACTATACAAAGGGGATCCCCGAGCGGCTCGAAGCGCTCGACCGCGTCTTCGCCCGCCGGCCGTACCTGCGGGGCCGGCTGACGTTCGTGCAGGTCGGCGTCCCGTCACGCTCCGACCTGGACAGCTACGGCGCCATCGCATCGGAGATCGACCGGAAGGTGGCGGAGATCAACGCGCGGCATGGCATCCCGGGCCTTCCGCCGCCGGTCTACTACCACAAGGCGGCGCTCGACCTGACCGGTCTGGTGGCGTTGTACCGCCTCGCGCACTTCTGCATCGTCAGCTCGCTGCACGACGGGATGAACCTGGTCGCGAAGGAGTTCGTGGCTGCGCGCGAAGACGAGGATGGCGTTCTGGTCCTGAGCGCGCTGGCCGGCGCCGCGCAGGAGCTCGACGAGGCGCTGATCATCAACCCATACGACGTGGACGCCTTCGCCGACGCGCTGTGCCGCGCGCTCGACATGCACGTCGACGAGCGGCAGAAGCGGATGCGGAGCATGCGGCGCGTGGTCGCTGGGCGCGACGTGTTCCGCTGGGCGTCGGACATTCT